>CAYQOU010000012.1:0-72446 GCA_964419255.1 uncultured Fibrobacterota bacterium | reverse complement strand
CTGAAAAGATGCGTTACTCAGAGGAGTATCATAGTCGGAAGAAGATTTGTTCTGAAAAGAAGCGTTACTTAACGGTTCTCCTTCAAAGGACGAATCACTCTGAATGGAGGAATTGCTCAGAGGAGTATCGCTTCCCCCCGGATGCGGATCCTGAAAAGATGCGTTACTTAGAGGAGCATCATCAACAAGAGAAGAGCCTCCGGTAAATTGCCCCTCATTCAGAGGCGAATCGTTCCCACAGCCCGAATTGTTTTGAAAGGAGGCATTACTCAGCGGAATATCATCTTTAAAGGAAACATTGTCATCTGGCGAAAAAGAAGCGGCTGAAGATACCTGATGATCTTTCTGAGCAAACTGATCCCCATCTGCATAAGGTGATGCATGATTGCGCCTTCCAGCAAACTCACCAGACAGCGACTGAACTCCGGTATTCATTTCGTGATCTGAAATGATCACCGATAGGCGTGGTCCTTTCTTGCCAAACCCGACAACTGCCCCTTCATGCAAGTCCGATTCGGCAATTCTTTTCTCATCAAGATACAATCCGTTTGTACTCTGCAGGTCCTGTATCCTGATATTCTCACCGGACAGATACAAAATGGCGTGATGCCCGGAAACGCTTCTCTCCAGTGGAAACGCAATAGCGTTATTTTTATCTCGCCCGATGCTGTTCGCACCTTCAGTAATTTTAAATAATCGCCCCTGGTCTTGTCCTTTAACTATCTCAAGATAAACGTGCGGCATATATGTAGCCCTGTATGTTTTACATATGTACGGATGTAATCCGTCTTTTTGAGCGGACGGATTCTTTGTATATTCTGGCTGTCTTTATCAGCTCCAGAACTTTTTGACAAGGCTGGTGAGAAAACGGGTATCTGCTATCCTGTTTTGCGCCTTGAGTACGCGTTCGAGTTCCCGTCCCATAGCCAGAGCCGACTCGAAGCGATCCTGCGGGCGCTTTGCCATCGCTTTATCGATCACATTCACCAGCGAAACGGGAATATTCGATAAAGCCGGTGGTCGCCGTATCTCGCCCCGTGTCTTGGCATTCACCAGTGTGGTGATATCATTTTGAGGAAAAGCCCGCTCTCCGGTAACCAGTTCGAACAGCGTCGCTCCCAATGCGTAAATATCGGTGTAGGGACCAAGCTCTTTGCCATCAAGCTGCTCAGGAGCAAGGTAAGGTAGTGTTCCAACGACCTTCCCTGAATCCATTGTATGCAAACTTACAGCCTGTGGGCGGGCGATGCCAAAATCGGTCAGTTTTATTGCGCCCGAGCGACTAAGCATAATATTGGCCGGTTTGAGATCGCGGTGTATAACACCTTTGTATGTCTGGCCATACACGGACACCGTACGCTGATGGGCGTAATGCAAAGCCCGGCAGACAAGGATCCCTATCGAAAGAGTCTGTTCCGGAGAAAGACACCTGCATTTACCAAGCACCTGATCCATTGCGGCTCCGGGAATAAACTCCATCTCAAGATAGGGCAGCCCAAACCATTCACCGGCATTATAACACTGCACGATATTTGGATGATTGAGATTGGCAAATATGCGGATTTCGGTCTCGAACCGCTCAAGAAGTTGTGAAGACTGGCCCGGCTTTATCACTTTGATCGCCCTATATACATCCATGCGGGCATTCCAAACAAGGTAAACATCCGCCATCCCTCCACCACCAAGCAGTTTTATTATCCGCCCCCCTGCCAGATTCTGGAATTGGGCGATCACTTCATTGGCCTGCTCGGAAAGTCCCTCTGCGGTATACCCTTCCATAAAATCATCTTCAACCATCGTGCCCGTGGGCACTTCCATCGCCGGCATCGGTATACTTACTTCAATATTCTTCATCACGTGCTGGGCAGTTGCCGTATCGGGAATTGCCTTTATGAAATCAGATTCATTCGGCGGTGGTAAGCTATCATTTCCATTCTGTATCGGCTCCAGATCGATACCACCGGATTCTGCCAGGGATGGATCTGCTTTCTGAGCGGCAAGCCAGAGAAGCGAAAAAAACCACGCATATACATGAAAACCCGGATTCCAGAAAGTATGCGCACTACGAAACAAAACAAAACTCAGCACACCTGCACCAATCATCACACCACAGCCTATAATAAGAGCCAGATGTTTTTTTCGGTTTGGAATAAAGATAGCCAACCCTGGGAAAACTGCTAGCACGAGCAACCACTGTATGAATGACAGCGATTTCCCGAGTGGTTTGATCCAGGCATTTTGCATTACATCCGCAGCCGCGGTAGCCCAGATTTCAACTCCCGGGAATTTCCCGCCCACCGGGGTTATGAAAAGATCCGGAGCCGCAGCTAAATCGGTGATTCCTACAAACACCAGTTTCCCACGCAATTTGCTGAACGGGATCTTTCCCGACATCACATCGGATGCCGAAACTGTCTCGATTGTCCCCGGACGCCCCCTAAAATTCACCAGAGCCGATGCGGCGTAGCTTGTTAGAGGCAGTTTATGTTTTCCGACCTGCACTGCAGGACGACCATCGAGTACAAACTCCTGCGGCTTAACATCCAGATAAGAGGCTACCGAGGCAAGGGCAAATGACGGGTAATACTCTTTGCCGGCCTTTATCACATGTATAACCTCTCTGAGCTTCTGGCTGGTACGATTTGTTGAGACATTCACGAATCCACTGCGATGGGCATGCTTGGAAAAACGCGGATCGGCGACATTAATCCGGTTTGTGGAATAGAGGGTATGCATCCCCAGTTTCTCCTGCCTGGTAATCATCATGAACCGATGTTTGAGCGCCTGCGGAGGAACTGCAGCAGTCCGTTTTGGCTGGTCAGCGCCTATCTCTCCCGCCCTGAAAGGAAGCACCAGCTTCGGAATGCGGGAGAAAACAGCCTCCAGACTATCGTTATGATCCGGCTCATCTCGGTAGGGAAAAAAGAAATCCAAAGCAATAGCCCCCGGGCGGGCCTGCTGGATCTTTTCGACCAGACTGGCCATGGTGCTCCGAGGCCAGGGAAACCCGCCGATACTGGAAATACTTTCGTCGTCGATCCCCACAATCACCACAGAATCCGGTATTTCCTTGGCGGCAAAAGAAATGTTGAAATCGTAGAACACATGCTCGATAACCGGAAAGAAGAAATGGAAAACGAACAATACCGTAAAAAACAAAATGGTTCCGAGGCTTAAAGCCACGGTTTTCTTTATCGGCATGCCTATATCTCCCCGAAAATCTCAGCTATTCGCTTATCTCTTTCTTCGTTCCATTTCTCCCAGCTATCGTTTGCTTCTTTGGTAAAAGATTGCGGCTTGCCCGGTATACCATCTTCACCTATACGTATCTTTTGCATAGAGGTAACGATATGCACCCACTCCTCCATGGATACTTCATGCGGTCCGGGTATTTCATCGGGACCTGTAACTTCCTGAACACCGGCAGGATGATTGCCCGCCTCATCACTATTATCTGCCTTCTGGTTACCGGATACCGCAACCTCCCCTTCATAGACTTTTACTTCCGATCCGTTACCCGGATCAACGACTGTCTGGTAGACGGTTCCATGCACACCGGCAACGGCATTCGGCAACTCAAGCTGGAAACGACTCACCTTATCCGTGAATTTTCTCATCTTGGTCCAGACGGTGCCGAACGAAAATCCCAGCGATGTTTTTTTGCTGTTTTTAGCATTATTTCTGAATGCCTCAATATTCATTTGCGTATTCTCACGCATACGCACCACTGACTCACGATTGATTATAAGCTCTACACGACCATTAGATGCCGTTTCAAGCAGATCTCCCGGCTTGACTATTGTATTTGTCTTGAGAGTTTGTTTCGAATTTTGTCCTCTGGGAATAATCGATGCCGTACCCTCGACATAGGTAACGACTCCCTGGGTCACTTTTACATTCTTTTGGAAAAGGGGGTGCTCACCGGAAGACTGCTCCGTTTTCGAAGCGGTGTTGTAGTCAGGGTTTTTAAGTTTGAGCTTCTGACCAATATGGATTATGTTTATATCGGAAATTGCAGGATTCGATTCTTTGATTGCGGCCCCCATCTCACGTGTATATTGGCCGTAATGATCGATGCAGATGAGACTGACACTCTCGCCTTTTCGTACAGTATGCTCGAAAAACTCTTTGTTGTCATGATGAACTGCTGAAATAAGAATAAAACTCAGCGGGATAATCATTCCGACGGGGCCGGGTAAACGGAAGGAGCGCATATATTCTTTCCTTTCCAGTTAGCATGAGTGTGACAGTGCAAATAATTTTACGTATATAAAATATGTTACGCATCCGTACTAAAGGAAATATTGTTTTCGTATTCAGCAGGGTATGTGCTATATTTAGTTACTATTTTCGCGCCAGCACATGCTCTGAGCTAAAAAATAACAAGAGCACCATTTATTGTCTGATGAGGGTTAATGAAATGAAAAGACGAAATTTTGTCGCCAGTCTCGCCGCCTTAGCCGCAGCTTCCTGCGCTCGTACCGACACCCGCCGGGCTCGCTATGATGAAAAAGAGTGCCCGTTTTGTTCCAAAAATTCTGGAACATGCAGCTATTGCCAGGGGTCGAGAAAATGTAACTTCTGTAATGGTACCGGCGTTCGCAAAACAAGTACCACCAATATTCCCGATCAGAATATAAAAGGCGTCAGCTATGAGGAAGAGTGCCCCTACTGTAAGGGCAGTTCGGAATGCCGGTATTGTGATGGCGTCGGTGAATGCTGGGCTTGTCAGGGAACCGGTCAGATTCAAAGCTGGGACTTTCAGAAAAAAGCTCGCCTTTCACAGGGAGAGCAGAGCAAAAAAGATAAAAGAAACAAGTAATCTCTGTTCAGAAAAGACAGTTTGTTCGTTTGTCATAATTTCCTCTCCCCTCCATTGCGGAAGGTTGAGGCGTAAGCGGCAAAGACCAAAAGGTAGCTGTCATATCCAAGGTAAGGTAGATGTATACTTTCCTTTCGTCCGTTTTATCTCAGAGAGTTCATAAACTATCGACATAAAGGGGATTTACCTGCACGGGTGTAAATTCCATCATAAGATTTTAAGGAGTAATTATAATGCACCGACCGGTATGTCTAATCATTCGCGATGGCTGGGGAAGCGCCCCTGAAGGAAAAAGCAATGCAATTTCATCGGCAAAAACGCCATTCACCGATGCTTATCAGCAAAAGTGGCCGACGACAATTGTACAGACCTCCGGTCTGAGCGTCGGGCTGCCCCAAGGATATCAGGGCAATAGTGAAGTTGGGCACCTGAACATCGGGGCGGGACGGGTAGTGTACCAGAGTCTGACACGAATCGACAAAAGCGTCTCGGATGGAGATTTTTTCAGTAACAAAGCCTTTGTTGGAGCAATCGAAAAAGCAAAGCAACGCAATTCCACGCTCCATCTTATTGGACTGATTCAGGAGGAAGGAGTACACGCGGTAACCCGACACTGTCATGCTCTTCTGGAGCTTTGTAAGAAAATGAATTTCGATAACGTTTTGATTCACGCTCTGACCGACGGTCGCGACACACCGCCTAAATCGGCACACGAGCATCTCACGTTTCTTCAGGAAGGTATCGATCGCGTAGGAGTCGGGCGGGTTGCAAGCCTCATAGGGCGCTATTTCGCGATGGACAGAGATACCCGCTGGGACAGGACCGAGCTGGCATATCGCGCCCTCATACAGGGTGAGGGTAAACAGGTGAATAGCTGGAAAAATGGTATTGATGATGCCTATGCCGCCGGTGAAACGGATGAGTTCATTAAGCCCCGCCTTATAGATTTTCACGGAGCAGGGAAAGATGATGTGATGATTTTCTTTAATTTCCGTTTCGACCGCACCCGACAGTTGACCAGGGCAATCGTCGAGCCCGATTTCAACGAGTTTCCGACTGTCAAGCACAACATTCATTTTGTTGCGATGACTCACTACTACGACAACGGACACTTTGAAGAGGCCTTTCCCGAGATGGAGAACAAAAACATACTGGGAGAAGTTCTGGCAAAGGCCGGAAAGAAACAGTTCCGGTGTGCTGAAACCGAAAAATATGCCCACGTAACGTTCTTTTTTAATGGTCAGAGAAATGCCCCTTTTGAAAATGAAGATCGCGTTCTGGTCAACAGCCCCAAAGTCGCAACCTACGAGATGAAACCTGAGATGAGCGCATACGAAGTACGCGACAAACTTGTTGAAGGCATTAACAGCGATAAATACGACGTTGTGATTACAAATTTCGCCAACTGTGACATGGTAGGTCACACCGGCGTGTACGATGCTATCATAAAAGCGGTGGAGACGGTCGATACCTGTGTGCATGATGTAGTCGAGGCGGTTATGGCAAAAGGAGGCGTCTGCATTCTCTGTGCCGATCACGGAAATGCCGATCAGACTACATTATCTGATGATTCGCCGATGACAGCTCATACAACCAATCCCGTCCCGCTGACCATTGTTGGAATGGAAAACGTTTCCATTCGTGAAAATGGTAAGCTTGCGGATATCGCACCAACTATTCTGGATATTATTGGTATTCCTAAACCGGCCGAGATGACCGGTGAATCGCTTATTATTCCCAAACAATCAGTATGAAAATAGGGATCTGTCAGCTAAACCCGATTATGGGTGATATCGAGGGCAATACACAGCGTATTGCCCAGATTCTCGACCAAACCGCTCAGGAAAAACCCGACCTTCTCGTATTTCCCGAATTATATCTGCAAGGATATCCTCCACGGGATCTGCTTGAACACAAGTGGTTTATTCGAGACGGACTCTCAGCCTTGGATCGGCTCTGTGATCTGAGTCGTTCTTTTCCCCGTACCGGCATTCTCACGGGGATCGCGTTACCGGATGCGTTGCCCAATGGGAAAGGACTTTTCAATGCAGCTGTTCTTGTCGATAATGGCTGTATTCCTTTCCACCAGAATAAAAGCCTGCTGCCCAGCTACGATGTTTTCGATGAGACACGGTATTTTGATTCTGCACCACAGATCAGCACGTTTGAATACAAGGGTGAAACGCTGGGGATCACCATATGCGAAGATGCCTGGAATGGCGTTACGATGGGGGATAGGAACCTTTACAGTTTCGACCCTGTCGAATATCTGGCAGAAAAGGGGGCTTCCCTTTTCATTAACATCTCGGCTTCTCCTTTCCATGTAAACAAGGAACGTCAGCGTTTTTCACTTATCCAGACTCATGCCCGTAAACACAAGATTCCTTTTGTGTTCGTTAATCAGGTTGGCGGCAATGATGAACTCATTTTCGACGGAACCAGTATGGTTTTTGATGATGAAGGGGAGATACGCACGATGCTGCCGTCCTTTTCTGAGTCCGTCAGGATTGTTGATACCAAGAAATTGGCGCCACGCCAACAGATGCCTGTGTTCGATAAAATTACGATGGTGCATGATGCGCTTGTGCTTGGTATCAAAGACTACCTGCGCAAGTGTGGTTTCCCATCGGCACTCGTTGGTCTTTCCGGTGGTATCGATTCCGCCGTCACCTGCGCCCTGGCGGTAAAAGCTCTTGGTGCTGAAAACGTCACGGGTGTCGCAATGCCCTCGCGCTACTCTTCCGATGGTAGTGTGAAGGACGCCCAGGCACTTGCCAACAACCTGGGTATATCTTTTAAGATCATTCCAATAGAGTCGATGTACGCTCCTTATCTCGAGACTCTTCAGCCACATTTCGGCAATCGGAAAGCTGATGTCACCGAAGAGAACCTTCAGGCGCGAATACGTGGAAACTTATTGATGGCTTTATCCAACAAATTCGGTTCGCTGCTTCTTGCAACAGGAAACAAGAGTGAAATTGCGGTAGGATACTCCACGTTGTATGGAGATATGAACGGCGGGATGAGCGTCATATCAGATCTTCCCAAAACAATGGTATACGATATAGCCAGACACATCAACCGTACGACCGAAGTAATTCCCCGCCAAACTATAACCAAGCCACCTTCCGCAGAGCTGCGTCCGAATCAAAAAGATCAGGACACACTGCCCCCATACGACATCCTGGATGCTATTCTTACCAGGCTTATCGAGGAAGGTGCCTCGAGTGAGGAGATAATTGCGGAAGGTTTTTCCAGCGAACATGTTAGGTGGATAGTCGATGCCATAAAGAAAAATGAATACAAACGACGCCAGGCTGCTACCGGGTTGAAAGTTACCCCGAAAGCATTCGGACAGGGACGACGATTCCCAATCGCCGCCCGGTATAAGTGGTAACCTGGTGAGAGCGGCATGATGCAGTTTTCGTTTGTTCTTACATGTGTATGCTTGTTTTTTGGAATATGGTACTTAGGTTCTGTTCTCTACCTCAGACGAGGCCTCTCTCGAAACAGCCGGTCCACCAATCCGCACGGTCACCGCTTTTCAGTCATTATCGCAGCACGCAATGAGGAGAAATCGATAGAGCGATGTATCAGATCTTTAATGCAACAGTCTGTCGATTCGTCGAGATATGAAGTCATAGTAGCAAATGACCGCTCTATCGATGCTACCCGACAGATTCTTGAGAAGCTCCGGCAGGAGTTTGAAAATCTTTATATTATCGACATTACAACGCTTCCAATCGCGTGCAGTCCAAAGAAAAACGCTCTAACCCAGGCTATCAGTATTGCGAAAAATGAGATAATTGTATACACCGACGCCGATTGCGTGGTGGGTGAGAGATGGCTTGAATCTATCGATTGCCACTTCGAAGAAAATGTCGGCCTGGTGCAGGGAATCACAACATATCATCGTGACACCACTATCTCACCGCTTCTGTATGGATTTCAGGCAATCGAATTTCTCTCTCATGGTATTGTTTCGGCTGCCGCTATAGGTGCAGGATTTCCACTGAATTCCAATGCCAATAATCTGGCATTTCGAAAATCTATTTTCAAGCAAATCGATGGATATAGTACTGTGCAGGAGCTTGTGTCCGGAGATGATGATTTGCTTCTGCAGCGTATCTGGCGTGACAAGAGCTGGAAACTACGATACATGACCGACACCAGGGGGGCCGTTACAACCACGCCGACGCCGACACTCCGTGGGGTTTTCGAGCAACGGAAAAGATGGGGTTCAAAAACGGTTCATTATAATCCCGGACAGATCATGTTCCTTGGCGGTATCTTTTCTTTTTACCTTTCCTTGATCACCGCCACAGGAGCAGCCTTCCTCTCTTCGGACTGCTGGCCTCTTGCGGGCATCCTCTGGTTTGTAAAACTGTTGGGAGAAGCACTTCTTATGATCCCGGGTATGCGAATGTTCAGGCAGCAGTTTCTTCTGCCATATTTTTTGCCGGCTTCCGTTCTTCAGCTCCCCATGATTATACTGGCCGTCCTTCTGGGAGTTTTCGGCTCTTACGAATGGAAGCAGCAACGGTTCATGAGAAAAATGAAAAAAGAAGAATTAAACGTGTAGGCAATCAGCTTTTCAGCCTCTCTGCCCCCAGAAACGGTTCTTCCGCGCCTCCCGTCCCGCAAACGGGATGCCCCCCTCCCTTTTTCCTGGAGCAGAATACAACAGAAGAAGCGACCGCAGGCTGAGCGGCCCGTGCTGAGCGCGGTGGAAGTTGCCGAAGCCAGACCGTATCCTGACAAGCAGCTCCGTACAAAGGTTTAAGCACTAACGAAATTATACACAAAAAAGCCCGGAGGGATTCCCATTTCCGCTCCGGGTTATCGGAATTACTCGAAAATCTTTTTGATGCGGTCGAATACTTCGTCTATCGTTCCGAGGCCGTTTATATCTCGTACGATACCTTGGGGGCGATAGTATTCGAGGCATGGCTCACTCTGACTTTTATAGGTGTCCAGACGATTTTGCACAACCGATGCATCTGCATCGTCCGCACGTCCTTCTATTGTAGCCCTTTTGGCCAGACGCTGCTTTATTTCCTCATCGGCAACCGCAATATTGACCACATGGTCGAGGCCAAGACCCAGCTCGGGCAGCATTTTGTCCAGAGCCTCTGCCTGTGGAACACTTCTGGGAAAACCATCGAGCAGAAAACCCTCTTTTACATCATCACGACTCAACCGCTCGCGCACCATCGCTATAGTCACTTCGTCTGGGACAAGTTTTCCCTGATTCGAATACTCTTTAGCTGTTTTACCAAGACCAGTATCATTTTTTATGTGATACCGAAACATATCTCCTGTCGATATGTGCGGGACCGAAATCAGCTCAACAAGCTTTGCAGCCTGAGTTCCTTTTCCTGCTCCCGGAGGGCCAAACATAACCACCTGTTTTCCTGCAGCCATACAAAAGACTCCTTTTTTCGAGTTAATACAACCTGCCAATGGCTTGTAAACACAAGGATTTTGCTCCGTTCGATGAACTAAAAATACACTGTGACAGTCACTTCCGCGGAATAAAGGGCTGCCGACGAGAAAACCGACAAAAATGCCGATAATGCCAATTTTCCTATAAATCATTAAAGTACATACGTAAAACTAAAACAATTTTTTATCTTTATATGGCATTTGATATGTTTGTATATGAGAAATTGCTTGTAACCTGAATTTATAGATTCTCTCGCGGCGATCCGCACAATCCTTAATACCATAAGAGATTGCACGACTCATCCGCTCAGAGCCGATCAATTCGGGGGTAAAATACGGAAGTTCAACTTAAATGAAGATGATTAAGCGACGCACACGTTTTATGAGGAGATAGTATGAAATCCGGAGTATCGGTTGTGATCTGCCTGGTCATTCTCCTTTTCAAGCCGGCAGGAGCTATACAGGACCTTAGTGTTATCCAGCTTGGTGGAAAATACAGGATGAAGTTAACGACTGGAGATGTTCTTGAGGGGGTGGTAGAAATGAAGAATGACACCTCCCTGATAATCGAGCAGGATGGCACTCCCTATAAGTTCAGAGGGACGCTTATTCTCAAGTATAAATTATTGGAAGCCCCTAAAAAATCTGTCCAGGATGCAGCAGAACAAAATAAAAATGGTCAGGCTCTTTCCTACGAAGACATACAGAAATTGAATAACAAATCCCAAAAAATTGACGTAACCATTACCTCCGGAACTGTATTTCGTGGTAAGATTCAGGACGTGGGTGATGAGACTCTTTATCTGAATATCGATGGATCGGTTGTTCCTATTGCTCGCGAAATCATTAAACAGATCGCAACAGCTGTCGATGATTCCGATAAGAAAGAAAAAAGGAAAACGCCGGAGTCACGCGGTCCTCTCGATACGGTGTATGTTTTCAGTACGAAGACCGATGAATATGGGAAGCAGCTTCCACCAGTCGTTCAGGTTGGATTTATCAAGGCAAATGATGCAAAAAGCCTGACACTCGAAACGCCATCGGGAAACACCTTGCAATATGAGCATACTCAGATTGCCCGAGTAATAAGGCATTCCAAGTCATCATACGAATCTAATATCCAAAAATATGCCAAGACTCTTTTCTGTGACGAAAGCATGAGCCTGGTTGATATCCCACCGGGAAAAACCGACCGTCCCTTCCTGAAAGTGTGTGTCGATAAATATGAGTATCCTAACAAGAAAGGGGTACCCCCCAAAGGAAACATCTCATTTGATGAAGCTCAGAAGCTTTGCGAACAACAGGGTAAAAGACTCTGCACGGTTGAAGAATGGCAGTACGCCTGTAGCGGATTGGAAGAGTATACCTATCCGTATGGATGGGTTTTTGACGAAGAAATATGTAATACAGAAGGTGCACAAAAGGTGGAAACATCCGGCAGCAGGTACAGATGCATCAGCAAGTTCGGCATCTATGATATGACCGGCAATATTTTCGAGTGGGTTGTTGGTAAAAACAATCGGCCCATGCTCATGGGCGGACCATATTCAAAGTGTCAGACGATATCACCGGGTGTAGGAGGTACAGCAAAGCCTCAAACCGGCTTTCGGTGCTGCAAGTCCAATTGATCGGATTTTTCGAGTGATTCGGTCTTTCTCATGCCCGAATCACCCCTTCACCTCCACCACCCATGGTGGATGATATACATCTTGCACCAGGACATACCTGAAAAGAGCGATTCTCTCGCGGCGAATCACACAATCGGCCATGCGAGCCTGAGCAAGCCCGAAAAGCGTCGGTGGGTACTCAGCGCGACTTTTAATCCGTTCTACCCTCGATGGCTCGCGCGGCTCATCGGCTCAAAGCGGTTCAATTCAGGTCATAACATCCTTCGGCGCATGCGAAAAACTCGGCATGCATCGTATTTCGTATCCGAAACCCTATTGAAATTAAGATCATAAAAACCATTATCTTGGAAAAAGCTATTCCCACCAAATATTTTAAAGTATCACTATCGCCCAGTAGAAATTATCCATTTCCCTTTAAATTTCTTCATTTGAATGATATTATTGGTTTAAACAGTTTCTAATCTACTGCAAAGAAATACTCTTAAGCTGTTTGAATTACCCCTGTATTTATTTTTGATGGTCGATTTCTCAGCCATCAAGACAGGCATTAAAGGAACATGATATGACATCTCTCATACTAAAGAACTACTACTTTCTTGTCACAATTTTTTCCGCCTGTTACAGCTTCGCACTTATCTTCTTTCTTTCCCATCGTTTCAACTATTCAAAACCTTCACGGGCTTTTGCACTCTTTTTGTTTTATACGTTTCTCTGGTCGGTAAAAGATGCAATCACCGGAGTTCTTTACCCCGATTTATCCGAACAGAGCCTTTTAATGCTGGTGGTTTCCATCTCACCTCTCTACCTATTCAATCCGTGCTTTGCGTTTCATATGCTCATCAGCGTATATAACGCGACCGTTAAGAAGAGTAAACGTTTCTTATATGAGAAGCAGGTACAGATCTCTTTTGGACTCATTCTGGGTTCGGTATATGTAATATCTTTGATCTATCCTCAATTCATGTACAAGTCTTTCAGCATGGGAGCAATCGATTATCATTATACATCTGGACTTGGAATTATCATTTTTTCAGCTCTTGTTGTTATCGGTGCTTTAATACCGGCAATCATGCTGGTATCTGTGTCATTTCCGAACAGAAGAAGCGAAGCCGGAATAATCGGAATCGGCAGCCTTTTCAGCATCTGCATCGTTTTTTTGACCAATATTGCTCCTTCACTATTTGGTTTTTCCGACTCCCCTCGTCTAGGCGCACTGAGTATTTCGGTTCTTTGCGCGGTTACTTTTTACGGAATAAGACGCTACGGCATTACCTTCTCTATCGGTAAAGTTCTGGAAGAACGACAGAAACTCAGGATGATAGGAGACAGTCTGGAGGGATTGATCGCTCAGTACGATGAGCATGCCATATTTCAGAGGCTGTGCGATTATGCTCTTGAAATTTCCGAATCATTGTTTGTTTCCATTGTCCTGTTTGATAGAGATTATACCCAATATGAAGTACAGGGCATATCATGTTCCGATCACGGTGTAACGGATGAGGTTTTTCACCGCCTTCCATTATCCAGAGGAGACAGGCATAATCTCCAGGATAACAGCCTGTTATCACAACTCATAGAGGACCCCACCCCCCGGGAGTGTTCAAACCTTCAGGCATTTTTCAACAATCAACTGCCTGCAAATCACTTAACTGAGATTGACCGTCTCACCCACATGCGGCAGATTCTCTGTTATCCGGTTGTCCTGGATGAAATAGTGTGTGGAGCAGTCATCCTCTTCAGGGCCACTCGTACGGAATATCTCGATCTCTACGGCATATTTGCCGTCCAGTGCGCTCTTATTTTGAAGTTTTCATCTCAAATTCGGGAACTGGAAGATAAAAGACGTCTGGAGATGATGCTTCACCATTCTCAAAAAATGGATGCCATCGGCCAACTGGCTGGGGGGATTGCTCACGACTTTAACAATATGCTCGCCGGCATCAGCGGATATGCAAACATTATCAGACGTAATTATTCAAAAAATGATCCCAAGCTCGAGAAATACGTTTGTACTATCATAAAAGCGACCGATCGCGCAGCCGATCTTACAAACAAGTTGTTGGCCTTTGCGCGTAAAGGTAAATACCAGATGGTACCTGTTAACATGCATAAAGTGATTGAAGAAACGATAAACATTCTCGACCGCACCATAGACAAGAAAATCCGGATACGGAAAAATCTCTACGCTCCGAAACATACCATCGTCGGTGATCCGACCCAGATACAAAATGCTCTCATTAATCTGGCTATCAACGGGCGTGATGCTATGCCTTCCG
The DNA here is from genome assembly GCA_964419255.1 of uncultured Fibrobacterota bacterium. GTDB lineage: Bacteria > Fibrobacterota > Chitinivibrionia > Chitinivibrionales > CAYFVL01 > CAZPHU01. The sequence continues at coordinate 58,275 of CAYQOU010000012.1, read as the reverse complement.
GAGGCATACTAACATTCGAAACAGCAGTCGAGCAGATGAACTATACCGAAAAGAGACTCTCAGAATTTGGTATAAAGGCCGGTATGTATCTACGGTTTTCAATAAGCGATAGCGGCATCGGGATGGACGAAACTACCCTGGCACATATATACGAACCTTTCTATACTACCAAAGGGGTTGGGAAAGGAACCGGATTAGGACTCGCCAGTGTGTATGGAAGCATAAAGAGTCATGGTGGCCACATTTCAGTGAAGAGTAAGCTTGGAGAAGGGACCACTTTTTCGGTTTATCTACCACTGGCGGACCAACCCGATTGCAAAAAAGCCGGCACCGATATAGTTCCTACCGTCAAAGGCTGCAAAGCAAGGATTCTGATTGTCGACGATGAAGAGATTGTCAGAGATTTGTTCAAGACCTTACTTACCCCGTATGGGTATGATGTTTTTACCTGTGCCGATGGATTAGAAGCTGTCGAATTTTATGAGAAGAATTTCGAAGGTATCGATTTGGTCATCCTTGATATGATCATGCCATATAAAAACGGTGTGGAAACACTCACCGAAATGCGCAGCATCAACCCGAGTGTACGGGCTATTCTTTCCACCGGATACGATTTTACCGAGAAGACTCAAAAAATTCTTACCAAAGGAATTGGCGGGTTCCTTCAAAAACCGTTCGATGAATCGAGGCTTATCAAGGCCATTTCGGAGGCTCTGGAAATGGAAACTGTACGATAGTATACACGTGTTATAAAAGCATTTCTTTTCAGCTTATCAGAACTGCTCACCACCGTGCGACTGCAACATCAAGCGAACAATTCTGATTTGTGCCATCGAAGCACTGCCATCCAAAAAAGCATATACTTTTTTAATGCTGGTAGAGTTGATCGTAAAAAAAGCATCTCTTATTGAGGAGAACATTTCCGGCGGTATCAAATGAGTGGTGTCGTAATCCTTCCCCTTACGAATCTCCCGTTCGATCACTCTCGCCACATTCATAACAGGTGAATCCAAAGCATCGGCGATCTCATGGAGTGTGTATCCACGCTCACAGAAGTCACCAATCTGATCGGCGGACAGGTCCCGCTCTCTGTTTTTGGCGATCGTCTTTCTCTCGATGGGGTTTAATCGCCTCTTTTGACGTTGAATATCTTTTCCAGAACTCAATCCATCAATCTCTTGCATCAGCCACCTCGAGAGATTTTCCGGAGTTCTTCTCTTTCGAGAAGAACCGATGTTAATTTTCTGTTAATCATCTGTGTTACCCGGTTGGTTTGCACACCTATTCCTTCATGATTGAGACATGTACAGAAAGAATCGTGTGGTCTGCCCTGACGATAATCAGGTTCTTTTGGCGGATGAGTCAAAAGGTTTGAGATCAGAGACATATCCGGACATACCATCAAAGACGATTGGTAGTAGAAATAAGGTGGTTTTCTAGACAGGTATAAAGAGCTACCCAGGATTTTCCTTTCTCCTATGGCCAGATCACTTATCCCCTTCTCCCGCACCTTCTCGGGATTGAGACCCAGCACCTCAATCAGGGCACTGTGGATTCTGGAGAAAATTGAAGTTGCCATTTCATCACCCTGCCGCCTGCCCACTACAATCGTTACGACCATACCTGGCGATAAAACTACTGTCCCACCTCCCCCCCGCCTTCTCCTAACCGGAATTTTGTGATCTTTGCATCGTTGCAGATAGATTTCGCGTTCAGGTTTGCAGGCGGGCCCATAGACGACCTCAATATCCTGCTGACTGTATGCATACACAAAAGGTTTTTTCTGACACGCCCCGTAGAGAAACAGCGCGTCATTTTTTTGTGGTTCACCTGGCAGGTATGCATCAGTACCATGCGACACGTCACTTCTCCTGCTTTTTTTTCAATCGTCTGATCAGGTGCAAAGTATTGCGGACAACCGGAAACATAACCTCCACCATTGCGGGAAAAATTCTACCCGGAAGAGAGGTTTTAATGGAGATAGCTTCGGCCGGGCATGCCTCCTGGCAGCAAAAACATCTTATACATCGTGAGTAGAGGTGCCGGGGAGGCTTTTTCCTTCCATCCAACCACTCAATAGCCTTTGGTTCAACCGGACATATGTGCACACATCTGCCACATTTTATACACTTCCTGCGTGCAATAACAGGGCGGGGCACAAGCCAGGTCTGCAGGTGTTTGCGTAATCCATGAGCGTAGACTGAAAATGGCGGTTTCCTGACCACTGTAAAGCCGTTATCAACACACTCCTGTAATGAATCCCCCACAACCTTGATCATAGCCGCCTCATATTCTCCCAACCCCGCTTTTTTACCCGCAGTGTTTGTTGGAACCATGGAAGGATCCAGATTGATAAGGCGACAGGCAGTAGCATCAAGGGCGACCGGATCGGTCGACATAAGCAGAACGCCCAACTTGCGAGGAGTACCGTTGTTTGGCCCGTCTCCTTCCATCGCCATGATCGCATCCATGATGTACAGGCGTACTCCTGCTGCGGCACACACGTCCACAACGAATCTGGCAAACTCCTGTACCATGGGAAAACGGGCATGATATTGGGCCTTGCGGAGCCCGGAAATGCAGCCGTATTGATTCTTAACCGCACCGGTGATCCGAGTAAAATTATGAGTCTTTAACTTGCTGATGCTTATGAGGCCGTCACTTGATACCACCGCCTTCGCAAGCGGAAATGAACCGAAAAAGGATGCTCGACGGGATTTGTACGATACCGAATTTTCGAAATCGGAAAGTGGCAGATTCAGCTCATCAGCCACTTTTTCAAAACCTGCCTTTCGGGCAGCCTCCTGCGTAGATTCAACGCAGGGCGAATCACCATATGAAAGTCGTGCGCCTGTTTTTTGGAAAGCTCGAGTTACAGCTGCCAGAACATTGGGATGTGTTACGACGCACCTGTTAGGATCTGACCCGTTGAGGATATTTGGTTTGAGAAGGATTTTTTCTCCCTTCCGGGCATATATACCCGCGCCACCAACCAAATCGAGCCCCCTCAGGACTGCCCTGTACAGCTCCTCCGGCTCATATGAATTACACCGCACTAATGCGACAAGTGACTTCTGCACACGACCATCCTGGTATATCATATATAAAAAGATTTTGTTTTCAATGGAGAACGGGGCGGATATGGGAATATACATCGTGGATAAATCTGCTCTTTTTGCCCACTCACCTATCAATTGATAATATATTCAATGTATTTTCTTATCAACAAGAACAGCTTCTTTTGTCTAGCGGAGTAAACAAATGCCTGAAAAACCAGTCGTAATGCTCAACGGAAATGATCTGACCATTGATGAAATAGTTGCCATAGGAGTGGGCGACATGCAGGTGGACATCGCGTCGGATGCGATTACACGATGTAAGCAAAGCAGACAGTTTTTAACCGATGAAATTGAATCAAAACGCATTATTTATGGAGTCAACACCTCCTTTGGCCCGATGTGTAATAAGATAATTTCGGATGAGGAGATCGAAGCGCTTCAGGTCAATCTTATTCGAAGTCATGCTGCCGGACTTGGTGATCCACTAAAACATTACGTTGCCCTGGCCACACTTGTGGTCCGACTCAACACTCTGGCCAAGGGCTACAGCGGTGTATCTGTTGAACTCTTATATCTTATGAAAGAAATGATAAATGCAGGCCTTGCCCCCTACATTCCGGAATGCGGAAGTGTAGGCGCTTCAGGCGATCTGATTCATCTTGCTCACCTCGCGCTTGCGATTATCGGCGAGGGAAAAGTTTACCTCAAAGGGGAATTGATGGAAGCAGGAGAGGCGCTTAAAAGGGCTAATCTTGCCCCCATGCGACTTAGCTACAAGGAAGGTATCGCCCTGATAAACGGCACCAGTGCAATGACCGCGATTGCTGCTTTTGCCGCATTTGGTGCACGCAAGCTGCTGAACATCGGTTGTGTTACCGCCGCATTCTCCATGGAAATCTTCGGCGGAATCGATGATGCTTTCGATGTCGACCTGCACAACGTCAAACCTCATCCGGGCCAGCAAAGGATAGCGAAAACCATCCGAAACCTTTTTCACGGTTCGGCCAATATCGTGCTACGTAAAGACATGCACCGTCGCATACGAGAGCAACAAACAGATGGCCAGGTATTCGAAACAAGTATTAACGTGCAGGATGTCTACTCAATCAGATGCACTCCTCAGATTTTGGCACCCGTAACAGAGGCGATCGAAAACGCCTGCAAAACCATTGAAATAGAAGCAAATTCGTCAAACGATAATCCCATTATCATTCCCGATGGTAAGAAGATTATCCATGGTGGCAATTTCCACGGACAAAGCATAGGCTTTGCAATGGACATGCTTGCGATGGCCGTGTCTGAACTCTGTACGCTTTCCGAACGCCGCATTAATAAACTTCTGGACAAAAATCTCAACGAAGGATTACCTGAGCATTTAATACCGGGTACGGTTGGTCTGACAATGGGATTTATGGGAGCGCAATACCTTGCAACCTCTACAACGGCGGAGAACCGCCAGCTAGCCAACCCGGTCAGCACTCTGTCCATAAGCTGTAACGCCTCCAACCAGGATGTAGTCAGCATGGGAACCGTTGCCGCACGAAAATCTTTCAAAGCCGTCAGCAATGCCAAGCATGTCCTCACCCTGGAAATTCTGGCGGATCTCCAGGCACTTTCCTTCCGCAATGCCGGGAGCATGGGTAAAGCGACACGAAGGATATATGATTTGTTGGCACAAAATTTTCAGGTATACGATAACACGCGGATTTTCCATGATGACCTGGTAAAATTTCGCAAATTGCTGTTCTCCAGCCAGACATTTGATAATCTGGAGCAGTACTGGGAGTAGCAACTCGTACAAACGAGCCTGGGCGGGGAGGAATAATGCGTCTGTTTAGCGTTTTCTGTATTGCGTTGATGGTCTCTTCAGCACTGCTGCACGGGCAAGACAAAGGGGATCTGGCCATCGGAGTAAATGTGATGGTTGGGATACGCTATGACGACATTCGCATGTGCGTGGCAAGCCCAGCCGGAACTCCGGGGGGGCCTGTCGCTGATGTTATGCTGGATTTGCGATACGATTTCGATGAAAACACTGCTGTCTCGTTTAACCTTCCGGTTATGCGACCAATCCTGTTTGCCGTTGCGTTTGATATGCTTCAATTCGAGCCGCAATTCACCTTCGAACAGAGATTCAATATAAATGATGATCTCGATTTCGTTTTCGGTCCGGGCCTCGGTGTCAGTTTACACTATGGCCCAGATTATAAAACCGCAAAAGATGCGGACAACCCCGAGGATTTCTTTGCTATCGGTCCTAATATCACCAGCCTGTTTGGGATAAACTTCAACAACGAATCGAAACTGACCCGGACGATCGGACTGAAAGCATTTTATATACCGTTATTTTCTTCGGATTACAGAAACGGTACCATCCTTGGCGCTGCGCTGGAGGGGCATTTCGGCTTTCATGCTTTTGACTGAGACCATAGAGCTTCCTTTTTTCGTATGTAGTTATCACAATATGCGATACCGCGGACAGTTTCAGAAGCCTGCAGGCCCCGAAGTGATGAAAACACGACGGGGAAATGTACGATTTATGAACATCGTGGCCTGATCTGTAGCATGTTCGGATTTATGTCCTTTTTCAAAAAGGATGTCGACTATGTGTTTTCAAGATGCGATATTATCAGGAAAATTCATCACTCTTCAGTGAAATCGCTGGATCAGCATACCTTACAAACCGAGCCCGCAATTTTTCCACCCCTGGCTCAGCCACTGTATCCGATAAACCGAGCGATCAAACAGGCCATCGAAATAGCATACGATTCTAAAGAAAAACCGGCACCTACCTCCCCGCTCCCGCAGGCAGCCTAGTCACCCCAGAAGGAAAAATAGTTATACCACTGACATGGGTGTCGCCGTGCGATATCTTCCAGAATGCTAACATACCGTTTCATGGCCCTCTCCTGCGTCACTCCCCTTTCCGGCTCTCCTGATACAAAAATGGGCTCATACACATAAAGGGAATATGAATGCAGGCCGGTTTTAAGTGTAAATGCCGGAATTACCGGTGCACCGGTTAATGCAGCAACGGCAAACGGCCCCACCGGGAATTGGGCCTCTTCTCCCAAAAAAGAAACAGCGGCCTTCTCCTCATAACCGACACATCGATCCCCATGCATACAAACGATTTCATTTCTTCTAAGCGCCTTTTTAATGGGCAGGATCATCTCTATAGGATTATCTGAGACGGGTATCACGTTTACTTTTCTTCTTCCCGTAGCCTTGCTAAGCACCCGTTTTACATTTTCTTTCTCAGCATCAAGCATTATGAAATTTACCGCAGTATCGGCACTGTCCCGAAGCATATTTCCCGCGATCTCCCAGTTTCCCAGATGCCCCGAAAGAAAAATGGCACCTTTTCTTCTACACAAGGCTTCATCGAGGTGATGACGGCCGCTTTGTGAAAGGGTAAAACCTCTGGCGCGCCCGACCAGAAACGCAATAGAATCAATCAGACTCATACCAAAGCTCACCGCATGTATATAGTAGTGATACCTGGATGTAGACAGACCGAGATGCGCACGAAACTGAGCCACCGATTTTTGAAATTCTTTATCCATTAATGCGTATTTTAAAGCGACCATCATAAGAAGTGCATACGCCGGAAGAGTACCAAAAGAAGCAATCAGTTTGATAAAGATGAGATTGCCCAATGCACTTCCCTTTGATTTTCCGCTCCATTTGCTTTTTTTTGTCATACCCGGTTTCACTTGTTCCTACTCTGAGCGACTCTAAGTGAGCGCCTGGTGAAATACCTTTAAAAAATAAGGATTGAGGCGAAGGTGTGGAATACCCTATGATATATTTGCACGGCTGCTAAGATTACACCGGTAAAAGGGGTCGCACAAATCGCCGTAAGAGGATCGCTCAGTGTGATTTTTTTTCCTTCATCGATACAAAAACGTTTTATAAAATCCAGACTACACCCATGAAATCAAGAGTATAGAATATATTTTACTACGAGATAAATCCATTCAATTTTCTTTTTCTTGAAAGAGTCAGCACAATGAAATATATCATGACAACCAGACAAAAACAGTACCTCAAAGGACTGGCACATAAATTAAATCCCGGCATTCAGGTAGGAAAAGACGCTTTGAGCCCAAGTGTTCTCGAGGCAATCAATAAGAACCTAAAAGATAACGAGCTTATAAAGGTCCAGTTTCTTGGCTCATCAGGCCTCGACCGGAAAAAAGATGCTGAAACGCTTGCCCGAAAGGTTGATGCTGATTTGGTTCATGTGCTTGGCTTTAAAATCATACTGTACCGACCCAACCCGGATAAGAAAAAACCTATCTCGCTGCCATCCTAAAGGTAACCATGTCTCAAAGACTCATCTTTCATGTGGATATGGATGCGTTTTTCGCGTCTATCGAACAGAGAGACGATCCATCAATTCGTAATAAACCGGTTGTGGTGGGAGCCCTTCCAGGAAGCCGCGGAGTAGTTTCCGCAGCCAGCTATGAGGCACGACGATTTGGCATCCACTCTGCGATGCCTATAAACCAGGCATACGCCCGCTGTCCAAAAGCCACGTTTATTCATCCTCGTATGGGAGTCTATAGCAGTGAATCGAAGAAAATAATGGCCATTTTGGGACGTTTTTCCCCATGCATCGAACCGATTAGCGTGGATGAGGCGTTTATCGATATAACCGGCACAGAAAAACTCTGGGGCGCAACAGAACAGACTGCCGAAAAAATTTCTGCAGCGATACGACATGAGCTGCATCTGACATGCTCTATTGGTGTAGCGCCAAACAAGTTTTTGGCAAAACTCGCCTCAGACGTTAACAAGCCGGACGGCATCACCATTACTCCATTCGAAAAAAAAGAGATAGTCCACTGGCTCGCCCCGATGGACGTATCTCGAATCTGGGGAGTCGGAAAAAAAACACAGCAGATACTTTCTCAGTGGGGCATTGTCACAATCGCTGATTTGCAGAAGCTTTCCGAAGAGGAGCTTCAAATGCGTTTCGGTAAACATGGCGCCGGCCTGTACTACCTGGCCAGAGGTATCGATTATCGGGAGGTCGGGACCTTAGAGGAAGTAAAATCTATTTCGCGTGAACACACTTTCGAACGGGACAGCTCAAATCCTCAGGAGTGGAAGCAAGTCCTTTTAAGCCTCTCTCGTAATGTCGGCTACAGGGCGCGTCGGAAAGGATTGAAAGGGAGAACCGTCGTATTAACCTATCGAACTCCCGATTTTCAACGCCATTCAAGAAGAGTTACTCTTCCGACTCCAACAAATACCGCTAAGACGATCTTCGATGCTGCCAAAAAAATTCTCTCCTCCCTCACCTCGACCACTCCAACCCTGCGACTTATCGGTGTCGGCATTACAAACTTTGGCCAGCCTGTCCAAACTGACCTCTTCATATCAGATGAAAGGAAAAACGCCTGGCTTAAGAGTGAGGAGGCTATCGATACGGTAATCGACAAGTTCGGAAAAAATGCTGTCTTCCTGGGAGGTGAAAAAATCAAGACTTCCGATCGAATGAAGAAAAACCATCAGTAAAACCTGAATTGAGCGATATTCTCGCGGCGAGTCGCACAGAGCCGTTGGATTCAGGTAAGAATCATTTCCGGGTATCGCTATCTTACCTGATTCGCTGCGGATAACCTCGTTGATTTGTCGGCTTTTTTGCAAAGCAGAGTGTAGAGGTTGATGAAATTTGCCGGTAATCGATTTAGCAGTGCCGCCCCCGCAGTGTCGTGGTTTAATGAGCTATCGAAGAAATTTTCGACACTATCTTTGATCGTATTCTGATCGATATCCCTGCCAAGTGCTTGTAGAATGCCCGTAAGATTTTCAGTCATATTCTCTGCAGGAAAATCAAAGCTAAAGTAAACCACCTTCATATCACCGACGGCTTGAAGGAATCGCGTATTGTATTGAAGCCACAGATTCAGTCCTGTCTCGATTGGTAATCCGTCCCGTCTCTGAAGAGAAAGTGCTACACCGATCGGGTTTCGCACACAGAACACAACAGTGTCAAGTTGACTACAAAATCGGCGCCAGGAAGAAATCGTCAATGACAGACGAGGATCTTTTACGACAGAACCGTCAAAGGAATCATTAAATGCCTGAATATGAGTACCAAGCGCTTCACCCGCCTGGTCGATTGAAAAAGCATTTGGTACCTGATACCAGCTTCCCCCTGCAGTCTTCAGTATTGTTTCGTTTATCGCCAATACCCCCAGATTCTCGTGATGCCCCTTTGCATTGTCCGGCCGGGGATCGTTGAGAAGCGGATGGGAGAAACCAAGGGAAAAACCGCACCGGCACAACAGCCCAGTGATACAACTTGTTCCGCTCCTGTGCATACCCGTAACTGCAACCATATGAACCCTTTCTGCATTTCGAAACTTCAGTTCCCATTTTAACATACTTCTGTATGAGCTGCACTAAATTTATCCATTTTGTCTTTCAGCCGGGGCCGGAACCTTTTTCCTCATAAGAACAGGTTTCTGATCCGCTCTTCCTTTTGCCAAATACGTCCCATTCGACCATTCCATAACATATAAATCACATCCGTGCGCAAAATAGATACTTTCTTCCAGTGGGTCGGCGGAGATCAGAAAAAAACCATCATCATCAAGGGTAATTGTTTCATTTACCGTTATGTCGTTGTATTCAGTCGATATGGTATGAGTCCCCGACGGCATCAGACCAATAGCCCAGAATTCCTCCGGCTCATAGCAGGAGCTTTCGATCTCTCCCAAAATTATATCGGCTGCAAGAAAGTAACCATCTCTGTCACTTAGCACCACAAGCAGTTTGGTTGTAGTATACCAGTAACCACCATCATAGACCTCACTTGTGAAGAGGAAAGAAAAATCATCGATGTAGTCACCGTTAAAATCTGAACGAACATGACAGGGCAGGTTATCTGGATCGTCGGGCATATCGACAGGATAAAGCGCAGACGGATAACGGTGCATATCGGGGGTAAAGTATCCTTGCACGTATGGCTCCAGAATAGTTTTGACCTCATAAGGGATGCTCAGGTAGGAATCAATATGCGGATAATCATCCGACTCCCAACTATCCGATTCCGACTCCCAACTATCCGAGCCCCACCCATCCGTGCCTGTTGAACCGGTAGGATATTCGTAGAAAACACATCCCGAAAAGAAGCCGATTGTCGCCGTCAGAATCGATAAAAGTATGCACTTTTTCATAACACTCCTCCATATTGCCATATGCCTGCTATGCCTTCAGAAAAATATGGCCCTAAAGAGATCAACTCCCGTGCCTAATTATTATGTCGTTGATTTTTCTATACTTAGATAGGTTGCACCGATTGGCGAAAGCGAGTACAAACTTCCCGTAGATCTACCAGCAATGCCCTAAAAAATTTCTAAGTTATTGATTTTTTGCAAATTGAAAAATCGGGAACTAATTCCCGGCAGCAAAACACGCGGTCTGAAATGGGGCATACCGCACCGAATATCAACATCAGCAGTTCTCTAAGAAAAATTGGGGAACCCATGTTATAGAGGAAACTTAAAAGTCAAAAAAAAAAGGGGGGGGGTGTTACCGAACATAAACACCTTTACAGTGCACTTGCGAATGACTTAAAGAGTAATAGATTACTCGCATATGCTGCTTTTAAAGGCAGGAAATTTCAGGAACAAAGGTAAACGAAGTAGGTTTATTCTAGAGAAGTGTGCATGAAAGGATACAGCTTTGCCCGGGAAGCGGGGTTTTTGAACAGTTTACGAAGCGACCGATTGCGGATAAGACGTACTCTCTCACGAGTCAGTTTAAGTTCGTTACCGATTTCTTCGAGTGTGTATTGACGAGAAAAATTGAGTCCATAATACATCCGTAAGATTCGCTCTTCCCGGCTGGTTACATTTTGCATGGCACTGTCAATGATCTTTTTCAACTCGCTTCTCTCGCTGTCGGTCTCCTGGTTGGGTGTTTCGCCCAGAACATCCAATATTGTTTTCCCACTGTCATCTTCGTCATGATCACCGATAGGAGTATCAAGGGATATGGCTCGCAGCTTATCCATGACATCCACGATATCCTTTTCGCGTTCCCGAAACTCATTTTCCATGATAGTCTTGTGATAATCACCGGAGTTTCTTTCCAGAGCCTGCTTGAATTTGTTTATGAGTGCGATTTTATTGGGTGGAATTCTGACGGTGCCGGTCTGCTCGAAGAGAGCCTTCTGTATCGATTGACGAATCCACCATACAGCATAGGAGATGAATTTCACATTCATGCTCATGTCGAACCGTTTTGCGGCTTTCAGAAGGCCAAGGTTGCCTTCATTAATCAGCTCCAGATAACTCAAGCCTCTCCCCCTGTACCTCCTGGCAACGCTGACCACAAAACGCAGGTTACTGGTTATGAGCTTGTCGGCAGCACCCGGTTCTTTGCTCTGAACCGCCTCTACCAACTCGCGTTCCTGCTCATCGGTTAACACACGGTACCGATTGATATCTCTAAAGTACAGGGTTTCTGATTTAGTAGGCATTATTCGTACGCGCCTATGAAAAGATTGGATTTACTTAACCGCTTTAATTGCCACGTCTGCAAAGACAATATGCGGCCTTCTTAAAAATGCTTAAATTCATCGCGCAAATGCAAGCGTCAGATACAGAAAGATTAATTATTAGCTACTGTTCAGGTATATGGATTTATATTAGGACGACTAACAATTACTATGCCACTCTCCGTCACCGCGTGCCGCCTTTTATCCTCCTCCACATCGAAACCTATCTGCTCCCCCGGCTCGATGCGAACCCCTCTATCGATAATCGCCCGTCGTATGCGGGCACCCTGACCGATTTCCACATCCGGGAATATGATCGAATCTTCGACGTTTGCGAAACTATGCACCCGCACTCCTCTGGATAGAACTGATCGGATTACCCGCCCACCACTTATGATGCAGCCGCCCGCAACAATCGAGTCGATAACCTCCCCTTTACGCTTCTCCGCTCCTTCACCGGAGAAAACAAACTTCACCGGTGCTGTCTGACCGGGAGCAGTTCGTATGGGCCAGTTATCATTATACAGATTAATCTCCGGTAAAACATCACGTAAAGTCATATTTGCCTGATAGTATGCATCGATCGTACCGACATCTTCCCAGTACACACTCTGCTGGGAAGTCTCCCCTGGAATCGTATTGTTATTGAAATCATACACATAAATGGGGTAGTCCTGGTAGATCTTGGGAATGACATCCTTTCCGAAATCATGCGATGACTCCTGCATGGACGCATCCTGGTAAAGCTCCCGTACCAGAAAGGAGCGATTGAAGATGTAGTTTCCCATCGATACAAAAGTCATATTCGGATTGCCGGGGATGGGTTTGGGATTTGCCGGCTTTTCCTGAAAACCGACCATGCGCCAATTATTGTCGACTTCGATAATGCCGAACTGATACGCAGCCTCCTCAATCGGCTTAGGTATAGCCGCAATCGTCCCGACGGCTCCAACCCGTCGGTGAAAATTCAGCATCTGAGAAAGATCCATCTTATAGATATGGTCCGCCCCGAACACGGCGACATAATCCGGATTCTCATCTTCGATAAGGTTAAGGTTCTGGAAAACAGCATCCGCAGTCCCTTTATACCAGTTATGCCCGGTCCTCATCTGGGCGGGTACCGGATCGATGTATTGACCCAGCATACGATTCAGTGTCCATCCGGTGGTTAGATGCTTGATGAGTGAGTCGGCCTTGAATTGAGTGAGTACCTTAATCTTAAAAATGCCGGAATTAATAAAATTATTCAATACAAAATCGATGATACGATATTTACCGCCAAAATACACTGCCGGTTTTGCCCGTTCTTTTGTAAGGGGGTGAAGGCGCGAACCCTGTCCCCCAGCCATTATCATCGCCAGGACATTAGGATAGCCGAAAGAGTTTTTGTAGCCGAGCATGTCTTTTCTTCCTTGGTATTGATGCTGTAATAAATCGGGTGCAGGAAGGCAAAAAAATAGTTCTTTTGATGATTGTGTGCAAAGCAGAATTACACCCGAGACCAACAAATCGTGGCGACTGAGGATCGAAGAACGTGGAATCAGCAAAACAACACCAGAAAAGAGGATAATGGAAAATAATGAGACTTTTTTCCATAACCCATACCGCTTCCGGGGACAGGATATGGAGGCAACACAAGATCTCAATTGCGCGACTCATCACTCAGAGCCGCTCAAATTAATTCTCGTTTAAATAAAAGTGACATTACCATGCTAAAAACAGTATATTTTTCCATCATGAAGATTTTAATAGTAATGCTCGGTTTCTTTCTTAGCACCGTCCCCGTTTGGGCACAGCAGGAGCTGCCCGAGCTTGCCGAGGGCCAAAGTGCGGTGGTAGTGATTCCGGTTCGCGGAAATGTTGATCCTGCGATGGCAGCTTTTATCTCCCGTGCGATTCATGATGCGAAAGCTGCGTACAAGGACCCCCTTCTGGTTTTCGAAATGGATACGTTTGGCGGACGGGTTGACGCTGCCTTTCAGATCGTCGATACGCTTCTTTTTGCCCCCGGGGATGCACATACCGTTGCCTTTGTCAAAGCAAAGGCCATCAGCGCAGGAGCCCTGATCGCATTGGCATCCAAACAGCTGGTAATGCGACCTAATACGACTATCGGTGATGCAGCTCCTATATCTGTAGGACAGGATGGAGCTGAGATGCTTGGGGAGAAAATTCAATCGCCTCTGCGGGCGAAGTTTCGTACGCTGGCAAAACGTAACGGCTATCCACCATCACTGGCCGAATCGATGGTGACCGCCGGGATGATCGTTACCCGGGTGACATTTCCCGACACGGTCGTGTACCTGGACTCCTCCGAGCTTGCCGGTCTTTCTGCCGCTGAAAAGAGACGTATCGTCTCAACCGAGACCATCGTAACCGCAGGCGAGCTTCTGACCATGGATGCCGAGGAAGCAGAGAAGCTGGGGTTTGCATCGATGGTCGTCTCCGACATAGAAAGCATGCTCTCGGAAATGAAATTCGATAACTACGAAATCATACGAATCGAGGAGAGCTGGTCGGAAAACCTGGTAAAATTCATCGGGACGATTGCACCTATCCTGATGATGATCGGTTTTGGGGCACTGTATGCGGAACTGAAATCACCCGGCTTTGGGGTCTTTGGCATTATCGGTATCATCTGCCTGGCACTTGTTTTTGGTGGACAGTACCTTGTGGGTCTGGCCGATTACACCGAACTGATTCTGATTGCCACAGGGATCGTTTTACTGGGCTTTGAGCTTTTTGTCATCCCCGGCTTTGGTATAGCAGGAATCTTAGGTATCGCTTTTATTTTGGCCGGGACCGTTCTCTCGTTTCAGGATTTTGTGATCCCGAGTCCTCAGATGCCCTGGCAGCGTGAGCTTTTCATCTCCAACATACTGATGGTGTTAAGCAGTCTTGTTGGCTCGATGGTGACAGCTCTGCTTTTCTTCAAGTATGTAATGCCCCACCTATACCGCGCGGTATCCGGCCCATATCTGCATGAAACGATGGCCCAATGTAAGATTGATCCGGAAATCCCGCTTCGCGTTTCGACGGGAGATGAAGGGGTAGTCACAAAGACTCTTCGTCCAAGCGGATCGGTACGTATCGGCGATGACAACTACGATGTGATAACCGATGGGGAGTACCTTGAAGAAGGAACACCGATTATAGTAACGGAAGCTCGCTCAAACCGGATTGTAGTGGAGAAAAAACCAAATGTTTGATCAGCTCTGGTTTCCGATCGTTTTGCAACTTTTGGGTATCATTGTAATCATTGCAGAATTCATTCTTCCCTCCGGAGGAATGCTGACGATTGCGGCAATCGGATTATTTGCCTACTCACTTTACGTGGTATTCGCAGGAGTGTCGACGACTGTCGGAATCTTGTTCATTGCCGCAGACATACTATTACTTCCCCTGCTGATTATAATCGGCCTTAAGATACTTTCCCGTTCGCCGGTAGCCCTTCGTTCGGAATTATCCAGAAAACAGGGCATATCCTCACAGGACGAACTGGCGAAGGAGCTTATCGGCAAAACCGGTACCACGCTTACCGATTTACGCCCCAGCGGCAAGGCATTTGTAGACAATAAACGTCTGGATGTCGTCTCTTCAGGAGATTATATTGCGCGTGATACTCAAATTAAAGTATATAAGGTAGACGGTAACCGAATAGTAGTCAGATCTTTAGAATAGTGTCACTGTGTTCACCACTTCCGAAAGGCGGCCTTTATGCCTGTCAATTTTGCCATGATCGGCATCGTTATTCTTTTCATTCTTCTCCTGATTTTCTTTTTCTTTGCGCTCTCAGCATTTTCGCTCTGGTTTCAGTCGCTGGTTTCAGGGGCAAAAGTAGGGCTGCTGAATATCATATTCATGCGCTTCAGAAAAGTACCGCCAAAACTCATCGTGGAAGCCAAGATTATGGCTGTAAAGGCAGGAATCGATATCAGTACCGACGCTCTGGAAAGCCACTACCTTGCCGGCGGCAACGTGATGCGGGTGGTTCAGGCTCTGATTGCTGCCGATAAGGCAAACATTCCTCTGCAGTTTAACCGAAGCGCAGCAATCGATCTTGCGGGGAGAAATGTACTTGAGGCCGTTCAGATGAGCGTTAACCCGCGGGTCATAGAAACCCCGATGGTTGCAGCGGTGGCAAAGGATGGTATACAGCTGAAAGCCATCTCACGCGTAACGGTTCGAGCCAACATCGACCGTCTGGTCGGTGGTGCCGGAGAAGAGACTATCCTGGCGCGTGTAGGGGAAGGTATTGTCACCACCATCGGTTCTGCCACCAATCACAAAGAGGTTCTGGAAAATCCCGACACCATCAGTAAGCGCGTGCTGCAGAAGGGGCTGGATTCGGGAACGGCTTTCGAGATTCTGTCTATCGATATTGCGGACGTCGATGTGGGCAAAAACATCGGTGCTGAGCTTGAGACCGACCGTGCCGCCGCCGACATGAAAATTGCCCAGGCCAAAGCCGAGGAGCGCCGCGCGATGGCTATTGCAGCCGAGCAGGAGATGAAGGCAAAGGTCGAGGAGATGCGGGCAAAGGTTGTCGAAGCCGAGGCCGAGGTGCCGCTTGCTATCTCCCAGGCGTTTAAAGAGGGCAAGCTTGGCGTGATGGATTACTATCGCATGCAGAATGTGCAGGCCGATACGCAGATGAGAAATACAATCGGTAATAGCTCCGATCAGAAGGACGATAATAATAAAGATCGCGGCCACAACAAACAGTAAACCCGGGGTGTAACCGATGGATTTTTTCGAATCGCTTGGTCCTATTATTCTTCTTCTCATCTGGTCCATTATTGCAGCTCAGGCCCGGAAAAAGAAAAAGCAGGAAGAAGAGTCTGAGCAACGGGCCCCCGGTGAGCCACCCCGACCACAGCAAGAGCCCAAAAGGGGTGGCTCTCTTCTGGATACACTCCGTGAGCGAATGGAAACACTTGCTCGGGAGCTTGAGGGTGGGCCTCAGAAGCAGGAAAAACAGCAAGAGGAGAAGGTCAAAAAACCACTGGCCTCTCACGACCTTTCCAAACAAAAAACAAAGATCAGAAACGACACCACCATTGCCGTGTTTGAACCCCTGGAGGGAGCGGTTGACGTGCCGCCGGTGAAAACGACGAGACAGACAGAAATCGTCAAAAGAAAAGCAAGCAGATTCGTGTCTGCGAATGATTTTAGAACAGAGCAGCTTCGCAAGGCAATCATCTGGTCTGAGATTCTTCAACCGCCGGTGAGCCTGAGGCGTCCTCCGGCCGAATGATTTTCCTGGCCCCGTTGCACAGAGGATCCTCTGTGCAACGGGTTTATTTCCACACCATCTGCGGTGATTTTCTCTCTGTTTGTGAGGTTATGTTGTTGTGGAATTATTATTAAGTCACTTATACGTGTAAATAGTGACAACTAACAGATGTCATTATCCAATCTAATTTCGAAACGGCGTAGCCGGCATCGCAGTCGGGTTTGTGGGAGCCAGTTTTCCCTGGTGTTTGCACTTCTCTGGCCACAACCCTCTATTCAGATGCTTGTCGTCACCACCTTGCCTGCATACAGCTTGGGATACATGGGGATGCTTTTGTCACCGGTGCATGTATGCCTGGTAGTGAGAAACGTGTTCACCAATGACGGCTCTTCCGGTTAAGGGAATGTACACCACTATGAAACAGAAAAGTCGCATTCTGGTGACCGGAGCGAGCGGATTTCTAGGCTGGAGCCTCTGCGGGGCGGCTGCAGAAACATTTGACGTTTTCGGGACCTGCTTCAGGCATACAGTCAGCTCAGAAACCGCCACGATGATAGCCATCGACTTGACAAATATTTCTGAGTTGTCCTCGCTTCTCGATAGAGTGGCACCACACATCCTGATCCACACCGCGGCAATATCTCAGCCAAACTACTGCCAGCAACACCCGGCCGAAAGCGAGCTGATCAATGTCACCGTACCGGCGAGGCTCGCCCGGCTATGCGCCGAAAAAAATATAAAGCTGGTGTTCACCTCAAGCGATCTGGTATTTGACGGTACAAATCCGCCGTACACAGAAACCGACGAAGTCAATCCGCTGAGTCTCTACGGCGAACAGAAGGCCAGAGCGGAGGAAACAATTCTTGAGGCGAATTCGAGCGCTTCGGTCTGCCGGATGCCTCTGATGTACGGCAGCCCCTCTCCATCGAGTGGCAGTTTCATGCAACCGCTGATTGCAAAGCTTCGTGCCGGTGAGGTGCTTAACCTTTTTACCGATGAATTCCGCACACCGGTGAGTGCCACCGACGCCTCCCATGGCCTGCTTCTGGCGGCACAGAAACATGCAGGTATTCTTCATCTGGGCGGTCCCGAAAGACTCTCACGCTACGATATAGGAATGCGCGTGGCCAAGTCTCTTGATATCGACTCCGGCAGCATAAGGCCCATCCGACAACAGGATTTTCTCATGCCTGCTCCCCGGCCCCATGATGTAAGCCTCGACAGCACACTGGCAAACAATTTGGGGTGGAAACCAAAAAGGATGCTTCTCCCTATCTGCGAGTAGCATCCTTTCCCGAAACAAAACACCCGAATGTTGTGATTTTCAAATTTTATCTGATCGGAAGCGACTCTGAGTGGATGAATCGCTTAACCCGGGTCTTACTGTTCGTAAGTTTTGTTGTCTTTGTGCGTTTGCATGTTTTCTACACGCGCCTCTGCTTTCTTCATCTGCATCTTGCCCCTGATTTGTGCTATCGGCCACATGATAAGGATCGACAACCCCAGAATAACCAGAAAGGCACCGATCAGAAAAATGATATTGGCCCAGAAGGTATAACCACGGGGGCTGATCAGAACAACCGCGCCATAATCTATGATGAGGCCAAGCACAATCATGAGCACAGCGGCAATCATCAGATTGCGAATACGCTTATGCTGTTTTTTCACCCCCGATTCCAGGGCCTTTATCAGTTGAGTATCCATATATGCTCCAGTCTTAAGTACACTACTTTGTATGTATTACGGTGCATTCGGTTCAATAATCAGCCCCCTGCAGAAACTCCAATCGGCACTTACGAAGTGTACGAATGCTGCATAAATCGTGCCAAATTTGACGAGGGAGTGCAACCTCTTTCTGTGTAATTTGCACCGAAAGATACTTTTATGAAGCTACCCGGAGGAGCAGAGGGCTATCTTCCTGAGAATCGGTTCTTAACCCGCAACAGTCTCGTCTAATCCGCTTTTAGTATCGCATCGACCTCCGAATGTTCCAGAGTTTCGTTCTCGATAAGCGCCCGGGCTATCTTATCGAGCTTGTCTCTGTTTTCTTTCAGCAGATTGTGCGCCCGCTCCTCCATCTCGATGATCAGCTTTTCGATCTCCTCATCGATGATTCGCGCCGTCTGCTCGCTGAAATCGCGCGGCTGGGTCATCTCCCGGCCTAAAAAGACATGCTCCTCACCCTGGTTGAAGGTGGCCGGGCCGAAACGTTCACTCATTCCCCAGTTGCAAACCATGCGCCGGGCGATCTGTTTTACGTTTTTCAGATCCTGAGCCGCGCCGTTTGTGATCTCGTTAAACACGATCTTCTCCGATGCCCGACCTCCCAGTGCCACCGTAATGCGGGCAAGCAGATATCTCTTCGACAAGTTGTGACGATCTGCTTCTGGAATCTGCTCGGTTGCCCCAAGCGCCCGTCCACGAGCAATGATGGTTACTTTCTGGAGAGGGTCTGTGTCGGGAAGTAGCTTAGCGATCAATGCATGGCCGGCCTCATGATAGGCGATCAGCTCCTTTTCTTCTTCACCGATTTTCTCTTCACGCTCAGCCCCCAGAAGAATCCTGTCGCTTGCCTCACTGAAATCATCCGCAAATACCTGCCTTCGATCCTTGCGCCCCGCTAAAAGCGCCGCCTCATTGACCAGGTTCTTCAGGTCAGCCCCCGAAAAACCAACGGTGCGGGCGGCGATATTTTCCAAATCAACCTTCGATGAAATGGGAACCTTTCTGGTATGTATCTTCAAAATCGCTAGACGATCCTTCTTCTCCGGAAGGTCAAGAGTGATCTGACGGTCGAATCTTCCCGGTCGGGTGAGCGCCGGATCGAGGATATCCGGCCTGTTTGTGGCGGCTATCACCACCACGGATTCATGCGGCTCGAAGCCGTCCATCTCCGAGAGTATCTGATTGAGCGTCTGCTCACGCTCATCGTGCCCCCCGCCCACACCGGTGCCCCGTGAACGTCCGATTGAATCAAGCTCATCGATAAAGATTATGGATGGCGACTCCTTTTTGGCAGTCTCAAACATATCACGCACTCGCGAAGCACCGACTCCGACAAACATCTCGATAAATTCCGATCCGCTGATACTGTAGAAAGGAACTCCCGCCTCACCTGCTGTTGCACGGGATAAAAGAGTTTTTCCCGTTCCGGGTGGCCCCATCAAAAGTATCCCCTTTGGAATCTCCGCACCAAGCTGAACAAATTTCGTCGGTTCCTTCAGATATTCCACAATCTCCTGTAAATCTTTCTTGGCATTACGTAACCCTGCCACATCCTCGTAACTGGAGTGGATCTTAGCCTTGTTAAATTTTTTTGCCCGAGATCGTCCCACATTAAACAGCCCTCCACCACCAAACCCCCCGCGACTGCCTTGCCCCCCTTGTAAACGTCTGCTCACATGCATCGTATAGAAAATTATCAACACCCACGGAAGGATAAAAATCAGGAGTATCAGATACGGCATCCAGGGATTGTCTTCCGTTTCTGCTTCAATGATCACATCATTATTCTCAAGAAAAGCAATTAATCCCTCATCTTCAACGGATGGACGAACGGTCGAAAACATCTTGTACGCGACAGTATCCTGAGCGGCGGTCGTATCATAGTACTGATTCCGAAAAGAGCCCTCAATCCGCCGCCCCCGCATGGTTATGGATTCGACATTACCCTGCGCTACCTGATGCTTAAAGGCGGTATAGGTTAGCTGCACCTGCTCCTGGTGGCCAAGAATGTTAAACATGTAATAGAATATGGCGACAAAAACAAGCGCCCACAGAAGCATGCGCCAGATCGATGAAGATCCCTGTTGTTGATTTGACATATCCGAACGGGGTGAAGGATTATCTGCCATCTGGAGGTCCTTTCTTCCTTATGCGAAAGCACAAATGCTCAACTGCAACTCATGTGCCAAACACCTCAACGCATGCCATCTGGATGCGCCTCTTAATTTGTTTACAAATAAAACCAGTTTCTAAGGCATACATTTTGCCTACTATTATTATTCATGTTAAAAAGAGGTGCTGTCTTATGAGATACTTGTATACATCCATAACACTTGTTCTGTTATCCTTTTGTGCCGTATTTTCTCAGAACCAGAAAACCGATCCTGAATGGTACGCTCTCTCCCCCGTTGAGGCGCGCCTTTTTACTTTTTTCCTTTTCTTTATAATCGTAATCGGCATCGCATGGTTTACGTTAACAAGAAAGGATTAGCTGTCTGCCCCCCTTGTTCACATCTCTCGTGTCTTTCCCTCCTTACCCGTTACAAACCGCGCGAAAGCAGGGAATACCGAGGGGCTTCGAACACAGAATCTAATGGTTTGCATTC
The DNA here is from genome assembly GCA_964419255.1 of uncultured Fibrobacterota bacterium. Lineage (GTDB taxonomy): Bacteria > Fibrobacterota > Chitinivibrionia > Chitinivibrionales > CAYFVL01 > CAZPHU01. The sequence goes on along the minus strand of CAYQOU010000012.1, from coordinate 37,131 downwards.
CTATCCCCCTGAAAAAGAAAGAGGCACCCCCTATGCTAAGGATACCTCCTTCAATCGTTTTCTTTTCCAGACCAGATCACCGCCGGCGAATCGCTTCGATCAGCTCATAGCGATTCATGTCGGTGTAATCTTCGATATGCAACTGTTTTGCCCGCTCATACAACTCATCTTCCGTCAACTGCTCATACCCTTCATCCAGATTGGTCTTTGGAGGCTGCTCATGCCCTTCCGCCACCTCGCGACCTGCTTTTTCCTTACTCACACCCTTAAGCAAAAGCTCTTCGTACTCTCTGGCCTCCTGTTCCTTTCTTTTCCCCTTTGCCATAACACATTCCCCCTGAGAAGATTTCTTTATGATGAACCGTCGTTATTATAATCACCCGAAAACAGACCATCCTCGGCAATCTCTGCCAAAGACTTGTCTCTATCCCGCTCCTCGCTTGCCGTCTTGTCAAACATCTGGATGATATCCTCATAGCCTAGATCGTGAGCGTACTGCCGCAAACTGGCATAGCAAGTGACTTCATAATGCTCTATCCGTTGAGTAATCGCTATAAGTGCGGCATCCTTGACGGCAGGATCCCCCGGCGTCTGCATGATTGCTCTCACCTCGCGAATCAATCCGATCACGCCTTGACTTTCCCTGTTGCGCGCCTGCGCACCGATGCGCTTGTAAATTTCTTCAAGCCGCTGAATCTGCAACCGCGTAATCTCCGATTCCTCTTCAAACGCCCTGCGCAGATCAGAGGATGATGCGGCGTCGGCTAACCCGGGAAGAAGCTCCGCGATTCTTTTTTCCGCATCATAGATGGTATTCATTTCCTGTAGGAATAGATCCTGTAAGGTATCTAAAGCCATAAACGACCTCCTGTACGACTTATCGGTGCCCTGTTAGCTGTGTACGTTCAAATTTTTATCATACTCTCTCACCATACGGCATTCAAAACGGCATCTACCCGCTGCGGAAGCTCTGAGCGATCCGCCACACCCAGTGAACCGAAATCCCCCCTCAATGCTCTCAGGGCGTAATACTCGCGCATGATCTCTTTCTTGCTTCGGATACCAAATCGCCTGAAAAGCTCCACCGGAGGAGACCATCCTCTGAAAGCCTGCTGAATAAGAAACGAACAGGCAACAATCGGAAACAGATACCATCGACGCCGCCCCACCATTCCGACAAGTAAACCGACCAATGCAATCGCCGACAGGTGCATCTCAAGCATCAGATCGATATCCCACTCCTGATCCAGCTCTTGTAGCCTCAGATCGATTTGCTCGGGATATTTTGCATAGTAATGGAGATTTTGTACGATCTGCCGTCGAAGCTGATCGTCATGTTCACTGGATTCTTGTGCAACGTTTCCCTGATTTGCACCCTTGGTGTTAATCGTATCAACGGTATCAATCATGCATACCTCCTTATCTATAAGTCTCTTTTTAGCGCGGATTTGCTCCTGTAACAGTGGGATTGTCGGGAAAGAGAGTCCATTCTGTAAACGATCCTTCGTACAAAGCAACTTCCGGAAATCCCAGGTACCATTTGAAGACACAGAAAGCGGCGGTTGCTTCTCTACCGGTTCCGCAATAAAAGATGATCCTTCTGTCGAGATTTAAATCCAACCGCTTTACTATGCTCGACAGCGTTTCGTCATCAGCCACAAGCCTGCTGTTGTGAACATTCATCAGCTGTACCCAGGGCAGGTTTAGCGCGCCGGGTATATGCCCCGGTTTGGACCACATGCCATACCCCTGGTAAATATCAGGAGGACGCACATCTATCACTGTCACATTGTCGTCGTCCTTAACCGCTTTAAACTGTTGGTAGTCGACAAAAAGCGTATCCCGGATTCTTGATTCATATGAGGATACCGATGCAATGGGCATTTCTTTTGTCAAGGGCAACTCTTGCCGAATCCACTCACGCATCCCGCCATCCAGAAGATACACCTGAGGATGTCCAAATCGGGCAAGGGTATATGCCATCATGGTCTGCTCAAGTCCATCACCGGCTTTTGAATACCCTCCCTTATCGGTGTAGACCACAACCGCCTGCTCCGATGATATGCCTGATCGTTGCAACAACTCATTCATGCCCGTTGGGCTAATATAGCCCGTGGGCAGCTGTTTTTCGACTACCCGCAACAGCTTCTCATTAAAGTAGATTGCCCCCGGGATATGCCGGAGAATATAGTCGTGAACATCGGGTTGTGAATCGAGTACCAGCAGAGATTGTTCCCGAAGCCTATCGGCAAGCCAGCTGCAGGAAACCCATTTGACCGCCCCGTCGCCCCTTGGTATATCCGCAGTCATGAATCTTCTCCTTTATCAGGTTTCTGTTGCTCGTCCTTGCCGGGGTTAATTCTTTAGCAACCCACATGCCAATTTGCGATGTGCTTTCTTCCCCTCCGATCCGCAGTGTCGGAAAACTCGGGCGGCAAACCGATGATTACTGGTACTCCACAGACGATGAAACCACCGATGCATGCATCTGTGGTATCCAACCGGTCTGACCGGTGAAAGAACGGACGTGAAGCGATTTGCCCACCTTCCCAAACACCAACAGTGCATCGCCCGGCTGAAGGGTATCGCTTGCCCCCGGCTCAGTGCCGCCGGAGGAAAAAGTGAGCCTGGAAGGAGTATGTATGGTTACTCCAAATATCGGCTTTGCCGCCGGCTCTATCTGGTGACGCGGAATAAAGCCGGTATACCCATCGGCGAGGCGAACCTCCGCCCAATGCTGTCTGTAGCCGGTGACATGCAGCATCGTGTGCAGGGGAACATCCTTGTGAACCGGAGAGAGTTGACTCGGCGCATCGCGCAGGAGAGTATTTCTCTTGACCCGTGCCCACTGCCCCAGCCGCCGGACATCGCTATCGGCAAAAACCGGCTGCTCCTTGGCCTTATATACATAAGGGTAGGGATCGATAAACTCTCCCGCATAGACACCATAGTGCAGATGCGGATCAGTGGAGTGAGCATTTCCCGTCTGACCGATCAATCCAAGCGTATCCCCCGCCTCTACCTGCTGACCGGGACGGCACAGCTGCTTGCTCAGGTGAGCATAGTAGAAGTATAGGCCCCTTCGCCCCTCTCGCAGCCAGACCACCTTTCCCCCCAACCGATCCCGGGTGACCCTGGTCACGATTCCATCGGCGGATGCCACCACGGGAGTATTATAGGGGGCAAAGATATCGATTCCCAGATGTTTGCGAGCCCCTCCCCCTCTGGATGCACCGAAATAGCACCCGATGGCATTGTTTCCCGCCCCTGCCACCGGAAAATGCAGCGAAGGGGAAGATTCGAATCGCAGTGTGTACTTTACCGTAGTAAACGATTCGGCATACAGCCGCAGAAAGAACCTGCCCCCCTCGGCGGGCTCATAGGTAAAGTGATCGGCTCGCTGAACGATCACCGGGCGCAGTCCGACGAGAGATGAGTCTGCCGGAAGCTCGTAGAGATAGAAAAAAATATCGACCGAATCTTTCTTATCACGCGAGAAATCCACCCTCAACTTTCTGCCCTTATGCACTTTAAAGAGATACCCTGCAGCCGCAGGTTGAAGAGCCTGCAGATAGCCGACCTCGCGGAAGGGGAAGGTAACGGGTAGCGCCCCGCTGAGTGCGCGGTTGGCGGCCAGAAGCTTATGTTTGTCGTCGTTTCTCGTATCGGGCTTGGTATTGCGAATAAGTCGCACATGTTCGGAGCTTGAGGATGGCCACAAAAAATTATCCTGTATCAGGGCAAACACCCCAAAGCCTCCCATCAAAACCATAGCCGATGCGAATAAGCGCTTTCTCATGTAATGTATCCTTCTTGCTGCCATTGTATCCGCTACCATTTGATTGTGGTGACTTTACCAACCGCAATTCTTATGCCACGTCACGGTCGTCTTACCAACAGTATGGGTTCACCCTCCAGGTTATATAATCGCTGCATGAGCGCGACCCGACCTGCCAGGCTCCCTGATGAGCCTGTTTTGCGCGCGGTGGACTCACGGCTGAGCTGCAGGGCCACATCCAGGGCACTTTGAGACTCCACAGCTATCTCGGGACTTATGCCTACGACATCGTAGTCGGGCGCCTGTACGGGAGATATTGTGGCATACGTCACTCGTGCAATCCCCGAATCTGGAGTGACCCCAAGCACCTGTCCGCGAGCCTTACCAAATGTGGTGCTTCCGATGGTACGCACCTCCGGGCGATACTGATTGAGACTGACGATGAGGATCTCGGAGGCGCTGGCGGTTGTATTATTTTGCAGCACGTAAAAATTGCGCCCCCGCGCATCCCCGCCTTCGGGTGAGGATCGCCACACCAGCTCTTCAGTACGTCCTTCTGCCCGCTCCTCGGAGATCAGCACCCTCTGCCTGACGGTAACCAACGGGGTGGAGTCCTGAAGAAATTCGCTGGTGACACGAATGCATTGCTCCAATTCTCCTCCCGGGTTGTTTCTCAGATCCAGGATGGTATTTTCCGCCCACCGGGTATTTTGTAATGCACTGTCGAATTCCTCAGCAGTTCCGCCCTCCGCGATTGTATTGTTTAGAAAAGAGGTTATGCGTATATATGCGGTTGCCTCATCCACACTGTCAATAAAAACCGACGGCGAATGAAACTCATCCAGTATCACTGTCACCGTTATTTGCTGTTGATCACGCCCGATTCGCAGCCTCTTCTGATCACCCACCTGCCCACCGAGCAAATCCGGGAGTTCTGCAAAGCTGATTCCCGCCAGGCTCTGCCCGTTTATAGATAAGATTATGTCTCCGACCTGCACTCCGGCCTGCTGTGCCGGGGATCGAGAGAAAACATCCGTGACTACATAGCCATTTGTAACGCTGTCGACCATGATTCCCATACCGCTTTTTCGAGTGCTCAAAGAAGAGTTGATGTGATCCAGACTGTCGGGGGGATAGTATCGGGTATATGGCTCATTAACGCTTAAATAGAGGTGCTGAGGTGTTTGGAAAGCATAGGGGTCGGCCGGCAGATCTTCTCTAAAAATGAAAAAAACATCCAGAAACTGCCAGACGAAAAGGTACTCATCGGATACATCTATGGAGGAAGGTCCCGTTGGGGTGTTTTCTGAATCTGCGCACCCGATAATTAAGGGGATAATCGAAAATACACCTGACAGTAAAAGATGTCTGAATTCTGTTGTATTAACCATATACGGTTCTTCCCCAAAAAGCGTGTGTGTATTTTACCGGTTCACCTTAATTTAACGCATATCCCGTGCCATTTTTCACCCGGTATTCCTAAAGAAATTACTTAACGAACAAAATGGCGGCATAGCATTTGCACCAGTGATAGATGAGTCTCCGTTTGACAACGTGATACTGATCCATTTACATTCACCTATTTAAGGGTATAGATCCCCATGACAGTGACGGTATTATCATTTCTTCTTATCACCATGTCCATGTCCATCGGATTGAAGGCAGATACAACAGAGACATTTTCCTCTTTTATCCAGAAGCAGAGAATACAGAATGCACAATACTGGCAGAGCGAAAAGAAGAAGTTTTATCGCTATGCCTTCGAAACACAGAACAAATCGACCCAGAGCAAACAGGAGTTCCAATCCTGGCAATCTCGTCAAAAGTTTGCGATAAAGGCTTTCGAAGATTCTATGTTACGCATCTGGGGGCATTATGTACAGCCGACACCATCCAGATGGGTAGAGTTCAGCCCGGATGGTTACAGTGTTGCACAAGTTGACTACAAAGCTAAGAAAGTCACTGTCGAGGCAACGGGCAGGAGCGATGAAAGTGCGAAGGAGATGCGATCACGTCTCAAGAAAGCGATAAGCCGCATTATTACCAGTAAAGGCTTTGGCACACTGGTTCCGGTTGCCGGCAAGGACTCTCTGCATACAATCATGAAGAGTCCAATACTATTTCCGATTCTTACCGACAGCATCGGCAGACATCTGATTTCTCAAAACCAGATAGATCGTTTTTCTTCTGAAAAAGTCAGCAAAGCTGATACGATCAGCTCGGTTGTAAACGGGAAGGTTCAAAAGGTATTCCGTGTCGAATTTGGTATCGCAACCGAATCGGACTATCACATGATGAAACCTTTCCTTCCGATTGTAGAAAAATACGCTCGACGCTACGACCTTGATGTTTCCCTTATTCTGGCTACCATGCATGCCGAGTCCAATTTCAACCCCATGGCCCGCTCACGATCAAATGCCATAGGCCTTATGCAACTGGTTCCTGATGGTGGTGCACTTGATGCCTACAAGTATTTATACGGTAAAGATCGTATACCGACGGTAGCCGCACTGTTGGATCCCGAGACAAACATTCATCTCGGCTGTGTTTACCTCTTTCTCCTGCACCGGTACCATTTCGGGAAGATTAAAGATTCACTCAGTGTGACCTATTGCAGTATCGCCGGATACAATACCGGTCCCGGCAATGTTGCAAAAGCATTTTCAGGAACCTTCCATTTGCCTAAAGCAATAATAGCAATCAACAAGATGCAGGGTGCTGACAAAGTTTTTGACTTTTTAACGGTTAATCTTCCATACAGAGAAACACGTATTTATTTACAAAAGGTAGTATCTTTCATGCCATACTATTCCAGTAAACAACTGGCGCAGTTGCAAAAGAAATAAACCACAGGAGGTTTTTTATGAAAAGACGCTCAACTTTTATAATCGGGTTCGCTATATTTTCGATGGTTGTCGGGTGCGGGCCAAAGCCCGTCAATAAGGGTTATGTAGATGACACACCGGACGAGCTGATTGAACTTGTCGAAAATAAATATCACCAATCGGTCTATGCCATCGGTACGGCCGACGGCCCCAATGAAACGATCGCCCGTAATAAGGCAACTATGCAGGCACGTGCAGAGCTTGCGCGACAGTTCCAGGCGGAGGTTAACGCTTTGCAGAAAGACTATCTGCAAGCCGTAAATGGACATCCCGGAGATGAGCACAGCCAGGTGATGGAAGTATTTTCATCAATGGATATAAGCGGTTCATCTATTGCCAAATCGATGATCAGACAAAAGGATTCCGATTCCTTTTCTGCAAAAGTTCTGGTGGTTATATCAGCCGAAAAACTCAAGGAGCTCCTCGATGATAAGACAAGATCATACACATCCTTTCGGGCAATGGAAGCATACAAAAAACTTGAGCAGCGGGTAAAGCGAGAAAGGCAAATGATGAATAATATATCGGATTAGGATTGCAGCTTGTACTCAAACCACTTATGGAGTGATCAACTTTTTCACGGGAAAAACGATACCATGTGGCTGCACAAGATAAAAAAAGTTTCTTTACTCTGCATTTTTGCAAGCATCTTCATTTCTGCCTCCGCCTTTCAATCTCGTGTCCGCCTTACACCAGGTATGCATACGGATCTGATCAGCCGACTTGCCATCGATTCATCGGAAGCATTCATTATTACTGCGGGGAAAGATAAATGTGCCATACTGTGGGATGCACGTTCTGGCAAAAACATACGCACCTTTTTCCCCCCGCAACATAACGCCTCCACCGGAAACCTCTATGCCGCAGCCTTTAGCCCTGATGCATCCATTGCGGCGATGGGGGGCATAACCGCCTCCGGCACCGAAACCTACTGGGTTTATCTATTAGATCCTTTCTCTGGGAGACAAACCGGAAGGGTTGGCCCACTTACTCATCCCGTTTCAGATCTGCTTTTTACACCTGATGGTCGGTTCTTGGTAATTTCACTCTATTATGGAGGAGGAGTAGTTTTCCAGACCGAAACGTGGGAGCCTGTCGCATCCATTCAATCCGGAACCACTATTTTCAATTCAGCCGCCAGTGAAAAAACGGGTATTGTCACTGCCTCTTCAGATGGTACAGTTACTTTACACTCAAGAAACACTTTCGAACCACGAACACTTCTAACATCCGCACGCCGTCCGTATTCGGTTGCATTTTCGCCGCACAATGAAGAATTAGCCGTGGGATACACCGGCTCCCCGCACATAAGCATCGTCGAATTGATCTCAGGAAATACTGATTTGGCTCATGAAAGATCATCTACTCCCGACAAACTCACAGTGGTTGAATGGCTCGATGATAATCATCTGGTTAGTGCTAACGGCAGAATGTTTTCGCATGATACTCCTCTTGAGATTTCCATTTGGAGACGCACGCCCGCACCGAAGAAGATTGTAAACTTTTCTGCCGGATATGGAGCACCCACAGATATTATCACAACGCGAACGCATGAAACAATCATAACCACATCGCTTGGGCAGCTGAGCAGGATCACTCCTTCCGGTGCTGTAAGATATTCACACACATCACCTTTACTTCAAGTGTCTTCATCTTTTCGCTTATCTGAGGAAGCTGATATCATTGACGTAGCCGTAAATAATAGATGGTTTCGTCTCAATCTATCGGAAAACAGACTCACTCACCAGGTTAATGGGTCAATATACGACACTGACAAAAGTGTTCGAAAGTTTGCAGGTAGTACTTCAGACAGGGGCCAAACGTTTAAGGTGCGCTCTCATAGTAAACTACTAACCATTGAAAATTCTCAGGGGAACATTATTCACAAATTCCCTGTCCACTCAGAAATAAAATTTGTACATGTTGCACATGCGACCAAACAGATAGTTGCCGTTCATAATGACGGTATTCTGCGGTGGTACAGGGTTTCGGACGGGAAACAGACGTTATCAGCGTGCATCTTTGAAGAAGGGAAGAATTGGCTTGCATGGACACCAACTGGTTACTGGTGCGGAACAGCAGACGGCAAAAACCTGCTAACTCTGTTAGTTGACAGAAAAGAGGATAACATTCCGCTGGCGTATAAGTTTTCTCATCTCGATGGTTCATTTCATTATCCTCAAAAAATCAAGGAAGCATCAGCCGGCATAATACACTCTGAAAAACGTTTGCATGAAAGTATAACGCCATACGTTACAATAGACGCCCCCAGGCAGGTACATTCTATCGCCGACAGCGTGATCATTATAGATATCAGCGTATGGTCGCCTCCGAAATGCAGTCCATCAGACATAACAGTAACCACAAATGGAATAAAAGCGCAAGCCGTTTTGCGCGGTCTGCGTCCGATTAATGATTCAGAAATAATTCATTCCTATCGCGTAAAATTACTGCAGGGGAATAATACAATCGAGGCAGTTGCCCGCAACTGTAACGGTTACGGTCCAAAGGCAACAGCACAGACTGTTTATCGCCCAGAAAAAGCCATTTCTTATTCAGAGTTTCTATACAAACCAAGACTGTTTATGCTGGCAGTCGGAGTATCTCGCTATAAGAACAGCAGCCTTGATTTGTCCTATGCCGCAAAAGATGCCCGGGAATTCATCGTCTCTGTTGCTCCCCGACAAACCAGATTGTATCATAATATTGAAACTAAAACATATACCGACAATAAAGCGACACGCGACAGTATTCTCGATTCATTTCAGTGGCTCTCGCAGGCAGCAGGGGCTCAAGACGTCACCATGGTTTTTATAGCCGGGCATGGAGTAACAGATTCACACTCAAGATTTTACTTTATTCCTCATGATGGTTCACCGAATCGGTTATTATCGACCGGTATCAGCGAAGATGAGCTTGAAACTGCACTGGCACGTATACCTGGCAAGGTAATATGTTTTCTGGATGCGTGTTTCGCGGGGAATTTTTCTCCACCCAGACGGTCACCATCCGGATTCATAAGGCCTCTACTTAAACAGCTCAACCACGCAGGCTCCGGGATCATCCTGTTTTCATCTTCAATGTCAAACCAGTTTTCCGAGGAGCTACCCAGATATCAAAATGGAGCATTTTGCAGAGCGGTTATCGAAGCTTTTCAGGGAAAAGCTGACTTTTATGGAGGAGGATATATAACGGTGAATATGCTTGAAACGTATATATCCAGACGGGTACGTGAGTTGACCGATGGTCGCCAAACTCCGGTGACCACCAAGCCACCCGGCATGCAGGATTACCCCATAGCATTAGTAAACAAATATCATTAACCATGATTGCACTCTTCATTATCATAATGTTATTTGCCGTTATCACAAATCCGCAGGCCAAACCTTTGTGGGTAGAACACAATGGCCGTAACGACTTATCCTCATCGAGTAAGATCGTTAGCGGATTTGGCTTGTCCTCCTGCAACAGGTGTACGACACTTTCCCAAAAAATCGGCATAGCACGGGCCAGAGCAAGAGCTGATCTGGTTAAAAAGCTGGGCCTTTCCATACAGATAAAGTCGCATTTTTCAACACACAGCAGCAACGGGAGTGACGGCACATTTGATATTGACTCTTACTCAGAAATAGTCGAAGAATACAGTTCAATACATTTGAGTGGTCTGGAGACGAAAATATATTACCGGAATAAGAAAAGTCCTGTGTATGCTTTAGCTGTTCTGAATTTGGAATCGGCCCGCACTGACCATTTAAACAAATGGGAAAGTTTACGTGAAGAGCACATGCGAATGATTAGTCTAGCCGACTCACTCATGGGGGCGGGAGCGGAGATCAAAGCACTGGAGACTCTATTGGGGGCAAAACAGATCGAGCAGAAGTTGTCGAAGCAACGCGAATCTTTATACCTCCTGGGTATCGTTAAAAAATATACCCCCCTTGAAGACGCTTCTAAAGATACAGTAACCAGTCTTATGGCCGGAATGATGCGACTTCTTTATGTGATATATGATGATTTACATTCGCTCAAAGGAAATTTACATTTTACCTTTTCGCAGGCGGATTACCCTGAATGGATAAGCGGCGTAAACATACCTCATACAGTTTCATCATTGATTGAAAAACATACGAATCTTTCCCCGATTCTCCCGATTGCACTTTCAAAAGGGATTATCTCACCCTATGAAGCCCTCATTAGAGCATCCGTCCGCGGGGCTGATTATTCGGCACATATCTCTGTCCAACGCTATAGCAGGAATTTTATTATTACCATGTCAGTTTATTCGGTTACTCACAAAACTATGGTAGCCGGCAGCCGCATCGCCATTGTGCCAACCAGACACCGCGATATAACAAAGCGGCATCCGATAAAAATTTGGTCCAACCATGGTGAAGATACCGTGCATGTATCTATGGGCGACACACTCAGACTGTACCTCAAAAGTAACCAACAGGGGTATATCAGGGTTCTTTATAAAAACGACGATGGACGGTTTAATGTTATTGATCCGAAACTGCTAAACTGTTATATAGATGACCAAAATTTAGAACACGAAAAGCTTCTTGTTCAAGACCTGCTTGTTACGAAACCACACGGGATGGGGGAATTCTTCATTATTTACTCTCCCCACCCGTTTAAGTCCATCGACCCGTGTGCTTTAGAATATGATAGCTCCTCATATTTTGCGATGCTTGAAGGTAACAAGAGCGATTTGTCTGATCATAATTCCTCGGTTAGTAATATAACTATCATCATGCATTCGGCAAAACATTCTAGGAAACCGGATATGTCTGACTAAACAATTCTTTGAATTCGTGCGGCAGTTTCTTTATGGCGGGTTGAATATCTCCATCTGTAACAGCCTCTTTCAGTACTATCAATACGGCTTTGCTGCGCTCAACCGTTTGCGTATAGTGAATGCCACCAGACCGAGCCCCGATACGGGTAAAAAAATCTTCGAGAGTGAAGTGACTACCGGCACTGCGTTTCAGCAAGAATGTTTTCAGCTCATTTTGAAGCGGTGCTGCTAATTTGTTTCTTTCCGGGCGCTCCAGACGCTCTCCCAATGTCTCTAGAGTTGCTTCGATTGCTTTCTCAGCTTCCTGATCATCCAGATCCAGCATAGCTTTAATTTTATTCTTAAATTCTTTATACTCCATGTGTTCCTCCTGTCTCCTGTTTGTATATGTATTGTTGCATAAGTAGAAAAATCATAAGAATCGTTTTGTAGATTCTCATAATTACTATGCAGATACCATTCGCATCGATTCAAAAACATAGTGTTCGAGTTCTGCGGCCCTGTGAGCCGCAGTATGTCTGCTCAAGATACGTTTTCTTGCTTTGCGTCCGATAAGATATGCTTCTTCCTCAGAAATTTGCTGAAGGTACATAAGTGTCTGTTGGGCAGAATGGCTGATGAGTATATCTTTTCCCGGAGTAAAAAACTCCTCCAGCCCCTCCCAGTAGTCACTTATTACGGGAGTAGCGCATGCTGCGGCTTCAAAAAGTCTGACACTGGGAGAATAACCAGCCCGTATCATGTCTGCACGGGTTACATTTAATGTAAATCGTTGTGAACTGTAAAAGCGCTGGTGCTCGGAGGGCGGAAGGTGTTGGATGCGGCGTATATTGTCTGGCCACTCGACAGATTCGGGATACTGTGGTCCGGCAACGATAAATTCACCCTCCGGCCACATACGCGCAGGCTCGATCAGGAGCTTTTCCAAAGTTGGCTGCCTGTCATCACTGTAAGTACCCATGTACCCAAGATGATAGCGAGTATCCGGGCCTGGATAATAGTTCAGTGGATCTACTGAACAATAGAGAGGTTTGGCATTCGGAGAGCCATACACATGTTGCAGCATCTGAAGCACCGGGCCACCGGAGAAGGATAAATAGATATCATAATTTGGAATCTGATGAGCACCCAGATATGTACATGAGTTATTAGCAAGGCAGGTTAGCGTCACCGGTGTGTCTATGTCATAAAAAGCGGTTATTCCCTCTGCCGTTTTTATGACCCAGTCGCCTACTTCGACACCATCGGGAACATAAGAGCCGACAATAACAATATCCGCTTTCTTCACTACTTCGGTATATGTATCCTTCAACTCTTCCAGACTCGTATATAGCCGTACATTTACCCCTGATAGTGTAGGCATATCCCGATTTGAAGAATACCAGGGCACATCCCTTTCCAGGAAAGTAACCGAATGCCCTCTGGAAGACAGCTCATAGGATAAACCCCGGTAGGTGGTTGCATGTCCATTACCCCACGAAGATGTTATCGACAGACCGACAATTACGATATCTAAGGAAGGCGAACTCATTTTTGCACCTCCATATCGGGTTCATGATAGAGAATATTTTCCACCTGTTTTGCACGATGTGCATAGGTGTGTTCATCAAGGACTCTTTGCCGGGCGGCTTCCCCCATACGTTTAGCCTCCAGAAAATCCAGCCCCGCTACAAGGTTTGCGACATCTCTTCCGTTATGTGCAATCAGGCACTCAGAGTCCGGTTCAAGAAACTGCTCAATTCCTTTCCAGGCATCGGTTATCAAACAAGCCCCCGCTCCGGCGGCCTCGAAAACCCGAGTGGCAGGTGAAAAGCCATAATCAGCCATGCTTTGTCTGCTTATATTCAGAACAGCGGCGGGAGTGCAGTTGAAAGCATTGTGATCATACGTAAACACATGGCCAAGGTAGGAGATATTCGAGTGTATCGGCATTTGATCATGCCAACCATTACCGCCCAAAAGAAAACTTTTATCAGGCAATATGTCTGCTGCTTTAAAGAAAAACTCCTTTACTCGATGCTCCCGGTCTGGCATGCGGTTTCCTAAAAAGCCCAGATCTGCCTCAAATCGAGGATCCGGTGGCACCGGATAGTGCGTCTGAGCATCCAGCGCATTATAAACAGGTATGCAGGACCGTGCTCCTTTTTTCAAATAGGCTCCCACCACCGGCTGCCCGCCACCATATGTAAATATTCTGTCATACTCAGGAATAAGAACACGAAAAGGATCGTTTTCATTGCGTGTCACTCGATCCAGTGTCGCCGGTGCATCCACATCCCAAAAAACAATACTGTTGTTTCCAGTTTTAAGGTTGAGAACTCCTTTTTCCAATAATTCGTCGAAAACGCCAACGCCGCTGGCTTTGATGATAACATCCTTATCTTTTGCATGATCTAAAGCGGTTCGCACCCCTAGTTCTTCGGCTGGATAGACGATGCTCGTTGCATATGGCGGGGCATCGATATCCCGATGCTGTTGGCGCTCGAAAGCGTCCGGCTCATAAAAAGTAATTGAATGGCCGCGATCAGCCAGGGCACGAATCAACCCCCGATAGTAGGTTGCCGCACCATTCCAAAAGGCAGATACAAGACTGGAACCAAAAAAGGCGATGTTCAATGTAGAGTCCCGGCCCATATGATACGCTCCTTAGCCAAATGACAGACTGGATTGTGTTTTAATTTTCTTTTTGAATTGATTCAGACCTAAATTACGACATATCCCAAGAAGCTGTTCTGCACGATGTCTGCATGTATGTTTACTAATTATAGTTTGACGACCATTAATGGATAACTCCTGGGCCATTGCTTTATCATTGACCAGCTCCCATATATACTTTTTCATCTGATTTCCACTGTGTGCGATTAAATAGTCTTTACCCTCTGTAAACATATTTTCACTATCTGTCCATGGAGAACAGATCAGGGGTATTCCACATGCAAGGGCTTCAAATGGCCGTATCGTTGGAATTCCCGGTAACATGGCTACATACGGCCTGCGAGGGATATGCACCGTCACGCGATATCGACCAAAGACACCGGGCACTTCGAAATTCGGTAGCCACCCGCCGTAGTCGATCCCGCTCTGCTTCAATGCTTGTATCCCTTCTTTCGGATACCGAACACCATATACCTTTGCCTTAAATGACAATTCCTTTACCGGCCGGAGAAGATATTCGTGTATCTCCCGTGTGCGTTCCTCATCACCCCAGTTCCCGACCCATATGAGATCCCCCTCTTTAGTTTCTTTTTGGCACGGAAAAAAAACCTTCTCGTCGGCCGCCTCATGCCACGTCCATGCATTTCGGGCCCATCCATTTTGCAAGTATATATCCCTGATGATATTTCCAAACGCCAAAACCCCATCATAATTGCTTAAGTCGTATCCGGCGATTTGCTGGGGAAGGCTTACACTGCGGTGGTGTGTATCATGAAACAGAAGTTTGTACCTGGAATTCCTGCGGTGCTCTCCTAAACGCTTTACCAGACCATAATCGTTCCATTCATGAACAATAACAACATCCGCTCCATCAAGAGCTAAGTCCAGATCGATCGATGTTGGATCGTATCTGAAGCTAGTCAGGCCGGGATATACTTTTTTAACCTCTCTTATGGGCTTGCAGCCGTGTGATCGCAGCATGTTTGAAGCACTCCAGCCGTTTTTGGGCTCAAATACCTTTACCCCATGCCCCTCATCCGATAGCTCTCTGACTACACCTCTGAGAAAATGTGCATTTCCATGATTCCAGTCGGAAAGCAGAGAGTGATAAAACATAACAAAATTCATCGACTACCTCATCGCTAAACTGATTAACCTACCATCACCGCATGCTTGTTGAATGTAGAGATAAACAGGTTTTCGTATAATCTCAGGTATTCCTCCGCCATACGGTGGGTGTTGAGTCTTAAGGCTCTGGTGCGGGACTTTGTTGAAAGATTTGTCCTAAGTGCCGGATTCTCAATCAGGTTCTGTATGCTTCGGCATAAAGCATTACTATCATCCGGAGATACATATTGCGCCGTATCGCCCCATATTTCCCGTAGGCTTGGAATGTCTCCGAGAACTAGCGCGCAGCCCGACAAAGCAGCCTCCAGAACCGACAGGCCAAATGGCTCATATCTGGCAGGGTGCGCGTAAATCGATGCACGGGCAAACCATTCACACATCGTATCACCAGTTAATGATCCCAGCATATGCACATGTTCCAATGCCGTGTTCTTTCCATCAGGATGCTTCGATTCACCAGCAATATAAACCGGCCATAAGAGATGAGGTGCGCAATCGGCCAGGCCGCAAAGATTTTTTCCCTCGTCCCAGATACGTCCTGCAGCAAAGACAAACGGTTCCTTCTGCCGCGGGATAAAATCAACCGGTCGTCTACCGTTATACAAGACGCGAACCGGTTTATTAACCGCATAATGCTTACGAATATCCGCAGCCATGGCATGCGACGGCGTAATAATCAGATCGGCTCCACGCATACCTGCCGTGACTCTTTTCTTGTACTCTTTCCATTCTGTGGACGGCGGGGTCTCTTTCTTGACATGAGAAAACCATGAATAGACACACGAATGGGCAACCACAAGGCTTGGTCTCCTCCACATGCAGGTGCCATGTGAAAAATCATTGAGGTGTATGATATCCGGCTTGTAGATACAGGTCAGTTCCTGAAGCCATTTCCCCGCCATATCCACATCCACCCAGGGGTTTTTCATCCACTCCAATCTGAAATTACTTTCTTGAATGGTTACATTATTCAGTGCATCGATCTCCCTGCGCCTGTTTTCATTTAATGGATTCCCCATGGTAGCCAAAACGACATGAATACCGTACTGATCTAGCGCGCGGGCAAGCTCCAAAGCATATCCCCAAACTCCCCCCAACGTATCTGCTGTCATCAGTACTGTATTGACTTTTTTACCCGACCTTTTCGACGGCATATCGGCTCGGACCTTCCTTTGCACATCCTTGATTTTCAGCGGTGGTTCTCATACATCAGATCGATCACATTAGCAACCGACGTCGCGCTATCTATTTCCGGATGAAATGACGGATCAATAGTCAATCGTCTTGCCCACGCTACACCTGCACGCCCTCCCCATGCATCCGGCGGCCTATGCAAAGTTTCCCGGTGTGTTCCATGAAACCTTTCTACCAGAAAGTCATAAAATGATCCGTTTACATTCTTTACCGACACACCACCTTTTGTGCCATAAAAAGACATCTCGATGACTGCGTCACAACCGGCTTGCAGCCCCCATGAGCAGGCAAGGTTCATTGCTGTGCCGCTGTCGAATTCGATCTGAGCGACGCCGTAATCCTCGACCAGTTTTCTTTTGTTTAGCGGTTTACCTTCTGCAAAAAGCCTGCTTTTTACTCCCGTCACCTCCGGAAAATTCATCATCCACAAGGCAAGATCCACCAGGTGGATTCCAAGATCTATCACACAACCGCCACCGGATTCTTCCGGATTGTAAAACCACTGTTTATCCGGTCCATAGGCATTATGGAACACACAATTGATGCCATATACATCGCCAATATCACCCGATAATATGATGTTTCGCAGCGTCGGAATACCCCGCAGATACCGGTACGAAAGATCTACCCCCACAAGCCGGTTTGCTTCTCTTGCCGCAGAAAGTACCTCCCGAACCTCATGTGCTGAACGTCCCAACGGCTTCTGACAAAAAACCGCTTTCCCACGTCTCAACGCCTCGATTGTCTGCCGGGCGTGCATCGCACTCGGTGTTGCTATCACTACCCCGTCAATATCCCCTTCCAACATCTCCTCAAAACTGTCGACAAGCCGTGCCTTTGGTGCAAGTTCCGATGCCGCCCTGACCATATCTGTATCGGGATCGCATATTAGCCTGGCCTCGATACATTCGCTCTGAATCATAGCTTCCATACGATTACGCCCGATCCATCCGACACCAAGAAAACCTATTCGAGGTTTGCGAGTGGATGTGGTTTTTCCAATCTGCCGTGATATAGCCAATGTGCTCATATTTTTACTACTCCTTTTATATACCCATCCGGTTTTTGTATCGATGCATTCAGTCCTTTATCCAGCTGCTCCAGCGAAAATTCATGTGTAAACAGCGGAAACGGATCAATTTTTCCATCCAGCACCGCCTTTACCGCATCTTGTATTCCCCTTACGTAAGCATCACTATTCCTCACATGCGCATTTACAACATCAAATGCCCGCCAGTTCCATGTTTGCATGTTGACATTTCTTAGGCCATCCTGGTGATATCCTGCGATCACAAGACGCCCCTCCTCTGCGGCGATATCTGCAGCGAGGTCAAGAGGCCACTGTGCACCCGTTGCTTCTATAACACAATCGCAGCCCTCGCCGCTGGTGATGGCTTTTATTTCATCGAGTATACGGTAATGATCATCCATTTTGATGGTATGATCTGCTCCACAGTTTTTTGCCACCCGAAGCGAGAATGGTTTACGAGAGATGGCAATCACCCTGGCACCATCGCAAACAGCTACCTGAGTAAGCAATGCTCCCAGAAAACCTATGCCAATAATCGCCACTGTATCCCCGGCTTTTATTTTACTCCGCCTGTAGATATTCATTGCGCATCCCATCGGTTCTCCCGGAAATGGTTTCCCATCCAGCTCAGCAGGAAGAATCACGATAGCATCATGGGAAGCATAATCGTACTCAGCGAAGGCGTTAAACGAGATCGCACTCACTCTCTGTCCGATGCGAACGTTGGATACATCCTCTCCTACAGCATCTACAATACCCCACCCTTCATGCCCCGGGTTACCAGGAGGGACAGGGTATTCAAACCATTCCCGTCCTTGCCAAAGCGGAATGTTCGAAGAACAAATGCCACACCCTTGCAATTTGATGCGCACCTCACCTGGTGAAGGCTTACGCAAAGGACTTGTCTCCAGAGAGATCTTTTGTGGTGCGCAGATGCTTGCCGCAAAAAAGTGGTTATCCTGTTTTTTCGTTTTCTCAGTCTCGTAAACCAAACTTCCCGTACTCATAGCGTACTCTCCCTTGCTATTACCCCCTCGGGGCGAAGGTCGTATTCTTTCTGAAGCCATCGGTAAAGCCTCTGAACACCATCACTAACACTTACCTTCGGTTTCCACGATGTCTCCTTGTTGAAAGCTGAATAATTTGAGACATAATACTTCTGATCCCCAATGCGCCAATCGGCATACTGTACCTGCGGATATACCCCACCCATCTCTTCTATCAAACCGGTCAATTCGATAAGACTTAGTGTATTTTCTGCCCCTCCACCGATACTAAACGCCTTTCCGGCCAGATTCGATGCATTTTGCTGGGCAAGGAGCATGGCATCGACCAGATCTCCCACATACAGCACATCGCGCACCTGCATGCCGTCACCATAGATGGTTATCGGATTACCTTTAAGCGCCTGAATCAGGAAATGGGCTACCCAGCCCTGGTCCTCCGTTCCCAACTGATGCTCACCATAGATACAACTCATGCGAAACACCACCGTGGACAGGCCATACGTCCTGGCATAATCGACCACATACTGATCGGCTCCCCCTTTGGAACAGCCATATGGCGAATGAAAATCCAGCGAGCGCTCTTCACCTATGCCGTGATTACGGATATACTGATCCTGCGGCTCGTAGCGGGAGCCGCTTTCCTGTAACGCTATATCATTCATCTGGCCATACACCTTGTTTGTCGATGTAAACAGCAACGAAGGCGGTGAATCCATCTGTCTGATGGCCTCCAGAAGATTGAGAGTTCCCACCATGTTGATCTCGAAATCCTCACGCGGGTTATCCAGACTGGTGGTTACCGCAACCTGTCCTGCAAAATGGAAAACCTTCTGCACTCGCTGTACCGCTTCGTACAACGCGTATCGGTTGCGAATATCGGCCAGCCGTACCTCAACCGCATCGCCGAAACGGTGCCGAAGCCAGTTGATGTTCTTCTCCACCCCCGGCCGGGCCAGGCTATCATATATGATTACCCGCTCACCCTGCTCGAGCAGTCTGCCGGCCACGTTAGTTCCAATGAATCCGGCTCCCCCCGTAATCAGGGTCGTTATTTGCCCAGAGCTACGCGACCTAACACTACCCACCTCACGACTGTTGTGGTGATGGTGAAGGGACCTCATACAGTTAACCCCCTTCTGGATAATTCGGCGTGAGCATGTTCAACCTGGTCGCGGGCTATTTGCCCTTCCAACCACTGGGCAAGCTCCTTGAGTCCATCTTCGAGTTCAACCCGCGGGTGATAATCGAGCAGACCGGCGGCAAGAGAAATATCCGAGAAACAGTGCCGTATATCGCCGGTACGATATTTACCCGTTATTATCGGCTCCAAATGCGGCTTGTCAAGAACAGATGCTACTTGACTTCCAACACTTTCAACCGTGTAGGCCTTACCGCTGCCCACATTTATGGCTCGACCGGCCGCCTCCGGCTTCTCCATTGCGGCGCGACATGCCCTGGCAATGTCATAGACACTGACAAAATCTCGTTTTTGCAGGCCATCCTCAAAAACCATGGGTGATTTTTCGTTGAGCAGGCGCGATGCGAAAATTGCCAAAACACCGGTGTATGGATTTGACAATGCCTGACGCGGCCCGTAGACATTGAAAAAGCGCAATGCCACGGTAGGAATCTTGTAGGCATCCCCAAACATCAAACACATCCGCTCCTGATCATATTTTGACAAGGCATAGATTGAAGCCAGCGCGGGTTGCTTATGCTCGGGCGTGGGAATCGGTACCAGCTGCCGGTCTCCATCCGACACCTCCCATGCCCCCTTGCGCAAGTTTTCATCCTCACGCCGGGCATCGTGGATAACCGCACCATCGGCATCCCGGTATAATCCCTCTCCGTAAATACTCATGCTAGATGCCACCACCAGTTTCTGCACCGAAGAGGTCATGAGTGACTCCAGCAAAACGGCAGTGCCGCGATTATTTATGTTTGTATATTTTTCTATCTCATACATACTTTGCCCTACCCCGACGGCAGCCGCAAAGTGAAAAACCGCCTCTACCCCCTCTACTGCTCGATCGACAGCATCCCTGTCACACACATCTCCCAACAGAAACTCCACATCTTCGGATAGATACGCCGGCTTCTGTCCGCCCGCTCCGTGGACCTGTGGACAAAGATTATCCAGTACCCGTACGGCATATCCACTCGCCAGTAGTTCATCGGCCAGATGAGAGCCGATAAATCCGGCACCGCCCGTTATCAGGACCTTCTTTCCCATAATAAACCTCTTTGTAAACGTTTTGATTTCGATATTTACGAGAAAAGACAAACAGGTACTCATGTAGGCATGCGATGGTACTCACCCGCAAAACGCGGGCCAAACAGGCGGAATTGTTTGCGACAATCGGCCCCCTCCCCAGCTTCCTCTTCTTCTACTCTCAGATTATCGGGAAAACGCCTCTGAAAGCAACCAGGGACCGAACCCCGGATGAGACACTATTTGAGAATCAGGGGGTTATAATTTGAGAATACCTTCGGGTGCGCATTTAATCGTGTCGATGAACGCGGCAGGCCGCATCCGCTTTCACAGCTCGACTCGGCGGATTCGGGCCATTCATGCTCAAGCTGAGCGGTTCTGAGTGGATGAGTTACTCAATCCCATGAGGAAAAAAATCTTCTCAAATCGCCGGGGAAGAGTCGCTCAGCTTAGGTCATGATCACCAGTCTGCCCCCCTTTTCCAGAGCGGACGTCCTCTCCTGTCGCGTAAAACGACTTCTTCACCATTCTTTTGAAGCGTTCGTGCGATTACTATCCACCGATCTCCATACCATAATCGCGAGCCGTAAACCATCACCCGATCAAATCGCGTCACCGATATATCCTGCTGCTCCAGATACCAGGAAGGCGCCAGGTATGCGGTTACCGTGTCTGCAGTGGTCCGAATCGATATTGTTTCGAGTGGAATCGTACCAGACGAAGATACATCGGAGCCGATTACAATCCCCCGCACCGTATCCATTTCCCCTTTCAGATATAGATCCTTCAGCACCGTATCGACACCTGGCTGAGCGGTATCGGGAACGGCAGGTTGTGAATCGGCACTCTTGATAGCTAAAAACATTATGCTTAACATCACCAGCAATCGTCTGTACATACAATCCCCCATCTCTACGTGTAATGCGTATCTATGAAACACACAACAAGAAAGCAACAGAAATGCCGGCGATAGTCTGATTCTTGATTAAACCGAAAAAAAAAAAGAAGAAAAGGCGCAGCCCTGCGGCCCGATTTCAGGATTAGTGTAGAATCAGCGGGCGGCCGTGGTGTCGAGAGTGATTGAGACCGTTGCTCGCGTGGGGGCTCCAGGAGGAAATTGCGCATATTCCGGTAACACCAGACGCGTTTCGACAGTCGAGGACCGTGTTAAAGAGTCAAGAGTTATGGGCTCGGTTGCAATCTGATTCAGCTCTCCCCGCAATGATCGACGGACAAGCACCTGAACCCGCTCGGGTGTAGTGGTGATCTTATCCAGCACAAGCCCCTGTGGCAGTGCCCCCCTGAGAATCGGCTGCACCGGAAGAAGTACTTCGATCAGTTGAAAGGCATCGAATCGAACGATCCCGGGTTGAACCTGGGTAACTTCCAGAACAGGCGGTTTTCGAACCGCTTCCTTGGTAAGAAATGTGCTCTTCTGCGCCTCATGAATACCACTCATGTCTAAGGCGACGACAAGCGTACTGCGGTCGAAATCAAACTCCCGCTCAGCCCCCTTGAGGGTGACACGGGCTTCGGTGGGACGGGGATTTTCAATTATCCACTGCGGCGGGAGATTACGGAATTCGATAGGCACCATGTATGTTTTTTCCAATTCTTCAACCTGATAGCCGAAAAGAAGCCAAAGAAGAAGCGACAGGCCGACCGACAAAAACTTCAGCCCAAAATGCCTTGTCAGAGGCGACTTACCCGGCTTACGGGCCAGAGCCGGAGAAGCGATGTCACGATAGAAGGCCTCCAATCGCTGACGCAGCTCCGAGGCTGAGGTTACTCTCATTAGACGCCCCTGCTGGGCGATGCTGATCGTGCCCCGCTCTTCCGAAACCGCTACGACCAATGCGTCCGTGCTCTCGGCAAGTCCAAGCGCCGCGGCATGCCTGGTTCCTCCCGAACCCACCCTGGAAAGATTACTTGACAACGGAAGGTGCACCCCGAAACGCATGATTTTACCATCCTGGATGATTACCGCTCCATCGTGGCCCGCCGATGATGGATCGAAGATACTATACAGAAGTGCAGTGCTTGGAACCCCCTCCAGTTCCTCTCCTCCGCGAATCTGGCCCTCCAGCGACTCCCTCCCCCGAAACACAACCAGCGCGCCGATCTTTTCGGATGCAAGATTCTGCACCGCCTCCACAACCGTATCGAGTGCCTCGGTGGCTTCCTGATGCTTGAGCCTTGCGCGTCGAATGTCTCCCCAGGAAGCAAGACGTTCGAATGCACGACGGATATCCATGTTAAAAGCCAAAACAAGAGTCACCACGATTATCACCAACCCCAGCTGAAAGAGAAGAGAGGTCAGGTACATGTCCAGAATACGGGAGAGAAGAAAGAGGGCACCGACAATGATAGTGGCAACCATCATCGAACGGGAGGCACGCTCCCGCATCCAGAGAAGAACGAAGTATAAGATGACCGATACGGCCAATACATCCAGCACATCGGCAAACCGAAACGTGCTGAACAACTCTTCGAAAAAAATGGCTATTCTCTCGGGCATAACACTATCACCATCCTGTGTCTAGACCTTTGGCCTGCCACGAGCCAGTCCGGCGATGAATAAAACCATCGATACGGCCAGTAAGACACCGAAAGCGATTTTGCCCACAAGAGCGGTCGTAGCCGCAAATCCGCCGAATCCGAATACCCCTGCGATAATCGCCGCAATCATAAGAAGTAATGCCCAGGCAACCATAAAACCTCCTTTTTGCAAATACCCATCCGGTGCAAGCTCAAAATATACGGTATGCCTGCAATACAGTCAGGAAAAAATCTCCGGTCTTTGCCCCTCCTCACATATGCCGTAAGCCCCCTATTTCATTTTCAGCTCCCGAAGTAAAGATACGGTTATCGACTGATTGATGGAATCGATTCCCTCCCAGGGGTCCTTTTCAAGTGCTCTCAATCGATCCACCACCGTATCGATCGTAAAAGCTTGCGGTGAGATTCCCCTCTCTATCTCCTCCCATGACACTGGGGTTGAGACCGGGGCACCGTAGCGGGCCCGCGTAGAGTAGGCAGCCACCGATGTTGCGCCACGACTGTTTCGAACATAGTCTATATAGATTCTATTCTTCCGCTTCGACTTACTCATCGTGGCCGTGTAATCTTTCGAATAGCGGTGTGCCAGATCGAACGCTATCGCCTTACTCACCGCCTTTACCTCATCCCAATCGGACCGGCGTACAAGCGGAACAACTACATGAAGCCCCTTGCCACCGGTTGTCTTGACAAAACTCTCCAAACCCAGTTGTTCCAACTCATCTTTCATATGCAGAGCAGCCTCTTCCACCCGCCGCCAGCTGACATCGGGATCCGGATCGAGATCGAATACCATCCTGTCCGGATATTCTATTTTATCTTCCCGACTGCCCCATGGATGAATCTCCAAAACCGCCAGTTGCACCATCGATATCAATCCCTCCAGGGTGTCGATGATCAGATAGTTTTCGTCCCTTTGCTTTTCCCGTATGGGCACGGTGCGGATGTGTCCGGGTAAGGCTTCATCCATATGTTTCTGAAAGAAACAATTCCGGTGGTGTCCCTGTGGGCATCTGACCAGAGCCAGGGGACGTCCACGCAGATGAGGAAGCATCCATTCGTGTATTGCCTCGTAATAGCGAGCCAGAGTCGCTTTTGCGATTCCCTGCTCGGGATACAGGATTCGGTCGGGATTACTCAGTCGAATACCCGCCACCTCGACATGCTCCTTTTTGGGGGTTTTTGTTTTTGTTTCTTCTTTTTCCCTAACTTTTCCCTCTCCGGTATCGATTATTGCCTGAATCGGTGTTTCACTCTCAAGCCCGATATCTTTCGGATCTTTATCCTCCCGTAAGCCTTTGAATGCTGGTTGACGTAAGACCGAATCCTCTGTCCACCCGTTAAACTCAACCTCTCCCACCAACTCGGGACGAATCCAGTGTACCCCCCGTGCATCGCGCCCGGTGGGCGGGTTTTCGAATACCGGCCCGTCTATTTCTCTTTTTGCAAGCTCTTTGGTCAAGCTCTCGATGGTCTCTTCTGTGTAACCGGTTCCCACCTTGCCAGCAAAGACAAAGCTATCGCCCTCATAATATCCCATAAGAAGAGCACCGAAGCCTTTTCGGCTGCCCCCGGGCTCGGTGTATCCGCCTATGACAAATTCCTGCCGTTTCAGACACTTTGTTTTAGTCCAACTTCTGCTGCGACGCTGCTGATAGCGGCTGTCCGCACGTTTTGAGATTATCCCCTCAAGCCCCAGCTCACACGCGCGTTTAAGAACAACATCTCCCTTTCCCCGAATATGATCGCTGTATTGGATTGTACTGCTTCCCATCCTGTCGACAACCGTTTTCAAAATCCTCTTTCTATCCTCGAGTGTTGCCATGGTCAGATCATACCCTTTACAATAGACACAATCGAAGGTGAAATAAGTCAGCCTTCCCCTTTCGATTCCCTTGAGTACATTTTGAAGCGCCTGAAAATCGGTCGTGCCGTTTTCCCTCAGCACCACCACTTCACCATCAAGCACGATGTCACTTACCGGAAGATCCTTTGCCCGCTTTGCGACCTGAACGAAACGGTTATTCCAGAGATGTCCCCGCCTGGTGAGAAGCCTCACTTCATCGCCATTTTTATAGCAGAGTATACGGTAGCCATCGTACTTTATCTCATGCAGCCACTGCTCCCCTTTTGGCGGTTGGTTCACCGGCGTCGCCAGCTCGGGATGGATCTCACGGGGAATATTAGCCTCCCGTGCCCCTGAAACGCCCCGCAGCTTTTCGGTGAAATCGATTTCATCTCTAATCGATATGGTACCATCGTCCCGATGACGATCTTTACTGCTCCAGACATCGTCGGCCTCCCGTGCGATCTGATCCAAATCCCTCCGGGTTGCTACACTTTGGGGCTGTTCCCTTGTCACATCGTATTGGCCAAGTGGTCTGGCATGTTCATCCTTGTGCTTGATCAGAAGCCAGTTGTCGGCATCCTCGCCTGCCCGCCCGCCCATTCGGGCAAGCGTCCAGATCCCTTTCAGTTTTTTACCGTGGATACGAAATTTCAACTTCCCACGGCCATAATCCCGGAGAGCATCACCCATCGGCTCCCACCAGCCCATATCCCACACCATCACCGTACCGCCGCCATACTCTCCTTTGGGAATAGTCCCTTCGAACGAACCATACTCGACCGGATGATCCTCCACATGAACCGCAAGTCGCTTCTCAGCAGGATCGTAACAGGGTCCTTTTGGCACCGCCCAGCTTTTGAGTACACCGTCAAGTTCAAGGCGGAAGTCGTAATGGAGACGTGTCGCGGCATGTTTCTGCACGACATACAGACGCCCCGAATCACCGGTGTGTTCCTCACCGGAAGGCTCCGGGGTTTTCTCTAAATCGCGCTTATTCTTGTAGGCGGCTAGACTCATATGATTCCCTTACTCTAGAATACTATGGGCTATATCCGACGGATTCGGAAAGAAAAAAATCAGAACCGAATAAACAAAAAAAACATTCTTTTATACCTTTCGCTTTTGCCGCTGAGCGCGACTGGAAACGGGAACGGATTTTCAAAAAAAGAATCCAGGGAGTGAATAATCAGACAAGTATCATCCGACTTTTCTTCTTTTCCGTGCCCCTGCCTTTTCCGGGTTTTTCTTTCCCCTGCTTTGCGCAGTCGCCTCGACACTCTGCTTGAGAAGATCCATCATATCGATCACCCGCGCCTGGGGTTCCGGTGCAGGCGTCGGCTCCGGGACTTCTTCACCGCGCCCCTCACGGATCTTCTGCTCGATATATTCCATCAGCTTCTCCTGATACTTGTCATGATATTTATCGGGCTCCCACTCCGAGCTCATCGCCTCGACCAGCTTCTCCGCCATGTCTATTTCCTTGGGAGAAACCTTGTATTCATCCAAGTTTTCACCCGGAAGGTTATATTCCGACGGATCACGAAGTTCCTGTTTGAATCGGATCAGGTCCAGCACCAGTGCATTTCCTTCGGGGATAAGCGCCGCCAGATGCTCCTTGCTTCGGATAACAACCCGCGCTATGCCGACCTTGTTTGTCCTGCGAAGCGTCTCCCGTAAAAGCACATATCCCTTCTCTCCCTTCTTACCCGGCACCAGGTAGTAGGGTTTATCGAAGTAGACATAGTCCACGGCACCCTTATCCACAAAATCTTCAATCTCTACCGTCTGAGTCGCCTCCACCGATGCCCTCTTAAAATCTTCATCCGTCACAACAACAAAATCGCCATCATCATACTCATACGCCTTTACGACAGCATCCCAGGGCACCTGCTCGCCGGTTATCTCGTTTACCCGCTGATAGCGCACGTGTGCCTTGTTTCTGCTATCGAGCATGGTGAAATGCACATCGGAACGACTCTCTGCCGCATATAAGCCAACCGGCACATTAACCAGGCCGAAAGATATGGCGCCTTTCCAGATCGACCGTGCCATACACTCCTCCTTTTTGTAATCAAGGGGCATCTCGCCCAAGAGATGGGGCAAGGATTATGCCACGGGGGAACTATGAATCCTGAATTTTGAATCTGATATCATCCACAGGCATAAATGGATCGGAATTTGCGTTAAATTTTTTTTCTGATTTACGTAAACGAAGGGCAAGAATATGAGCAAACAGGAGAAAGGTTTTCCACCGCAGCATCAGAACCATCAGCCGGGCCGTCGGGATCAAATGGATCCAATGCCCGTTACCGATGATACCAGCTACAAGGCGGCGGGGAAATTAAAAGGAAAAAACGCGATCATCACCGGAGCAGACAGCGGAATAGGCCGGGCGGTAGCCATTGCATACGCAAAGGAGGGGGCAAACATATCGGTGGTCTATCTTGAGGAGCACGAGGATGCGCGGGAGACGGCAGAGATTGTGCAAAACTACGGTGGCAAAGCACTCCTTATCGCCGGGGATGTGGGCGATCAACATTTCTGCGGGGAAGTGGTTAATAGAAGCCTCGCAGAGTTTGGAAGCCTAGACATCCTGGTCAACAATGCTGGAGAGCAGCACGCCTACGAGAAGTTCGAAGATATTTCGGCACTGCAGCTGGAAAGGACCTTTAGGACTAACCTGTTTTCGATGTTTTATATGACACAGGCAGCTCTGCCCCATCTCCGTCAGGGTGCGGCGATAATAAACACGACATCGATCACCGCCTATCAGGGCCACCCGGTTCTTCTGGGCTACGCAGCCACAAAGGGTGGAATTACTTCCCTGACACGCTCCCTTGCCCTGCATCTTGCTGACAGGGGAATCCGCGTAAACGGGGTGGCGCCCGGGCCGGTATGGACACCGCTGATACCGGCAAGCTATGATGAGACGCATGTATCAGATTTTGGCACCAGCACTCCTATGGGTCGGGCAGGGCAACCATACGAAATCGCGCCAAGCTATGTATTTTTGGCCTGCGATGATTCATCATATATAACCGGACAGGTGATTCACCCTAACGGAGGAAGGATCGTAAATACGTAGATTTGCGAAAAAATCGCCCCCCCATAAAATTGTGCGAATCACCGCAAGAGAATCGTTCAGTTCAGGCTGCAGTATTATAGAAGCCCGACAAACATTATTCTGGTCTGTTCGTCACTCTATGTCTACGTGAAACTGATTACATCTCTGCATGCATTTTTCTACCATATGACGTTTTTCTGATAGGCATTCGACACACGCATCATCTTCGGATAGACCGAACCACTCGGAAGCCTGCTCGATGTTTCCAAGCCGGGCATACATGCAGGCGATATTGCGGGCGATCGATGAATCTTTTGGCAGAATTTCATAACTTTTCAGATAATCTTCCAGGGCGGGTTGATATAACATGAAATCGGCATAATGTGATGCCCTTCGCAGATACAATTCCGCATTACCGGAATCACGTCTAATCATCGCCGTATAACATTCGATGCGCTTGGAGATCCGCTCCTCAGATTCGCATTGTTTACATGTCATGGAAGACTTTTTCTGGTAGGTGGTAGAACAGCTGATAATGGTGGAAAAAAGAACCACTGCTACGAAAAGCGATTTAAACATGGGGATACTCATGATCGGAGTCCTTTGATAATGGAAGGTGGTTGGCTTATACTGGAAAATGTTTAAAGATACCTGGCCTTTTGAAATTTAAACCTAAGCTGAGCGGTGCTGAGCGAATAAACCGCACAATCCCTTGAGAACAAAGGGTTGAGACAATCGCGGGAAATACCCTCACAAGGTTTTCCACGTTTAATGAAGCTCTCGTTTGCTCCAAAAGTCTGTGCGAATCGCCGCAAGAGAGTCGCTTAATTTAAGTAAGTTTTTGACTTGTAAAAATACATTAGATTTGTTTGGAAGGTATTAGATATTTGTCAGGTTGGGAATTATTCTATTTTTTTTCGAAAATATTTCACCCGTTTCAACCCTAACGGCCTATCCCCTCAATGAAGGTTTTCAGTATAGTTTTCCTGCTCTAACCAGCCCCAATTTATGGCAGCCTCCAGCTCTCGAATAAACGGAAAGTCTGAATCGTATGCAAGCAAACGCTCTGCACGAGTTTTTTCCCCCGGCTCAAGCGGAATCAGTTTTTCACGATGTTTTTGGATAACATCCAGGCTGCAGCGCCACAGCTTTAGCGCTGCGATGTGATGTAAAATGGCAGCTATGCGCAGCCCAGCTAAATCGGTATCTCCCCAATGAAAGAAACTACACCCAGTAACGTTGCGAGAAACGAGCCGCCAAAATTCCCTCACTGCCGAATTGGGAAATCCCTGAGTATATACAACCATCCCCGGTTGTCTTTCCCGAATAAGTCTGTAAAACGGGCTCTCATTCTCACATCCGTATACACGGCAAGGCCCTTCAATCCTCAGCGTTTCGATACCGGTAAGATTATCGAGTGAAAGCGTCACGGGTTCACCCGTTTGCCAAAGTTTGTAGGGATAATCGAATTTTGTTCCGTTTTTGTGGTATATCAGCGGCCCAAAAATTGTCACTTTCGATGCACCGGGATTATCACTGACGCAGTGTTCTTTAAGTGCACGCTCCCGCAGCTCATTTCGCCGCTGAGCGCAGAGTTTGCGCAAACAGTCGACCGGAAGAAAATCTTTATCGCTGACAATAAGGCCATCTGCCACAATCGCTCTGAGCTCTTTACTACGTAACAACTTACTGTCACCAAAGAACCGTGCACCCAAGTCACTGCTTGTAATTGTCTCGCGATTAGATATCAGAAAACGGACAGTTTCACCGATTGTTGAAAAGTGCTGAAATAGCTCCCTGTCACCTAAAGCGGCGAGGCGGCGGCATCGTGCCGGAGCATTCTCTAATTCCGCTGCTAGCAGTGCATACAGATTTTCCATATCCCTATTGGCAAGCCGAAAA
Organism: uncultured Fibrobacterota bacterium; assembly: GCA_964419255.1. GTDB lineage: Bacteria > Fibrobacterota > Chitinivibrionia > Chitinivibrionales > CAYFVL01 > CAZPHU01. Next base: position 7,070 of record CAYQOU010000012.1, on the reverse strand, counting down.
CGCTCAAGTGCGGTAAAAACGACCTGCCGATCACATCTTTTTTCTCTGCTCCACGGCAGTCTTAAACCCAGTGCGGCAAATAATCCTGTTACCCACGTTAGTTGCGTATTGTTGTCGAATGTATTCATGAATTGCGACAGACGAAGGCGCACCTCTCCCGATTTGCTCAGGTGAAGGGCCTCGGAGCCAAAAAGGTTCAGCAGATCGGACGGCAGAGAGGAAAAACCGGTTCCCAGAAGCACGGACGACGGCAAGGCTCCTTTTCTTGCATACGCACGCGCGATTCTACACAGATACTCATGCATGATTTCGCTTTCGGAAATCGCTTCTCTGAAGCATTTTTCCCAACCGCCACTACTCTGTTCAGGATATTGTCTCATATCTTTTATGATTATCCGGGTAATTTTTTCGGTTTAGCACGTAAACAAGAAAGATTTAAATACGGTGATTACGACAGGAAAGTATAATCACATATGCCGGTATTCCACAGAGAATCACTACAAACAGGAGTAAACTCGCATCTCAGATTATGACTGCAGCTCCTCGTCGAATGAGATCTGCTTTTTCTTCGGCTCATCAAACAACGATTGCTGCTTCTCCGAAAGGTTCTCCCAGTGAAACGGATACAGGTGGACATCATAGTGCTGATCCTTGACAACCAGAAGCGTTGTCGAGCGTTCAATCTCCTTGCGCACTCCGTCCTGATCGGGGCTTGCAACCAAGATCTGCAAGCCCATGTCCCCGGCAAAGCCCAAAAGCTGATCCCGCCGTCCGGCATCGATACCATAGAAGGCTTCATCGAACAGAAGCGTATGGACCCCGACACTGTTTCCCGCAAAAAGAAAGTGCGCGATAGTCAGGATTGTCAGATAGTTGGGAACCGCCTGCTCTCCACCGGAGCCGACACTCTTTGTTTTGCGGTCGATCACCACCCCCTCGCCGTCGGTACTGAACATCCGCAGATTGTACGTAAACCAGTTTCGGTAGTCAAGAACCGCCGGCACGCCCTCGATATCGGCGTTGAGTATGTCGTCACTGTGATCTTCTATAAATGTTTTCAGCGCCTCTTCGGTGGCGGGATTAAACGGATTGAACCCCTTTATCGCTTCTATAAAAGGTCGATACCGATCGATTTTCCCCAGGTCCAGACGATAGGTAACACCGCCAAAAGATCGCCGGCTCAATCGATCGTTTATCGTCTTGACCATCTGCTCCAGGCGTGACACATGCCGTGCAAAAAAAGTTACCATCTCGTTTATGACAATCTTCTGGAACAGTGCGCTTGTTTTCTCGTTGATAACTTCCTGCTGCTCTTCGATGGCTTTGGTCTGAGAGATAACCAGCTGCGATATCCCCTGATCCCGTCTGTCGGAAAGGACATTGTGCTGCTCATCGTAGTGAAAGCCGTATACCGCTCCGTAAACCGGGTCGTTGAGTTTTTCAACGACAGTCGCCTGAAGGGCAGCCTCTTTACGTTCGGTGTCACGAATCGCATTTTCCACATGCTCGGCGCTTTTAAACTGCGCTCCCTTACTCGTGCGCAGAACGTAATACTCGATATCATCGATTGCCTCGGCGGAAAGCCGCCGAATATTTTCGGCGGCTGTATCAAGCTGCCCCGATGCATTGATCCGGTCCTCCTCGCACCGCGTCTGATTCTGCCGCAGTCCCTCTATCCGCCCCTGCAGCTCCCCCTCTTTACGCAGAAGAGCACGGTAGCGTTCGTCTACTTCTCCTCGCTGCCCGTTAAGCTCATTGATCCTGTTTTCAAGATCCTCAAGCCCCTCCCGCTTTATCAGCTCTCGAATACTTTTGAGCCGCAGCTTCAACCGCTCATGCTCCTGATCGAGTTCCCGCATGCGCCGTTTCTGTTCACTACCGACCTCTTGCGCATGATGCAGCTGGTGGCGGGCAAGGACAAACTCATGGGTTGTCTGTTGCAAACGAGTAAAACGGTGTTGAAACGTCTGCCGATACGCTGTCAGATCCTTGTGTTGTTTTTCGACATCGGCATGTTCTTTCACGAGTCTTGACTGTTGCTTTTCCAGCTGTTTACTCTCGTCATTCAGATCGCGTACGCGCCTTTCCCGGGCACGGCGGCGCTCATCCTGACCGATCCATATGGAGGGGTTTTCCCAAAGACGCCGCTCATGTGCTCTGAAGATCGCGATTGTTTCTTTTTCCGTCTGCTCGATACCCGGCCCCCGCGAGGAAACCATCTCTTCGGACAGCACGACCAGTGCCGCGGGATGCGAATCCTCCACCGAAAAGCAGTTTTGCACCCAGGGAAGCAGTTCTCCTTTTCCCGTAACTGTCGGTGCAATTCGAATCCCCGGGAAATGCTTGACTATTTCACTTCGCACCTGTTCATACTGCCGCTCCTCAACCATAACGGTCGAAAGCACCTCGGCTCCGATCAGCTCCTCCGCGGCCGCACGGGCTCGCATGTCCTGACCAGGGCTCCACTCCAGAAGCTCGTACAGAAGATTCGCATCGATGTTTTGATTGTCAAGATATTCCAGCACCTCTGTCAGTCCGGGAATATCGGGGCGAGGATCGGAGGCCTGCAGCCGCCCCAGCTCTTCGGATATTGCCACAATCCTTTGGTTGACATCGTCCAGGGCAGCGGTTAAGGCATGCCTGGATGCCAGCAGCTCATTTTGCTTTTCGGCCACCGCCTGATCCAGCCGATCGGATGGAACCTGCGAAACGGCACATTCGAAATCCGCTTTCACACGGCAATCGGAGATGAGGACGATATCGTCTGAGCAATCAATCCCAATATTTGCTTTTGCCCAATCAACTGATTCGATTATTTCATCGACGGTTCTCTCACATGCGCTCTGTTTGCTGTCGGTTACCTTTCGGAGCTCCTGGATATTCTTTTCGGTTTTTTGATACTCCTGTTGAGCGGCCTTTGATTTCTGCCCGGCACGGGTACTGTCTTCTGAGAGTTCTTTTTCCTGACGAACGATACCCGCCCGGTCACTGCTCTGCAGATCCGTGAGGCGCCGTTCCACCGCGTTTCTCTCGTCAAGACATGCCGCAGCATCCTCCTGAACATTTTCCATCTGTTTTTGCGTCTGCTTGTGTTCCGCAATCAGGTTCTGTGCTTTCTCTTCGAGATTCTTTAGCTGGAGATAGATCCGAAGCCACTCATACCGCGCGCGACTCTCACGGCTGTCCCGGATCGACACCACCAGCGTATCGAGGGAGCGCAGAAACACCTTTTTCTTTTTCATGTCTTCAAGCCGCGCCGTGGCATCATCCAGACTGCGCAGGGCGTCGATAATCCGGTCAAACAGATCGGTTTTTGGCTCCGGGAGAAGGGTTTTGAACAGTTCATGATAATCGGCCGCCCCTGCCGCAATCTCCCGATAGGCCTTTCCCATCGAGACAAATCGTGCGATCTCATCGAAGATTTCCACTCCCCCAAACAACCGCCGGGCAAGTTCCTTCTCATACGCACCGATCGTGTAAAATCGCCCCTGCCCGAGTTTCTCCCGCATCTCACGCTGCCCGGTTACCCGCAGGTTGCCATTGGTGCCAGACAGCCATGGCACCTCCTCCAATGGTTCGGGGACAATGATCCCCCAGCGCTGAATCCGCTCATCCATCGAGTAGGTTGACATACCGATACCCACGGTCAGCACCGATCCATTCTCCTCGGCCAGCTCCACTGCGGCGTAGCTGACCCCACCCTGCGGGTTGAGCGGCCCGGTGTCCACGTTGTAGCGCATGACTATGCCCTGAAGCCTTCGGCCGCCGTCCTTTTTGGCTCCCACCCGCGCCGCGGAGTTCAGCTCCATGCGACTCCCGGCGGTCAATACATAGTGGACCGCATCGATAATGGTGGTTTTTCCCGAGCCGTTGTCCCCAAGCAAAAACAGATGCCCGCCGTCGGTTACTGTAATCGTTTCGTTCTGGAAATTATGGAAGTTTACAAGGCGGATTCTGCGCACCCGATATATCCTGTTATCGTTATGAAAACCACTCATCAGGAATCTTCCTCCTCTTCTTCTTCCGAATCCTCATCATACAAATCATCAGAAAAGACATCGTGGGGTTGTGGCGCATCTGATACATTTTCGTCGGTATTCTGACTGCCCTCGGTTTGTGACAGCGTATTGCGACCGGCGGCGATTGCGGCGATCTCATCGATATGCTTGTGAAGGTAGCTTGCGTTATAGTGGTAGAGAGCCGGGAGCGCTTCGTAGATTGTCTGCTCCTCGCTGATTTTTTCATCCGGCGGAGGCGAAATCCTGCGGATGAAGCGGTATCGTTCAAGCACCGGAAATACGTTTCTCAACACACGGGCCCGCACATATTCGGGCGTATACTTCTCCGCAGCTCCCTCAAACAGCTCACCGAATCGCCGGGTACAGAAATCCAGACAGTCTCCGAATCGAAACCGCAGATTCTCACGGTCCTCCACCGTGAGATCGTTTTCGTCAAGCTGATGCTCGAAAAACTCGAGAATCATCATAAACGCGATGCATTCATCGCGGCGCGTAAAGCTGAAGCAGTCTCGTGCCGACTCGGTGATCGCCCCGTTGTACCACCTTTCCTTGTACACGCGCGCACACTTGCCGTCCAGCGTCAGCGTCCAACCGAAAAAAGCATCGAAAAACCGCTCGAATTCGCTTTTGTGACGGCGAAGGAAGTTGAACGCGACCTCGTCGTCTTCCTTATAAAAGTAGGGGCTTTCTACCAGCATGTTGGTGATTGCCTTCACCCGCTCACCGCTTCGGGCCAGCAGCTGCTCCCAGGCGTTTTCCGCACTCATGTGTTATCCCCATTCTGATTTTGTCGCACTTGCAGCTCGTTGCATCGAAGCCTGCTTTGGTGCAACTCGATTGCCACGTGTTCGGGCAGTGGTTTGCAGTCGTATCCGATTTCGCGCAGTTTCCGTCCCCGTCCCAGAAGACCGGCGCGGGCAAGCTCGATTATCCGCTGCCCGTCGTCGGTATCGGTAAATTGACCTGACGAGAGCAGCACCGCGGCCTCACGACCTTCGTCCCCGAAATTCAGTGTCTGCTCCATCCAGGTTCGCAGCCGTTCCAGACGGGCCTGTTCCATGCTGCGCACCGATTCGCCTTTTGCCTTCTTTGGCTTCAGGTACAGTGACGGGCTTACCCGATGGCGCCAGGAGGTGCGCCGGGGCCGCGGTGGATTGGCCGGATGCAGCTCATCCCAGGCGTGCGGATCGCTTCGCATATGTCCCCAGCCCAAAACCGCGTTGATAAACGCATGTGGCGCGGTCTTCTCATCCAGCTGTGCCATCTCCCGCATCCGCTCCCGTAAATCTTCGATACGGTGACTCTTTCGCTCAAGCTCCTTGAGGTGCACCGACATTCGGCGCAAAACCCGGAGAGCCGAATCGTTGATCCGATGACAATATCCATCCAGCGCTCCTTCCTCCCGGTAAAAGCGGCGCAGATGCTCGGGAACCGCAAGCGGGTCGGATGCCGCCCCGGTGCCGGAGCGCAGAAATCGCGGCGCTGAGCGCCGCTGCGCCTCCATGGTATTGTGCGCTGCGACAAGCATACTGCGGTTTCGCGCTCGTTTGAGTTTTGCAAGCTCGGGAAGAAGCTGCGAGCGAAGATCCCCGATACGCAGAAGATATTTTTCCACATACTCTCCCAGCGCCTCGATAAGCTCCCGAAGTTCTGCCAGGTTGTATTCCCGCAGAAGAAAACTGATCAGCCGGGCATTGAATTCGGTCAGGGAACTGCCGATATCGTCGGTTATCTGGTCCAGTTTGTAAATCTGAAACAGCATCCGCCGCGACTCGTTCTCATCGGGTTCCCTGCTTCTGACCGAAAGGATAAGTCGATTCAGTTCGCGGGCGGTTCCCACAAGTTCCTCGAGAAGGTCGCGCGCATCCACCTGACGATCCTCGAGATCATCACGCATCCGCTCCTCCAGCCATCGCAGAAACGCGACGGTCTCATCCCCCAACGCATAGCGGTACTTGGTACGACGGGTATCCTTATATCCTCGTATACGCTCTTTTTCCAGCCTGACCGAAATCAGATTCCAGTCGAGAAGCTGGTTGATATCAAGGTTGTACTGATCGATTCCATATCGGCCTGCCGACACTATTTCCTGCGCCTGGCGAACCGCGGCATACAGATCCTCATGCAGCGGCTCAAGCTCGTGGGCACGGCGAAAAAGCAGCATACGATACACGATCTGCAGGTAAAAAAGCGCCCGTTCGGAGGAGAGCAGGTTTCCCACGGCAGCGTTACGGTTTGCAATCAGCCGGGATGTGCACCCGTTGTGGAAATCCACCAGTGGATCATCGGGAAACATGCTTTGGGAGTGCGGCATACACAGGCAAGGTGGAAAAATATTAGCTGGATTGAATGGAACAGATTATGATATGAAAATACCACATTATGGGTAGGGATGCAAAGGAGAGTTGGATTTTGGGTCATCGGGCGCTTTTATCGCAGGCTGCAACCAACGCCATCGAAACCGGAAACTTCCCGATCGTGTGCGCTCCAAATCCGCCCTGCAGCTGATGCAAACCCATTTACCCCGTTGATGTATACGAAAAACTAAATCGACACGGCATGGGATGTGGGATGATGGAAAACTCGCGAGAAAAACAGAAGATGCCGAACAAATGATATATGAGGGCATGAAGGACGGGGATATCGGTGACATCACCGGTCTGAGCCTGGAGAAGCTACAAACCCTGCGCGAAAAAGTGGGCAGATCGGATAAACGGTGACCCGACTGTCTGGGGAAGCAAGTGCGCGTTCAGTTTCAGGCCGCACGGAAATACGGGATCTTACGGATAAGCAGGACCGCACCAATGAGGCTGCGATATGGATGAGATAGCCGGCGCGACGACGAGGTATATAAGAGAGAAAGAATTGGGCAAAACACATTGTCCTCGCTTCTTCAAGTGTTTTTACCACAACCATAACGGGGGTGGGGGTAAACGAGAGTGGCTTGCCTGGCAACAGACGGTTACCACCCCCTACCCGGCCTCAATGCCGTTGCTTTAAGGTTGACTTTACCGATTCTCCGGGGCAAATACACCCCCTCCCAGCCTCCCC
>CAYQOU010000011.1:30736-73361 GCA_964419255.1 uncultured Fibrobacterota bacterium | reverse complement strand
AGGCTGGGAGGGGGTGTATTTGCCCCGGAGAATTGCTAAAGTCAACCTTAAAGCAACGGCATTGAGAGCCGGGGGGGCAGCGCTACACATTGCCCGGCGCGGGTAACGTTATCGTCACCGTCGTACCCTTGTGTTGCATGCTTTCAACCTGTATCGTACCCCCGTGGGCCTCCACAATCTTTTTTGTCAGGCTCATCCCCAGGCCGTAGCCGCCCGAATCGTGACGGCGTGCCTTGTCTACCCGGTAGAACGGCTCGAATATATACGCGATCTCCTCCTCCGCAATGCCGATTCCCCAATCTCTGACGGTTATGACCGCTTTTTGGTCCTCCCGCCTGTAGTCGACATAAACCGGCCGGCTTTCGGGGCGGGAATATTTCAGGGCGTTGTCGATGATATTGGAAAGAGCCATGCGCAGCCGCTCGGTGTCGGCGGCAAACTCCAGCGGTCCGTTGTTTCCAAGGGTAATGGAGGGAGGTGTCTGCTTCTTACTCTCTACGATCTCCGTTATCAGCGCTCCCAGATCGATCACCTCCCGCTTCACTTTGCCGTAGGGACTGTCCAGCCGCTCTTCCTCCAGAATCCCGCTTGTCATTTTCTCCAAAATGGTAATGTTGTTTTTCAGACTGTCGCGGATATTGCCTTGCGGTACAAACTCCAGCGCCACCAGCATGCGCGCAAGCGGGGAGCGAAGCTCGTGGCTGATGTCGCGCAGAAGCTGGTCGCGGGCTTTGATATCCTTGCGAATCTGTCCCGCCATCTCGTTAAATGACCGGATCAGCTGACCAAGCTCATCGTTTGTGTTCTGGACAAGATCGATGTCGAAATTTCCACGGCTTACCTGTTGCACACCGCTTTTCAACACCTTTACAGGACGGAGGAGATGTCTGATTTTCAGATGCGTAAGGCCGATGATGACCACCAGCACTCCCGACCACAGAAGAAATATCTCCCAGGGAAACGAAAGCTGCTCGAAAGGGTTCATCCCCTGGAATATGTAGGTGGCGGTATCTGTCTCTACCACTGTGACAAGACGGTTGTTGTGCCAGAATGCCGGCTCATCCAGGCGTTTGGATGAGGACTTTTCGATCAGCTCCTGTCTGGTCGGTACATGCTTGGATGTCGTCCACCCATCATCCTGCCCATCGTATCTGAACTCCAGCCCCTGCTCTGCAAGTATCCGGCTTACCGATGCGGAATCGCTGAAATCGGCTCGGTCGACCAGAAATCGTGCGTGGCTGTTAAACCGTGAGAATAAGGGCACGCTGTTTTTCAACTGGCTGAAATGGACAAACAGGGCCGCATGAGTGGTAACAGCAATCGCAACGGCGGAAGCGAGTATCGTGATAGTAAATTTGGTGAACAGAGACACTTTTTTCATATAAGTATACCCGGGCGGTTACTGATCGGAAATGAAGACATAGCCTACCCCGGTGATCGTTTTTATGAACCGTGGGTTGCGGGAATCCTCCCCCAGTTTCTGACGGATTCTGCTGATAAGCATATCCACGGAGCGGTCGGATGATTCCCAGTCGATTCCACGCAGATGCTCGATAAGTTGGCTTCTGTCAAGTACACGCCCCTTGTTGCGGAGCAGATATCCCAGAAGCTCAAATTCGTTTGTGGTAAGATTGATCGGTTGATCCTTATACGTAACACTCCTGCCGGAGAAATTGACCGTCAGCTCTCCGGCCCGCTCACTGGTGGCGGGGACGGCATCGGAGGAGCGCCGGAGAATGCAGCGCAGCCTCGCCACCAGCTCCCGGGGCTCAAACGGTTTGGGAAGGTAATCATCGGCGCCGATCTCCAGCCCCACGATCCGGTCGTGAACATCCCCCCGCGCGGTAAGCATCAGAACCGGCACCGAATAGTTTTTGCGAATCTCCCTGAGGACGCTGAACCCGTCCATATCCGGCAGCATCACATCCAGAATGACCGCATCCACCACATCCTTCGCAAGATACTGCAGTCCGCTTTCCGGGTGCTCCACGGCATCGACCCTAAAGCCATGATTGGCCAAATAGTCGCGCAAAAGCGAATTTAGCTCTTTATCATCATCTATGACAAGAATTTTTTCGTTCATCATCAAAACTTTCCGAACTCTCTGTGGCTGGAAGATTGAAAGTCGCCGGAAAAACAGCCGTCGTGCCCCGAAAACCCGGGTATCCATCCGGCCGATCTCATCCGGCTCTATAATAATACGACTCTCATATCACGGCAGTATATCGATTGTGTAACAATTTGTAACAGGCGCTTTCTGTATCCATAGCCCCCTCGATGAATCGGGCTTTAAATAAAATTATTTTATTCTTCTCACCCTTTCTTGCCCAAAAATATATTACTTGAGTCACAATAATGATCATTCCATTTCCGAGTGTTTTGGGGATGATTCTCCTGTATGATCTCTCACAAAGGAGTTGCCTGATGATAGACAATGTCTGGGCGGCGCGATGCAAATTGCAGTGATACGACGGTAGAGTCGATCACGCGCCGTGTCTACGGGTCGGTTTTAACTGAACCGGCGGTTACATCAATCAATACTGCTCGACACACAGACGCTGCTCTGATGTGTCGCTGTTTCACACCATTTAATAAAGGAGATTACGTGACTACTGTATCAAGAATGGTTGCCAATCGAGCGGGCCACAGTCGTTATATCGACAATGCCATCACCGTTCATGGTCCCGAATGTGGGGAGGCGTTGGATAAGAAGCTGGAAGCGATTGTGGGACCGCTGCCGTTTCGTACCTACGACTTTCTGATGTATTTAAACAAGTATCTGAAAAATTGCATGCAGGTGATGTACAAAGCCGATGAGAACCTGGGTCTGGAGATCGATGATGATTCCAAATATCGGGATAATCGCGATCATAATGTGGATAGTGTCCGCAATCTTATGATCAAGCTAAAAACGATTATCGAGATGACCTATGGAGAAGATGTTGCCGTAGAGTACGGTCTGATAGGCGAGACGGTATCCAGTATCGAATTGCTGATCAAGCAGGCTTTCAAGACCGCAACGCATCTCGAGACCAATCCCGACCTGGGGCCGACACTGGATAATCTGCCGGCAATCGATGCTGCTGCCTTAGGGCGGACTTTGCGCGCGCTGGCCGAGGCGGCGAAGGTGTCGCTGGATACGGTCAACCGGGAAGAGCGTGAGTACCAGAAGGCGTTGCGGGACAGGGATATAGCCGTAGAGGACTGGAAGAAGGGGTATGTGAATATCGGACGGATAACATCCGCTATATACTCTCTTGCCGGCTATGATAAACTTGCCGATCGCGTGCGGCCATCCTACAGAAAAGCCTCCGGCGAAGAAAAAGTTCAGGAGGGTGAGGATCAGGCAGCGACTGCACCGCAGACGCAAATCGGCTCACAGACCACAACCACTCCCGCGGACAATCAGTAGGAGTGTGTGCGAACTGCTCTCTGGAGCTCCGAGCACGGGGACAGAATCGGCATCGCCGGTTCTGTCCTTTTCTCATTAATGATGAGGCAGTCGTGTAAGCCGCTTTCGAAAGCGGCTTACACGAAAATCATATCCTTCTGCAATCTCTTCAGACACCGGTTCTTTTTTACCGAAATTCTCTGCAAAGCCACAAAAGCCCGTTTCGTTGGTAACGAAAGGCTCCCCGAAAAGGGAAATGTATCGATTCTTTATCAACGAATGGGTCTTGGGAGTGCCCGCAACGCGATTCTGCAGCAACGAATAGCCGTGTGAAGCGGGCGGCAGACGGTTTTTTTGCGACGAATGGTCTAAAAAAGTCCTTTGGGAGCTTTTGGCGGGAGTGAATGGGTTTCTGAAGCCTCCGCGGACCCATTCTGCGAAGAAGAATCGTCTGAAAAGGTGCTCCGGGGCCGATTCTGCAGGAAAGAATGCCCTGGGAAGCATTTTGAAGGTGATTCGTTGAGAAAAAATACCCTTCAGAGCACTTCAGCACCCGAATCTTCCGCCGAAATCGGGTAAAAAGGTGTTTTTCAGCCGATTCGCGCCGTTTGCGAGGATGACAAACGCGGCGGAACTGTTTCCTTAAACATCTCCACATTCACACATCCTCTCATCTCCCCATTGAATCAATTCCAAAATGAACATCGTCTCCGGAATTTGGATAGGCATTTTTTTAAAAAAAAGATTATTTTGTTTACAGCAGGTATTGGTATAGTAATTGTTCCTTTCTTGAGAACGACTGAATTACACCAGAATACCTCGACATATGATACCAATAAAAGGGGAATATATGGCATCGATGAGTACATACATGCAGTCGGGTGTGCCGGGTCTCGATCAGGTGCTGCGGGGCGGGCTGCCCCGAAATCAGATGTATGTTATCAGCGGGAAAAGCGGAAGCGGGAAAACCACGCTGGCTATGCAGTTTCTGCTTGAGGGGGCCAGGGTTGGGGAGCGCAGCCTGTATCTGGGCACCTCGGAGACCGAGGAGGAAATAAGACAGATCGCCCGGTCTCATGGCTGGTCGCTTGAAAAGGTTGCCGTGCGGCATATGCATATGGATCCTGCTCAAAAGGAGGTTTCCCAGACGATGCTTCATCCGGCGGAGGTTGAGCTGCCCCGCACGGTCGAGAAAATGATAAAGCATATCGACGAATACCAGCCGCAGCGGGTGGTGATAGATTCTCTCAGTGAAATCCGACTCCTGGCGCGTGAGCTGAGCTGGTATCAGCGGCAGCTTATGATGCTGAAACATCACCTGACGAGCCGTCAATGCACCGTCATTTTGACCGACACCAGCAGTGGCGAGGACCCGGTGACAACCGTGGTTCATGGTTCGATCGAACTGGACCGTCTCGAGCCGCTTTATGGACCCGAGCGTCGACGGCTTCGGATAGAAAAGCTTCGGGGCCACGATTTTATCTCCGGATTCCACGACTATCGCATAAAAAGGGGAGGCTTGCATGTCTACCCCCGACTTATTGCCGGCAAAGAGCAGAGAGTTTCTTTCCCCAGTGAAAAGATGAGCAGCGGCATGGATGAATTCGACGCTCTTTTGGGCGGAGGATTGGACAAGGGGACCTGTACCCTCTTTCAAGGCACGGCCGGTACGGGTAAATCGGCCCTGGCGACCCAGTTTGCGGTGGCCGCCGCCCGGCGGGGAGAAAAGTCGCTTATCTACTGCTTCGATGAGCGGATTCAGACATTCGTTCAGCGCGCACAGGGCCTGGGGATTGATATCCAAAAGTATATGAGCGAGGGCCTGGTAATTGTCCGGCAGGTGAATCCCGCGGAGCTGACCGCGGGGGAGTTTAGCAATATGGTTGCCGAGGCGGTCAATCAAAAGGAAATCAGTATCGTGGTGATCGACAGCCTTAACGGATATGCCTATGCGCTTCCGAATGAAAAATTTCTCTCGGTGCACCTGCATGAGATTGCGAGTTTTCTTAATTTGAAGGGGGTAGTCACTCTCCTTACCATGGCTCAACTGGGGGGCGCAGGACTGATCACAGAGGCTCCGTTTGAAATATCATACGTTTCGGATACGGTTATCAAGTTGCGGTATTTCGAATATCGGGGCTCGGTGCGAAAATCCATCTCGGTTCAGAAGAGGCGGGGAGGGGAGCATGAGCGGACGATCCGCGAGCTGGTCATGGACGAAAACGGCGTGCAAGTCGGACCGGTTCTGGAGGAATTTGAAGGCATAATCTCCGGCAATCCAAGATATGTCGGAAAGAATCTGAAAACCAACGGAAGCAAAGATTGAGTATGCAACAGCCCCATGGCGATGACAGTTTTCGGGTACTGATCTTGACCCCAACCAGTCAGGATGCTCCCGTGTTGCAGGAGGTGCTGTCGAAGGCTGAGCTTCATTCCTGCATCTGTGATGATCTTTCCTCATTCTGTGAGGAAATGGAAAAAGGAGCAGGCGCCGCAATCGTGGCCGAAGAGGCGCTTCTCAGTCAGAAAAAGTCTCTTCTTGCTCGAATCATCGCATCCCAGCCCGAATGGTCCGATTTTCCGATAATCCTGATGGCCGGCTCGGCGGTCAGTCCCGACTATATCTGGACGAGTGTCACCGGGGAGATACCCGACATAAACGCGGTGGTGCTTCAACGGCCGGTGCTTGCCAGAACGCTTCTGTCGGCGGTACGGACCGGTCTGCGCTCCCGCGGCAGTCAGTACCGGGTGGCCGAGGAGCTGCGTCGTCGTCGCGAGGCCGAGGAGTCGCTTCAGGCGGCTAACCAGGAGATGCAGGCTTTTTCCTATTCAGTATCCCACGACCTTCGCGCACCGCTTTGGGCGATAAAGTCATTCAGCGAAATGCTTGAGGAGGACTATGGCGATCGCCTGCAGGGGGATGCCCGAATGTATATGGATCACATCAAAAACGGTATCGATCGGATGCAGCTGCTTATAGATGATATGCTGGTGCTTTCGCGGGTCTCACGCCAGGAGATAAGCCCGGTGGATATCGACATGAGCGTGGTCGCCGAACAAATCATCGGCAAATTCCGAAATGCCGAGCCTCAACGTGAGGTAGAGGTGCAAATCCAGCCCAAATTAGTCGTACACGCTGATATAGGTTTGGTGAGAATAATCCTGGAAAACCTTCTGGGCAATGCGTGGAAATATACTTCCAAAAGCACCTCAGCCCTGATCGAGTTTGGGAAAAAGCACTCTGATGGCAAAACGACTTTCTTTGTGCGTGACAGCGGTGTAGGTTTCGATATGCAGAAAGTGGATCGGATATTTCAGCCTTTTCAGCGACTACACACCGAGAGTGAGTTTCACGGCACGGGAGTCGGGATGGCTACGGTGGAGAAGGCGATCAATCGAAGCGGAGGAAAGATCTGGGCCGAGGGGGAGGTGGGGCATGGTGCCACATTTTACTTCCAGCTGCCCAGCTAGAGGGTAAATCAAGGGGGGAAAGTGTTCCCGGGTGAGGCAAAACCACCTCATCCGTTCAGCCGGCCGGCCTCCTCTTCCCGCGTGCGGGACGGGATAAGGCAAAAGCACATTCATAGAAACGAGCGGTCTTGCTCCTCCCCGCTATCCCCTCCCGCAGGCGGGAGGAGGAGATCGAGACTCGGGTAAAATCGCTTGGTCTTTTTCATCTCAATCAAAAGCGTACCGACGCGGATGTGGAAAAGATGGTGCAGGATGCCCGCGCACTGCACCAGCGCCTGGATTGCGTGATTCCCTGCAAAGCAGTAGAGACCGGTTTTGTAACTAATCTATAAAAAATCCTCTATAAACAAATAAAAAGAACTATCTTATTTCTCAAGGATAGACAGCGCGGAAACGGAGTAGAAAGCTGCTCCCTTTTTTGCCGGATCAGGTTCATTGGGCGCACTATTTTTTTACCGAATAAATTCCATTTCATAAAAGCAGTGTAATCGGCTTCAAATGCGCAGGGGGAAGCGATGGCTGTGGGAAATTCGAATGGCGTATCGGAAGAAGGAACCCTTTCCATTTACCTCAAGGAGATAGGAAAGCATCCGACCTTGTCGATTCAGCGGGAAAAGGAGCTGGCCTCGCTGATAAGAAAGGGCGATCCAGTCGCGTTAAATCTGCTTATCAAGTCAAATCTCCGGTTTGTGGTCAGCGTCGCCAGAAACTATCAGAATCAGGGACTGGGATTGTGCGATTTGATCAATGAGGGTAATCTCGGGTTGATTCGTGCAGCACGGCGCTTTGATGAGAGGAAAAATTTTAAATTCATCAGCTATGCGGTATGGTGGATTCGGCAGGCAATCCTTCAGGCCCTGGCCGAGCAGTCGCGTATAATAAAACTTCCGCTTAACAGAGTGGGTATCATTCACCGGATCGGGAAAATGCAGGCAGCACTGGAGCAGCGCTTCCATCGAAGTCCAAACCCATCCGAAATTGCCCGCGAGTTACGTATCGATGTAGATGAGGTCCACGAGACCATGAAAATCGGAAACGGCCACTCGAGCCTCGATGCTCCACTGGAAGCGGGCAAGGATTTCTGCATGATAGATTTTTTGTATGATGATAGCCAGGATATCCCTGACACGGAGGTGATCTGCTACTCTTTACAAAAAGAAATAAATCGCACCCTCGACGTTCTTTCCGGAAGGGAAAAGGAAGTCGTAAAGATGTATTTTGGTGTTGGCAAAGAAACCACCCATACTCTCGATGAAATCGGGGCGCGATTCAACATCACCCGCGAACGTGCCCGCCAGATAAAAGAAAAAGCGATCGACAAGCTAAGGAGAGCCGCAAGGGATAATGGTCTGATGAATTATTTCAAGTGACCTGCCTCTTTGTTTGTTTTCTTCCACGGATACATCAGGTGGATTCCTCGTGACCATCCGAGGACCGGATGAAACATATATGCCGCACCCGTTTCTATCGATGGAAACTGAAGCTCGACACCAAGACCAATAGTCACGGGATTTGTGGCCATGGAAAATGTGGCACCAAACGCCTCGTGTATCCAGAAGCCATGCCCCAGCCTGAAGCGAAATCTTGTCCGGTGTTCCATGATGTAGTCGAATCCGATTCCCTGTGCCCCGTAGCGGTGTCTGACGGTACTAACCCTGCAGGACATTGTCAGTGGGGGCTCAAAACTCTCGTCGGATGCACTCTCAACGACAAAATGCGAGAAGGCGAGAGAAATGTTTGCAATCTTTCGCCGTACCATGGCTGTCCATCCGACCGTGGCAAATGCCTCCGTCTCGTCCGTTCCGCTCAGGCCGCACCTGAACAGTTCGCACTCCATGCTGATTCGAACGTCCGCAACAAAGTACAGGGGTATGCCGGCCGAAAGAAACGCTTTTTGGCGGTAGTATTGACCCAGAGCGTCGAGTTGACTGTATGCAAGTTTCACCGTAATGCTTTTCCGAGTAAACCAGATGCCTGCAGTCGCCTGCACTATATCGGTCAGCGTCTGGAGGTCGGAATAGTAGCTTACTGCCCCCGCGGCAAATCCAAATGGGACGTCTTCATTTCCATGCAGGGCTGATGCGCTCCAGGGCTGTCGGGCCGCGGGGGAATTTTCCCACAGAACCGTGCTCTGGGTGGCCATCCCGAAGCCGGGGGAAAAAGGCTCCGTATCCGCGGCAGCCGTACAGACGATTGTCAGTAGAGTACAGATGCATGCACAAATGGTTTTCATCGCCAGAGAATACCTTTTTTAATCAACGTTTCGGATTGACTGCCACCGGTGACTTTCATGACAACGAAGAAAGGCCCCGCGGGTGCCGCTTTACCGTAACGATCGTTGCCGTCCCAAAGTAAACGCTGTCCGCTGAAATTTCTTTTCTCATACCGTAAGACGCCATCGAAACTGTAAATTGACAGATCCGCCGATTTGCCCGCGGGTAAGCAGGCGGTAATAAGCAGCTTATCGTCCCGCCCATCACCGTCAGGGGTAAAGGGACTCGGACCGATATCCAGCGACGGGCCTCTCACATCGCGCCACCGCGGATTCTTATTGGGAACTCCCGGGGAGATATCGTCGGAAACTATCCAGTTGGTGCTGTCTGTTGCCGGCCTTTTCGTATTTACTCTCTGAAGCGAACCACCATCCCATTGAGTAAACCAGTTCTTGTCGTAAATGATACTGTCGCTTACCCGTCCGCTGATGTGTTTCAAGTACAGGGTGTCGGAATAATCATTCAGTTTCTCCCATCTTTCAGGTTCTATGACGTTGGTTATGAGCGGATAGCGGTCTGAAAAAATCGATGCATCTTCCGCGAGTATGAAAAATCCGGCAGGATCGATGCATGTATACTCAGGGGAGATGCGGAAAGAATCCTCCGATGTATGTATGGTAAAGGTGGCAAGGTCTATCGGAGCCGATGACTCGTTGGTCACTTCGATCCACTCGGTAAATGAGTTTATGCGGGGAGAAAGTTCGCTGAAGCAAAGAGAATATGTGGGAATTATAAAGCCTGACAGATCGATTGCGGTGGTGAAGCGTTGAGCTTCACAATCGATGCGAATCTGAACGGTCGAGGTGTCCAGGGGGATGGTTGTTGACGTATAAAAAAGACAGCTGTCGATATATTGCGGTGATGAAATTGTCCGCCCATCCATGTCCGCAAGTGACCAGGATGGGCGGCTTTCCTGAGAATACATCGTATCGAATACCGCGATACTGCATAAAACCATTTGGTCTTGACTTTTATAGAGCCGGTACTCAACGATCCATCGCTGCTCATGAGTCTGTATGTACCCCGGAGTGAGCCGCCCGGAGCTGCGCCAGGCGGTGGTCTGAAAAAGCACGTTTTGGGGCTTACGACTCCAGCCTTCCGGCACATTCAAAACGTTTTGGTAGCTGAACTGTTGATGCAGGGAGATTTCCTGACTGGTGTCGATCAGTGCATAGAGGGAGTCGCGTATGTGGTTTCTGGTTCCCCGGTACAGAAAAACCGCACGATTTTTGGTGAGTCCCCCCAGTAGCGAGGTGTGGTTAACGGTACATATGATCGGTCGGCCATTTATTGGAAGACGGGATGAGGCGGGGGCTGAGAGATAGTCGGGATCGAGAATCAGCAGGGATTGGCCGCAGAGAAGCGAATCCAACGCATAGACGGCATCGGGATGATCGGCAAGCGGCTGTGGCCAGCAGATGATTGAGTCGGTCGTGGACCCATCGGTGATAAGGAGATGTCGCAAAGAAACGGGTGTGCAGCCAATATTGGTAAATTCGATGAATTCAAGGCATGCCCCGCCGGGACACTTTGTTTCGCCCCCCACGGGGTCGTGCAGCAGCTCAGTGAGCACCACATGCGAGAAAATCTCTGCGCTTATGAGTAGAATCAGCAAAACGCCACATCGAAAAATGAGGATCAATCGAAAAAAATGCATGGTCAAGTTTCCGGGGTGATTTGATACAAGTGATAAGAGACATATATTTTCTCAAGAGGCATTTACTTCAACCATGAACTTTGGTAATATAGATAAGTGTCCATCCAGGCCTTTCATTTTTTTTTTCGTCCATTGAGGAAACATTATGTCTCTTTCTGAGGTAATCAAGACCGCATTAGATAAGATACAGTACATAGCCAAAACCGAGACGGTGATCGGGGAGCCGATCGTCGCGGGTGATGTAACCCTGGTGCCGGTGTCAAAGGTTTCCATCGGGTTTGCGGCCGGTGGAGCCGGGAAAAATGAATCATCCACCGGTGCGGGGACCGGAGGAGGAATAAACGTAACGCCGGTGGCTTTCATCTGTATCGCTAATGGTAAGGTGACGGTGCAGCCGGTGGAGATAACGGATCCGGGGCTCCAGAAAATACTTTCTTTGGCACCCGATCTCATCAAAAAGGTCGCTTCCTTCGTAAATAAGAAGGAACGTGGATCCACAAAGGAAAAGGACAGCCAGGCAGATCGGGCTGTAAGCGGAGAGGAATAGAAATAGATGAAAACCAGCAATGATCATAAAAAATTATGGGTTTCACCCGAGGTCACCCGGGGAATCGGAACATTTGATGAGCCATACTCTCTGGGCCAGGCGCTGGAGAGGGTGCAGCCGGGAAACACGATCATCTTGAAGCATGGTGTGTATAGTGGGGATAAGACTATTCAGTGCTCAGGAACGATCGACAAGCCGATTCGGATCACCGCACAGCAAAACGCGACGGTGGAGATTTCAAAAGGGTGTTGGTATTTCTATGATACATCCGACCTTATCGTTTCGGGCTTGATATTCAAAAATTCGCCATCCAGTGCAATAGCGGTCATGGGAGCCTGTACCCGCAACAGCTTTCAGTCTCTCAGGTTTAGTGATTGTGGCAGTCTTGACAAGGCGTCTGCAACCATTTTCATCGGTGGTGCCGGTGGGAGGTGTAACGTTATCGAACACTGTTCGTTTATGCAATCCGAATCAACCATGAGTCCGTCTGCCGAGCCCATTGCGGTGGGAATCATGATCGCGGAAGGAGATGCGGATCAGGAGGATGGCCTGATACTGGATCATGTGATACGATACAATGGAATTCAAAATTATGATTGTGGTATCATGGTGGGAACCCGCGGCAACGGGCTGGATCATTTCGGTCATGTGGTGGAGAATAATGTCTTGCGTAATTGTGCCCTGGATGGCATTAAAATCAACTGCGGCGATACGGAGGTCAGGGGAAATACCATCGTGGATTGCGGTAATCGCGGAATCTGGATTGCCACGGGTACGGCAAGCAGCGTGGAGGAAAATCGCCTGGAGCGCTGTTCGACAGGTATACAGGTGCTCAGTGCAGGACATATTCTGCAAAACAACTGTATTGTCGACAGCATAAAGCAGGCGGTGCACGTAAATGGCATTGCCGAGGAGTCAGATGTGCCCCAAAGCACCATAATAATCGAGCAGAACAGTCTTATCCAGTATACAAAACGAGCCTGCGGTGATGTATCGGTAACCGGGGTGCTCATGGATTCGCCGAGTTCGTGTGTAATCCGCAAGAATCTGATTTTCGGTCAGGGCAGTCCGTATGTGTTTGCCGAAGAGCCGGAGCAGAATAAGAAGAAGACGGTTGCGGTCATCCAGGATAACCTCGTGGGGGGCCAGTGTGAGGCAAAGCAAGGGTGCGCCTTCAAGGAGATAACTTTCACCAATGCCGGGGGGCGGGATTTTGGTACTCAGTCAGGCTACGGTGCTCACGGATGGATCACCGCGGCAGATACCGACAGGGTCCTGGATGTCAGTCCCGGAGAAGGTAATCCGGAGTTGCTCACGGAGGAGGAGCTGACCGAAGTGGAACGGTTGATCACGGATGTAAACCGTGAGGAGGTTGTGAAGCGATCGCTGTTTGGTCCCGAGGATGAAGAGAATGGGGAGAGTTATGAGGACTGAGAAGGGGGCCTGGGCCCTTTTTTGCTTTGCCTGCGCCTGTACTCATTTTCCCGATTAGGGTGAGACAGCGGCTAAAGGAAAGAAAATCAGTCCGGTTTAATTCACGCAAGCTTGAGTAGAGCGGCCGTTTCGATGTGGTGAGTCTGTGGATAGAGGTCGAACAGCGCCAGGTTCTCCAGGTGATACCCGCATTTATTGAGGAAAAATCCCATATCCCTGGCCTGAGTGGATGGATTGCAGGAGATGTAGAGAATCTTTCGGGGTGCCAGATCCCGAATGCCTTCTCTGACCACCCGGGTGAGCCCGGGGCGTGGGGGATCCACAATCAAGCAGTCGGGGTTTCTGTATGCGCTATAGTGCCGTTTTTTGAAGAATGTCTCCGCCGACAGAGTCTCTGTCTTTATATGTGAGAAACCATTTCGTGAGAATGTCTGCTCAGCCTTTCGACTCAAAGCCGTGATGTTTTCGACTAAAACTCCCGATTCAAACTGGTGCGCGGCATGTGACGCAAAGAAACCCGTACCCCCATACATATCGATAAAAAATGTGCCTTTTCCAGCCTTTCTTACCCAGTTACCAAGCTTTTCTAAAAGGAACCGGTTACTCTGAAAGAAGCCGTCCCCGTCGAGTGTGAAGGTGATACCCGAAATCGCTCGGGATGTTTGCGGACAGGTCAGATTATCGAGTACCGGATATGACGCTACCCTTGCGTTATCCCCTTCGATTGCCTTTATCTGGTGGCAATCAGCGGGCAACTTTTCCAATATGTCTGATGGGTTTTGAAGAAGGCTGTGTAGCCCGCCGGACAGAAGCGGACACTGCCTGATAGCTACAACATCATTGGATTGTCGTCTGAAAAAACCCAGCGCCGAGTGTTCTCTGTCCACCTTGAGTTGCACACGACTGCGATAACCAAACTCGGGGGATTGGTAAACTTCCAGCTCGGGAATCGTTTCGATTCGCCCGATTCTTTTGAGGCATTCTTCATAGATCATCCGCTTGGCTTCTACCTGCGCAGGGTAATGAAGATGCTGCCAGTCGCAGCCTCCGCAAAGTCCCGCATATCGGCAGGGAGCCTTTCGTCTAAGGGCAGATTGTTGGACAAAAGAGGTGATTTTGCCGACCGGGACGCCGCCGCGTTTACCGCAGCCCTCCACAGTAACCCTGTCTCCGGGTGCCGATTGCTCTACAAATATCACACCGCTATCGGTATGAGCCAGACCATAGCCACCGAAGACAAGTTTTTCTATAGTAACAGGAGCTGCATATTTTTTTTCCATACGATACCAGCGATTGAAAATAGTTTAGAGCTGTATTGAAGGATCTCTCACGGTAATTTTTCAACTTATTTAGGGACAATGGCACAGGAAAACCTTGAAACAACCCGGAGTGTATTCCGCGGATTGCACGATTGCCCCAAAACTCAGTTTTCACGGGTTGGGGCGACTCATCCGCTCAGACACAATCAATTCAGGTTACAGATTGTGTATGTGTCATCCCGGAGTGATAAACCGTTATAATTACAGCTATCCTGCCGAATAATTTAATTTATGGCCCGTTATTGGCTGTCTTATTTGAATTCGGCTCTTATGGATTTAGTTATTTTGTTTATGGTGAGACTGTTGCTTGCATCGGCAAAAAAAGGCTTATATAATACCATATCAACAGACGAACAAATCCGATTAGCACGAAAGGTGACTCATGGAACTGAATGTGAAAGGCAAAGTAGCACTTATAGCCGCCGGCACAAAAGGACTGGGCTTCGGAATCGCCAGGGAGCTGGCCGCCGAAGGCGCCCGGGTTGCCGTGGCCAGTCGTTCGCAGAGCAATATCGATGAGGCCGTCGAGTCATTGCGCAACCAAACGGGTGCGGAGGTCTCGGGATACCGGCTTGAGATGGCTGACAACCAATCCATCCAGAGCTGCATCGGCCAGGTTGCTCAACAATACGGAACCATCGATATGGCCGTTGCAAATGCCGGAGGACCACCTCCCGGAACGTTCGATGAAATAGATGATACGGAATGGGAAAGGGGATTTCACCTGACGCTTATGAGCACAGTCCGGTTTATCAGAGAGGTTCTTCCTCTCATGCGTGATAAAAAGAGCGGCTCGATTTTGACAATAACCTCCTCCACAGTCAAGGAACCGCTCGACTATCTTCTGTTATCGAATGTCTTTCGTTCCGGAGTGACAAGCCTGGTAAAGACGTTGTCCGGCAAACTGGCCGCCGAAGGGATAAGAATCAACAACCTTATGCCGGGTCGGTTTGATACCGAACGGGTCAAGCAGCTTGACCTTTCGGTCGCCGCTCAGAAAGATATCGGATATGCCGAACAGCGATACATGGTGGAACGGTCGATACCAGCCAAACGCTATGGGACCATCGAGGAATTCGGCAGAGCTGCTGCATTTCTGCTTAGCGATGCCGCAAGCTATATCACCGGTGCCAGTCTGATCGTCGATGGCGGCAGCATGCATACGGTCTGGTAGAGGATGGGACTGCCCCCAAAACGCAACGAATCACAATCATACTAAAAATTTAAACTGAGCGTTTCTCTCACGACGTTCGCGCGAGTCCTTGGGGTATTGGGGCTTCAACCCTTCTACCCTCAGAATCGCTCATTTCGAGGGGATAAACATATCGTTCATAACGATGGTTCTGACAGGAAGCAGGCGTGCATCCGGAGTTATGCCACTTTTGTTAATGTGTGTTTACATCGAGCTGGTGAGCGGACTGAAAACACCGCACCACCATTCGTTTTCACTGCTCTGGTGGTGTAGAGTAAATCGGTGTTGGTTTGCCGATGCTATAACCTCTTCACTTTCCTCCGTCAATATTCCCGACCAGATCAGCTGCCCGCCTGGCCGGAGAAACCGGTAGCACCGTTCCAGAAGCGGCTCCGAGTGCGTTCGTATCATATTCATCACTACAATATCAAAATTTCGCTCGCAGGCCAGGGCATCGACTGTTCCGATAATAAATTCTGTTTTGCCGCCCGTAGCGTTTGCTTCTTTGTTTTCGGCAATATTTTCCAGACAACATGGATCAATTTCAACCCCGACCGATAGCTGCGCGCCCCCGAGTCCGCCGACAAAACAGAGCACCCCTGACCCTGTCCCTATGTCAATAAGACGTGCACCTGAAAGAGTGTCAAGTTCGGTTATGGCACGTGCGGCAAGTCTGGTGGTCTCGTGGTGGCCTGTTCCAAACGCCATCTTGGGCTCAATTTTTATCCACAGATGATCATCTTGTTTGGGTGGTGGGAGCCAGACAGGAGAGACCCATACGGAGTCGGTGAGTCGCGCGGGCTGCATCGATTCGCGCCATTTGGCATTCCAGTCCTGCTGCTGCACAGCAGATATATCGAAAGAAGACACTGAAAGCTTTTGCTGCAGTAGCCCAAGTGCATTCTGTGCATCTTTTCGGGAACCGAAGTGACATCTAAGCAGTGTGCGATCGCCTTTTTCCAGCTCCTCACACCCCATCATGCCCTGTTGAATGCAGAGGCCAACGGCAAGTTCGCTCTGTTGGCCGAATAGTTCTACTGATAAACACCACGTCTGGTTCATACACTCCCGTAACTGAAAAGAGGTAAGATCTGCATGTGCGGCTTCGGATATCAGCGGATATAATAAAGCCGAAATGATCCGGTCCATTCGAGCACCGGATCGTAAAAAAATACATCATCTCGATTGTAAGAGTGCGGACAAAAACGACCGGATAAGGCCGGTATAACCCCTAAATGGGTGAATTCTTCCTGCTCTGCCATGGCCACATGCCCGTGATTTCGACTTCGATGGTAAAGCTGAGAAACGTTCGGATCAGAACTATTATCGCCAGCACACCCAGTGTTTTGAAGGAGATTTCTACCGCCACGGTATGTATGATATCGGCTGCAACCAGAAACTCCAGGCCAAGCAGAATGCCGCGACCGAGTCGCTGACGAACATTGCGGAATGTATTCTCACCGTTTTCTCTTTTAAGGAGCTTAATAACAGCGTATACAATGCCGAATACCGCAAAAGCGGTGATGATAGTGATACCGATGGATTCGACAATCAGTGCAAAAATTTCCGCTACAGGCTTAACAATTTCAGACATTTTGCCTCCATTATCGATGCTTTTTCAGTTATAAGGGCCTTAAGAACTGTCAGCAAAGGTTTTGCCATTGGATTGCATTCGGACAAAATGCCGCCGGAGAATCGCTCAGTTAAGATTATAGGCTTTTATGTATGAACCTGTTTCTGCCTGCTTTGGTTTTCAACCACCAAAGGGCACTATTTCGAAGATCCTATCGATCAATTCAAAACTGTTGTGGCCGGTTTTCGATTAAGATGAGCAGAGGCGTTCGTGGAAAATCTACTCGGGATCTGCTTTCGAATCCGGGGCCTCTTTGTCGAACCAGGATTTCTGTAACCCTTCGGCAATCATTGCCATCTGCTCCCGATCAGCGGTGCTGTTTTGATTTCTCCTCACCTCTCTGAAAAGCTTCAGTGCATAGCCCAGAATAAGGCGTATGACGACTGCCGCGGCAACGATAAGAAGAATCTGAATGATTCCGTATGTCTGGTCGTTTATAATGTAGAGGGTACGTGCGGTCATGAGCGGAAAATTGTAGGCTGCATGGAATGCTACCGGGATAAGCCATGCGTAAACCAGAGCCTTCCTCTCCTGCCGGAAATGAAATCGTGACAGGAAATATCCCATGATAACCCCCAGGGCGGCGTGGGTTGGAACGGCCGTAAAAGCACGGACAAATGCGGTGTAGATTCCACCTTGAGAGACATAGAGGATATTTTCCAGAGTGGCAAAACCCAGCGAAGCCGTTACGCCGTATACGAGTCCATCCAT
Source organism: uncultured Fibrobacterota bacterium (assembly GCA_964419255.1). GTDB lineage: Bacteria > Fibrobacterota > Chitinivibrionia > Chitinivibrionales > CAYFVL01 > CAZPHU01. The sequence continues at coordinate 55,733 of CAYQOU010000011.1, read as the reverse complement.
AGGCTCATCAAAAGCGGCGCTCTTCATGCTGTAGCCCATCACAACAACCATTTTGAGTGTTTCTTCCGGGACCGCGGCTAAAGCCAGGGCATGCAAAAGCCCCTGAAGGTATGGGCTGGAGACTGCATAAACCAGATCCACTGCGGGACGGACTACCACAAAGACACCGACGGTACTTATAACACCCAGGACGAATGTCGTCAGAAGTGTCCTTATCGGTTCCGGATGACGGTCATTCTTATAGAAATAGTACAGAAGGGCAAAAGATGGAATTATCGCCGCGAGAATGCTTATCAAAAGATAAACGGTCATTATGGCTCCCAGATTGTGATGTTTCTATAAACTACCATTTCACTCAGGGAATTGCCATAAAGGTAATTTGATTCGGGTGAGAAACAGTAATTTTTTCGGGATGTCGTCTGATATGCATTGTTCAAAAACAGTTTTACATCAATCGTCTATGACTTCTTCGGCCGACTGAGGGTACTTACTGTTTCCTGGCGCGACAACATGAGTTTTTTTATATCGCCGGCCCAGAAAGTGGAAGTCGCCCATATACACCTTGTCACCATTGACATGCCTGTCGGCGACTCGGTGAAGAGTATCGGCGCGCTGAACGGCATCATGGTAGGCCGAATCCAGCAGCTGTTTTACTTGTTCATCTCCATTGCGGTGTATATTTGCAACGGCCCAGGTCAAATGCCAGATATTGAACTGGCGGTGAAGGGAATCGATGTATGAAAAGTAGAGCTCTGCAACAGATTCGGCCTGGTTGGGACTAAAGTGTTGATCGCGAATAGCCCAAAGCGTAAGAACGCGTCCCCATTTGTCCTGCTTCAGCTCGTGCTCTGCTACCTTAAGAGTCTGATTGACATCAATACTCTGGATGAGAACCTCTTTCTGATTATTCGTCACATAAAAACAGCCTTCCATCAGAATGATGAAGACCAGCAAAGGAAGTAGTTTGTTTCGCATCTGTCTCCTCGGACTCATTTTTAGCATAAAACATCTGATGGAGATAGGTCATGGGATGTCTGTAATAAACGATCTATGAGTGTTCAGTCTCCAAAACAATAATGACAACCGTAGCATTTGATTCATCATTTGGTTGTGCAAAAAATTTTACTACAAGTTTTCTTCCTTCTCAATACTTTCCTCCAACACATCAAAAATAACGCTGTGATATTCCAGCTCAAACCACTTGCGGAATTTTGTGAGAGTAATATCCTTGGGCCACATGGTTTCATCATGAAACCATCCTTCCATCTCGCTGAGAAAGACAGCTTCGAAGTTTTGCTCTACCATTTCGATGGCCTCGGTGTGTTCATACCCATCGGGGATCAGAAGTACATTGCAATCGGACCGTACATCCTCAAGCGAGATCTTCTCATCGGGAACTTTTTGGTTTATCCAGTCGACCAGAGGTTGTCTTCCTTTGACTACAATGGCAATTCTGTTTATCTTCTGCATGTTCTTCTAATCCCTTCGAGAGGCTACAGATTCTTTAGTTTAAGATCATTTATAGACCCGACTGCCTGCGGGTGTGTACTTTGCTGGCATGAAGGTGGCTGTGTACATGTACACTCTTTATATATTGAATGATAGAATATGATTCAAAAGCAGTAAACAGAGCAAATCCGGAGCCAAAAACTATGTCTAAAAAGAAAACAGAAAAAAGCGGGGCACACGTTAAAAAGGGCGGGATGAAAAAGGAAAATGTTGCACAGAAGCCCCCGCTGGACAACAAGTTTTATAAAAAAGAACTCAAGCGGCTCCAGATCGAGCTGGTGAAGCTTCAGGATTGGATAAAGGAGAAAGGGCTGAGCGTTGTCGTCATTTTCGAAGGCCGGGACGCAGCCGGCAAGGGAGGGGTGATCAAGCGGATCACCCAAAGGCTCAATCCCCGGATATGCAGAGTGATTGCCCTTGGTACACCCACCGAGCGGGAGAAGAATCAGTGGTATTTTCAGCGTTATGTAACCCAGCTTCCCGCCTCCGGAGAGATGGTTTTGTTTGATCGCAGCTGGTACAACCGTGCCGGTGTGGAGCGGGTGATGGGGTTTTGCACTGAGGATGAGTACAACGAGTTTCTGCGCTCATGCCCGGAATTTGAACGGATGCTGGTCAGGTCAGGTATAATACTGATCAAGTACTGGTTCTCGGTCAGCGATGAAGAACAGGAGCGGCGGTTTCAGGCGCGGCTCAATGATCCGACCAAGCGATGGAAACTCAGTCCGATGGATCTGGAATCTCGCGTCCGATGGGTGGAGTACTCCAAGGCCAAAGACATCATGTTTTCCTACACCGATATCAAACAGGCTTCATGGTATGTGGTGGAAGCCAATGATAAGAAACGGGCACGCCTCAACTGCATTGCCCATCTGCTGAGTATGATCCCCTATGAGGATCTTACCCCGCCGCCTCTTCAGCTTCCGCCCCGGCAGAAAGAAAAGGGTTATGTGCGCCCCCCGCTGAGCGATCAAACATTTGTACCGGAAGTATATTGATCCGGTGTAAAAAGAAAGGATGGATGGGACCTCACTTATGGTTCTTCTATAATTTTTCTGGTTGATATTCATTGAAATTGATTTCTTATTTTTCGGCTTATTACGGGCTGAGCATCGGAAGGACTCTCCATAAGCCCGTAACAGGGAGAACGGATAACAGCATCCATCGGTCTGTATGATCATAAAGAAAACGAACAGGGGATAGTTGATGAGTATCATACGATGGGGAATAATAGGTTGTGGGGATGTTTGCGAACGCAAAAGCGGGCCCGCTTTCCAGAAAGCCCGCAATTCGGAGCTGGTTGCAGTGATGCGGCGGGATGCGCAAAAGGCGCGGGATTACGCAACGCGCCATGGAGTGCCCCGGTGGTATGACAATGCCGATGATCTGATAAACGATCCGCATGTCGATGCGGTATATGTCGCCACACCGCCTGCTTCCCATGCGCAGTACACGCTAAAGGCTGCCCACGCGGGAAAGCCTGTGTATGTGGAAAAGCCTATGGCCTGTAGCTTCGAACAGTGCCAAAAAATGATCGAAGAGTGCAGACGATGCGCTACGCCGCTTTTTGTGGCATACTATCGAAGAGGACTTCCCGTGTTTGTAAAAGTCAAACAACTGCTTGAAAACGATTCAATCGGAGATATACGCCTGGTGCAGGCCATGCTATGGCATGCTCCAAGACAGGGCGATCGGAATCCGGCCGATCATCACTGGCATGTCCTGCCCGCAATCAGCGGAGGAGGGTATCTTTTTGATGTAGGCTCACATGTGCTTGATATTCTGGATTTTTTCTTTGGCGCGGTTACGCATGTAGAGGCCATATGTGATAATCAGGCCGGATGGTATGAGCCGGAGGATATCTGCGCGGCGGCACTGAAGTTTGAAACCGGGGTGACAGGCGCGGTCAGCTTCTGCTTTACGATCAACGAGGTCTCCCGCACCGATCGTATCGAAATCGTGGGAGAGAACGGGACAATTACCTTTTCGTGCTTTGATAACGACCCGATTCAGCTAACCACCCCGGCAGGCCGGGAGCAGTTTGCGTTTGATCGCCCCGAGCACGTTCAGCAGCCGCTTGTTCAGAGTATTGTCGATGAACTTCGCGGTCGCGGCAAGTGCCCCAGCACTGGAGTGAGCGGGGCCAGGACATCGTGGGTCATGGACAAAATGGTAGGGCGCGGATGAATAAAGCCGCATACTAGATGTCCGGCGAAGAGCCTCTGTAAGGGGTGTTTTTTTACGTGTGTACAACGGGCATCTTATTCAAACCACCAGGTGAGAGTAAGAGAAGTCACGAAATGATTACTGACAAAATCTAACGGAGCGTTCCACCATCCTTGGCTCCGTTTGTTGAGCCATTTTACAAAATCAAACCCGGCGGTGATACCAAAAATGTTATGTTCAGTCTCTTCCGTCGTGGAAACGGCAAGTCCTCCATAGAGACTGGACTCATGCAGGTAAATCAACTCTACTTTCATGAATGAGTATCTGTCCGCGAGTGATTCGGAGTAATTCCCAGATGAGATAGCATCCCCGAAAGCCTCAAAGAGTGATGGCCAGCTTTTCACGCCTACACGCATATGTAGCGGCATATCCGGATAAGCAAGTGAAAGCATACCAAACCCGGCGCCAAGGGTATGTCCCGCCTGATCCCGCAGTGAAAAGCCTGAGCCTGCCATTCCATCGAGGCATTCCAGCATCGTCCAGCTTACCATACTGATAATACCGGCGGCAAGAATGGGCTTTTTTGCCCCGAAATAATTCTTCAGTATACCGTAATTAAGCTCGGTGAAAGTGCTTGCCGCCACAAAATGCCACAACTCATCCTGAATATACGGCTCGGTTTCCTTGATGTATTTGAAAGGGTTTTGCAGTCTGAGTGAATGCTCCCAGCTAAAAGTTGCTTCCAGCAGAGGCAATCCGATGAACTCGGTAAGAAACATACCTGTTCCGATGATCTTTTGGGTAACTGCAGGCTTTGGTGTCTTTTCGTATTGATCCGAAGGGGCTTTCTGCGCATCGGCTCCAAACAATGGAATACCCGCTAACAACAATATAAGAAGGGTAGGCCTCATATCCCCCCCGGAGGAAAAGATCTACTGCCCTGCCGGCAGCCTGTAAATTGACACTCAGTTTACAGGGAATAAAATCAAAATCTATTCCATAACCCGGGGGATATGTTTTTTATTCCCGATTCTACCCAAAAAAGCAGGAATGTTCATCCTTTGACACAACGGAGAGGAAATCTTCGATTCTCTTCACCTCAGGTACCGGATCGTATCTGTGCCACTTGCGATTAGCACGCATCCAGAATATTTTCCAGACTTTTTGAGTCGCAACATAGGTGGACTTTGCGATGGGCGATTCCTGTTTCTGGCGAGGAGCATTCCATTTGGGGCGAATCTCGAAAATATAGACACTTTGTCCCTCGATTCGGTATCCCAGATCTACTCGGTCACGCAGCTCAGGGGCGGGGCGTCTTCCCTCAATAAACTCAGACACGGCTTTATCGACTATGTTCAGTTCACTCTCACTAAGACTCATTCGTCACATATCCTTCTGGTGAAAACGGGGTGAACAAGTTAAGAAATATATATATCATTATCACTTAAACACAAACCCCGTGAGCAAATATTGCGATGCGATTTACAGCCTCGCGAAAATACCCGATCTGTTCGGGAGTGGCTTTCACCCGCCAACAATCGGTGAAGTAGCATAATCTCTGAATCTGCTCGTGTCGCCAAATACATAATTGTTCCAAAAAGCCGGAAACTTCTACAGTATGCGCGAACGGGAGAAACACACTTGCCCGAACATCTCAGACAACCAATGGGGTATGCTGAGTGCCCCAGTTTATGAGGTGCAGGCGTCACTTTGTGCTGGTAATCAACACTAAAGGAAAAAAGATTCCTCTACAGTCACAGATTCGCTTAGCCGAATATCCTTCGATGAGGCTCCGACAAAGATTTCATACTCTCCCTGTTCTACAAACCAACTGTGCGAATCACTATCCCAGTAGGCAAAATCCTGAGGAACCAGAGAAATTTCGGCTCGTCTCTTCACGCCCGGTTCAATAAAGAGTTTACTGAAACCTTTCAATTCCTTCGGTGGACGCTTAATGTTTGATGAAGTCGAACTGATATACAATTGAGCGATTTCTCCGCCTGCTCTGTCTCCCGTATTCTCGACATCGAAAGAAACCACGGTCCTTTCGCCCGGCCCGATCACCGGTTTGCTGACAGCACAACCCGAATACACAAAGCTGGTGTATGAAAGCCCATATCCGAAGGGAAACAGTGGGGGGAGACCGCGATCTTCATACCAGCGGTACCCGACCATTATCCCTTCGCGGTATTGGATATCATATACCGGGCGGTCAAGATTGAAATCTTCTTCCCATCCTGTATACAGCTCTTCGCCGTCTGGAAGATACGGGTAGCCGGGAGAGTCGGTGAAATCTTTCTCGATAGTGACAGGCAGCTTGCCTGACGGATTAACTTTACCCAGTAGAATTTCAGCCAGCGCCAGATTCCCGATCTGGCCGGGATACCACAGGTAAATCAACCCCGCTATCTTGTCAATCCAGGGGGTAAGCTTAACCCCTCGTCCGGAATTGATTACTACAATAACCCTGGAGGAGAGGGCTGTTATTCGATCCAGAAATTGCTCTGTTTCTTTTTCCAACTCAAATGAGCTGTCCCATCCTTCACTGTCGAAAGTCCCGATACTGGCCACCACATGTGTGGCCTCGCTGATTTCGCGGTCTGTTGGTGATTCGCTACATCTCAACGATTCTGGGGCCAGCTCTCCCAGAGCCCGTTTCAATGTCCAGTTATCATACCCCTCGACCTTTGCGGCACCTCCGCCGAATGAAATGGTATCGGCATATTGTCCGCAGAGTAAAATGGAAGACTGCTGCGGGTCTATGGGCAGAATGTTTTTTTCATTCTTGAGAAGAACGATGCCCTCTCTGGCTGTTTGAAGAGCAGTCTTACAATGTGCATCAAACCGGAGCAGGCAGCGCTCATCTCTGATCGGTCGTCGATGGAATCCCATCATCAGAAACGCACGAAGCACATGGAAGACCATTGAGTCGATCGCTTCTTCCGGTACTCTACCTTCTTTCACAAGCCTCTCGGCGTTAGTTTTAAGAAAAGGGTTACCGAAATCCTCGAAATCATCGGGAGATTTTCTCCCATGCCCCGGCATGTCCAGATCCAGCCCGCTGAGCAGTGCTTTCTCAGGGTTCCAGATAGACCACCAGTCGGTCATCACCAGTCCTTTAAATCCGAGCCTGTCTTTGAGCAGCTCCTGAATTGCTTTCCTGCTCTGGCCGGCCCATTCGTCGTTGAACTGATTGTAGGATGTCATCACCGCAAGCGCTCCGGCATCAATACCTGCCTTAAATGCCGGCAGATAGATCTCGTGCAGCGTACGTTCGTCGACAATCGAGTTGGAGGTACGGCGCCGATGGTCGGTGTTGTTGCATAGAAAATGTTTCAGCGTTGCAATTGTTCCGGTTTTCTGTACGCCGGTGACATACCTTTCGATCATGCGCGCGGCCAGGAAAGGATCTTCCCCGAAATATTCAAAGTTGCGCCCGTTCTGAGATATGCGATATATGTTCATTCCCGGTCCCAGAAGCACACCGATACCACCGGCCCGGCACTCTTCCCCGATGCTGTATGCGTACTGCTCGGAGAGCCGCGGGTTCCAGGTCGCCGCCAGACAGATCGGTGCGGGGAAGGCCGTAGATTTCTGTAGATCGATATGCTCCAGCAGATGCACTCCCTGGGTGGCGTCGGCCAGAAGAATATCAGGAATATTCAGCTTTTCGAATCCTTTCACAAAAAAGAAGTTACGTCCGCCGATATGCTCGATTTTTTCTTCCAGGCTGAGTGAGTGAATATGTTCTCGTGCTATTTCAGTTGCATGTTCCAGGCTCTCCAGGAGGGAGCTGTCGATAAGGGGTGAAACATCTGAATCATCTCTTCCGTTAAGCATATTTTTCCTTTATCTGAACCGATTAAATATCAAAGCCGGGTCCCGTCGCCACGCAAGTATTTGATTGGTATCGGCAACACCACCGCAGAGCCAGGGTGCAGCCCCGGTATTTTATTCGGAAGGAAAAATACATAAGTGCCATTGAGAAACAGTCCCGTATCGGCAAAGCCCGATACCCCGGCCTGATATTGGATTCGCCGCTTACAGCCAATGATACTGACACCCAGACCGGCTCCCGGAAGGACAGGCGGTTCTCCCAGACCGCTCACACTCTGAGTTTAACTTTCGCTTTCCGTTACTATTATTATTTACTCAGTAGTGACCCCAGGGGGAGAATGGATGAGATCTTACTCTTGTAGGCGCGATACTTATCTCCGTATGTTTTTTCCAGAAAAATTTCTTCTTCCCTGGCCAGGGTTTTGAGAACCAGACACATGACTGGCGCGTAGGTGAGTCCGATCCAGCAGTTCAGCATCAGCATGATGCCGGGAACGATGAAAACTGCCCATGATGCATAAACCGGGTGTCTGCAAACGCTGAACGGTCCGGTCGTAACGAGTTTGCCCTCGTTGTACGCGCGCATAACGGTAGGAACGGCAAAGAAGTAGAATGTAAGGCCTGTGCAAAGAACTACGATGCCTGAAGCGATCAAAATCCGATGAGAGAGTAACGGGATCGTTGAGAAGGGGTGAAGCATTCTTGTTAGAAGAAGAGTCGGTACTAAATACGCCAGAGAAATGAGAAAGAATTTCGGACCGATTCCCCATCGGGACATTTTCGTGTTCATAGGTGCTCGGAAAGATTAATAAATATTTTGAATTGTTATGACAGCTCTCAGCCCTTCTGTTTATTCCCACCATTTCTCATATGCTCACGGAGCAACTGAGCGAGTTCGACTCTTCTAAATGGTTTGCAGATGCTTGCGGTAAAACCAAACTGCCCGGGGTTTGCCATTACAGGATCCTCGGAATATCCGCTGGACACAAACACCACCGCATCCGATGAGAGCTTTCTTATCTGTTCAATCGCCTGCTTTCCTCCCTGTCCTCCGGGGATGGTCAGATCGAATATCATACCCGCGACCCACCGGCCGGCATGTGTTTCCTTTCGAAAAAAATCGACCGCTTCCCGACCATCACTGGTTAATACCACCCGAAATCCGAACGTCTCCAGCATTGCTTTCATCGTATTCTGCATCACCTCCTCATCATCCATCACTACAAAGGTACCTTCACCTTCGAATGTGTTTGCATTCACACCACCGACAGGTGCTGGAACTGCGTCGGGAATAGCCGGAAGGTAGAGGAAGAAAACCGTTCCCACACCCGGCTGCGACTGAACGTCGATACTGCCGCCATGGCGGTCTAAGATTGAATAGCAGGTCGCAAGTCCAAGGCCGTGTCCTTTGGCTTTCGTAGAGTAGAACGGATCGAAAATGTGAGACAGATACTCCTTGGGAATACCAACGCCAAAATCCCGTATGCAAATCCGCACGTAGTCACCGGCACTAAGATCGGGTATCTGCCCTCTGGTGATTGCAATATTTGACGCCCCGATTTCTATTTTTCCCCCGGCGGGCATCGCCTGTACGGCATTGATTATGATGTTGTCGATGACCTGCCCGATCTGTTCTTTATCGACATCGCATGGCCACAGGTCGAAAGGAAGATCAAACTGAGCGGTAACGGATGACCCGCTGAGTGCAAATTGCACCGTATCCTGTATGAAAGAGGAGAGCTGCTCGATGTTTTTAACTGGCGCCCCACCCTTTGCAAATGTCAAAAGTTGCTGTGTCAGCCCGCGGGCACGGTCGATCGTATTCAATGCCTGATGTAAATATCGGGAAACCGTGTGTTCCGTCGTGCACTCGTTGGCTATATCAATATATCCGTATATGCCGCCCAGAAGGTTGTTGAAATCATGTGCGATACCTCCGGCGAGAATACCCAGGGATTCCAGCTTGTCGGCGCGTTGTGCCGCATCCATGAGTTTCTGCTTTTCGGTCATGTCCCGAAAAACAAGAACGACGCCGATGATGTTTCCGTTGTTATCTCTGATCGGTGCTCCGCTGTCTGCGATTGGTCGCTCGGTTCCGTCACGGGAAATCAGTACGGTATGATTCGCCAACTCGATAGTCTTTCCGGTGGAAAGGATTTTCTTGACCGGGTCCTCAGATGGTCGGCGGGTTTGTTCGTTAATGATGGTAAATATATCACTAAGGGGGATTCCCTGTGCCTGGGCCTGTGTCCAGCCGGTCAGCTGTTCGGCCACGGAATTCATGATCATGACTCGACCTTGCGTATCGGTTGTAATAACCGCATCGCCAATGGAGCGTAGCGTCACCGCAAGGCGCTCCTTTTCGGCGGCCAGCGCCGATTCGGAACGTTTGCGCTCTGTCACATCCCGGGCTATACCCATATATTCCACGACATTGCCCTCCGTATCCCGTATCGGTGAGCCGTTTGACACATGCCATCGCCAGGAACCGTCACGATGCTTTACCCGATATTCAACACCTCTTTGTTTTTCTCCGGTGGCTAATACCCGCTGCAGAAAATCGTTACAAAGAGCTACATCGTCAGGATGAACGAAGTCCGTGGCTCTTTTGCCCACCGCCTCGGTGGCGGATATTCCGACAAAATCCTGCCAATTTGGGGATAGATACGTAAACACTCCCTGAGGGGAGAGTGCATACACGATATCATTAGCGTTTTCCACGAAAGACCGGAACCTGTTTTCACTTCGCCAGCGCTCCCTTTCCGCCTCTCTAAGCTCGGTGATATCCTGAATCGTGCCGATAACCATGTTCTGCTTCTCATAGTAATCTGCAATTGAATGGATATAGCGCACCCGATTATCCGCCGGTCGTCGTATTTCGAAAACAACATCGTAGGGTTTTCCTTCTTCAATAAGCTCTTTTAGTGCTCTGTCCAGCATGGTGCGGTATCTGCGCAGCGGGATGGTCTGCACCTGCTGTATGGTCAACGCATCTTCCAACACTCCGTATATATCACGCGTGACTTTCGAGGCGATTACCATTCCGGTATTGAAATCGAAGCGCCAGGTGCCGATTCTTGCCATCGACTGCGCGCGTTTCAGATCCTGCTTGCTCTCCTCAAGCGCCTCCTTTGCTTCCGTCCATCTGGATACATCTATCGAAGCGCTCAAAATTGCGGGGCGATCCTCCCAGGTTACCATTTTCGCATAAACTTCCAGAGGAAGTATCGTACCGTCTTTACGCGTGTGACAGGTATTGAAAAACAACTCACCCTTGTCTTTTACCTCCTTCAGGCGCCTGTCGATGTTTTCCTGTGAGCTACTATCATTCAGAACCTCAAAGGGTAATTTCATAAACTCTTCTCTGGTGTACTGATGAAGAGTCAGTGTTTTTTGATTCGCATACAGGATCTGTCCATTCAAGTCGAGTATGATGATACAGGTCGGTACCGCCTCAAGCATTTGCCCAAGAAGCTTGTTTCTTTGCTCTGTTTTTTTGTTTTGCCTGTGTGTAGCAACAATTACCTGTTGTTTTTTGAGATTCAGCAGATCTGTTTCTATCAGCTGTTTTAATTGAAGCAGAAGCTGTTGTTGACTTTTAGAGAATGTTCTTTCTTTGCGGTCCAGCACGCATAAGGCGCCAAATGGAGTCTTGTCGGGATATTCTATCGGATAGCCAAAGTATGAGATCATTTCTGGTTTGGTATTGGGATTTCGCCTCCAGCGAGAGTCTTTCAGGGCATTTTTTACCCATAGCTTATCTCTGCCTTCGACCACGATTCCAGAGTATGATCCATAAAGGTTTTCGGTATCGCCTACCTGATAGGGGTTATCTTTTGACCTGCTGGATATAAAAACCTTTATCTTGTCACGGTGCACCTTCACTACCAGTGCCGCGGGAATATCGAGGATATCGGCAAGAAGGTCGGCTACGTTCTGCCACTTCTCAATGATTTCTCCGGGTATATCGATATGAGAGGACATGTGTATATTATCAGCCATTGTGTGTCATTTCTCCATCGATGAAAAGAGTCTTTTAACTAAATATTATACAATATTTTCCGATTCCTGTTAGTAAACGCAGATAACTCTAACACTAAATACTTTTACCTGCACATTTAAATTGCGCAAAAGGAAGGTGTCGAAATCGATCTGGCTTTCATCCTCCACCTTCTGCATCCTTTCGTCCAACTCAGCTACTTTGGATTAGATTTCTGCACATTTTTCGAGCGTCGGACCGCGCAGAACTCTCCGCACATACTGCAGAGCTGCTCGTCATCTGTCGGCGGCAATGACTCGCGGTAGCGCCGGGCTTTCTCAGGATCGATACACAGCGACAGAATCTTTTCCCAGTCCAGATCCACTTTTGCCCGTGAGATCTCATCATCCCACTGCCGAGCCCCGGGATGTCCCCGGGCGATATCCGCCACATGCGCCGCAATGCGGGAGGCGACAACTCCCTCGCGGACATCATCGACACTAGGCAGGCGAAGGTGTTCGGCCGGAGTCAGATAGCAGAGGAAATCGGCGCCGGCCATGCCCGCAACCGCTCCGCCGATGGCACCGGAGATGTGATCGTAGCCGGGGGTAACATCCGTGGTCAGCGGGCCCAGAATATAAAACGGCGCATTGTCGCAAAGAGTCTTCTGAATCTGGATGTTTGTGGCCACCTGATGAAGCGGCACATGGCCTGGGCCTTCTACAAATACTCCCACATCCTTTTTGCGCGCACGCTTGACCAGCTCGCCCAGCACACTGAGTTCTTCTATCTGCACACGGTCGGTCGCATCATATAGAGCTCCCGGGCGAAATCCGTCACCCAGGCTTATGGCAACATCATACTCACGGAGAATATCAAGAAGTCTGTCGTAATGTTCGTACAGGGGGTTTTCTTTCTTGTTGTGATGAATCCACTCCATGATAATGGTGCCGCCGCGACTGACCGCTCCGGCGAGTCGTTCAACCTCCAGAAACCGCGCTACGGTTTGCTGAGTTACTCCGCAATGGATAGTGAGAAAATCCACCCCCTGTTTGCAGTGGTTTTCCACGACCGTAAACATCTCATCAGCGGTAAGATCCAGAACAGATTTTTGGTGTTTCCGGGCAAAATCGGCCATTTCGTAGAGTGGTACGGTGCCTACGGGAACGGGGCACTGCTCAAGAAGAGCCCGTCTGGTGGCGATGATATCTCCGCCCGTAGAAAGGTCCATAATTGCATCGGCACCATGATGAATCGCGACGCGCATTTTCTCCAATTCATCTTCAAGGGATACATGTGAAGAGGAGGTGCCTATGTTTGCATTTATCTTAATTCTTGTGCCGGCTCCCAATGCAACCGGCTTTATTGCCCGCCCGCTGTTGCGAACGATAACTACGGTTCCGTCTGCTAGCGCCCGTCTCAACTGTTCCGGCTCCATGTTTTCGGCTGTAGCTACCTGATGTATTTCTTCTGAAATAATACCTTTTCTGGCTTCTTCGATTCGTGTCATGAAAAATCCTGCGGATTGAAGTACAACAAATAAACTTAATAATATGAGTAACGGTCTGGGGAGATGGGAAGAGAAATAAAATAGATTATCAACATCATTTCCCGCACATTACTCGAAGCCGGATTGATCGGCTTAGCGGATGAGTCGCACAATCCCCTGGGGGAGGGCAGAGCTAGAATAGGCAATCATCCATTCGGGTGGATTACTCCCCGAGATATTTACCGAAAATACTTAAACCTTATGCCCCCATGAGGTTGTGCGACTCTCCGCGAGAGAATCGCTTGATTCCGGTTGAAGGTACTTTCGAGGTAACCGAACAGTCTTTGTCATTCTCATCGTTTTGTACGTAGGATAAATGAAGGAGAGAAGAAAAAATTCATGGATGAGGGAAAATTTAAAATAAACCTCGCATATGTGCGCAATATGGCGTGCTGAAAGATTATATTGTACCTCCCGTCTGAGGCGGGCACCGGATTTGCTACAGGTGTATTAAAAAGTTTGCCGTACAGATGTACCGTTGATCAATTAAAATCCAAATAAACGAGCCATTTACGCGAAATAATTGTATCATTGGTACAGGGTAATCTATTTTTTTTAGATTTGTGTGCGGCGGTTCCTTTATACTGGAGGCGTATCAATGACCACCAAGAAACAACTTACGCAAAATGAGCTCGATCATTTTAAAACCAAACTTCTTGCCGAGAAACAACGGGTGTTGGAGGAGATGGGAGAGTTGCAGAGCAGTAATCTCAAACAGTCTATTTCCGATCAGTCCGGGGAAGTTTCCCGCTACAGCTACCATCTCGGCGATACCGCATCACTGTCATATGGACGGGAATTCTCCATGGGGCTTTCGGAGCGGCAGGCAAAGTATCTGGAGCAGGTAGATGAGGCTCTGCAAAGAATCGAAGACGGTACTTACGGGATCTGTAAGGTAACCGGCGAGCTGATTCCATTGGAGCGGCTTGAAGAGGTGCCGGTTGCCAAATATTCGGTAAAAGGCAAAGAGATACTGGATCGCCAGAAGCGATAACCGCCTGTTTCGTTTACTTTTTTTCCGCCGCCCCACCACTATCTCAGTGGGGATAGATTTGAAAATTCAGAAAATTATTCCGATTCTCCTCGTCTCTGTGGCGGCAGCCGTAGCGGGGAGAATCGATATTTCCGACTCCAACGGCAGCTACAGTATAGAAATTCCAACGGTACGCTCCCGCGCACTGTCCAGGATATTCAAAAACATTCCTCACGACTCGGTTCCCTCAGCAGCTCAGGATCTGTTGGATTCTCTGGGCTATTTCAATCATTCATGGGATACAGTGGGCTACAGGAAAGTTCGCCTCAAAACCGGCCCGCGCATGTGGGTAAACCGGCTCATCATACGAGGTGATACCGAGCTGACTATCGATTCGTTCCATGTGATGGAATTTCCGCGACTGTACGATGCCGGAGAGATTCATCTCCTGGCAGATGAGGCCATCAGTTATCTCGGGCAAAATGGGCATCCGTTTGCCCGGCTCTCCATTTCGGTTGACTCTGTAGCCGAGAATAAACGCGACATTATCTTCAACATTCAGGCCGATCAGAAGTGTGTCTTTGGTCGTCCCCGATTTTACGGGGTCAGCAAGACTCGTGAATCTGTTCTATTGGCCGATCTGACCTTTCGGCCGGGTGAGCCGTTCGATATGTCGAAAGTCGAGGAGTGTCGTCAGCGCCTATTGTCGCGCAGCTATATCGCTGATGTTGAAATCGGTGCCCCACAGCTTCTGCCGGCCTCGGAGCAGGACAGCGACTCGGTGGCTCAGGCGGTTATTCCCATTCGAATTGTCGATGACGCGGGGATGGGAGTCGACGGGGCGCTTGCCTACCAGTCATCGGAGGGGGAGAAAGGGAAAATGACCGGTCAGTTTAACCTCTCGCTGATGAATCTTTTTCGCAGCGGCGAGAGCGGATCGATTCACTATGAGGGCAGAGAAAAATTCCAGAGGTTCGATGTGACCGTCAGCAAACCCAATTTCTTCTCGTTCCCACTTACCGTTTCAGCCGGTTTCGGGATGGAAATCGAGGATAGAAACTATGGTCACATGCATGGAGAGATAGAGCTTATGACGCAACTTCCGGGGATGTGGCAGGCGGGAGTTGCCTTTAATGGTACGGAAACCAGAGACAGTCTTCATTCCTGGCAGGTGTATGGAGTCGATCTGGTGCTCGAGCGCAAGCCCGAGCGCTACGAGGCTCGTGTCTTCGGTCATCATCTGGCGCTTCGTACCGGCTCGGCCTTAGCCGACAAGGGCGATGGCTCCTATAATCGGTGGCTTGTAGATTTTTCTATCGGCTTTCATCTGCCCTTTCTTCGCCGTCATGCCCTCGTGGCCAACCTTACCACACAGGCGATCACCTCAGACCAGGATGATAGCCTTCACAATGTGGAAAGATATCGGGTGGGTGGAAACTCATCCGTCAGAGGGTATGCGGAAAATCAGTTCCCGTTTGGTACTATTGCTTACGGGCAGCTCGAATACCATGTATATTTCAACCAGCAGGGCTCGGTGTTTGCCTTTGTGGATGGGGGTGCCGGATATATGGATGATATCATGAGCCACTCAGGCAAACGAACCGATCTTCTGGGGTATGGCCTGGGTATTCGAATGCCTGCCCGCATCGGCACGCTTTCGCTTGCGTGGGCTCGTAACTATACCGACAGGAAAAACTTTGGACGATTGCATGTGAGGGTGCAAAACGGACTGGGAGCACGATAATGGAAAAAACATGGGTTCTGATTCTTTCACTGCTCTTTTTACCGGTTAAGGCGACAGATAGCTGTCCCTATTCCGATGGTTGGGATACGAAGAGCAAAAGGGAAAAGCAAACCCTTCTTGCGATAAAAGATCCTTCCCGGTTGACCACCAGGTGTTTTGTTTCCTTTCTGGGGCGCCTGGCTCAAAGTAAAGGAGAGGAAAGCTCCGGTGGTATCGGGGTTTTGGAGGCGATAGATACCTATGCGCAGGCAAAATCGTTTGACGTGGCGCTTCTTTTTTCGCTGTCCTCCCACCCAGATATAGTCGAGGAGGTCTCGGATGTGCAGATACGGCAGCTGTGGAGGTCTCACAACGGCGGATTCAGGGAATCTATCACCACTCTGACGGACAGGGGGATGTATCAGCAGCTTGATAGTCTCTATCAGGCGATGGATTCTTTTAACTTACTGGATATTTACGATGTGCTTGGATGGACTAAGATAAAGGGTGTGATCGGTGATTTCCATGGTCTGGGAAAGCTGGTTTGCAAGGTAGCCGTTGAGGATGAACGGTTAGTACCCATAGCACAGAATCATATGCACAGCCAGTTGAATGATGCCGAAAGACATGAGGTCTATCTCACCCTCCAGACCTATCAGGATTGTTATCTGGGTACTAATCCGCCGGATTCCACCGATTTTGGTCTGTGGCTTGCCGATCAGTATGAACGGTATGGTTTTTTCCGGAAGCAGCTGATTGTGCTGACCAGGATTGTACCCAACGGGGTTCGTGCGGGCCGGCAGCTTCTTATGGCCGCGCAGAAACGATTCTCGGATGGTATGTATGGATTTGCCCGTGATGCGGCAAAGGCAGCATGCGCGCGTATGCCGGATCAGAAGTTTCAGCGCCAATGCGCATCTCTGATCTATCGTGCCTATGATGCCCTTGACAATACGGATTCTGCACTGGTGTGGATGAAACGAGCCGATTTAGAAGATCCTCAAGTGAAAATGGCCGCCATATCCATATATCAGAAGGCCGGCTCGTATGGTCAGGCGGACAGTCTGATTGCTCTTCTTCCGCAATCGCTGGAAAAGGATACGTTGAGTCTGAGACAATATATTTTTCAGGGGCAGGTAAAAGAAGCACGTGATGCGGTTACGGATCTTGTCAAAAAAGAGCGTTGGAAGGCGCATGCTTGCGAGGCGCTATTATGGCAGGTGCGGCTTGAGGCGTTTGTCGGGCATGCCGACAAAATCCCGTCCCTGATCGACAGCGCCAGTTTTTCACCTGCCGACAGGCAGGCCGGCGAGATTCTGCGGCTGAAGTATGAGGCGCTAAAACTTTCCTCCTATCCGCAAGCTGTGCAGACATGGTCGAATCTTTTGACAAAGGTTTTCGTTGGCAGGCCCGGGGAGGCTGTCTCGTCATTTTCGGTTGAGAGTTTTCCCGCCGATATTCAGCAACTTTTGACCACCAGACTGCTTGATGCTCTGGTAAAGCGCCGACAGTGGCGGTTTGCCGGTGAGCTTGTAAAGAGGGTGAATATCACATCGCCGGGGGCGCAGATGCAGTATTTGACTGCACTTGTACAGTATCATACCGGGGAAAAGGCGCGGGCGCAGAAGACTCTTGAAGAGCTGGTGTTAGAGCATCCCGGAGATGTTTTTGCCGAAAAGGCACGGATGTATCTTTTGGAGATATCAGGCAACGAATGAGGCGTATTTGCTAAAAGCAGGGTGAGAACAAAGTATCACGGCGGCAATAATAGCCGGAAACAGGGCAGCTGGACGCAGGTGATACTATCTGAAAGTGAGGTTGGTCTGCAATGAGTATCCGTTGGATTCGCAATGTGATTATTGATGATGAGAAGGCGATAATCGAGGTGCAGCTGGGAGATAAACGTATTGGCGATAAGTGCTACACACGGATCAGCAACGAAGTGGAACAGTATTTCGATAATATGAATGACTCACGCGCCGATATTGTGGCTCAAGGAATAGATATATTGAGGAAACGATTAGAAAACAAGAAGGTGACATATCCCGATGGCAGAGAATACGACTGGCAGTAGCCACCATGACGATACCAGGTACATAATTATCCACGGGCATTTCTATCAGCCGCCTCGTGAGAATCCCTGGATAGACATTGTGGAGCGTCAGCCCTCCGCGGCTCCCGCCCACGACTGGAATGAACGGGTGTATGACGAATGTTATCGTCCAAACGCTTACTCCAGACTGCTGGATGAGCACGGAATGATAACCGGCATACATAATAATTATTGCAAGATGAGCTATAATTTCGGTCCCACCCTGTTCAGGTGGCTTGAAGACCAGCATCCGGTGGTTGTTCAGAGGATTATCGATGCCGATGTCGAAAGCAGACAGAGACTCAACGGTCATGGTAATGCAATCGCCCAGGTTTTCAATCATATCATCCTTCCGCTTTCTTCCCGCCGCGACCAGTTGACGCAGATACGGTGGGCGAAGACCTTTTTTCGCAGCCGTTTCGGCCGCGAACCCGAGGGCATGTGGCTTTCAGAAACCGCTTTGAACATGGATACGGTTTACTGTCTGATCGAGGAGGGGATACGGTTTGTCATTCTTGCTCCAACCCAGGCAGACAGATACCGACGCATCGATACCGATGGCCAGTGGATCAATGCCGATGAACGCGGAGTGGATACCAGACGCGCCTATCGGGTATATCCGTACACCAAATCGGGCAAGAGGCTCAAGGGGCATCTGGATGTGTTTTTCTTTGACCAGGGGCTGTCCCGGGGGGTGAGTTTCGAGGGACTTCTCAATCAGGCGCATTTTCTGGGCCAACGCCTGCGCTCCAGCTTCGATGATAATCTTCCCGAGACACAAGCCAGTATCATTGCCACCGATGGGGAGACGTTCGGGCATCATAAGGCATTCGGAGACATGTGTCTGGCCTATCTTTTTACGCACACGGCTTCCGAGATGGGGCTTGTACCGGTCAATTTCGCCTGGTTTCTCGACCAGGCGCCTCCTGTATGGGAGGTGCGTCTGAAGAATGCTTTTGGGGAGGGATCGGCATGGAGCTGTGCTCACGGAACCGGCAGATGGATTCGGGATTGTGGATGCAGCACCGGTGGGCCGCCGGAGTGGAATCAGAAATGGCGAGAACCGTTCAGGGATGCGCTGGAAGTCGTGCAGAAAAAGGTCGATCGCGCTTATGAGAATACCCTCAAGCCGGTGATCAAGAATCCCTGGGCATTTCGGGATGCTTTCGGAGCACATATCGGTACGGTCAGTCAGCAAACGGTTAGTCAGCTTCTGCTGGAGCACGGCGCAAAGGAGCCGATACCACTGGAGACAATCGCCAGGGTGACCAGTCAGCTTCAGGCGCAAAAATATATGCTTTATGCATTCACCTCCTGCGCCTGGTTTTTCACCGATATCACCGGTATTGAAACCGTGCAGAATATGCGATATGCGGCGCGGGCAATGCAGCTTGCCCTGGATGGGCACGAGTTTGCGGCAACACTGGAGGCTTTCCTGTCGATTCTGGAGACTGCTAAAAGCAACTTGCCCGAAAAGAATGGGAAAACGGTGTTTCTTCAGGAAGTCATGCCCGATATGAAGCACCTTCATGTGCTTGCTTTTGATGCGGTTGCCGATTATTATCTCAAACAGGATCAGGTACCCATAAAGAAGCTCTATGGCTACTCCATGCAGATCGAACATCTGGATGGCCATAGCAGCAACATCCGTAACACCGATGCATATTCGGTTCATATTTCCAACGAACAAACTGCCGAGAGAGATTCGGTCGTTGTGCTGCTTCACCACCAGGATGGTACACGGATGAGTGCATCGACCGCATCCGTAAACGATTTTTCCGGTAAAAAGTTTGACTTGTGGGAAATGGAGCAGCTGGTTGCGGATGAAAAGGCTCACACTATGAGTGTGTCGGATCTTTTCTTCGAATCACGTGGTCGACTGACCGCTCTCTATCTGGCAAGAATAAGCAAGGATACGCTGGTTAACTACGAGGCCTGGATGCAGGGGCATGAGGCGATTCTCGATACACTGACCGAGTTGCGGCACGAGCTTCCGGAGTATGTACATGGTCCGATTGCTTTCATTCTCAACAACCAGTGGAACAGAACCCTGGAGCAGCTTGCACAGAATGGTCAGGAGGATACCGTCTTTACCCAGCTTCTGAGCCTGTGGAAGAAGGTTCGCAAGTATGGAATAACTCTGGATTATTCGTTCTCGGTTACGGTCCTTGAGCAGCTTCTTAAGAGTGAAATAGAACGTTTCACCGAGACACTCAATTCAGTCGAGTGTGACAGGATGCGCTATTTGCTCAATGTGGTAGACCGTTTCAGTATACCGGTGCACAAAAACAGGTTGGAGGACAGGTTCTATACGGTTTTGACCAGCAGCATTCAGAAAACATATAACGAAATAATGGAAAACAGCGAATCGGAAGATATGGCCCGGTCGGTGCTTGTGCAGATTCTGAGTTTTGCACGGAGGATGAATTTCAATACCGAACAGTTTCCTCTGCCTCAATCTGTAGAGCCGGGGGAAAGGTGATGTATTCGTATTGCATTAAAAAATAACCGGAGATATTTTATAGGATGAAGCATGCTCATTTGAGTTTGTCATGCCCATATGGGGAAGGATACTTATGGAACACCAATTCCTCCTTATGACCATCGTAAACGTTTTGATACTGGCTTTCGGTGTATCGCTGGGGCGATCGGTTCTTTTTGTCAGGATGCGCAAGGAAGAGAACCGCAAAAGAGAGCTGGAGTTGAAGCTGCTGGAAAAGCGTGCGGAAGTTGTCGATGAGGGGAGACAGATGACTGAAAATCTTGAAGAATTGCTTTATCAGGCACAGGTTCAGCAGGAAATTAACGAAATGATTCGCAAAAAAGACGGTAATTGAGAATCAGTTGCGATTATTCACACACACAGAGAATCTATTCTCAAAACCCGGCAGAGCCAAAATCGATCTTTCGGCTTTTGGTTGCTCGGGCAATAAGCCACTGTATTAAAGCGATATAGAGCAATACGCCGGAAAAAACGTGCTGTCATTTGCAAATAGTTTATACCAACGAGCGGTTCTGTACGATTCGCCGCAGGAGAATGATTAAATTCTGGGAAAAGAATTATTAATCCTGCACGTACCATAATCACATCCGTGTATCTACTTATTAGATATTTGTGGCAATGAATATTATACATTGATCGTATTTTCCTCAACCCCGATGATTAAGAGGGAAAACTTGCCTTCACATTTGCTTGTTTATACAAGTAAAGACAATTTCCCAGAGAAAAAAACGTACATTTGAAGAAAAGTATTGACAAGCAAATTGCAATTCATTATTATTTCATGCGATTGGAACAGTGCGGTAATATCGTTGTGGTGAAGGGAGGTGAAAGAACATGATCCTTGATGAGCAGTTTGATGCCGATGAGATTCTCAGAGATGTAGATGATCGTTATACAGATGATGGTGATGAGATGGATGATGAAATGCGCGAATTGAATTTCGGCAACGAACACGATGAGAATGCCAACTACAGCGATATGGCCAGCGACTTGGACAATGCTGAAGACATGTGGGAGTAATGGTCGCAGATTCATAGATAGTAGTATTCTCGGCAGTGTTATTAAAGAGCGACCGTGGGTCGCTTTTTTTATGTGTAGGACCGGCAGGCTGCGCCTGCTGATATCTACGATAATACACTTTCTTTTCCCGAATATTTTGCTGATAATGCTGGAACGGCAAAATGTGTATAGCAGCGGGAGAGATATGCGTCTTTCCAACCTCCCTGGTACTATTCACACGCCAGGGCGCCTGCAGACACCGGAAAACCTTTATGGCAGTGTTTAGCACCAGGCAGTCTCAGGCGTCTACGGTTAAGAGGTGTCCTTTGTACAATGGACTTTTTCTGTTACACAAATGCAATCTCAAGTAGAAAGCATGACAAAACAACCAGTTGCCTATTTTATCTCCGATGTCCATCTTGGCGTTTACCTGGAGGGGTATCAGCAGCGGGAGCCGGATCTTTATGGCTTTCTGGCGGGTATCGAAGATGGTGCTCAGCTGTATATTCTCGGGGACCTGTTTGATTTCTGGATCGATTACAGACATGCCATCCGGCCCGATTACTTTCTTGCACTCCATCATCTGAAAAAACTCACTGACCGCGACGTCTCGATTCATTATCTGGCCGGCAACCACGATTTTGCCCTGGGTACTTTTCTCCACGATACACTGGGCATTAAGGTGTACACGAGGTGCATTGAGCAGGTGATTCAGGGTAAGAAGGTGTTTCTGTGTCACGGAGATGGGGTTCTGCCCCAGGACAGGCTCTATCGTCTCCTGCGAAGGGTGTTGAGAAATCCCTTCAATCAGTGGTTATATAAGCTTATGCACCCAGACATCGGTGTTTCTCTGGGAACTTTCTTTTCTTTTTCCAGCCGTTCAAACAGGGCGGAGCCTACCGCGGAGCGAATTGCCGAGTATTGTCATACCGCAGAGACATTTTTGAAGAAAAGAAACGCCGATTGTGTCCTGTTCGGCCATACCCATACCCCCGCATTTCATCGGTTCGACAATGGCGGGATATACTGCAACACAGGAGAGTGGATCAGACAGTACACCTACGCCCGGATGCGGGACGGACAGCTGCTGCTTATGAGGTATTTGCCCGGTCAGGGCTCGGCTGTATACGACTTAAGCTGATCGAAGTGGGGCTTTAAGGCATCGTAGGCGTCCTCCAGAGATTGAGAGATCACTTTGGTCTGCCCGATTACCGGCATGAAATTGGTGTCGCCATTCCAGCGCGGAACGATGTGCATGTGAATGTGTTCATCTATACCCGCACCACCGATTCTGCCCAGGTTCATTCCGATGTTAAACCCCTCCGGATTGAACGATTCAAGCAGCGCATTCTTCGCATGTCTGACAAGATGCCACAGCTCCAGAGCGGCTTCATCCACCAAGCTGTCGATGGAAGAGGTGTGTTCATACGGAACGATCATGAGATGGCCATTATTGTATGGAAAAATATTCATGATCACGAAATTGTGCTTACCCCGGTAGATAAGATGGTTTTTCTTGTCATCGGTATCTTTGGGGGCAAGACAAAATACACACCCCTCTTTTATGTCAACATCCTGAATGTATCGCATCCGCCATGGTGCCCAGAGATTTTCCATCTGCATGTAGTCATACCTTCCTAGACGAAGAATATTGTAAGAAGTGCTATCGCAACGCAATAGTACCCAAAATAGAACAATTTTCCCCGATCAACGAAATGAAGAAGGAGCCTGAGGGCGAAGTAGCCCGTAATAAAGCTTGTGATGAATCCTGCAACCAACGCGGCAACCGGCAGATTCATGGTTGAGATGTCTTTTACATGAAGAACGACAGCGCCTAATATGGCCGGCAGGGCGAGCATGAACGAAAAGCGACCGGCCTCCGGACGGGCAATGCCCAGAAGAAGCGCGGTGGCGATGGTCGATCCGCTTCGGCTGATGCCGGGAATTATCGCCAGAGCCTGAGATACGCCTATGAGAAATGCGATGCCCAGAGTCAGGGAACGGGTACTGCTTTTGCGTGTAGCCGAAAAAAACAGCAGCCCCGCGGTGGCCAGAAGCATCACCCCGGCGGCATTTGGGTTGGTAAAAAGATGCTCCAGAGAGTCCTTGAAAAAGACACCCACAAAACCTGCGGGAACTGTTCCGATTATGATCAATAAACTATACCACCAGGAATCTTTTCGCTGAATCGGGTCTTTGGAGACAAGCCCGGTGAAAATCTGCTGAAGATCTTTGCGAAAAACGATTAGTATTGCGCATGCCGTACCCAGATGCAGAATCGTACCGAAAAGAAGATTGTCTTCGGTCATTTGAAGAAAGTGTTGCATCAGTACCAGATGACCGGAGGAGGAGACCGGCAGAAATTCCGTCAACCCCTGAATGATTCCCAGAAAGATATAGCTGAAAAGTTCCATTAATCAAAATCCTTGGTAAAGTTTTGCCTTTCTTACATGCAGCATACACGTAAACGTTTGTATTGTATGAAACGAAACAAAGTGAATCAAACACAGAATACGGTTTGCGTAGGCATTTAATAAGATG
This sequence comes from uncultured Fibrobacterota bacterium, assembly GCA_964419255.1. Taxonomy (GTDB): domain Bacteria; phylum Fibrobacterota; class Chitinivibrionia; order Chitinivibrionales; family CAYFVL01; genus CAZPHU01. The sequence goes on along the minus strand of CAYQOU010000011.1, from coordinate 31,862 downwards.
CGCCGATAACGCCTCAATGGGTCAAAAAATATATTGATCTGAGCTTACAAAGTGAAAGTTACACCCAGATTTATCATCAATCCGCTTCCGTTTATGTTGGCGGCATCTTCCAAATCAGAAAACGGGAGGGTATATTTCAGATCACCATAGACTCCCACTGGAATGATCGGGATTTTCACCATAGTGCCGGCAAGTAAGTTTATGCCGAAAGTCGGGACCTGGAAATCACGAATCATTTTGCTCAAAACCTTCTCCTGAAGGTCCTCACCTGATACCGCGAAATCGTCGATATCTCCCACCTCCCCGGTAAGAGTTTCACCCATAACCTCCTCGACCAGCTCGGCGGTCAGCGCGGGCGTGTTAAAGATCATCGATACTCCCCCTCCCGCATATACGCGTAACTTTTTGCGACGCTTGGGCAAGGTAAAGATGTCCTTGCGGACGGAGAGATCGAACTGAAGTTTAACAAAAGGTGTCTTGGAAAGTCCCAAAAAAGACTCATCGAGTCTCTCAAGGGTAATGGGAACAGAATCATACGCCAGGAAATCACTATAGGTGACGGCTCCGGGATTCTCCTGGATCTTTTCAGCCAGTGCCGGATCGTCGATATCCGCCGATGGGCCAACCGGGTAGTTGATGATACCCTCGTATTCCCAGACACCAAAATTGACCGCCAACTCGATCGCATCCAAAACGGGTATCACGTCGACGAATACTTTTCCGCCGAAATTATACACTGTGCGACTCCAGTCGGTTCGGGAGACGGTGATCGGCAGCAGGCCGCTGCGGATAGGCTGCCCCTCCATAAGCTCCAGAAACTCGTCGACCGAATAACCGGCTATCGTCTCCAGATTGGGTATACTGTCGAGAAAATCCTCCGCCGCGTCACTGAACCCTTCATAAAAAGCCTGCTCCTGTTGAACATCATCCATACTGAGGCCAAAATCAAATCCCCAATGAACACCCGCTCCAACGATTGCATGGGATGCGGAGCTGTAGCACATGATCATTGCGGAAACCAACGCAAAAAGGCGCACCTGATTCATCTTTCCTCCCCTGTGTATTAAATACCGAATGACTCATCAAATACAGAATGACTTATCAAATACAGAATGACTTATCAAAT
>CAYQOU010000011.1:19901-30636 GCA_964419255.1 uncultured Fibrobacterota bacterium | reverse complement strand
CGAATGACTCATCAAATACAGAATGACTTATCAAATACAGAATGACTTATCAAATACAGAATGACTTATCAAATTTGAAACCAACGCTTACAATAAAAATTACATTCGGCACGATGCGAGTGCAGGCTTTCGGGAACGAAAAAAGATCACAGGAAAGTAGTCTCTCACAAAAAGAGTGCCATTTACCGACAGAGGGCCAGGCTTCCATTCATGATTTTAGGCTGTGTGCTGAACTCAGGAAATCGTTACAACCGATCCCACCGACAGGTTCAGCTGTCGAGCGGCATTGCCACCATTTACTGCAATTTCCAGGTATCCTTCCGAGTTGATCAGAGCCAGTGGGCTATGTTTTGCAACGGCCGCGTAGTGTGAATGGACCGGGACAGCGGTACCATCAGGCAGTGATACTCTGCGAATACTTTTCCCCCAAAGATCCGCGCTTCTGGCGGCACTAAAGGCGTTTCCAAAATGATCGATATAGATGATCTCCGCCTCGAGTGCATCATTTGTCTTTCGAATCATGGGAGAGGGGAGTTTTTCATACGAGGACAGTTTTTGCCCTACAATGCTCAGCGGCTTTCCGTTTGAAAGATGAGCCCCCACGGGAGCGAAGATATCTCTGCCATGGAAGGTATTGCTAACCGGATGCCGGAGAAGATCCTGGTTGGTTATCTGATGTACCCATGTGCTGTCGGTGAGAACCGATGAGAGAACGCCGTTGTCTGGGGCTATAAAGAACCGGTTATGATCCCTGGCGGCGATGGCTTTGCGGCTGCTTCCCACCCCGGGGTCCACCACCACCACAAAGACCGTCTCTTCCGGAAAGAAGCAATAGCATGAGCTTAACACCACCGATGCCGAGCGTATGTCGCCCTGATTTATTTCGTGGGTGATATCGATGATGGATGCGGTGGGATTGATTCCGGCGATTATCCCTTTCATGCTTGCCACAAACCAATCGCCGGTCCCAAAATCGGTCAGAAGAGCAATCGTTGACATACGCACACTCCCGAAGGTAAACGGGTGAGACAAAACAGGGGCGGAAAACCTTTCCGCCCCATTGTTCAGAGAGTCTACTCGGTAATGCTTTGAGCCGAAACGGTCGACAGAAGCTCGTTTACCCTTTGCGAGTAGGCCAGGGGATCTTTTACCATGCGTCCTTCGGCGATCGTCGCCTGCTCGAAGAGCAGATGCGCCCACTGTTCCAGCTTCTCGTTTTTGGGATCCTTCTGGTACAATGCATTCATGTTTTCAATGATCGGATGTTCACCATTGATTTCAAGGATACGCTTACTTTCCGGTACATCCTGCCCCATCGCCTTCATAAGTTTTTCCATATGCGCGTTCATTTCATTTTCCGCGGTCACCAGACAGCTGGGGCTGTTTTTCAGACGGGTAGTAACGCGTACCTCGGTTATATCGTCACTGAGAATGTTTTTGATACGCTCGGAAAGCTTTTTGAGCTTGCTTGCCGTTTTCTTTTTCGCCTGCTGCTCTTCCTTTCCAAGCTCTCCCAGATCAAGATCCCCCTGCGTAACCGATTCCAGCTTCTTTCCTTCGAAATCGTAGAGGTTGGGGATGACAAATTCATCGATCGGATCGATCAGGTACAGCACCTCGATTCCCTTCTCTTTAAAAACCTCCAGGTGTGGGCTCTTTTCAACGATCTCGCGGCTGTCGCCGGTGATGTAGTAAATTGCTTTCTGATCGTCACGCATGCGCCCGACATACTGTTTGAGAGATACCAGATCGTTGGCGCTGCCCATGGAGGACTGAAAACGCACAAGTTCCAACAGCTTGTCTTTGTTCTCGAAATCCGCATGAAGCCCTTCCTTAAACACCGGCCCGAAGGCATTCCAGAATTTTTTGTACTTCTCAGGTTCGCTTTGGGCGATCTCCTTGAGCTTGCCCAAAATGCGGGAGACCAGTGCCTTTTTGATCTTGCTGATCATCGGATTGTATTGAAGCGTCTCTCGTGATACGTTGAGGGGAAGGTCTTCCGAATCGACCACACCCTTGACAAAACGCAAGTATTCGGGAATCAGTTCTTTGCAGTCATCCATGATAAATACACGCTTGACATACAGTTTAACCCCATGTTTGCGTTCGTAGGAATAGGCTTCAAACCCCAGTGACTTTTCAGGAATAAAGAGCATCGATGCGTACTCCATGACACCTTCGGCGCGATTGTGAATAACCGCAAGCGGCTCATCAAAGCCCCCCAGTGCTCCCTTGAAAAAATCCACATACTGCTCATGCTCGATATCGGAAGGGTTTCGTTTCCAGAGCGGTTTTGTCGTGTTGACTACCTCTTCCTCTCCCTTATCATTGGGGAGATAGATTGGAAAAGCCAGATAATCGGAATATTTTTTGATCAGAGAACGAATCTGCCACTCCTCGGCATACGTTCCTTCATCATCCTTCAGGTACACAACTATATCGGTTCCGTGTGAGTCGCGCTGAGCTTCACTGAGAGTAAACTCATTTTCTCCTTTCGACTCCCATTTAGATGCCGGCTCATCGATTCCCGCCCGTTTACTGATTACGGTCACCGAAGATGCCACCATGAATACAGAGTAGAATCCCACGCCAAACTGTCCGATCAGGTTTGAGTCTGCTTTCTGATCACCGGTGAGCTTCTCGAGAAAAGCTTTGGAGCCCGAGCGGGCAATCGTTCCGATATTTTCGATGATCTCCTGGCGGCTCATCCCGATTCCGTTATCTGATATGGTAATCGTTTTGGCATTCTTATCCAGCTTGATATGAATGCCAAGCTCCTCGTCTTTTCCCACGATATCGGGATTGGTCAGGCTTTCGAACCGCAGTTTGTCGAGAGCATCCGATGCATTGGAAAGCAGCTCTCTGAGAAATATTTCCTTATGGGTATAAAGCGAATGAATAACCAGATTCAGCAACTGCTTAGCTTCGGTCTGGAATTCCATTTTGGTGCCGGTCTGTTCACTCATAGAAGCTCCTCCTCAAATGTAGTACTTAATGCCGTAGAATACGGATAGAATAAGTTCCTAAAAGTGCATGATTCTCTCGCGTGAATAGTTCACTCAGAACAGCTCACTTCAGGAGCGTAGAAACGCTTATTTACCTCACATAGAATACGTGCTTGAATAAAAAGTGTCCGATAAAAATAGTTTTTGGTTACCGGATGCGCGAAGAGACAAAAAGTGCTAAAGTGGCTGCAGGACAATGCCGAAAAAACGAAAAGGGACAAATGTAAGGAAACCGCCATGAATATATCCTCAGCATCTGCTTCCATACGCCCGATGTCCGCCTGCGGGAACGCTGCGGCAACTCCCTCCACCGGTGAGGAGCTGAGCCGGGAGCAGCAAAAGCAACTGCGGGAGCTTAAGCGTCGCGACCGGGAGGTGCGTGCGCATGAAAACGCGCACATCGCTGCCGGAGGACAGTATGTAAACGGCGGTGCATCATACGAGTATCAGACCGGGCCGGATGGTAAACAATATGCGGTCGGCGGGGAAGTGTCGATAGATACATCTGCGGTAAAAGGGGATCCACAGGCGACTATCCGGAAGATGCAGGTTGTGAGAAAAGCTGCCCTGGCCCCGGCAAACCCGTCATCACAGGATCGAATGGTAGCGGCAAAAGCGGGGCAGGCGGAGCTCAGGGCAAGGCAGGAGCTGCAGCAAAATGAGGCGCAGAAAAATGAGGGCCGGGCAGATGCTTACACACATTTGCCTGTTGAAGACCCCGTATCCTCTCAGAAAAATGTATATTCTTCAAACGGCGTAAGGCAGAAGCCGGAGCAACCGACTGGCTCACAAGTGGATATGCTGGCCTGAAGCCGAAAAACCACTTGACATTTTTACACGCAAATGTATCATTTGAATTCCCATATCTTTTTATTCTTTAATACTTTAGCATGATGGATTCTCATGAGCCGGATACCACGAGTACTCATAGTCGATGATGAAGAAATCATTCGGGATATGCTCGAGATTGAGCTTGAAGATCACTATGAGGTAGTTACCGCCGAAAATGGGGAGCAGGCCTTTACTATCCTGAACGAAAAATCGGTCGATCTGGTGATCTCCGATATCAACATGCCCGGTATCAAAGGCTACGAACTTCTCCGCTTGATTAAAGATAAATACCCTGCCACAAAAACCGCCCTGATCACCGCGTATAACACAGATGATTACATCCGGATGGCTAAAGAAAGTGATATTTCCAATATCATTCCGAAGTCTATTCCTTTCAATTTCGATGAGTTTAATACTATTGTAGACAGTTTGGTCACCGAAAAAATCTTCGGTCTCGAGCGCTACATGCAGGAAGATTTCGAGCTGCTGGAGGAGTATGATATTACTTCCAGTCGGCAGATCGTCGAAGTGGAGGATCAGATACTCTCATCGATTACCCGGTTTCACAAACCCCAGCCGTTTGTCCAGATTTTGCTGGAAGAGCTAATCACAAACGCCGTTTATCATGCGCCGGTGGATGAATCGGGGGCGGAGAAATACCAGAAGCACTCCGATGTGACATTGCAGGAGAGTGAAAAAGTCAAAATCAAGCTGGGGAAAGATTCCGAAAAGTACGGTGTATCGGTGACAGATACCAGTGGGAAATTGACTAAGCAACAGGTTCTATACAGAATCGATCGGCATATCCATGGTGAAGGTGTTCTTGACGAACATGGGCGCGGACTGCACATGTCACGTCTGTATTCGGATCGTCTGATCATAAACATAAAGCGCGATGTAATAACCGAAGCCATATTCATCAATTATCTCAACGATAAGTACAAGGGCTTCAAGCCTCTGTATATCAATGAGATTTAATGATGGATAATGAGCGATGAGTCATCGGCGATGTGCGAACCTTTAGAGGCATAGCATCAACCTCCTGGCTGCCCACCTCGCCTGTAAATCTTGCAAATCGGCAGAGCCGGAATGGGTTTTACCGCAACCCGGTTCCTCGGTTACTCGCAACAATGAAATCAAAAACCTGCCGCATATGCCGAGCGCCTGGCATGACACTATATATTTTTTGCTGCACGCGGTTTGAGCTTAAACTATTTTGTTTAAGGGGTTAACTTGAGAATAGTACTGAAAAGGCGCTGGATTCTGCTTTCCGCAGTGATTCTGCATACGCAGATTGCTTCTTTTGCTCAGGAGGCGGATACGCCGTTTGTGCGGATCCCGGAAGGGATACAGCTCTATGATACCGCCCAAAAGATGATTCCACGCTACAATCCCCTAAAGGCGTTGGGCTTATCGGCGGTATTACCGGGGGCGGGACAGGCCTATGCCGATGCCTGGCTGCGGGGCGGGGTGTTTCTTTCGGCGGAGATTATCGCGATACTGGTGACAGTTAATCGCCTCGATGACCTGGATTTCTACGATCGGGAGGTGGATACCTATGATGATCTGGTCCGGGATTTGCGCGACAGTACACAGGCTGCTCCCGGCGATAGCCTTCTTCGGCAGGATCTACGGCAGCTCACCGATGATCGGCTTTTGGTACGATATGAGCGGAGGATGAGTCGATATGGGTTGTATCATGCCATCGGGTGGAGCAGCGGTTTCTATATTTGGAACCTCATGGATGCACTGGGGGCGTCTAATTATTTTAAGGGCACCGAACCAAAGAGTCCGCTGGTGGCCGGGTGGCTTTCTGCCGTACCGGGGTTGGGGCTGGGACAGCTATACAATCGGGCTCTGTCCAAGGCCGGTATGGTCTGGACGGTTCAGACCATGCTGGGGGTTATGGCCTACGACTATCATCGGCTGATGAAGAAGGCTGAGGACAACCGGGAACAATATCTTCCCGACGGCTCTGTGCGCGACGATCCTCTGCGCGTGCGGCAGTGGCAGGGACGATACAACGATGCGTTTACGCGGCGCAATATGTATCTATGGTACTCGGTCTTTTTTTACTTTTATAGCGTTTTCGACGCGGTTGTGGATGCACATTTGCACGACTATCCCAGACAGATACGTTTCGAGCCGGTGGTGCAATCATCGGGGGAGAAGCTGGGATTTCAAACGGTGGTACATTTCTAGACTCCTTATGTGAGTGCGGGTGCAGATGCCAGGGTTTAGACACGACATACTCAATATTTTTATCATAAGGACTTAACTTATGCCGGTAACTCTCAAAGACATTGCTGAACGGGCAGGGGTCACCTCGGCTACCGTTTCGATGGTGATCAACAACAAGCCCAATATCTCGGAGGCTACGCGAAAGAAGGTTCTCAAGATTGCCAGAGAGCTTCACTACTACCCCAATGCCATCGCCAGGGGACTTGCCACACGCAAGGCAAACGCGATCGGGGTAATCGTACCCAATCTGGCGTCCTCGTTTGTGGTGCGTATTCTTCAGGGGATAAAAAGCACCAATCGTGATATCGATTATACGGTTCAGTTGTTTGACACTCTGGGGCAGAAGGAGACCGAGTCGCAGCTGTTTCAGCGTCTGGCCCGCGAGCGGCGAATCGATGGGGCTATACTGATCAGCTCTTCGGTTACCGATGAGGAGTTGAAGGTGTTTAAGGATGAGGCTGTGCCATGTATCGTTGTAGCCCGGCGGTGTGATTTCCTGGATTCGGTCTATGTCAACAACGCTCACGGCGCGCAGGATGCCACCGATTATCTGATCCGCAAGGGACACAAGGCGATTGCCTGTGTGATCTGCCGCAAGCAGACACTTCCCACCGAGGATCGTCTGAATGGATACCGCGCCGCCTTGCAACAACACCATATGCCTTTCGATGAGAATCTGGTGATCGACGTATCGGATGATACCATGAAGGACGGCCTCGATGTTTTCGAAAAGATTGCATCCATGCCCCAGAAACCTTCGGCGATCTTCGTGCCCGCCGGCGATATGGTGGCTATCGGGATAATCAAAGAGGCGCGAAAGAAGGGCTATTCGGTGCCTTCCGATCTGGCCGTCGTGGGATACGACGATATTCCCGCAGCGGAGGTGTTTGAGCCGATGCTCAGCACGGTGCGGCAGCCGAAGCTGGAGATGGGGGATTATGCGATCAATATCATGGTCGACAAGATCGAGGGGCGCGAGATGGGCATCAAGCATAAGGAGTTGCCCACAAAATTTATCATTCGCGAATCGGCATAGCATAACGTATTTTATGCATGTTTGTATAATTACTGACGCCTTGTATCGTATTATTTATAGATAGTAAGAGACGGTAGTAAGAATAAAAAAGAAAATTTTGGGGGTGTACAGGATTTTGACGTGATGGAAGAGGCATACGTTGCATGTCGAGGATGTCGGTTGGCCTCGTAAATCATCCGACAAAAGATAAATGCAGAAGATTATTCTTACGCAATGGCTGCTTAATAAAAGCGGCAAACTCTGTTGGCAGCGCATCCGATGCTTACAGGGTCAAATTAAGGATGCTGGGTATGGTTGGTGCATCGACGATCATACCGAGATTTAGATGATCGCTCGAAAATCAGCCTGTCTGCCGGCGGGTTTTCGGGTTAAATTAAAAGACAGACTATGCATGTAGAAGCGTATGTTTATCCCACCGCGGACAGGGGTTCGATTCCCCTCACCTCCACCAATAATTTTAGCCCGTTTGCCTGACTCAAGGCAAACGGGCTTTTTTGTTACTGTCTGTGGGCAATGATCAGCTAAATGGTGCTGCAAATGAAGGACGCTGGCTGAACACAAAGCCTGAATTCGCTGATTGGGTTATCACGACTGCTGGTTCCCGCCTAAGAAGATCGGTTGCCGAGATTCGCGACACAGGTGATGGTTTTTTGACATGCATTTAAACCATAGATTATCTTTAATTTGTTTTTTGCATTACAGGTGCCAGGGAATTCCGGTGAAATTCCGGAGCGGTTCTGCCACTGTAAACCCAATACCGATTGCCGATCACTTCGACTTCGCTCAGTGAACGGTTTCGGGGACTGTCAAACCAGGTCACTGTCCCGACGTGAAGTCGGGATGGGAAGGCCGACAGTACCGGGAAAAGCCAGGAGACCTACCTGAGAGTGCAACACTCGACACTGAGGATGCAGTAAACATCCGAAAGTGTGTTTCAATTTGTTGTTAGTAGATCCTCGAAGCACATGACCATATACAGGGAATCCTGTAGTATGGCTCGTGGCGTTATGTAATTATGGGTAAACTGCAAGCCGGATACCCACGGGGTCAAATAGCGTCCGGACCTTTTTTTACCAAGTGTGACTCATGCCGATTCTTTCATTAAGCGACAATCCTCCGTCTCGATACCCGAATCAAGATATTCTGGACTCATCGCAAACCTGGTGGATTGCCAAAGTCAAGCCTCGCATGGAGAAGGCGTTGGCAAAAGATCTGCTCGATCGAGGCGTGGAATACTACCTTCCATATTACGAAAATGTGACCAGGCGAACGGATTGTCGGGCGCTTAGAAAATCCCTGCTTCCTCTATTTCCTTCCTATGTGCCATTCGCCTGTGAGAAAGAACCCTGGCAGCTGTTGCAGCTTAACAGTATAAGTACGATTTTGCCGATTACAGCGCAGAAAAGATTCAAGCAGGAATTGAACCAGATCTATTTCGCATACGAAAAGAATATTCCCATACGCCCCCCAAAAGAGCGTGAATACCTGATTGGCGAAAGGGTTCGAGTTGTTGCCGGGCCGTTATGCGGTCTTTGTGGCTGTATAATAAATCTCAAAGGGAATGATTGTCTTCTTCTGAGAGTTGAAGGCCTCGGTGAAGCATGCGTTTCCATAGATTCCCTCAATGTTGAATCGATAAAAACCTGACAGGAATATAAACCATGAAATCACTTCTCCTTTGTATCGTCAGCAGTAAATTCGAATCTGAAATCGTTCAACGAATCAAATCGCTCATGAAACACCGTCTGGATGATTGTGATATTCGCGAAGTAGTTGCCGGCAGCGGATTTAACCAGGCGGAGTTTGTTCGCACATGTCATGACTCATGCAAAGCCGGCTATAAACGAATCTATATACAGGCTGCCACCTTGGCGTTTTCCCAGGAAAGATATCAAGAGCTGATGAACAGCCTTGAAGAGCTGCGACGCACTGAGACGGATGCAGAATTTACCGCATTCCCACCGGTGCAGCTTCATGAGGAATGTGCCGATCTGATCGAGCGCAACATTTATCATGCATCGCTTATAGATACGCCGTTTAAGGAGACTCCCCCCGACCAAATACAAATGCAAAGCTTTGATTTCATTTCCAGACGTCTTGCCGGAAGGTATAGCGATGAGGACACAAAAGCCGTTGTCGTGCGTGTCATACATGCAACTGCCGATTTCAGCATTGAGCCGCTTTTACGCTTTTCTGCGGATGCCGTTGACAGGGGAAAAGAAGCGATCAAAAATGGATGCGCGATAATCACCGATGTCGGGATGGTATCTGCAGGATTGGCCACTCGATTCAAAGACCGCACGATCAATGCAATCGGCAGTGAGGGTGTTGCCGCATGTGCCAGTGAAAAAGGTCTTACGCGCAGCGCGGCCGCTTTTGAATTGCTTGCCGCCCGAATCGAGGGAACCGTTGTCGCCATAGGTAATGCGCCGACCGCGCTTGTCCATTTACTTACCATTATTCGCAGAACAGGCGTCCGCCCCGCATGCATTGTGGGTGTGCCTGTCGGATTTATAGGCGCCGCGGAATCAAAAGAGCTATTGATGGCTTCAGACATTCCCCACATAAGTCTCAAGGGTAACAGGGGTGGGACTCCGGTTGCCGTCGCTGCGGTCAATGCGCTGGGTTGTTTGTGATCAGGATTACAAATTCTCCCGCTTCCGGCTTTTGCGTGGGTATGTACGAAACGATCTGTTTAATCCCATGCATCGGACAATTAACCCGTGGTAATCGTACGTGAATGTATGCAGCCATTTGACAGACATTTAAATGACGATAGACCCGTTCCTGTGAATGGTCCTAAACAGAATAAAATTACCCACATTCAGGCCAGCGCACTACGATGTTCTTCTCGTGTTCAACCCAAATGTCAACTTTTGGGCTTTCTCATCAATATCCACCCTGGATATGACCAAGGGGCTTTTATTCCGAGTATCTTGGTGAAACTATTTTATCATTCATAATAGGGATATACTAAACCACAATATCTAGTGGGTACACATGAAAATGTCGGATGACCCGAATTTTATAATTAAAATTCACCATTTACAATTTTTAATCTAAAAAGGATGCTTATGAAAAAAGGGTTGCTTATAGTCAACACCGGCAACGGCAAGGGAAAAACCACTGCAGCGCTCGGCATGGCATTTCGCGCCCTTGGCCACGGCATGCGCGTATGCGTCATTCAATTCATCAAGGGAACCTGGAAATACGGTGAACTGGAGAGCGCGAAAAGGTTCGAGGACCTGCTTGAGTTTCATGTCAAGGGTAACGGGTTCACCCGGAAGTCCGGGAACCTGAAAAAAGACAAGGCAATCGCCCGCGAAGCCTGGGAGTTTGCCAAAGAGAAAATTCGATCAAAGGCTTATGGTCTTGTCGTGCTTGATGAGTTGACCTATCTGATAAAATTCGACATGGTGGCTGAGGATGAAGTTGTAGAGTCCCTCAAGAATCGTCCCGCTGATCTTCACATCGTGGTGACCGGCCGTGACGCGAGCGCGAAGCTGATTGAGACCGCCGACCTTGTTACGCAGATGTGTGTTGAGAAACACCCTCTAAAGAGCGGCATCAAAGCGCAGAAGTGCGTCGAGTTCTGAAAAATTGTGAATGATGAATTGTGAAT
>CAYQOU010000011.1:0-19801 GCA_964419255.1 uncultured Fibrobacterota bacterium | reverse complement strand
AATTGTGAATGATGAATTGTGAATATTATGAACAGAGAATCATAAAATCGAAAAAGTTTCGCTTTTGCGTTGAGGATCATTAAACTGTTCAAGATTTTGCAGGAGCAAAAAGAGAACATACTGTCAAAACTGTTTTTACGATGTGGCACTGCCATTGGCGCAATGGTCAGAGAAGCGGAACATGCTGAGAGCAAGGCTGATTTCATTCATAAAATGGCTATCGGACAAAAGGAAGCCGATTTAGCCTAAATTAGCCTAAATTAAAAAATTGCTCTCGTCAATAATCATAAGCTCTAGAAAATAGCACGAATAGCAAGTAAATCATAATTCACCATTAATGATGTCAATAATCTCACTTCAAAAACTCACCAAATGTTTCGGTTCGGTTATTGCCATAGATAACCTGTCGCTCGAAATAGAAGCTGGAGCTATATGCGGCATTCTAGGCCCTAATGGCGCCGGAAAATCCACGACAATCCGTATTCTATCTACCCTCACTAAACCAAGCTCCGGCCATGCCTTTATCGGCGGTCATGATGTCATGACGTACCCGATTGAGGCTAAAAAACTCATAGGCGTGGTGCACCAGACGCTCAATGTCGATCCTGAGCTGACTTCTCTGGAGCACCTTGAAGTGCACGGCATGCTGTTCGGGATGAATCGGGCTCTGGTCAGCAAACGCAGCGCAACGCTCCTTGATTTTGTCGGATTATCGGAGCAGAAGAATATGCCTGCCGGAAGATTTTCAGGCGGTATGAAACGCCGCCTTACCATTGCCCGGGCCCTTGTTCATGATCCCAAAGTGATTATCATGGACGAGCCGACCGTGGGGCTTGACGTCCACGCGCGAAGAAAACTCTGGGCACTCATGCGGGAACTCAAGACCAAAGGCCACACGATCCTTCTGACAACACACTATATCGATGAAGCGCAGTCGCTTGCCGACAGGATTGTCATTATAGATAAAGGCAAGGTCATCGCCGATGGCGCGCCGCAAGCACTTATCGGGTCGTTGCGCGCCATTGCCGCCGACATGACGCGCAACGGCGAGATAGAGACGCACTTTTTCGAAACCAAACAGGAGGCGGCAGCATTTCTTGGAAAGGAACAAAGTTCCGGAACAGTGCGCGAGGCTAATCTCGAAGACGTTTTCATCAAGCTTACCGGAAGGAAGGTTGATTGATGCAACAGATCATCGGCTTGATATACCGGGAAGCTCTTGTTTTCCGGCGCAAGTTCTGGCGGCATTTCTTCCAGTTTAGTGTTTCGCCGCTTTTGTACCTTATCGCCTTCGGCTGGGCAGGCTCATCACGCCTCACCGCTGATGGCGTACCATATTTAGCATTTATTCTCCCCGGTCTTGTCGCCATGAGCGCGATGGTGAACAGCTTCTCGATTTCGACCGAAATCAATATCGCCCGTTTTTACTGGCACACCTTCGACGAAATCCGTTCCGCGCCGGTTTCGGACATGTGCTATGTGTGCGGAGAAGTCGCCAGCGGCGTATTGCGTGGGATGCTTGCCGCGGGGGTGGTCTGGGTACTTGGGATTGCGGTCGGCGCGCGGCCGGCTTTCGCGGGATGGCTCATCGCCGGGATTGCTCTTAACGCATTCGTCTTCGCATCTATTGCCGTGAGCACCGCCATGCTCGCAAAATCGCATGCCGACCAGGGAATGCTCTCCACATTTGTCATTACACCGATGGCCTTTTTGTGCGGAACGTTCTTTCCGGTCGAAGCTTACCCCCACTGGATCGGCGTATTGATACGCCTTCTGCCGTTAACCCACGCAAATGCCGTCATCAGGGCGGCATGGCTGGGAAAAGGTCTTCCTGCACTGTCGCTGCTTTACCTTGCGGCATTCGGCGCGGTGTGCTTTGTCAGTGCAGTCCTGGTCATAGGGAAATCGAGAAATTGAGAGGTCATAGGGTCAGAAATATCCGCGCCTCAGTATCATTTCGACCGCGCACGTTTCGACGCCGCTTATGAATGCGATCTTGAAGATTGCGTTCTTGTACACTGCGGGAAGATGGATAACGCAGGATTCTGAAAAGGAGACTGCGCTCATTGATGGACAATCCACGATATTTTCAGGTGCCAGGGAATTCCGGTGAAATTCCGGAGCGGTCCTGCCACTGTAATCCTCTAGCTTGCGCAGTCTCAAACCTGCGTGGCGTGCCTCGCCAAAGTCCTTCTGCTCAGCGGGAAAGAACTAAGGCGAGGGGGCTGTCAATCCAAGCCACTGTTTCTGAAAAGGAATGGGAAGGCCGACAGTACCGGGAGAGCCAGGAGACCTGCCTGAAAGAACTTTCAATTCTTTTGAACCTTCATGGGTTGAGGTTCAGGGAGGTCTCTTTTGCACTATTCGTATTGCTGTTTGCGCATTGCCGCCATTGCGGTCTGCATGGTTTTTGTCGTTTGTTTTTTCCCCTGTCTTGCCGATATCAACGAATCGGTTTTGCCTGATTCTGCCTTCACAACGTCCTCCAAGGACTCCGCTCATTCCTATAAACCAATAGTTGAGCTGGATCGTATGGTCGTAACCGCAAGTAAACGATCGATGGCGGCCGACATGGTTGTTGAAGATGTCAAGGTGGTTACCGCAAAGGACGCGAAAGCATCGGGGACCTTCAACGCCATGGAGCTACTCGACGGAATCCCGGGCATGGACATTGATCCGGCCCGCACCCAGACTAACCTCGTGCTCAATGGAATGTCCGGCTCCTATGTAAAAATTCTCATGGATGGAATTCCCGTTACCGGCGATGTCGGCGGCGGCTTTCCCCTTGAGAATCTGGTCATGGGCGATGTCGATCGCATTGAAGTGATGTCCGGAGCTTCGTCGACCATGTATGGAACCGATGCCATTGGCGGAGTGGTGAACTTTATTTCCGAGCGCCCCAACACCATAACCCCTTTGCGCCTTCGCGCATCCTACAATTACCTGAACAATGACAGCATTGCCGGGTGGGGCGGCAAAAACCGGCTTGACCTTAATGCAACGCACGGAAACCAGTTTTTCTCTATACAAGGCTACTACGGTTTCGATCTGGACAATGGCAGCTGGTACTATGACCAGAATGGTCGCCTCGTTAGAAAGGTCTATTGCTATCCCGAGTCCGATCGTCGCAAAGGCGGCGTAAAGCTTGCTATTTATCCTTCAGACAAGTTAATTCTAAGGCCATCGGCATCATATAGCTCGTCCGGCGTTGAACGCAACAAGGCCAACGGGAACCTCAATTTTCTCGAGAATATCTACAGTACATTCAACCTGGCCGGTTCATTTGAGTCATCCAGTCGGCTTGTTGTTGAAGGGTATGGCAGTGCCGCGACTTTCAGCCATCTCAATCGTGAAATCAAGCAGGACGGGGTTGACGGGACAATTGACACACGCACTGACTTTCTCAACTACGACGCCGAGATTCGTTGCCACCTGCGGGATCTTGTAAGCGCGGGGGGAGATGATAACATCCTGGCCGGCGTGAATGTCCTGCATGAGAGGATCGACAGCGACAATCTGCGCAAGGGAGCCGCTCGAACACAGGCAGCGATCTTTGTCAGCGGGTATTGGGAGAGCGCCACCGCGGTATGTTTGATCATTAATCCATCGCTTCGATTTGCAGGCTCGCAGGTCACTGACGCCAATAGCTCAACGACAGCTCTTTCCGACATTTGTCCAAAGATTGGCTTGCGGCTCAACGATTTCCTCATAACCGGCACGCATGTAAGCGCATCCTATGGTCATGCCTATCAAGTTCCACGTTTCAAGAACATGTATTATGCCTTTAACATGGGCAACATGATGTGGATTGAAGGAAACGAAGAGCTCAAACCCGAAAAATCAGATCAGTTCAACGGAGGAATGGGCTATCGGTTTAATTCTCTGCTGGAAATTGGCGTAGACGGTTTTTATAACAGCTTGACAAACATGATTGTATTGCGCTCCGTCCTGCACGAGGACGGTTCTCAAGTCATGCGGGGGATTGATGGTGAAACAGAGGCTGAACTGGTTCCCGGTGAAGGCATACCGGAAAAGACGTATGTCAATGCATTGCGTGGCTACAAGTACGGAGTGTCGCTTGGAGTCAAGTTCCAACCGCTCCGGTGGATGAATTACACCTGCCATATTACTCGCATACTCTCCTTTGCTGAAAACGATGGGGGCACAATGCTGGAAGAGGAACACTATACACGAAACGCAATACATCTTAGCGGCAGGTTGTTGTTTGAAAACCTTCGAAGCTTCTTGCCGTCACTCAGCGTTTCAGCCATCTGGAAAGATCGGCAAATTGACTACTACGACGATGCTGGAAATCCGACGTATCTGGATTCGTATACCAAACTCAATCTTCTAATCTCAAAATCGGTGCTCAAGGGCTTGACCATACGTCTTGGCGCGAACAACCTGCTTGATTATCAAAGGCCCGGACACCCAGGGCTTGACTATGGCAGAACATACACGGCCTCCATCGACATGAATATTGACAACATTACTCAGTTCGGCGAATCTATCAAACCTACTCTATTCTGAAAGGAGTGACCTATGCGTCGCTTTTTTGTGTCCGCTCTGTCTCTTGCCTCGTTTGTTTCGTTCCTCGGTTGTGATAACAATCCATCTGCTCCGCCTCCGGCTAACACGGTAACGTATGCAACGGATACCGCAATTGTCGACTACAGCAACGCAAACAATGTGGTCTACTTTGATTTCTCTACCGGCACCACAACCACCCTAGCCCATCATAACTGGGACATTGCTTTTGACGCCGACCGTTTTATAATCACTAACGGCGGTGACTATGGATACGGAGTGCTGGTCTGCAGCACCGGCGTCACGGATATCTCACGGGACTTTTCCACATGGAAGGACTCGCTCGACATCACCAGCGATTCGGGCCACTTTACACTCACAACACTTGAGCACAATGTGCTTGGCACCAATTACAAGACTGGCAGCGGCATGGCCTCTGTGTATACCAACAATGTGTATCTGATTCGAACAGAAGACCTCAAGTTCTACAAGCTGCAGGTTACTGGCGCGCTCGCGATGGGTGCCGGCCTGCGGATGAGAATCGACTCACTGAGCGGAACCGGGGTGGTTGAAGATACGTTTGCAACCACCACCATTTACGATTACACCTATGTTGACCTTGGCACCAAAGAAGCAGTCATTATTGCGCCTCCCAAAGACCAGTGGGATATCAAGTTTGGCCGCAGAGCAGACTTCATCATGAATTCGATTACCAGCGGACGCAGTTCTATATCGCTAAACGTTAAAACCGGTGTTGAAGTCGCCAAGGTCGACAGCGCGCAGCTCGACGATGTCACCGCCACTTCGGGGCTGACATTCAGCGGCGAAATGCTGGCCATCGACTGGACCTGGTACTCGACTGATCGGAGTTCCGGAAGCACTGTATATGTTGTCAACCCATCGGTTTATGTATTCAAGACCACTGAGGGCAATTATGCAAAGCTGAAGATGCTCTCGTTCAAAGGACCTGCAAACGAAAGCTTCTGGAGCGTTTTCGATTACCACTACCAGGCGGATGGCGCCGCTACGTTTTCTAAATAGGATACAGGTCATGAAGTTATCAATGCCGACAATCGCATTGTTCACGGCACTGCTTCTGGGGCAGTGTCGTGATTCTTTAAATAGAAAGGTGAAAATGGTGACAACCGATAAGCAGACGATACTTCTCGTTGCGTTTGGTACAACGGTCCCGCGTGCCGCCGAGGCTTTTAGCCGGTTTGAGACGGCCACAAAGGCGCGTTTTCCGGACGCTGAAATCCGCTGGGCCTACACATCTACGATCGTGAGGCGTAAACTGGCTGAGCGGGGCGAAGCAAAGGAGAGTGTGGTGGATGCGCTCGAGCGGCTTGCCTATGACGGCCATCGCACAATCGCGGTGCAGTCGTTGCACACCATCGCCGGGGCGGAATACCACAAAATGCTGCGCGAAATTTCGGTCTTTCGGCATAAACCGGTGGACAGGAATATTGTGGTGAAAGTCGGAAGTCCTTTGCTTGCGGGTTACGAGGATGCGCAGCGGGTAGCCCAGGCGCTGATTCAAGAAGCGGTGCCGCAGCGCAATAATAGCGAGGCGCTTGTTTACATGGGGCATGGCAGCGAACGTCACGCATCGGACCTGGCCTACGTTGCGCTGGCCTCGATGCTTAACAATACCGACAAGCGTGCCTGGCTCGGTACGGTTGAGGGTCATCCCACCCTGGCGGATGTTATAGCGCACTGCAAAGCCGCGGGGGTGAAAAAGGCATGGCTCATTCCGTTTATGGCGGTTGCTGGCGATCATGCCCTCAATGATATGGCCGGCGACGAAGAAGATTCATGGGTGTCGGTGTTAACCAAAGAGGGAATATTCTGTACCCCTGTTCTCAAAGGCACGCTGGACATTGCCGGTATCGCGGGCGTCTGGCTCGATCACCTTGAAACGGCCATTCTACAGAACGACAGAAGTCAGATTTTCAAAGATCAGCAGAAACGGATATAAAGATCAGTTTTCCTGCAGTGGTTGTGACCTTTGACTTTTGATGTAATGTAAAGAAACAGCTTATCAAAAAACGTGCAGTCTGAACACGGAGCAAAAAGATGATTACAAGCAAATATCTCTTTACGGCGATTCTGTCGGTGTTTTGTTGCGTCTCCCTCTGTCAGGCGCAGATGCCCTCTACGGTCATTCGTGAAGAGCCGGGACAGCGTCTTCGCTTGGTAGCGGAAAATGAGCAATCACTCACAGTGATTGACTCGCGCGGCAAACAGGTTGTGCTGCGAAAAAATCCAAAGCGCGTATTGCCGATATACACGACCTATCTCAATGTCTGGTACGAATGCGGCGGTACTGCAGTCGGGCGCCCCTCTTCCTTATCAGCGGAACTCGATCCGTTGGCCGGAAAGTTGCCCGAAGTCGGCCATGTCACTAATCCAAACCTGGAGAAGGTGTTCGCTCTAAAACCCGATCTCATCCTGATGCGCTACGGCTTTGCAGGTCATTCAAAGCTGGTACCTGTGCTGGAGCAGGCAAATATCCCATTCCTGTCTGTCAGTTATGAAACATTCGAAGATTATCAGGTGGTTGTCGATGTTTTTTCGCGACTCTTGGGCCGGCCCGATATCCGAACGGATTCGCTTGCTGCGGTGAAGAGCAGCGTTGAAGCTGTTATCGCGCGCTGCAAGGCGGCGAAAAAGCCTCCGCGGGTGCTCATTCTCTTCGGCTCCGCAATGGGTGTCACGGTCCAGCTTCCCGGTTCACTGGTCGGCTCCATGATAGAGGACCTGCAGGCGCCCAACATCGCATTTGACGCAAAACTCACCAGCGATGAAATGCAGATTTTCAGCATGGAGAGACTGGTCGAGCGCGATCCTGATGTCATTCTGGTCCAGACAATGGGAAGCCCGGAAATGGTAAAAGGCAAAATCCGCTCAGACATCGAATCGAGTCCGGCATGGAAAACGATTAGCGCAGTCAAGAATGGCCGGGTACACTATCTTCCCGTAAACGGATTTTTATATAAACCAAACAAGCGATTTGCCGAAAGCTATGCTTACCTGGCAGACCTGTTGTATCCGGAAAACAAAAAATGAAAAGTCCAGGTGCTCAAAAAGCACACAATTCGATCTCGTGTCCAAGGCCGCCCCGCTTGTTCTGGCTGGTCATGCTTGTCGTGCTTCCCGGCGCTTTTTTTGTAGCCATGGGTGTTGGCTCAATGCCTATCAGCCCAGCTTCTATCGTGCGCGCCTTGTTTAACGATCATACATCCCTTGAATATCAGATTCTCTGGAATATCAGGCTGCCACGGGTGCTCGTCGGCGGGCTGGTTGGCTGTGCACTGGCGATGTCCGGGGCGATTTTGCAGGGCGTCCTGCGCAATCCTCTGGCAGCACCGGATATTATCGGCGTCTCTTCCGGCGCCGGGCTTGCCGGATTTATCATCCTTATTCTTTTTCCGGATTTTGTCTTCCTGGTGCCGGCGGGCGCTTTTGCGGGAGCGCTTGGCGCAACCATACTTGTGTATTCGCTTGCCTGGCGAAGCGGCGTGCACCCATTCAGGTTGATTCTTGCAGGCGTCGCCGTATCCTCACTGCTGGGGGCCGGCATGAGCACGCTCATGATATTCTATCCTGAACGTGTCCAGAGCGTGCTGACGTTCATGGTTGGCGGCTTGTCCGCAAGATCATGGCCTCATTTCAATACACTCTGGCCATATACGCTTGTCGGCATCGGAGCGTCATTCTTTCTTTCCAATCGGTTGAACATTCTGACATTGGGAGACGAGGTCGCAACAGGACTGGGATTGCGTGTTGAAACAACGCGAATGATGCTTATCGCCGTGGCATCGCTACTGGCCGCCAGCGCGGTGTCTGTCGTCGGTCTGCTGGGCTTTGTCGGCCTGATCGTGCCGCATATCGCGCGAAGGCTTGTGGGCCCGGATAATCGGATCCTTTTTCCGGCATCGATGGCGTGTGGCGCGGTAATCGTTGTTCTCTGTGACACCGTGGGCAGAACCGTGTTCGATCCGGTTGAAATTCCGGTCGGCATCATCATGGCCCTCATCGGAGCGCCCTTCTTTCTGTTTCTCCTGCGCGAAAGGAGAGCCCAGCGATGAAGGTATTCGAAGTGAAGGATGTTAATGTCGTTTTGGGCGAAAAAACCGTCTTGCGTTCAATTAACTTTGACATTGCGGCATCGACCATCATCGCCGTTGTCGGGCCAAATGGCTCCGGTAAAACCACCCTGGTGCGTCTTATGTCAAGAACCTTGCGCCCGACTGCGGGGTCAGTATTGTTTAAGGGAACGGACCTCTTCGCATTGCCGACCAGGCAGGTGGCGCAAAGTCTTGCCGTGTTGCCGCAGGTACGCCATGCTCCTCACGGGCTTACTGTCCAGATGCTGGCAGTATATGGACGGTTTCCACATTGCTCGCGTTTTCACGGACTGACCGGAAACGACCACGAGATTGTCGAGTGGGCATTACAGCGCACCCACATGACTCACCTTCGCGATCGGCCCCTGTCGCGGCTTTCCGGCGGTGAACAGCAGCGGGCATGGATAGCCATGGCCCTGGCGCAAAAACCGGATGTGCTTGTGCTCGATGAACCCACCACGTTCCTGGACATCGCCTATCAGCTCGAGATACTCGAACTGCTGCGCACGTTGAACCGCGAGTCCGGACTTACCATCATTATGGTACTGCACGATTTGAACCATGCTCTGCGCTACGCCGATAGCGTCATGCTTGTCAACGATGGAGTGCTGAAAGCGGTTGGCGCGGGAAAAAATGTTCTCACGGTGGAAAACTTAAACAGCGAATTTTGCATCGATGGCGATATTCTCTGGGACAAGCGAAACGAATGCCCGTTTATTGTGCCTCACATGAAGGTCCATCACAAGGATGTGGTCTGAAATGAAAATCTGCATCTTCTCGGTTTCTACAACCGCACTCAATGCGCTTGAGTCAGTCAGGCAACAACACGCATGGATACGCTACAGTATCGAAGTGGTTTGCAGCTATGCAGGATAACGATATGCTGGTTGGGTCGGTTCTGGCCGAGTCCCTTGGCGCAGTTATATGCACGACCAGGTCATCGTCTCAAACTCGGACAAAACCACCGTGCGCAGGCTGACCATGCTTGATAAATATCTAAACGGGGGCAAGATTCTGCGATTATATACATGCCATTCGGAGTATAGATATGAGTGATGACACCAACCGTAATGTCCCCAGCGCCTGTGTTATCGCCGCGGCAGCAAGCGGCAGCGGCAAGACAACGGTGTCGCTGGGGATCATGCGCGCGCTTGCACGCAAGAGGCTCCGGGTACGACCGTTCAAGGCCGGCCCCGATTATCTTGACGGAACGTATCATGCGCTCGCTGCCGGAAGCCCCTCATACAATCTTGACGCATGGATGATCGACGCAACCCGACTCAGGGACCATTTCTGCTCCAGCCTTGCCGGGAACGATATCGGCATTGTCGAGGGATCCATGGGGTTATACGATGGTTTTGAAGGGACAATGAAGGGCAGCACGGCCGATCTGGCCCGTACGCTGGGTATTCCGGTGATCCTGCTTGTCGATTGCAAGGGTATGTCCGGTTCGGTGGCGCCTCTTGTCTCCGGTTTCAAGCACTTTCGTAAAGACGTCCATGTTGCCGGTGTTATCCTTAACCGGACCGGAAGCGAGCGGCATTTCCGGTATCTGAAACAGGCGCTTGCGTCGGTTGACATTAAAGTTGTGGGCCACCTTCCCCGCAACGAAGAAATGGCGCTGGAACACCGTCATCTTGGATTGTTTGCTGCACAGTTCGGCGGAATTACCGAAGAAAAAATCGCGCGGATAGCCGATGCGGTTGAAAAGACTATTGAACTGGAACTGCTGATTCATTTGTGCGTCGAAGTCAATAGGGTGGTTGCGCCCGGAAACAGCGGTACACTCTTCAGGACAACTTCCGCGATACAGCGCAAATGCAGAATAGCGGTTGCGCGCGATGAAGCGTTTCATTTTTACTATCAGGCAAATCTTGACATGCTCGAAGCCGCCGGAGCGGAACTGGTTTTCTTTTCTCCACTCAAAGATGCTGCCTTGCCCCGCGGTATCGATGGTTTGCTGCTGGGTGGCGGTTACCCCGAAGAGCATGCCGTCGAGCTTTCCGGGAACATGACAATGCGAGAATCGATTCGCAATTTTTCATCTGCTAACGGCTGTATCTACGCGGAATGCGGTGGCTATATGTACCTGGGGGAACATCTCAAAAAGGATGAAACCTGCCTGCAGATGTGCGGGATTTTTCCGCTCGATTTCCACATGAACGAAGGATCACGAAAAAGCCTGGGATATCGTGAAATAGTTTTGGCGTTCGATTCGGTTATTGGGTCCGCGGGAACTACTATGCGCGGCCACGAGTTTCATTACTCAACACAAGAGCAGGAATGGTCGGATGCGGGCCAGGCTGCTTTCATGATTTCGTCACGAAATGGATCCGCACCGATGCCGGCCGGCATGTCGGTCCGCAATACCATCGGCAGCTACCTGCATGTGCATTTTTTGTCGTGCCCGGCAATAGCACATCATTTTGTTGCTTCGTGTATCGTAGGAGGTAATAAACGGTGATGGCTGTTGTCGAGGATGTATTGACAGGATGTCCGGATTAAGCGCATGCGCGGCAGCTAAAACAGCGCTAACATCCATTTTGACTGGATGGCAAGTCGCCCATGTACCAGTGGCATTGACCAAACTCGGAAAAGCTGAATTTATCATTTGTAGTTGTTTGTTGGAAAGCGGGGTTGCATTGTGCAGGTAAACACGAATTGTCATTGTATCGGTTTCGGTAATCAAGCCCCGCACTGGGAGGAGAACGGATGCCTGCGATTACGATAGTGGGGTGCGGACCAGGCTGCAGGCAGTATGCGTCGCAAGCTGCGCTGCGGGCAATCGCAAACGCCGACGTACTTGTCGGCGCGCAGCGGCTTATCGAGGAGTTTGGCGTCGGGAAAAAAGCGCTGGCCTATACGTCGGTACAGGACACCCTGGATACAATCCGAGGTAACAGCGACAAAAATGTCGCGGTTCTGGTAACAGGCGACCCGGGTTTCTACAGCATCACGGCGCTTATTGTTCGTGAATTCTGTGCATCCGCAATCAGCATCATACCGGGCATCAGCTCAATCACCTATGCGTTTGGTCGACTTGGTATTCCGTGGCACGATGCAGTTTTTATGAGCGCGCACAAAGAAGTTCCGGCTGATTTCGTTGAGAAAATGGCGGGTTGTGTAAAAGTTGGCATTCTCACCTCTCCCTCGTACACACCGGCGATTCTGGCGCAAAAAATCGATCCGGCTGTCGCGGCGAGCAGACTGTTTTTTGTCGGCGAACGGCTATCGTATCCTGATGAGAAGCTGTGCGAATACAGTATTGCGCGCGTTTGCGAAATGGCAGCGGATGAGTTGAGCGTTCTTATCATTGTAAAGAATGAGGAAAAATGAAAAATGGCAAATTCATAGGAGTGGGCATCGGTCCCGGCGATCCACGGCTTCTGACACTGAAAGCTGTCGATACGCTGAGGATTTCGGATGTTATCTGCACCCCACGCTCCGAAAACAAGGAAGATTCCATAGCATACGGGATTGTCGAGCAATTCTGTGAGGGGAAAACTGTTATCGATATGTCCTTCAGCATGGCTCCGGTAGATGCCGACCGCAGGGAGTTCTGGATGCGACACGCAACGAATATCTGCGGCCTGTGCAATGAAGGTAAAATGGTGGCATTCGTCACGTTGGGCGATCCCAGCCTGTTCAGCAGCTTTGAATATGTCCTCAGACTCGTGCGGGAAATCAGTCCGTCGGTTGACATAGAGACGGTTCCGGGAATCACCTCGATTGCCGCTTCTACCGCAGCACTCGGAATATCCCTTGCTCAGGCCGAGGAAGGGGTCACCATACAGCCATGCTCCCGCGTGCTCGATAAGGATGCGTCGTGGTGGAGAAGCTTCGACTGTGTCGTGATCATGAAAATCGGAAAAAGGCTCCCGCTGCTTATCAAACGGCTCGATGAACTCTCTCTCATCGATCATGCATCATTGGTAAAGCGAGCCGGTTTTGATGATATATCTATTATTAAAGGCGCACCGCTTTTTGATTGCGCAACGGAACTCGGCTATCTTGCGACCGTGATTGTACGCGCAGGCGAACGCACGTGTCTTGAAGGAGCTGACTAATGCGGGTTTATTTTATTGGCGCCGGACCGGGTGCGCCGGATCTCATCACGGTCAGGGGGCTTTCGATTCTGCGTGCTTGTTACGTGTGCGTGTATGCCGGCTCATTAGTGAGTGCGGAACATCTGGCTGCCTTGCCTGAAGGCGCAGAAGTGCATAATTCGGCAAAGATGTCGCTTGAGCAATTAGGCGCGGTATTTCTCGATGCGAAAGGGCGAAACCTCGACGTTGCGCGTCTTCATACGGGCGATCCGTCGCTGTTTGGCGCAATCGGCGAGCAGATAGCTTTCTGTAATGACAACGCCATCGAATGTGAAGTCGTGCCCGGGGTCAGCAGCTTTTCCGCAAGCGTTGCCGCGCTGAAAAAAGAACTGACGCTTCCGGGCGTGTCGCAGACGGTTATATTGACACGTTGCGAGGGCAGAACGCCCGTACCGGAGCTGGAAAAGCTGGAGAAACTTGCCGCCAGCCGCAGCAGCATGTGCATCTTTCTATCGGCCGGTCTTATTGATTCGGTCGTCAGAAACCTGCTCGTTCATTTTCCGGCCGATACTCCCGTGACCGTTGTGTCGCGGGCCACCTGGCACGATCAGAAAGTAATCAGAGCGGATCTGTCTTCAATAGCAGGCCAACTGAAGGAACAGAAAATTTCCAAAACTGCGATGATCCTGGTAGGGGACTTTCTCAGAGAACGAGGCGAGTTGTCAAAACTTTACGACAAATCCTTTTCAACCGAATACCGGAGTGCGGAATAGATTATGCGAGACATGTCGGAAAAATGCGCCATAATTGCGGTTTCGGAACAAGGACTGCGCACTACTTTGCGGTTAGCCGCATGCGGTTTTTCATCACACCTGTATGCATCAGAGAGCCTGAACACCGGGTCAGCCTTCACGAAGACTGTCAATTGGTTTGGCGATGGCATTCATGCCTTGACGCAGAGAATTTTTTCACAGTATGACGGGTTGGTGTATGTCATGCCGCTGGGTATTGTTGTGCGCGCAATTGCTCCGCATGCAGAAGATAAGCACAGCGATCCGGCAGTTGTCACTGTCGATGTCGGCGGCAGATGGGCAATCGCAACGCTGTCGGGACATGAGGGCGGGGCAAACGCGCTGGCGAATCAAGTCGCCCGTTTCCTTCGTGCAGAGCCGGTGGTAACGACATCTACCGATGCCTCGAAAACCCTTATCGCGGGAATCGGCTGCGGTAAGGGAGTTTCAGCGGATAACATCGAGTCGGCAGTAAGCACTGCCCTGAGCACTGCCGGACATTCATTTAAAGAACTGCGTCTGGTGGTTACTGTCGACGCCAAAGAGCACGAAGAAGGTTTGCTGACATTTTGCGTGTCACGAAATCTGCCTCTGCGCATCATCAGCCGCGAGGAAATTCGCGCGGCAAAGGTCCAATGCAAGGAATCGGAATTTGTGATGAAAAAACTTGGTATCGGCGCTGTCGCGGAACCATGCGCGCTTCTGGGCGGCTCTAAAACTGAACTTATACTGGAGAAACATGCATATAATCGGGTAACGGTCGCACTTGCCATCGAGCGCTGCGACTGGTAATTGACTGATTACAACTTGGAGTACTACGACTTGAAACGTCGAATCAACATAATCGGTATCGGCCTGGGCAGCCCCGGCCATCTGACCGGACATGCGATTGCCGCCATGCGGGAAGTCGCCGTGTTTATCGTGGCGGATAAAGGCGAGGTGAAAGAAGATCTTGTTGCCGCACGCAGGACGATTTGCGACGCGTTCCTTGCTCCGGAAAGCTACCGGTTTGTCACCATACCCGATTCCACTCGCGGAGACGATGCGAAGCGCGGCACTGCCGATTACCGTGCAAGCGTGCAGGCGTGGCGGGAAGAGCGGGTTAATCGATATATAAACGTCATAAAAGAATTGCCCGTAGATTGTGTGGTTGGATTTCTGGCGTGGGGCGATCCGGCGTTCTACGACAGCATTATCGGCATTGTCGAGGAAATCGGCAGGATTATTCCTATAGATGCGAAAGTTATTCCGGGGATATCAGCCATACAGGCCCTTGCTGCGGAGAATGCCATGGTGCTCAATCAGGTTGCGTCGCCGATTCATATCACCACCGGCAGGAGACTGGTGCGGGAATGGTCGCCACAGCTCGGGACGGTTGTGGTAATGCTTGACAAAGGGCTTGCGTGCGCAGGGCTTAGAGATGTGGGGCCGGATCTGGAAATTATCTGGGGCGCGTATATCGGACTGCCGTATCAGGTGCTGCGCAAAGGGCGACTTGCTGACATTATCGATGATCTGGTTGCTTTACGCGCACAGCTTCGCCGGGAACACGGCTGGATAATGGACACCTATATTTTGCGCGGGCCTGCAACCGATGACGATGCATCGCCGCTGGAGGGTTAAGAAGGAAAATAAGCTCAAGCGTAGATCCCGGAGTTATGGAGAAAAAATGGAAATTGATAATATAACAGTAATTGATGGTGCAACTCTTTCAGTCGTCGGTATCGGGCCGGGAGACCCTTCCATGCGCACATTTGCCGCGCAGGATGCGATTCGCGGCGCGGATGTCGTTGTAGGCTACAAAACTTATGTTGAGTTGATCGCCGATCTGACCGAAGGCAAGACCGTGGATTCTTCGGGCATGCGAAACGAGACGGAGCGTGTCGGCAGGGCGATTGACGTTGTGCTTGCGGGAAAGAATGTTGCCCTCATCTCAAGCGGTGATCCCGGAGTGTATGGAATGGCCGGCCTGGCGTTTGAGATATGCCGCCTGCGCGGGCTGACAGTTCGAGTGCTGGTTTATCCTGGAATAACCGCCGCTAATTCCGCCGCCGCGATTCTCGGAGCGCCATTGTCATGCGATTACTGTGTGCTGAGTCTCAGCGACCTTCTGGTTTCGCGCGAGCAGATACTGCGGCGCGCGCAAGCTGCCGCACAGGGAGATTTCGTGACGGTGCTGTATAACCCGGCAAGCAGGAAGAGAACCCGGCTGGTGCATGACATTCGCGACATATTTCTTTCCTGCCGCGACCCTCAAACGCCCGTGGGCATTGTCCGCAATATCGGCCGCGATGGACAAAGCGTATCAATCTCGACGCTAAAAGAATTTGCCGGTTGTTCAATCGATATGATGACCACGGTCGTCCTGGGAAACTCACAATCGTTTCTCTATGACGGCCGTATGATAAACCCGCGGGGTTACCACCTATGATACTGGTGCTGGGCGGAACAAGCGAATCCCGCGATATAGCAGTTTTGCTCGTCGCCAACGGCTACCAGGTTTTGTATTCGTCTACGACCGGCATTATAGACGACTTGCCGTCATCGGTCGAGCGATTCACCGGCATGCTGGACGAACAATCATTGAACCGGCTCCTTTGCCGGTACACGGTGGGCTGTGTTATCGATGCAACCCACCCGTTCGCGGTGAAGATCTCGGCGCTGGCTATCGGCGCGACACGCGAACAGGCGGTTCCCTATATACGGCTCGAGCGCCACGCGCAGGATGATACGGCTGACTCCGGGATAGTAAAGCACGCCGATACGCTTGAAAAAGCCGTTCAGCTTGCGCGCAACATCCCAGGCCGGATACTATCGACACTGGGTACGCGGATGCTGCCGCATATGTGTGCCGAACTGGGCGACAGAGCCGCCGATCTTGTTGCGCGGGTATTGCCGATTTCGGACTCCATCATGCAGTGCCAAAAACTTGGTATTCATCCATCCCGGATATGCGCCATGCAAGGACCATTTTCCCGTGAATTCAACCGCCTGTGCATAGAGCATTTCACGGCAACGACAATGCTGTCAAAGGAATCGGGCGATCATGGTGGCATGCAGGAAAAAAAAGATGCCTGCATAGATACCGGCTGCACACTCATTGTTATTAATCGCCCGCCTCTGCAATATCCTCGCGTTTGCACCAGCGCCGCTGAATGCCTTGATATGCTCCGCACTATCCCGCACGAGTCTCCTATTTGAAGAGCTATTCTGTAGCATTGTCAGCCTATCCCGCTACGCCTTCCAAATACCCAAAACACCGGTGATGAGCAGAGTCAAAGTGAGGCGTTGAAGGGGGGCTGTCAATACAGGTCACTGTTTTTTCATACCCTGAGGATCTCGAAGGGTACGAAGGGATGGGAAGACCGGCAGCACCGGGAAAGTCAGGAGACCTTCCTGATATAGACTTAGCTGGACCGTCATGGATTAATGGTTCAGTTTACTGTATTCGATGTAGAAAAAATCCGGGATTTCTCCGAGGAAACCAAAGTGTATTCCCGCATCGTAAAATATCATTGTCCTGTCAAGAACTGGAACGATGGGAAAAAATCCGAATGCTTCGACAGAAAGGAATTTGCCGTCGGGCCTGCGACGCCCGATAGTCCCATGGAGAAAAGAGTGATGCGCGAGTCCGTGGCAGCCTCCGAGTTGGCGGCAGTATGAGTCCTGTCGCATTGCTTGCCGCGGTAACACTCGATTTTATTCTGGGCGATCCGCGATGGCTTCCTCATCCGGTCAGGTGGATCGGCAAGCTGATTGGCGGCGCGGAGCGAATGCTGTATCCGAAGACGCAATCTCCACGGCCTGAATTCCTGGCTGGATTGCTACTTTGTTCCATGGTGGTTCTGGTTTCCGCAGGAAGCACATTCCTGTTTCTTGCAGTATGCAGGCTGCTGTCGCCGGTGGTTTTAATTGCTGGACAAACAATAATCGCATTCTATTGTCTCTCCGCCCGGTCGCTTACCCACGAAGCAATCATAGTGCGGGAACATCTTGAGTCGGGTGATTTGTCCGGTGCACGCAAGGCGGTTTCCATGATAGTCGGCAGGGACACTGAATGCCTGGACGAAAAGGGGGTTATACGTGCAACTATTGAAACCGTTGCCGAGAACATCACCGATGGCATCGTATCGCCGCTTTTCTATCTTGCCCTTGGCGGTCCGGTTATGGCGGTTGCATTTAAGGCCGTCAGCACCATGGATTCGATGATTGGATACCGAAACGAGCGATATCATCATTTCGGCACCTGTGCAGCTCGGCTCGACGACTTACTTAATTTCCTGCCTGCTCGCGTAACGGCTTTTCTGCTTATTCCCTTCGTCTCGTTTGTGCTGCGCTTCAACTGGAAAGAATCGCTGAGGATTGCAGCACGTGACCGGCTCAAGCATGAAAGTCCGAATTCGGCGCATGGGGAAGCTGCGGTTGCTGGGGCTTTGAACATCGAACTTGGAGGGGAGGCCGCATATGGAGGACGTATTTCCATGAAGCCACGTCTCAATGAAGGCGCACGGCTACCGATCGCGAGTAATATTACAAACACGATTGCCGTTGCATATGGCATTGCTTTGCTTTCAGCTATTCTTGCTATTCTAATAATTATCAATTAGTGAGTTCTTCGATAGCCAAAACGCTCGGGACTTCATCGCAATAGAAGAATATGTTACACCAGAGATCGTGGAGGCTGCCAGTTTGAAAATGAATGGAAAAACATCAAACATTGCTGTAGGAGAGGTCTTCGAGCGCATGGCCGGGTTGAATTCACAACGGGAACCTGAAATACAGGCTCATGGCAGCATACCTTTCAAGGAATTGCGGGAACTGAATATTGACCCCGCAAGCGTGCTAGATTTCAGCGCCACGGTGAATCCGTTTCCGCTGCCTGAGAAGGTGAAGAGCCTGATTTCTCCACAGGGGATTTCTTCCTATCCGGATATCGATTGCTACGAAGCTATCGAATCCCTCGCCGCCTTCCATGGTATTGACGTAAGGCAAATTGCAGTGACTGCGGGCATGACTGAGGCGCTTTTCGCTCTACCGCGACTTTTCAATACTGCCGCACAGTTTGGCCCATGCTATGGCGACTATGCCAAAGCCTATCGCAGGTATAACCAACATATGGAAAGCCTGCCGTTCCCCGAGGGCTCAAGCATACCAGACACTTTGGAGAGACTACAACATCGGTCGTTCGATGTGGTCATAGTCTGCAATCCCAACAATCCCGACGGATGCTATTTGTATCCTGATAGCATCCTACAGTTATGCGAGGCTGTTCCACAAACGACGGTCTGCATCGATGAAAGCTATCAGGAGCTAGGCGAGGACTGCGAAACATCGCTACTTTTTCTGTCGCATTGCAGAAACCTGCTCATCCTGAAATCCCTCACCAAACCTTTTGGCATTGGCGGCCTTCGCGCAGCCTATGCCGTGTCGTCGCAAGAAAACATACTAAGGCTGAAGAATTTTCTGCTTCCATGGGGCGTTTCTTCCATCGCCCAACGGATCATACCAGAGCTTGTTCGTTCAAGGGAGACATTCGAGCAGCAGTGGAAACAAATACACGTCGAAAAACGACGCATGCTTGCCGAATTCGATCGACTCGGGATCAAAACGACTAGCAGTCGGTGCCCATTCTTTTTTCTACACTGCGAAAATGCTACGATGCTTAGACGGCGATTGCTTGTCGAATTTAATATTGTGGTGAGAGACTGCACGTCTTTCGGCATGCCTAAAATGATAAGAATCATGCCGGGTATCCCTGAATACAATCGCTTGTTAGTTGAGACTTTGAATAAATTGAAGTCAGTCCTGCCCAGATAAAGCTTTCGAACCCTTCTCTCGCGGAGAATTCCGCTTGAGGAGGATTTATTGTTTCTGGCCGTGATGCATCGTTGGAAAGATTGGAAAAGACCTGCGAGTATCTGAAGCATACAGAGACTGGAAAAATCTATCCTTGCCGTTGTACTGGAAAAAATGCAATCGAGTTCTTACGAATCAAATTCGGAGACAGGATAATTGTTGGGAATGTCGGTGCGTGTTTCCAATTTGATTGATTGTTACTTATGGCCAGCGACCCACAAATTTTGAGGAGCTGGGACTCTTGGGCCGCATTACAATGGCTAATCGCTACTTAAAATGATCGGTGGAAGCAAATATGAAATTCTGGTATTGCATACATAGAAACACATCCCGATACGAACGTACGGTTAAACATATATTGCAAAATAGTCTATCATTCTATGTTCTTTTTTCTGCTCAAATACCCTTCCCTAATGTAGCCGGTACAAATTTTCCCAGCTTGACGTGCTTG
>CAYQOU010000010.1:0-74074 GCA_964419255.1 uncultured Fibrobacterota bacterium | reverse complement strand
CTATGCCGCTCTTTGTGAATCCTTGTGATCACGCAGTGCCGGAAGAATCGAGCGTGCCTGAGCTTTACTCAGATGAATACCGTGCTGCTCAAACACCGCCCGTACCGACGCGCCGCCGGAGTGGCTTCCCACGACGAAACGGGTTTTTGAGCCTACCAGCGCCGCATCAAACGGCTGGAAACTCGAGGGGTCTTTGAGCATGCCGTGACAGTGTATTCCCGATTCATGGGTAAACACACGTGATCCGACGATGGGCTTATCAGGTGCGATCCCAAAGGATAACTTTTTTGCGACCGCCTGGGCTGTGTTATGTAAGTGTTGGGTGATTATACCGGTTTGGTAATCACCATGCATGGTCAAAGCCATGGCTATTTGCTCCAGCGCTGTGTTGCCGGCCCTCTCACCGATACCAAGCAGCGTGCAGCTAAGTGCGGCGGCTCCGTGCTCGACCGCGGTGAGGCTGTTTGCGGTAGCCATTCCCAGGTCGTTATGACCATGAAATTCGATTGGAATACCCGCTCGTGAAGTGTGACGCATCAACTCGGCAACCTGACAGGGCGCCGCCAAACCGACCGTGTCCGCGATGCGTGCACGCGTCGCTCCGGCATCCCGTGCCGTCTCAAAGAGTTGTGACAGAAAGTCAAGGTCCGCCCGCGTTGCATCCTGCGCTCCCACGCGTACCGAATTAAAAAGCTTCGAGGCTTTTTCCACCAGAGATCGCACCGAATCGAGCAAGACTTGTTTATCGGTGCCGATGAGTCGATGATGAGCGGGCGAGGCTGGGAAAGACAAGTGTATCGCCGGCACCTCGCAGCGCGCGGCGGTATACAAATCGTCCTCTCTTCCGCGACACCAGACCGAGACGAGCGCAGCGGAGCAGCGCCGGGCGCATTTGCGTATGCAGCTACACTCCTGCTCGCCCATCGCCGGTATTCCAATCTCGATCTCATCAATACCTAAACTGTCAAGCAGACCGGTAATCTGTATCCTGTCTTCAACCGTCGCTTCAATGCCCGGACTCTGCAAACCGTCACGAAGAGTAGTGTCAACCAGAATTATTTTTTTGTTCATACCCGCCCGCCTTATGTTAGTATATCTTTTTTCGGATTATGCTAT
The DNA here is from genome assembly GCA_964419255.1 of uncultured Fibrobacterota bacterium. Lineage (GTDB taxonomy): Bacteria > Fibrobacterota > Chitinivibrionia > Chitinivibrionales > CAYFVL01 > CAZPHU01. The sequence continues at coordinate 72,958 of CAYQOU010000010.1, read as the reverse complement.
GAGGTAGTCTTCAACCGCCCCGCCCTCTTCCAACGCATCCAGCACCGCGTCTATTTTCTCTTCCGTCATTTCTCCATACCACAATCCGTGGGGGTAAATGACCATTGCGGGACCTCGATCACACACTTTCAGACACCCTGTGGAGGTCACCTGCGCATCCAGCCCGCGATCCAGTATCTCCTCCTCCAGATACTGTAAGAGATTTGTAGCTCCTTTTTTGTTGCACACCCCCTGCGCACCGCCGGTGAGGCGAAACGAGTTACACACCATGATATGATAGGCTGGTTTCTGCATAATCACTCCTCTTCAAACAGGTTAAGCAAACAGACCGCCGGCAAAGCCGGAGAATCTAAGATCAAATATTATGGATAAAGGAAACAAAAAAGTTAGACAAATGATACGACCAATATCATCCGATTGTCCGACATGGAATCTCACTCCTTTTAACCCGTAAAGGTGTCGGAGGATGTGATTTACGCCCCACATCCCTCACCACCGCCGGAACAAGATTGTGTATCGTTTTTACCGCATCCTTTTCCCTCGGTACATGAGCGCTGCACGGTCAGATGGGAGGGTACGGGGCGACCGTCAAACAGCGCCTCGAGGGCAGGTTTTGCCAATCCCTCCATACAGATAACCTCTGTACCCAGTGATGCCAGCACCTTCTTTGGTTTCTCGCCCGCCTGCTCTACCAGAATCGAGTGGCAGTCGTCAAGAATCTGAGCCAGGTCGTACCAGCGCTGATCCCCATCGCCCGGAACAGGGGCTTTTCTGGTATCTATGTGTCTGGGACCGTCGGCACTTTTGGTGTATACACAAAATTCGCGGGCGCCACCAAGATGCTGGTTGACCAGAAGCCCCTCGAGTGTGGCCACCGCCACGTTCGGTTTTTGTGCCCGACCGACTCTCAGAGACCCTCCCGCATGCATCTGCAGAAGCTCCTCGGTCTTTGCCGACTGACACCCTCCGAGTAATCCCGCTGCATCGGCCCGGCAGCGTTGACAATGTGTCATCTGAGGCAGATATTTTCCGGCCATTTTTCTGGTGCTCGCCATCATTTCCCCGGACGGCTCCTCGGCATTTTCCAGCTCGGAGCCCGGTGCAGGGAAAAGAGGCATGCAATTCATGATGTCGACTTTCAGCTCAGCCATTTTCCGGGCGATTTCCTCTATATGATGATCGTTGATACCCGGAAGTACAATGGTGTTTACTTTTGTCACGATCCCATGATCTTTCAACAGTGTTATCGCCGTGAGCTGGGCATCGATCATTCGGGAGGCTGCGGCCTCTCCACGCAAAACCCGTGGATGGTCCCGGACCCATCGGTAAACGTTTGCCCCCACTTTCGGATCGATAGCATTGATGGTTACCGTTACGTGACTGACTCCCAGACACGCAAGTTCTTCCACATGGGGGGCAAGGTTTAGGCCGTTTGTCGCGACACAAAAAAGCATCTCGGGGAAATGTTCATGAACCAGACGAAGTGTTTGAAGCGTCGGCTTAGGATCCGCAAAAGGATCTCCGGGGCCGGCGATACCAACCACCGAAATTTCGGGCATTTGCTTGAGAAGATCCTGCAGGTAGCTGACTGCTTCGTGCGGAGTAAGTGTTGTCGTTGTCACCCCGGGACGGTTCTCGTTGGCACAATCGTACTTTCGATTGCAGAACCGGCACTGAATATTGCACGTGGGAGCAACGGGCAGATGAACCCGGCCGTGCCGTTGACGGGCGTGAATATTGAAACACGGGTGGCGAGATATGTCTTTCATCGTGATCTCCTTCCTATACCAGATATAACTCCGCTTACAAAAAAAAGTCTATATGGCATACAATTATCTATGCTCTGTGTTTACAGATTCCCTGACTCACAATCATCACTTCTTACTTCTTAATTCTTACTTCTCACACAAGTACCCGTTTCCAGCATTCCATTCTGCTTCGAAACCAGCCCTGGCGTGTATAAAATGCATGGGCATTCTTGTTTTCGTTATCCGCAAGCAGCTGGACCTGCTGACATCCCTGATCGCGGGCCCATCTTGATAAGGCCGCAAGAATTTGTTTGCCGGCCCCACGTCTGCGCCATTGCTCCATAACGATGATATCTTCTATCACACCGGAAAATCCGCCTATGGCGGTACTGACACGTATCTGGCATGTTCCCATAGCCACAATCCTGTCGACTGATTCGGCCACCTGCACGGTGGCGTCCCCATGCATAGCCCGGCAGATAAGCATTTTCAATCCTCGCGACTGCAGGCCGGGATCCCAGCAAAAGTCCTTCTCAATGGCAAAGAGGCTCTGTAATAGAGATAACATTCCCGGTATGTCATCAAGTGTCGCACATCTGATTGTCAAATCCGTATTCATGATATATAATCCTGTCAGTAGGTCAGATAGCCTGTAGGAGTATTATTCTGTACGTTTTCAATAATCGTGTTCACAATCCGGTCAAACAGTTGCTGTGTACCATCATAGAGCAGGTGTTGTATGCGCTGAGAGCCGATCCTGTCCTGAATCGGAAATCCCGCCCGCACCAGCGGAATCCCCAGTTTAGAAGTAAACGAATAACCCTTGCTGTTTCCGATAACGATATCGGGTTTGAGCACTTCGGTGCGTCGAGCCAGGTATTCAAAATCGGCATCGTCCAGAATCTCTACGTCTCTTCCCGTGTACAGCTTCAGCATCTTCTGCGTGAAGCGCTGCGACATGGTCCCGGTTGCGCACAAAATAACTTCAACTCCTATTTCAGAAAGAAACGAGCAGAGTGAATACACCAGTCCCGGGTCGCCATACACTACGGCCTTTTTTCCGAACAAATACTTATGGCCATCGATATATGAGTCTACAAGGCGCATACGGGTCTTGTAAATTTTTTCGGGCATCTTTATTCCCGAAAGTAAAGAAAGGTATTCCATATACCGGTCGGTAAGATCAAGTCCTATCGGAAGCGGTTGCATATAGGTGCTGCATCCGCACCGTGCGGCCAGAATCGATGACGGTTTTGTCACATTGCTGCAGAATGTGTCGAATTCCACAGCTGCCCGTGCACCTCCAATAGTTCTCAATTCTTCAACAGACGTTCCCCCCGAGGGAAGTTTGTGGTATGCGTCCCACGCACCGCCATCCAGGGTGTCAGAGTAGTCCGGGAGAAGCAGCGTATCAAGATCCCACTGTTCAACCACATCTTTGACATGCCGCAAATCCGCCGGAGAAACCATACCCGGTAAAAGCACCACTTTAGATGTCGGTGGTGACGGCTTTGCATAGCGGTCAACGATCGAGCATACCGCTTCGGTGAATCCCTCGACATGTGTCCCGCGAAAGCTCGGGGTGTTTACCCCGATAACATCGGTGGTAGAATCCTGATCGGTTGAGGCATATTCCCGGATGTAAGCCGCTACATCTTCCCCGATTGTTTCCGCAAGGCAGGTTGTGGCAACTCCAATAACGCTGGGTGAGTACTGGGTTATCAGATTTTTTATGGATGTGATAAACTGCTCGCGTCCGCCGAAAATTGCCGTGCTTTCATCAAAGCTGGAGGATGCGATATCGACCGGTTCCCGAAAATGTCCGATCATATATCGGCGTATGTATGTGGAGCATCCCTGAGAGCCGTGCAGAAGAGAAATCGCATTCTGTATACCCTTAAAGGCCAGGGATGCACCCAGAGGGGCACAGAGTTTACAGGTATTTTGTGTCGCCACATGAGGCGTTTCCGTTTTACGAGCATTAACTGTCATACTCCCATCCTTTTGCTTCTCCGGGGCGTAAATCGCCAAACCGGACTCATAACCGTTCCATGTACTTCTTTTGCAAAATTTGCCATTCCTCGAAATCCGGCCAGTGCCGTTTTGCGCTCGTGGTTGTGGTCACAAAAGCCGATGCCCAGTTTGTAAGCGATCGGCCTCTCCTTTACGCCGCCGATAAATAGGTCAACATCTTTTTCGAGTACAAATGACGCAAGCTCAACCGTGTTGGCATCATCGACAATGATCGTTTCGGGTGAACACATCTGTGCCAGTGTCTGATAATCCTGACGGTTACCGGTTTGTGAACCGACGACAGCCGTTTCCATTCCCAGCATGCGCAACGACTTGACCAGCGAAAAGGCCTTGAAAGCACCTCCCACATAGATTGCCGCTTTTTTACCGTTCAGATCGGTGCGGCAGGATTCTATGACTGCCATAACCCGTTCGATCTCACTGCGTACCACCTCTTGTGTGCGTCTGCTGATCTGCTCATTATCAAAGTGTTCGGCAACCGCGTACAGCGCCCGTGCGGTGTCCTCGATACCGAAGTAGGATACCCGGATGTAAGGGATTCCATATTTTTCTTTCATATGCTCGGCCAGATGAATCATCGAGCCGCTGCATTGTACGACATTGAGGCTTGCTCCATGGGAACGCTTAATATCACCTACCCGGCCGTCTCCGGTGATTGTGGAGACGACATCGATTCCCATCTGTTCATAGTAGTCTTTTATGATCCAGGTCTCACCGGCGATATTGAAATCACCGAGAATGTTTATGCTGTAAGGTGAAATGTCTTGCGTAGATCCCGTTCCCACAAGCGCGGCAAGTGCCGAGCAGGCAGCCTTATACCCATCCATCTTCGTGCCACGAAAGCCTTCCGAATGAACGGGGATAACGGGTATGCCATGTTTTTTGGCGGCCTTCTTACAGATCGCCTCCACATCATCTCCGATTATACCCACGATGCAGGTAGAATACACAAATACTGCATTGGGGTGGTATTTGCCAACCAGCTGATCGATGGATGCAGCCAGTTTTGGTTCACCGCCGTGTATCACATCGAGCTCCCGCAGATCGCTGCAGAAGCTCATGCGATGAAGCTGCGGCCCGGAAGAAAGTGACCCCCGTATATCCCATGTGTAGGCTGCACAGCCGATGGTTCCATGAATCAGATGTACGGCGTCGCTCACCGGATACAGTACAACACGCGACCCGCAGAAAACACACGCACGCTGGCTTACCGTTCCGGCGGTAGACCGGCGTTCGCATGCAATGTCACACGTTGATGCCGCACGATTACGTATTATCTGCTTCTGGCGCTCGTCAAGAATTACGTTTGTAGTATCCATAATCCAATCACTTTTCTAGATATGCTGGAATATTATGAGAGCCGTAAGAACGGCTCTCAAGCCCCCCTCTGGTAGTTACATGACAAGTTCGAACGATTCTTCGCTTGAATCCCTGTCCTGACGATCCATAAGTGCATTGAGGATCTTTTCCATAATCCGCATGCCTCCTGTATATCCCATGTGAGGAAAGTAGGAGTGGCCTATCCTGTCGAGGATCGGAAATCCCATGCGGACAAAAGGTATATCCTCATCACGGGCGATATATTTTCCGTAGGTATTTCCGATCAGAAGGTCAACCGGATCGTTTTTGATTAACTGATGCAAAAGGTACAGGTCGGCCCGTTCGCCAAACTTTACCTGGATATCCGGCACCGATTCGCCGGCGATCTCCATTATGCGTTTTTCGAAGTACTTTCCCGGCGTTCCCGTGATGACATATACCGGCTTCATATCGATCTCGATGAGAAATTCGGTCAAGGGAATCAGCATGTCGGGATCACCGAAGATCGCAACTCTTTTGCCCGAAAGATACTGCTGCATGTCTGTAATTATGTCAACCAGACGGCCGCGTTCGTTTTCGATAGAGGCAGGAATGCTCTTACCGGAAAGCTTCGAAAGTGCCATGACAAACCGGTCGGTAGCACTCAGGCCCAGAGGGTATTCCAGTACCTCAACGGGCACTTTACATTTGGCGTCCAGCTCAAAGGCTGCGGCCTCCGAGCAGAACTTCCCCAGGGCGAGGGCCCCTTTTGCCTCTCCGGTCATCTTCAACTCTTCGACCGTAACGCCTCCCTCCGGGTAGTATGAGTAGGAGCCGGTTTGCGGCGAATCGAGTACATCCGACATGTCAGGGAACAGGATATGTGTTATCCCCATAGTATCGGCGATCCGGTGAATTTCGCGCATGTCCGACGGCTCCATCCAACCGGCGATGATATCTATAATATCGGATTTACTTTTTCCCTGTTGTGCAAAATAGGTTACCATTGATTTTACCATCGCACTGTATCCGGTTATGTGTGAGCCGGTATAGCTTGGTGTACTCGCATGGATAACATATTTTCCTTCCGGTACTTTTCCGTCATCCCGAGCCTTCTGAGCAATCTGCGGGACATCATCACCGATTGTCTCTGAAAGGCAAGTCGTGTGCACCGCGATAACCTGTGGATCGTAAATCGTAAACAGGTTATCGATAGCCTGCACAAGATTGGACTGTCCTCCAAAAACCGAAGAGCCTTCGGTAAATGAGCTGGTTCCTGCAATGACCGGCTCTTTAAAATGACGAGTAAGTGTGCTTCGATGATATGCACAACACCCCTGTGAACCGTGGCTGTGGGGAATACATCCGTGAATACCCATTGCCGCATACATGGCTCCTATCGGTTGACAGGTTTTGGCCGGATTAACCGTCAGGGCCTTGCGTTCCTTAATTTCCTTTTTTGTATGCCGTAGTAGCATTTTCTATTCCTCCTAATCGATAGTCGCTGTCTGTACGGTCCCGCTGGATAAGCCAGACCTGAATCCACCATATACTCTTACGCTGTTATACATTCGGAAGTATAGGCAGCCTGCACCTGTGTCTTTTTCACGCTCTTCCACGGAGGGACGATAAGCTTCCAAATCCGCGTGTTTACCATACGGTCAATCTCAGTGTAGAAATTGATCGCACCTTTGAAAGCGGCAAAGGGACCGCCATAGTCGTAGCTGTGAAGCTGTTTCAAAGGCACTCCCATCTTCTGTATGATATACTTCTCCTTGATTCCGGCACAGAAAATATCGGGTTTGTACTTATTGATGAGTTCCTCGGTCTCATACTGGCTGATGTCGTCGATAACTATACTGCCTTTTGACATCTCCGGCATCATACCATCGTAGTCCTTCATCTTAAGCCCGGCCTTTTCCAATGCCGCCAGCTCCTGTTCCGTCTTGCGCGGTTTATACAGCTGCGGATCCGGCTCCACAGTCAGCTCCTCGATGTTACGACTGTCGGCATCGATCTTGATAGTCGGCAGCTTCTCACGCCCCTCATAATCGTCCCGATGTGCAAACTCATATCCGGCGGCGATTGTCTGCATGCCTATTTCATCGAAAAGGTACTGGTAGTGATGAGCGCGGCTTCCTCCCACAAAGATCATTGCCTTCTTTCCTTGTGTTCGCGTGAGAACGTCCTGGCGGGCAGCCTCCACCGCCGGCATCTCCTCGGCAATCACTTTTTCCACCCTCTTCTTCAGCTCCTTATCCCCGAAATACTGGGCAATTTTTCGCAGTGTTTTGGCTGTTGCTTCGGCACCGATGAAATTGACTTTTATCCATGGTATACCATACTTTTTCTCGAGCATATCGGCCACATAGTTGATTGACCTATGGCACATGACCAGATTAAGATCGGCCATATGAGCCTGTGCGAAATGATCGATACTGGAGTTCCCGCTGAAGGTTGAAACGAGGGTTATTCCACACCGCTCAAAGAGATCTTCGATAAGAAAAGCATCCCCGCCGATGTTGTATTCGCCCAGCAGATTTATACGAAAATCTCCCTGCGGCTCGGTATCATTCGTGCCTATGACATGCTTGAAAATCTGGTTGTTTGCAATATGGTGACCGGCCGATTGGCTCACACCCTTATACCCTTCGCAGGAAAAAGCAAACACATTGATTCCCAACTTTTCTTTCATTTCCCGTGCTACCGCGTGCACATCATCGCCGATCAGTCCGACCGGACAGGTGGAAAAGATGGCGATGGCCTTGGGATGGAAATTGTCATACGCCTCCTGAATCGCCTCCCGCAGCTTTTTCTCACCACCAAAAACGATATTATCTTCCTGCATGTCGGTGGAGAAACAATATGGCATGTAGTTGTCACCCTCAGGACCCGGATTGGTCTGGTTGCGTCGGGTCAGCCAACTGTAGAAGGCACAGCCGATGGGGCCGTGAGTCAGGTTGATGATGTCGCGGGTAGGACCGAGAACAACGCCTTTACATCCCGCATAACAGCATCCGCGCTGTGTGATTATTCCCGGAACGGTTCGGACGTTAGCCTGGATTTCAGGAACCGCTTCCGGGTCGTTTGCAATCATCGACTTCGAGCGTTTACGAGCCACCTTGGTGGGGTAGCGTTCGATTATTTTGGATTTGGTCAGATCGAAGTTAAGGTCATTTTTTGTTGTACTCATGATTCAATACCTCCCGAAGAGTCAAGTACATTACCGCCCGATGCGCCCGAGACGGTTTCTCCGGTACGCACTCGGGTTGCTTCCATAATCGGCATGACAAATATTTTACCGTCCCCGGCGTTTCCGGTCTGATTTGCATCGATTATGGCCTTTACCGTGCGTTCAACCCAGTCATCGGAAACAACAACGGTGATTAACCGTTTGGGAACAAGTCTGGGACCCGATCCCAGGTGGGTGATCGCTTCCTGACTACCCTGTTTTGCGCCCTCCAAAACTCGGTAGTCGACTACTCCCTTGCCACGGCCCAATACCCGCCCCGTGGCGGTAAACGATGTTATGCCGACATCGCTAAGCGCCTGCTTGGTTGCGTTGATCCGGTTTATCCGAATCATTGCCATGACTTCTTTCATTTCTCATCCTCCGATACTTCTTTTACACCTGAGCTGATTGTGTAGGATTCCAATACGGGAGTGACAAAAATTTTACCATCACCAAAAGCACCTTCACTGCCGGTTCTGGCCCGTTCGATTATGGTATTGACAACAAAGTCTTTGTCCTTATCCTTTATCACCGTAAGCAGCAACTCCTTGGGTAATTCATCATAGGTAACATCACCCGCCGTCAGCCCCCGCTGCTTTCCTCTACCGTATACGGAAACCTTGGTCACCGCCGGATATCCGGCTTCCAGCAGTCCAGCCATAACCTCATCGGCTTTTTCCGGTCTGATCATCGATCGTATCATCAACATTGAGTATCCTCCAGGACGAAAATGATTTGATTATTTAAACGATACCGAATTCAACAAGAAGATTTTCCAGATCCTCTATCGCAAGTGGCTTGGGGACGACTTTGAAATCGTTGTTGTCGATTTTGTTGGCAAGCGTCCGGTATTCATCTGCCTGTGTATGGGAGGGCTCAAACTCGATAACAGTTTTTCTGTTGATTTCCGCTCTTTGTACCATATTGTCACGGGGAACAAAATGAATCATTTGAGTACCCAGCTTTTTGGCAAATTCGTCAATCATTTCCGCTTCGTTATCGACCTTACGGCTGTTGCAGATCAGTCCTCCAAGCCGTACTCCGCCCGCATCGGCGAACTTCACAATACCTTTACAAATGTTGTTGGCCGCATACATAGCCATCATCTCACCACTCACAACTATATATATCTCCTGAGCCTTACCTTCACGAATCGGCATGGCAAAACCACCGCAGACAACATCACCAAGAACATCATAAAAAGCATAATCGAGTTCCCAGTGGTCGCTGTATGCACCGAGCTGTTCCAGCAGGTTTATGGAAGTTATTATCCCGCGCCCCGCACAACCGACTCCCGGCTCAGGACCACCCGACTCCACACAGCGTGTCGCCCCATATCCTTCCCGAATGATATCCTCAAGCTCGACATCTTCTCCTTCTTCCCGAAGGGTGTCCAAAACGGTTTTCTGTGCCAGACCACCCAACAGCAAACGGGTGGAATCAGCTTTGGGATCGCATCCGACAACCATCACTTTGCGCCCAGCTTCCGCAAGTCCCGCAACCGTATTCTGTGTTGTCGTTGATTTACCTATACCACCCTTACCGTAGATTGCGATCTTTCTCATTTTCCGCCACTCCTTAGTTAATGAAACTTTTTGCTCATGCGGCCGCTTATTTGAATTCACTATCGGATAACGCAATTGATGTGCCACATCACTAAATGAACATGCCTTGACAGCATATGCAAATGTAATCAATAAACGAAATTCCGCTTTTTGACATGCTAACGGCCATTTTGCAGATTATTATGTGATCATAAATGAACGCAAAATATCTATCGCACATGTAAAAGGGACAATTACTATCTGGTACAATGACGTTTTTGTCACAGGATCGGGGTACAATCATGTATTACAGAAAAGAAGCGTACTAAAAGCTGCTTATACAGCCGCTTTTTGCGCATGTGACAAATTTGTAAGATAAATGAGGGAAACGGAAATAATTGTCGGATTAATGAAAAACATGGGGAATAATTGAATCGGAAAGTTTATGTTCAGAATAACTACTATTGATTCGTCTATCACCTCGTTGACCTTGCCTCACCACCCATTTGCGAGATGGGAGGAGAATAAGCTCCTGAGGGGCTATATTTTGAACATCAAATCAAAGGTGAGCGATTTTGAGTGGTCAACCCAAACCCTCTAAAGGTGGAGGAAACGATGCGATCCTGCTGGCTCGCATGCTGGCGATCGCACGGATTACCCTCTGAGGATTATTTGGCCGGTCGTGACATTACGCGTGTTTATTCCGAGCTGCTTTATTTTGTATCTTACCATGCGGGGAGTAATCCCAAGTTTTCTTGCCGCTGCAGTCATATTGCCCTTGCATCTCTTGAGTGAATCGACGATCATATCGCGTTCGAGTGCATCGACTCTGGCCCGTAAACCACCCTTTGCCGTTATATCTTTTCCATCCGGCGTCTGAAGTGTCGGGGGGAGATTATGCCCGTAAATGACGCCATCGGTTGACAATAGTACCGCATACTCGATGGCATTTTCCAATTCTCTGACATTGCCGGGCCAATGGTATGACATCAACATATTTATAGCCGGGGTACTGATGCGCGTGATCTTTTTGTTCTGCTTTGAAGAGAATTTTTCCACAAATGCGTTGGATAAGGGAAGTATATCGTCCTTGCGCTGCGCAAGAGGGGGAATGGTGATCGGAAAGACATTGATTCTGTAGTACAGGTCTTCCCGAAAGGTGCCGTTTGCAACAGCGCATTCAAGATCCCTGTTCGTAGCTGATATAAGGCGAATATCTGCCGTTCTGGTTTGATTGCTCCCAACACGTTCATACTGCCGCTCCTGAATCACGCGGAGTAGTTTGATCTGAATCGCCGGAGAAAATTCACCAATCTCATCGAGGAACAAAGTTCCTCCCTCCGCCTCTTCGATTCTGCCCTTGCGTGAGTAGAGAGCGCCGGTGAATGCACCCTTTTCGTGGCCGAACAATTCACTTTCCACCAGCGACTCGCTGAGTGCAGCGCAGTTAACCTTTACTAAAGGCGCATCGCGTCGGTCACTCGCATAATGAATTGCCGTTGCAACCAGCTCTTTTCCCGTGCCGGAGGGCCCCCGGACAAGCGCGGAGGTGTCACTCCGGGCGATTATCTGTATACGGCTGAATACATCCCGCATCGCCGAGGAAACCCCTATCATCGTATCAGGCTTAAAGCGTTCACCCATTTCGTTTTGCAGTTGACAATATCGGGTCCGCCAGCTTTCTCTTTCCAGACGTACAAGCCGTTCGGTTCTCAGAAAACTGGCGATCATCGCACCGATGATACTCACCACACCGACATTCTGATCCAGCGGACGTTCCGCACTATGGGGTATGTCTACCGAGAGGGTCCCGACCACTTCATTTTCCAGTACAACCGGTATACATACAAACGCAAGATGATTTGTGTTTTCCTTTGTTCTTTTATGGATCCGGTTTTTAAAGGCAGGCTCGAGTGCAATATCGGGAACCACATAAGCTTTCCCGGTCTCTACAACCCGCCCAATAATGCCTTCCCCACGGTGATAATGGACCTGATCCTGAGCCTCATGTTCAGCATCCTGAACCGCCTGAACAATAAGATGTGAATTGTCGGGTAACAGAAGCATGATTGTCCCACGAAACATGTTCAAGCGCTTCTCGATTATATCCAAAACTTTCATGAGCATCGGACGCTGCTGTGACTCTGAAGCCAGGGTATGGGCGATCTCGGCCAGCCCTTCAATATCTTCACGAAAACAAAACCGGCATGAGTAAAATTCAGACTGATGATTCATAATTGTATTGCTGATCTAAATTTGTATCGGAGATACTTGGCACATTTCCCATCAAATACAAAAAAGAGCGATGTATTTGTAAACACTGCAATCCATCTTTGCAATGTGTGTGCCATAAGAATTAAAACGATATTGCGGGAGAAAAAAACAGGCGGTTATGCAGGAAAGAGAAAAAAACGTTGGGGGTGTGCCTCTGAACTAGTCTTTTCTGTTCAATAGGTAGAGAATTTCGCCCTTTTTTGTCATAGGAATAATGACATCGCGGTAAAAGGAAAGAATGACCGCGGGAGAAATTACGTGGCGGATTTGCCTGTTTGTGAATGCCTGCATCTGATCGACCTTCTCTGCAACCCGCTCAATGATGCGTTCCTCAATGTCGGTACGGGTCAATTTTTGGAGCAATTTATCTGTGTCTTTATCCCTGATAAGTGTACGGTATCGTGGAATATCCTCAAGAAATTTACTTTCAGCCACATACAGCGCTCCGAAGTGAACTCGACGTGCGATCGCCTGAAACGCATAGACATCATGCTCGACGCTCGAGCCGTACTGGCCGTCATCTCCCCCCCGGCACATCCGGGGGAGCAATTCAAGATATGCATTTTTTATATCACCACACAAATTGATCACATCGTAATCATCAAGCTTGAGGCAGGTGGGCGGAAGGGAGACTTTGCGTCGAGAGCGGGGGAGATCCTTATTGAATGGGCGTTCTTCCGGCACATAAAAGCGGCCGAACTGTGCATCCATTCGCTCCTGGTATTTAAGACGAAGATCCAACAGGCTCTGATCTGCGGCGCCATCGAATCCGCTTTCGCCCCTTTTATACGCTGTGTCATTAACGCGGAATTGTGCTCGGTCAATCAGCTTGGAGATGATTGTTTCCTCAAGAGCTTCAAGCTGCTGAGCAATACGGGTGAGATCCGGTTTTACAGATGAGTTTGACATGATGCTCTCCGGATATAAGGCGTGTGTTCTATCTTGTTGCGGAGACAAACTCAGAGATGGAATCGTGCAGTTTGCCCAGCATTTCATCCTGGTTATTTCGATACTGTTCTATGATTCCCACCAGTTTACTGCCTACGATTGCACCATCCGCCCCCGATTGCTTTACCGCCTTTACGTGATCGGAAGAAGATATGCCAAAGCCAACACACAGAGGAAGGTGGGTGCAGCTACGCAATCGCTCGATGGTATCGTTTACCGTGAGGCTGAACTGTTGTTTAACACCGGTAGTTCCCAGACGGCTGACAACATAGATGAATCCTGTTGTATTTTGGCAGATGTAGCGTGTGCGGCTTTCATCGGTTAGCTCAGAGACGATAAACACGCTTTTGAGTCCGTGTCGATCCATGGATTGGAGCAGATCATTGGACTCCTCCGGCGGCATATCCGCAACAAGAAGGCTATCGATGCCGGCATCGGCAGCCCGGCGACAAAAATCATCGATACCCAGATGGTAGATGGAATTTGCGTACAGAAGCAGACCGAAGGGTGTCTCTGTGTTTGCGCGCAGAGAGGCAATCATCTCAAAAAAACTTTTATGATTCAGGCCCGCGGCAATCGCCCTCTGTGCGGCTCTCTGATTCACAGGCCCATCGGCCATCGGATCACTGAAGGGATAGCCAATCTCCAGAATATCCGCACCGGCATCCAGATATGTTTGGAGAATTCGGCGGCTTAGATCGGGGTCAGGATCACCCGCAACGGCAAATGGTATAAATGCGATGCGATTCTGTTGTTTTACTGACGAAAAAGTGTTTATGTAGCGATTCATATAGTCATCCCCAGATAATCGGCAACATGCGCGAGATCTTTGTCACCGCGCCCGGATAAGTTAACTATCATTACGGAGTCGGTGCTCATCTGTGGCGCACGTCTTAGCGCATAGGCAACTGCATGGGAAGATTCCAGCGCAGGAATGATTCCTTCGAGTTCACACAACGTCTTGAATCCTTGGATCGCTTCCTGATCGGTGGCATAGGTGTATTTGGCTCTGCCGTTTTCGGCCAGGAAAGCATGCTGGGGGCCCACACCGCTGTAATCTAACCCTGCGGAAATTGAATGCGTATTGGCTATTTGGCCGTAAGCATCCTGAAGCACGTAGGAAAAGGCGCCGTGCAGAATACCTTTTCGTGCGGCATCCGACTGTGTCAAACGAACCGCATGTTTTCCACTGTCAAGGCCCATTCCGCCGGCCTCCACGCCGGTCAATCGAACCGCGTTATCATCCATAAATGGCATAAATATTCCGATAGCATTGGAGCCGCCTCCTACACAGGCTACGATTTCATCCGGCAGACGGCCGGCCTGACTTAGTATCTGCTCCCTGGCCTCTATGCCGATTATAGACTGCAAATCGCGAACGATCGATGGAAAGGGGTGTGGTCCGAGTGCTGATCCAAAAACGTAATGAGTTGTCTGGACAGTTAGTGTCCAATCACGGATGGTCTCATTGACCGCATCTTTGAGTGTCTTGCTGCCACTTTCCACGGGAGTTACCGTTGCGCCAAGAAGATTCATACGAAACACGTTCGGTCTTTGCCGCGCCATATCGACCGTACCCATGTATATGGTGCATTCCATCCCCAGCAGTGCAGCAGCGGTTGCGGTCGCAACACCGTGCTGTCCGGCGCCCGTCTCGGCGATTATGCGTTTTTTTCCCATGTACTGAGCAAGAAGCGACTGGCCAAGAGAGTTGGTGATCTTGTGCGCCCCGGTGTGATTGAGATCCTCCCGTTTCAGGTAGATCTGCGCGCCCCCAAGATGATCCGAAAGGCGCTTCGCATAATAGAGAGGGGTCGGACGCCCATTATAATCTTTTAGGAGCGTTGCATATTTTTGCTGAAACTGCTCGTCCTCACGTGCCTGCCGATATGCTTGCTCCACCTCATACAGAGCCGGCATCAATGTCTCCGGGGCATATCTACCGCCATACGAGCCGAAATAGCCTGCTTTATGATTCTGCGTTTTCATTCATCCCTCAAAATTCTGCCATTCATCCGACGAACCATGAATGGACTCTCAGGTAAAATCGATTATTCGGCCGGCTTTAAACAGCTCCCGGCATTTCAGGCCGTCATCAAAAACCGGCAGGGCCGGAGAATAAAGGATCAGAGATTCGGAAATCGGAAACAAAAAACACATAGTAAAAGAAGTCCTTTTGCTTCTCCCATCCTCCCGCTAAAGCAATACCGTAGGGGAGAGGATGAACATGTGAGTCAGACAAAGAAGCTAACGCACTATCTTAAAAAACCGTTTCGTTCTAAATCCTTTCAAGCCTTTTGATGGTGCTCGCGACCAGAGAATACATTCGGCGGTTCCGTGTATATTTTTTCTGCTTATTGGACCGAAGAACCGGCTGTCGTAGCCTACCTCCCAATTGTCTGCAAGAAGAAAGAAAAAATCAGTTTGATAGCGATATCCAGAAACGGTTTCGCCATTTCTGGTGATATCGAATCTGATTTCGATCCGCCGGTGATCCTCTTGAAAGGTATCAAAATAATCTATAAGACGGTCCCAGAAAAACCAATCGTATCGAAGAGAATCAGGAATACTGGAAAAGGTGCCGTCGTATAGAGAAAAACCTTCAATAAAATAATCACTGGAATCGGCAGAGTCGACCAGAAGTCGGGTTTGAAGTATATATTCATTTCTTTCGTTCTCCTGCCTGATCATGGAAGCATGAAACACAAGGTCTCGCAAAGGGGCATCAGCGAAAGAGACGGAATCACCACGGCCGGGAAGAGCAAACGGAGAAATCGCATCTCGCGGAGAGTATTGAGCGGGAAGCGGGTTGCTTTTCCTTTTCCGCCCGGCTGGCCGGATCTCTTCCGTACCATTAATCCGGACATTCCCCTCGATGACCTCAAAGGTATCGTTTGGGGTAGCCGCAATGCGAAAGGCTGCGGTGCCGCCTCCGGATTCTATCGGGAGGCTTAAAATCGCAACTTTACCCTTGCGAAGAGACTTCGTACCTGAAAATGGGTTGATTGTACCGGTTTTGCTCACAAGCAGCCTGTCGCCCTTGTAGAGGCCTGGATGCATTTGATTGGTAGAAACCAGAGAGGTTTCGAAGAAGACCAATTTGACCAGACCGCCTGTCAGACCGACTATAACCAGAAGCCGCAGGAATTTGTATACCGATATGCGTGCATCGATTGGTTTTTCAGGGGAACGTAGAGTATCCATGGTTTTCAGTTATTTTGCGGATAAGACGGCAAGAAACGCCTCCTGCGGGATTTCGACGTTGCCAACCTGCTTCATCCGCTTTTTTCCTTCTTTTTGTTTTTCCAAAAGCTTACGTTTTCGTGATATATCGCCACCGTAACACTTGGATGTGACATCTTTACGGTATGCTTTTACCGTTGTGCGCGCGATAACCTTCGTGCCGATCGCTGCCTGAATAGCCACTTCGTACATCTGTCGCGGGATTAACTCTTTAAGCTTGGAGGTGAGGGATTGGCCATAGAAATAAGAATTGTCTTTGTGCACGATCGCCGAAAACGCATCCACCGGACTGCCGTTAATCAGGATATCGATTCTGACCAGGTTCTCTTCTTCATAGTCCGCAAACTCGTAATCCATGGATGCATAGCCTCGGGAGCAGCTTTTGAGTTTGTCGAAGAAATCGACGATAAGCTCAGAAAGCGGAATCCGATAGTGTAAACATACCCTGGTGGTTTCCAGATACTCCATATTCCCCAGCTTCCCGCGCTTCTCTTCACACAGCTTCATCACCGTACCGACATAATCGGAGGGGGTGATGATCTGGACGCGGGCGACCGGCTCGCTTATCGAAATCAGTTCACCGGGAGAGGGGAGTTGGGCGGGGGATTCTATATACCGGGTATCGCCTGTCTTGAGTACAATCTTGTACTTCACATTAGGTACGGTGGTAATGATGTTAACATTGTACTCTCTAAGAAGTCTCTCCTGTACAACTTCCATGTGAAGCATGCCAAGAAAGCCTGCACGAAAGCCAAACCCCAACGCCGAGGAGGTCTCGGGTATATAGGATATTGATGAGTCGTTGAGTTTAAGCTTTTCGAGAGCATTGCGTAAGTCGTCGTAGTCGCCTTTGTCAATGGGGTACAGCCCGCTGAACACCATCGGTTTAACTTCCTTATACCCCGGAATCGGTTTGTCGGCAGGATCATGCTTTAAGGTGATCGTATCACCGATATTAATATCCGATAAGGTTTTTATGCTTGCTACCACATACCCGGCTTCGCCGGCGGAAAGGCTTTTCTGCTGCACCCGCCCTATCTTGAAATGACCCAGCTCGGTTACTTCAAATTCGCTTCTGTTCGAAAGAAACTTGATCTGATCGCCCTGACTCAGCTTCCCTTCATACACCCGCACATAGGCAATGGCTCCCCGGAAGGAATCGAAAATGGAATCGAAAACCAGGGCCTTGAGCGGTTTGTTTTCTTCACCCACCGGTGGTGGAATGTGCCCCACGACCTTTTCAAGAATCTGCTCGACACCAACGCCTGTTTTTGCACTACAGTGAAGAATCTCCTCCGGATCAATTCCCAGAAGATCGGATACCTGCTGACTGACTTCCTCGGGGTGCGCGGAGGGAAGATCGATTTTGTTGAGAACCGGGATGATCGCAAGATCATTTTCGAGGGCAAGGTATATGTTGGTCAATGTCTGTGCCTCTATTCCCTGAGTCGCATCAACCACCAGCAGCGCCCCTTCACAGGCCGCAAGGGAGCGGCTGACTTCATAGGAAAAGTCAACATGCCCGGGTGTGTCGATCAGGTTGAAGATATACTCCTGACCATCTTTGCTTCGATAGTTCATCCGGATCGGATGCGATTTGATGGTTATGCCTCTTTCGCGTTCCAGATCCATGCTGTCAAGAATCTGTTCCATCATTTTATCCTTGCTGACAGTTCCGGTTATCTCCAGAAACCGGTCGGCAAGGGTGGATTTTCCGTGATCGATATGAGCTATGATACAGAAATTTCGTATGTTTTCTTTTACCTGCACAAGTTATCCTGTCAACAAAGTAGTTATAGGCGAAGGGTGCACATGATCTGTTTTGGAGCTCAGGAAAATTCCAGTATTTTGAGCGTCAGCTTACCGCCGGGAGTTGTCACCTCCACAACATCGTCTTTCTTCTTACCAATCAGAGCCTTACCGATCGGGGATGCGGTGGAGATTTTTCCTTTTGCCGGATCGGCTTCATCTGCACCAACCAGAGTGTATTCCTCTTCGAAGTCATCTTCCAGATCCACAATCTTTACAGTGCAGCCGAAAATGACAGTCTCCGAATTGGCTGTGTCCATATGTATGATTTCACTTTTTGCCAACTTGTCTTCCAGATACCCGATCCGTGTTTCGATATGAGACTGACGCTCACGAGCCGCATGATACTCCGCATTCTCGGACAGATCACCATGAGAGCGGGCCTCGGCCACCGCCTTGATTATATTCGGGCGATCGACTTTTTTCAGACGTTCTAATTCCTCGACCAGCTGGTCGTAGCCTTTTTTTGTGATTGGTTGTGACTGTTGCATGTAGTCCCTTTCTGCAAATGCATCAATTCTCAGGATACTGACCACTGTATGCGCGGTTCAGCAAAAAACGGCTAAACCACCCAGGGCTCAACCGTTGTTTTTGCGTGAAGGAATGTAATTTTCCCTAATATACAACATGACTTCGGGCAAAGAAATGTACCGATACTAAGATGTAATGCGATTTTGCCGGTTTCTTATTGCGCCGGCGAAAAACTTCACCGGCTGTTTTGTTTTTCAGAGGGAAATTTCTTCGACTTGCCGGGCAATCCACTGCGCAAAAGCATCCAGGGAGGGGTCGCGTGCGCCCATACTGAGAATAACCTCTTTTGGTCTGACCTGCCGTAGGATAGCTTCGACGGCTTTTTCGCGCGAAGAGGGGGCATGCACGGCAAAAGAGCTTTCCTGAAGATCGGATGCCAAATCGGCGGATGAAATATCCCGCATGACATTTCCGCCGGCATAGTAGATCGGTAGCAGATACAGTGAATCATTTTCTCTCAGTGTCTGCCTGAACATGGCGGCAAGCTCCTCCCGCATAAACCTCATCGGGCCAAACCCGTGCGGCTGAAACAGCACAAACACCCGAGGTGAAAGAGCCTGGGCCGCCGTGACCGCCGCGCGGATTTTCTCGGCATTATGTGCATAATCATCTATGATGGTGATGCCGTGTGCTGCCTGGGTGATAGTGAAGCGACGGTGCAGGCCTGGAAATTTTTTGGCCGCATCCCTGAGGCATTCCGGTGAGCAGCCGCAAAGCAGGCTTGCTACAACCGCCGCAAAGAGATTGATCGCGTTGTGCCGGCCTGGCATAGGGGTGGAGAAGCTTGTGCCTCGATAAGAAAACGCGCTTTGCTGAGCGGTGGATTCCAGAGACTCAACGGTGTAATCGGCAACGGGACTTTGGCCAAAGCAGTATGTCGCGTCTATGGAATCCAAAAGAGGATCATCGCTATTCTTCAGAACGATTTCAGACTGATCGGCAAGGGTAGAAAACAGCTGCAAAGTCTCCTGTATCGTTTTATGATCCTTGCTGACATTGAGCACAAGAGCAATATATGGATGATATTTGATCAGGGAGCCATCGCTTTCGTCGGCCTCTACCACAAGCCAGTGACCTTCACCATAAAAAGCGTTTCCCGGCATGCCCAGTTTCTGGAGACTATTTAGTCCGGCTCCGGTGATCAGGGACGGATTTTGGCCGCAGCTTTGGAGCAGATGGAAGATCATGGCAGTGACTGTCGATTTCCCACTCGTTCCGGCAACCGCAACAGCCTTTTTTGTCTGGATAATCGCAGCGAGTACATCCGAGCGGTGATATACGGGAACATTCAGCTGACGTGCCCGCAGGATCTCCGGGTTGTTCTCCTCAATGGCACTTGATATGACAATTCCGCTGCATTTTTCGTCTATACCCGACCCATCCTGTGAAAAGAGCCGGCATCCGATGGAGGTGAGATATTCGGAGATATCTTCTGTTTCTTCTTTGCCCAATGCTCTGTCCGATCCGGACACATCGCAGCCCATCCAGCGAACATATTGGGCCAGGGCACTCATCCCCGCACCGAGAATCCCGGTAAAGTGGAGTGAGCTGTATATTCTATTGTGGATCAATAATGACAAGATCATTCTCCTGTATGCGGTCAAACAGTTCTATAATATCTTCGTTTCTCATACAGACACAACCATGGGAAAGGGGAGTGCCGATGCATTCTTCACGATTCGTGCCGTGGATGTAAATGTAGCGCTTAAAACTGTCAATATCACCCTCTTTGTTCACGCCCTTCTCACACCCTTTCAGTCGAATTATTCGGGTAAGAATCAGGTTTTCTTCCTGGATGTCAGCCGTCCAGGTGATTCCCGTATCCACCCGGCTGCGGAAAATGCGATAGGGTGGTGCTCCGGCTCCAACCTTTGAGGCAACTTGGTGAATGCCCGGTGGGGTCATAAAGGAGCCCTCCTTGCTGCCGATACCGAATCGAGATGTACTAATCGGATATGTACATAGGATCTGGTCTTTTTCGACCAGCGCCATACTCTGCCCGGAAATGCTTACGTATAGATACCGTTCCGAAAGAGTGCATCCCGAAGACTGAATTCGTCTCCTCCATGAGGAGGATAAGGAAAAAAAACTCTGTTCCATCTGGCTATGTTTATACACCTAAACGTATGAAAATTGGTATTTTCTCTTAGTCCTGTGGACGAAAATCATATTCAAATAATATAATAAAGATCATATACCGGCAAATGCCCGGAGACGTATTTAAGTTGAAAGGGAAAACATGAAACCGAATCACTCAATTCCAGCTTCTAATGATGACACCTGGCGTGTCTTTCGTATCATGGCAGAGTTTGTGGAGGGCTTTGAGACCCTCTCCCGTATCGGACCATGTGTGACGATCTTCGGATCCGCCCGCACTCCCTCCGATCACGAATACTATCGGTTGTCTTACCAGACCGCGACACATGCCGTCAGCAATGGATACGGTGTAATCACCGGAGGAGGCCCCGGGATAATGGAAGCGGCGAATAAGGGGGCGCTGGATGCCGGAGGTACTTCTGTCGGGCTTAATATCCAGCTTCCCTATGAACAGGTGCCAAATCCGTTCATCAAAACGTTGATCAATTTTCGCCATTTTTTCAGCAGGAAGGTGATGTTTCTGAAATATACCTCCGCGGTGATTGCTATGCCCGGTGGATACGGAACAATGGATGAGGTGTTTGAGACGCTGACGCTTATCCAGACCCAGAAAGCAAAATATCTGCCTCTAATACTGATGGGAAGTGATTACTGGAACGGTCTGCTCGAATGGCTGGAAGAAAAGATGCTTGGCACCGAATACATCGATTCGGATGATGTGAGTCTGATGAAGGTGATCGATGATCCCGAAGAGGCGATTTCGACCATAAATGATTTTTACAAGAAACGGGAATCCGATGTCAATTTTGTGTAACCTGAATCGTGTGGTTATGAGCTGATGATTCACGTAATTCCGTGAGGGCGAAGCACTCGCCGAGAGAGAATCGTTCAATTTAGCTGTAAAATAGGCTGAGAATGAAGGATCGCGAATCCGGATTAGCGATGTCGGGTAAACACAATGTGTTAATCAGAGACAATGTCATTGGCATGGTGTCGATGACAATCTATATCAAATGCGGCGAAAGGTTGTTTTCCGCAGAACGTATTGATCCTATACGTGGCATGTTGTAGTTTATATGACTATAACAATAATTCCTACACCCAACTACCTGCTAAAAAACAACAATTCTACATGACAGAATTCAGCGTAAACGTATCGAAAAAATGGAACCTGCAGTCTTCTTTAGCTACGCAGGTTTGCGAGCACTTCGAAAAAGGGGATAGCATTTATTACCTGGTTGATTACCAGCCGGCCATTTCCGCCGATCTGGACACAGGCACGCTCAGCCGTATTTATGCATATCTTCAGAGTATTGCGGATCTTAACCCGAAGAAAAAGCGTCTGATCAACGCACTGAAGAAAGATAACGCTCTGGATGAACATCTGGAAAATCGCATACGATTGAGCACCAGCTCCGCCGAACTCGACGATATGCTTCTTCCTCTTCGGCCAAACCCGCGCAGTCGGGCACAGCAGGCAATAGCAAAAGGATTGAGTCCGCTCGCCGATATTGTCCAAATACAGGAGGAAGAAAATACTCCTTTAGAAGAGCTTGCCCAGCCCTATGTGGGTAAGGACGAATCGTTAAAATCGGTACAGGATGTTATCAGCGGTGTCAAGGACATCCTGGTGGAACGGTTTGCATACGATGACACGGTTCGCTCGATGGCCAGAGATTTTGGCTTTGAGGACGGGTTTTTCGAAGTGCAGCCGAAAAACAAAAAAGATAAGGAATATTCCAAATACCGGGGAAAAATGTTACCTGTCCATGAGCTGACCCCGGAAGAGTTGTTGAAACTGTTTAAAGCTGAAAGTGACAAAACGATTCGCTTCAAGCACAACGTGCAGTTGTTTCGCATTACCGAGCTGATCAGGCACCACTTTATCGAGAATCCCGATTCCATTGGATTTGATTTGATCCTGGAAGCTATCGATGAATGTTGGACGAGATATCTCCAACCGATGGTGGAAAAGGATGTCAAAGCCCGTATCTTTGCCGATATTGAAAACTGGGCGATGAACCAGATCAGCCAGGAGCTGAACAAACGCATCGAGGAAAAACGGCAGACCGGGACAACATTTGTTCTGGGTAGCCATGGCGGTGACGATATGATTATTGTCGCCATGGATGGTGATGGTCGACTGTTGGGAGCCGCTACCGAAAAGAAGAAAGGTAAGGATAAGGCCTTCTTTGTAAAACGTCTGCAGCAATTCTCGAATCGGCATAAGCCGGCGACAATAGTTCTTCACGACAGCGAGATGCCTGAAGATATCGATCAGCAGGTCAAAAAAGCTGTCGGTTCCGAAGATATAGAAATTTCCAGAAAGAAAACTCCTGTCGGCGTGAATAATCTGGTCCAGTCAACCTGGATGAAAGAAAAATTCGCCGATCTGGATGAATCAATGCAACGTATATATGCTATCGGCCTCCTTTATATTCAGCCGATGGATATCATACCTCAGATCGGAATAGAGTACTTTTTGATTCATCCCCTTCAGAAGTATGTAACCACAGAACGTATGGCAGATCTGGTCAGCCGCAAAACAACCGAAATGACTTTGCATAAGGGAGTTGCCTACGTGGATGCTCCTGAATCAGCATTGCTTCATCTGGAATGTGTCTCCGAGGAGACTCTTCAGGAGATTCGGAGAGCCGGCGCAACGCAGGAGTTGAATACAAAGATAGATTTAAAGAAAGTAAAAGGGGTAAATGATATTGTTTTTCGGAATGTGGCCGGCTACATTTATTTCCCGAATGCAAAAGACGCACTCGATCGTACGCTGGTTCATCCCGATCACTACGGATTTGTCTATCAACTAAGCGAACAGCTTGGAAAATCAATCGAATCGCTGATTACAGATCCCGATCAGATAAAAGCCGTTCAGATAGATGACTTTTCTCAGAAAATCTACGTCGACCGTAAGTTGATCGATCAGCTGCGTGCCGGGCAGCAGTTTATCTCCGCTGCATCGGCCAGACCTCGCAGGCGGCTGCGACTCACCGAATTGGAGGAAGGACAGATACTTTCAGGGAAAGTTACAAATATCACTCAATTCGGAGTCTTCGTCGATATCAATGCCACATGTGACGGTCTTGTACACATATCACAGCTTGCAGAAAGTTATGTCGAAAATGCGAGTCAGGTGGTTTCGCTGGGAGAACACGTCGATGTTCGTGTTATTAAAGTTGATAAGAAAAAGAAAAGGATATCTCTTTCGATGAAAGGCCTTGGCGAAAGAAGCCCACGGGTACGGCCTTCACAGGGGCAGTTGAGCAATCTTGCCGATCATTTCAAAAACAGATAATGCCTTTTTATAAATAATCATCCAAGGTTATATCCCACAAAAGAAAGCACCTCCAAAAGGGTGCTTTTTTTTATCCATATTGTATACTCAAATTGAATGGTCCTGAGCAGATTAATTACACAATTACTTGAGGCCAAAAGGAGGCTTTAAGCAAACGTGTAATCCGCTGAGATATGTAATGAGTGCTGAAGACCTTTTTTTTGCTGTATGGAATTGGGAGATAGCGGCGAGAAAATCGCTCAATGCGGGTTGTGTATTTTTAATTATGTTTCAGTCTTGCGATTAGGAATCTGACTCAGGATCAATACCAAACTCTCGGAGTGAAACTCGACTGCTCTCCTCCCAAAGAGTTTCGAGCTGGTAATACTCTCTGATTTCAGGTAGCATCACATGGACTACAACATCGGAATAATCGATGAGAATCCATCTTCCTTCCTCGAGCCCTTCCACATGCCATGGAGGCGTGCCCTGCTGCTTTAGACCGATAATAATGTTTTCAGCGATGGCTCTGTTCTGAATAGGATTGTCGGATTCGCATATGTAGATCCAATCGGCGATGTAGGTTGAAAGCTGCAGTTCGAGTATTACATTCTTGTCGGCTTTTTTTTCGAGCGCCTTATCGATTGCTACACAAAGCAGTTGCTTACCGTGAAGTACAGAAGTCGTTTTATTCATGTATTATATCTCCAAAATCTGCTCCTAAAAATATTGTCACATCATAAAGGCCGTTTTCATCACGGAGCAAGATGACCTTATCAGTATCGAGTGCATCGGCGACCTTATTGGCCACTGTCATATCTTTTGTGCGTGAAGCCACAATGGTGTGCGGATAATTCCAGGTATCCGCATTTCCGATATCCTTTACATCGAAGTTATTCTCACGGAGAAAATCCGCGGCCTCTGAAGCGGCTCCATCTATACCGCACCCATTTAAAATCTGTACCCTTCCAATGTCAGGGACCTCTGGTTCTAAACTTTTCCTAAAAGAATCTTGAGGCAGATCATTTTCATTTTTTGTCCCAATAACTACCGAAAGAGCAAGTAAAGCAAATACTGACAAAAAAAGCGCAATATTTCGCATAAAGCAGTATTGTTATCCCTGAAGAAAAAAACAGTTATCAGAACTAATGATCAGTTGAGTTCACGCTCACGATCACCGGCTCGTGATCTGCAATCTGATCGGGGCTAAGCAGAACGTAGCTGAGGACCATTATCCGGTCTCCTACCATACCAAGGCGTGCTGCCGGACC
The DNA here is from genome assembly GCA_964419255.1 of uncultured Fibrobacterota bacterium. GTDB lineage: Bacteria > Fibrobacterota > Chitinivibrionia > Chitinivibrionales > CAYFVL01 > CAZPHU01. The sequence continues at coordinate 47,642 of CAYQOU010000010.1, read as the reverse complement.
ATTTATCTCTACTTTGCCGGAACCCTTCTCTCCCTTTATTACATAAGTGGTAAAACGGTGCCCATTCTCTTGATTGAGAATATAAACCTCTTCATTGGGAAGAATACCTGATGCTTGAAGGTATTCTTCATCAAGCGTAATACTTCCTTCATAATCCAGGTAGGTTCCGGTTATGCGAATATCACGAATCTTTGCTCCCAGAAAACGTCGTAACATGTTTCTCATTTCTCATTTACAGGATAAATTGGTGCTGAAAAAACAAACTCTATCGTATTATCTTTCAAACTGCTATTGCTGAACCGTGTGGCATCCGGATTACGCACTTTTCGTATCTGAAGACCGATATCGATACTGCTCCACAACATAACGGGAATCATAAGAAAGAGTGGCTCCGGCATGAATCCGTCCTTTTTTACGGATAGAATCGCTGTCAGACCTAAAAAGCCCACGGTGAGACCACTCATTGTGAAGGCCTTCAGCTTTTGATTTCGTTTGAACTGGTAAAAACCCGGCAGAAAAAAATTCTGAATAACAGCCAAGTCACTTACCTTCATCTTATTACTGTAAGCTTCTATATCCGCATCCAGCATTCCGGCTTTGCGTTTTTTTATGTACTCCCGTTCGGATATCCTCAGCGCAAGCCAGGGGTAATCGAAATATTCGGAGATCGAGATACCGGCTTTGAGTAGTTCATCTACTTTTTCTTCAGGCATCTGAGCGTCTTGAATCATCTGCCATTCTACCTGCGACAGCCCTTTTGCCTCATACTTTTCTCGATCACCTGCTGTCATCGCATAACTACAGGCAGTAAAGGCTACTATAAGCATAATAAATCCTGCAGACATAATGTAGGGCTTTGATGAATGCATAAGGCTTCTCTTCCGGCTTACGTGGAGTAAAAAATGATCAGTTCGATGAAGTTATTTTATGTATCTGGTCCCGGATCCTGGCTGCTTCCTCATATTCTTCATTCTCGATTGCATGTCGTAATTTTTTCTTGAGCATATCCACGCTGCTCATTTCTGCATCCGATTGGCCGTGTTGGGGAGTTTCTGTCTCCTCCACGTGTTGTTGCTGGTCGGCTGCAATCTGCTCAGAATCTTCTTCTTTAAGGATCACCCCGGCTTCCTCAAACACATGGTTTGCAACAAAGATCGGTGTTTGCGCACGAACGGCAAGGGCAATTGCATCGGAGGGGCGGGAATCTATCTCTAAAGGAACCCCGTTATTGTTGAGAATAAGTTTTCCGTAAAAAGTTTCATCTCTTAAATCACACACCTCGATTCTCTCTATCGTACATGATATCTCATCGAATACCGTTTTCATTAAATCGTGTGTGAGTGGTCTGGGCGGTTGCGTGTTGCTTAATGCAATCAAAATGGAACGAGCTTCCTCTTTTCCGATTGAGATCGGCAACACCCGATTGTCTTCGGTGCTTTTGAGCAGAATAAGAAATCCCTGGTCTGAAAGTACGACGTTAATTACTTCTGCAGGAATCATAAATATGAAATTTCCTCTCCGTTATAAAAATACAATTGGTAACCCGCTGTATGAAATATACGTACGAATTACCTGTATTATGCTGCAGGATGCCCTCGTTTCCGATGATTATAGCCAATAATACCCGGATCTTGCAGCATAAGCACATTACCGGAAATCAGCTAAACCGCTCATTTTCTAATAAATCGGCTCGACTTCAATAGTCTGATTGCGATCAGCTCCAACCGAAATCATAAGAATCGGTATATCATAGCAGACTTGCCTGAGTCTATTTATATAGTTTATCGCGTTTTTGGGCAGATCCGACATCTTTTTGCATTCCGAAATGTCTGTTTTCCAGCCAGGCATAATCTCATACACAGGTTTCACATGATCGAGCTGATGAGTCATAGATGGATACTGATCGTAACGTTTACCCATAATTTCGTAGTGAGTACAGATCTTTATCTCATCGAGTGAGTTCAGGACGTCGAGCTTGGTCAAAACGATTCGCGTCATACCATTTAACTGAATCGCCTTGCGCAGCATAACACTATCAAACCATCCGCATCTGCGAGGACGCCCGGTAGTTGAACCAAACTCATGACCTTCTCTGGCGATATGTTCTCCGATCTCATCGTCCAATTCCGTTGGAAACGGTCCGTTACCGACTCTCGTTGTATAGGTCTTTACGATACCAATCACATGATTCAGTATTGTGGGGCCAAACCCGGATCCTGCACACGCTGAGCCGGAAACGGTATTGGATGAGGTGACGAATGGATAGGTTCCATGATCAATATCCAGGAAAGTTCCCTGAGCACCTTCGAAAAGCAGTTTACTGCCGGTCCGCGCTTTTTCGAAGATCAGTCTGCCGGTATCCTTTATGAACGGTTCCAGCCGTGTTCTGATTTCTCTGTAGTGCTCGATTATTTGCTGTAGCTGCAGTTTAAAATCGCATTTATATAGATTTTCGATGATAAACTTTTTTTGTAAAAAATTTGATTCGAGTTTTGAGGTAAATGAATCCCAGTTAAGAAGATCACCTACCCTGATTCCCACGCGTGAAACCTTATCTGCGTATGCCGGACCAATGCCCCGCCCTGTCGTACCAATTTTGTCGCCGCCCATCTGTGATTCGACAGCTGCATCCAGCGCCTTATGATAAGGAAGTACCAGGTGGGCAAGATCGGATATAAAAAGACGATCGGTCACCGAAATGCTGCGACTTTGAAGCTCCTCTACTTCTTCGAGAAACTGCTCAGCATCAAAGACAACGCCGTTTCCGACGACGCATAGCTTATTCGGATACATAATACCGGAAGGGACCAGATGGAAGACAAATTTCTGACCGTCTACAATGACCGTATGGCCTGCATTTGCCCCTCCCTGATAGCGAATTATCATATCAGACCGTTCGGTCAGGTAATCAATCGCTTTGGCTTTTCCTTCATCACCCCACTGGGCACCAACGATGACCGTGTTAGCCATGTAAATCTCCTAAACCGGCCGTGCCGGAAACAGTTAAATATGTTTTACGCTGATCACTATATTCGTGAAGAACGTTTTTTTTGCAATTCGCAAATCAAAGTTCCTTAATGGATAGTCCCGGTTTGTTAATCGGGGCAGGATTTCGAAGACGGGTCCTATCACGAGGAATAGTCGAATCGGTTGTATGTATCTCGGAATCATGAGTTTCTGCCTGAATCAAAAGAGCCGTCTTTTGTTTTTGTCGTTGCCCATATAAACGAAAAAAACCACTCTCCATTTAATCGGACGAGTGGATGCGTCATGATTCGGCACCATAAGAAAGTACGTCAAGCCTGTCTGCGAGTCAATGCCGCAGAAACTATTTTGTGCACTTTCACGAGCACACAGTTCGTATTTTAGATAGTTTTGATGAATTTAACCATTGCTTCCATTTTTAAGTGTCTATGAATCCACAGAATCCCTTGATTGTTCAAAGTGATCGAACTCTATTGCTTGAGGTGAACAATTCTTTGTTTGTCGATGCACGGGACGCCATCAGTGTTTTTGCACACCTGGAGAAGAGTCCCGAGTACATGCATACCTATGTGATTACGCCGCTTTCTCTGTGGAATGCGGCCGCACTTGGACTCTCGCCCGATGAGGCGATCAGCCGCCTTGAGCATTTCTCCAAGTATCCCGTCCCTCAGAATGTCACCCAGGAGGTGTATGAGTTTATGGGGCGGTTCGGAAAGCTTGTTTTGGAGAAAAGAGATGGCAGGTTGGTGTTGCACAGCAAAGATGCCGCACTGCTGGAAAATCTCTCCCGTCACCCCACACTTCGTCCTCTGATTGGCCCACCGATAGATGCCCACAGCATTAGCGTTTCCGATGATTATCGGGGGCTTCTGAAGCAGGCTTTGATCGGTATCGGCTATCCCGCAAATGATAAGGCTGGATATGTGGATGGGGCTCCATTCGAAATAAATCTTCGGCACACTATCAGGGGTGAAAAGGAATTTTCTCTGCGCAACTATCAGCGTCAGGCTGCCGACGCTTTCGTCGGTGATTCCACCAGTCCCGGAGGCTCCGGGGTTGTCGTTCTGCCCTGTGGCGCCGGCAAAACAGTCGTCGGCATGGGGGTTATGAGTCTGTTGAAACGACGAACCCTGATACTTGTAACCAATATAACGGCCGCCCGTCAGTGGAGCAGGGAAATCGTCGAGAAAACAGACATCAATCCGGAAGATATCGGCGAGTACAGCGGGGAAAAAAAAGAAATTAAGCCTCTGACAATCGCTACCTATCAAATTTTAACATACAGACGAAGGAAAACCGACTCTTTTGAGCACTACTCGATTTTCAACAAAGAAAACTGGGGATTAATCATCTATGATGAGGTACATCTTCTCCCGGCGCCGGTGTTTAAATTCACGGCCAATCTTCAAGCCCGGCGTCGTTTAGGATTGACGGCAACACTTGTTCGTGAGGACGGGCATGAAGATGATGTTTTTACCCTGATTGGTCCCAAAAAATTCGATGTACCATGGAAGGAGCTGGAGAAACAGGGCTGGATTGCTGAAGCTAAATGTATTGAGATCCGTATCGACTTGCCGCATTCCGAAAAGATGCAATACCTTTCGCTCCCTCCTAAACAGCAGATCCGACTGGCATATGAAAATCCTGTGAAAATGCAGGTCGCCCGGGAAATCTTAAACAGGCATACGGATGACCGTATTCTGATTATTGGATTATATATATCTCAGCTAAAAGCTTTTTCGAAACAGTTCGGTGTACCGATGATCACCGGCTCTACCCCTAATGATGAACGTGACAAGCTGTATCAGCAGTTTCGAACCGGTGAATTAAAAGTACTCATACTGTCGAAGGTTGGTAATTTTGCTATCGACCTGCCGGAAGCCAATGTTGCCGTTCAGATCAGCGGTTCATACGGATCGAGGCAGGAAGAGGCGCAGAGATTGGGCAGAATATTGCGCCCCAAAGAAGGCGAACAACAGGCGACCTTCTATTCGATAGTCACGCGTGAATCAAAGGAGCTGGATTTCGCTATGAAACGACAGCTGTTCCTGACTGAACAAGGCTATTCGTATCAGATAATAAACCAGGAGGAATATCAACAGAACTGAGAGATTCTCCGGCAGAATTGAGCGATTCTCCGGCGGTGATGCCGTTTGAAGGGAATGCGCGACTCATCCTACTCTGAGCCGCACAATTCATGTATCAGATATCCTTTCGGAAAAACCGCACGGCTTCTTCTACCAGATTCATATCGACGCGTGTGTTGACACATGGCCCATACGGCCTGTCGTTTATGACACCGTACACCGGAATGGGATGCACGTCCTGTATACCCAGGGTCAGATCTCTTTCACATGCTACCGCAACAATGCCATGCGGGCGGAATTGCGCTACTCTTTTGCGTGCAAGCGTCCCTCCATTTACGACCTCGAGATGAAGGTTATACTTTTTCCCCAGGCCCACCAGATCTCCAACGGGACATCTTCCGCACTGTACACAATTTGAGATCTTGTTTGTAATCTTGCGGTTACACACATCTATCTGAAGGCAGTGAGGAAGTAAGATGAGGATTCGATCGCCTTTTATCCTTTTGTGCTGAGCCTTGGTAAGGGCGTTATTTACTTTCACAAAAGATGTCCTGAGCTTATCCCGGCGAACTCCTACCAATCTCCCCAAAGCGATTGCAATAGGAAACAGAAGATTTACCGTGACGGACTTTTTATTGTGTGGATAGAGCAGGTCTATACCGGTAAGTGCGGTGATGGTCAGGAGTAGCAGCCCACCGCCTAATATCAGGAAAAAAGTTCCGAAAGCAATCAGAATCGTCCAGTCCAGAAGGGGAGTAATCTGTACCAGGCGTGGATGGATCAAATAATATATCCCGCCACCCAATCCCAGGCAGAGTAGATAACTTATCCAGCAGAACGAAAGAAACGTAGCCTTGGTCCATGCAGAACGCCACATGGACTCCTTGTAATGTGCGGAGGAGCCTTTATCGGCTCCCCCTGACAGCGTCGCATCAGCCAACGCTCTCAACTCCGGATACTTCGGGTATGCGCTGCTTTAGAATGCGCTCAACACCCATTTTCAATGTCATAGCCGCTCCCGGACATCCCCGACAGGCACCCTGGAGGCGTACGTGTACAACATTGTCACTGGTGATGTCAACCAGCTCAATATCTCCGCCATCCGCTTGAAGATTGGGACGAATCTCATTTATTACCGCTTGTACTTTTTCTTTCATGTGACCCTCCATTATGAAGACAAAATATTTCAGCATAATAATAAAACATGCCTGCCTGATAAAAAAGGTTGATTAACAAAATTCGGTTTTCGGCAGCTTATAGTCTCTGTCCGTGCTTAAAAAAAACAGTTGAATTTTTGATTAAAGTTTATGCGTGAACTGCCGATATATTAATTAGGAGAGGGTGTGTGTTAGTCTGCCTGAAGTGGCACGAAAAAAGACAAAGATCGGCAAATCTTTGTCTTTAAAGAAAATAGCAAGAAATGGCACACTTCTCACATACGTATTGGTTTTATCGGTACAGAGGTCGGGAAACTTGAGGGCTTTTTTCATGAATATCAATCCTGTTAGCGGCGGTAATATGTATAGACCGGATATCGGCCGTGCAGGTCGGAAACAAAAAGCTGCCCCACGTACAAGAAAGCAACCACCTCAGATAGATAGCTGTCAGCCATCCGGTGCATCCAAGACAGATAGAGGCAGGTTGCTGGATGTTGTAAAAAAGCGGATTAGCAGTGGCTATTATCAATCAAAAGAAGTGCTGGACGACTTGAGTGATTCATTTGCAAAAGCATTCGACCAGCGTATCTGAATCCCTTTTTTTTCTTTAAACATGAATTAAGTTATTCTCGCAGCGCCCCCTGTCCCTCGGAAGTATAAGGGCTTGAGCAATCCTGGAAATAGCACCGAGGGGGTATTTTCAAGATTGCTTCAACCATCCAACCTTCAATTCTATTGCGAATCAATCAGAACCGCTCAATTCAGGCATTAATCTTTTTCCCAGAGCACTTTTTTTCCTTTAATTCGTAATGAATGAGGTCCTCCATTTTTGCGCAAACTATTTTCTCATTGCTTATGAAAAAACTGATTAATCTACTATATAGCTGGTATAAACAATCCAACCGCTGGTATGTACCGCTTCTATCCGGTTTACTTTTTGCTGTCTCTTTGCCCCCATTCAATCACGAAACCCACTGGCTATTTGCGGGGTTTCCCCTGCTTTCTTTCATTTTGCTTGTTCCGATGATGATTTTTGCCCTGCAGAAACCTGCAAAAAGGGCGGTTTTACATGTATACCTTTTCGGCATATCAGCATCACTGAGTCAGTTTTACTGGATCAGCAATGTAGGGGTGGAGGGACTCAAGCATCTTATTCTTCTTGGGCTGGCATTTACAACAGCCGTTGTGGCATTGTATTATCTGGGAATAGGAATGTTGTTCCGGCTCGTTTACAAATCGTTTCCCCGGCTGTATTTGCTTCTGTTTCCTTCCGTCTGGATTCTCATCGAATACTTTCGTACACTCGGGGATCTTGCCTTTCCGTGGATGAATCTTGGATATGTGTTTGTGCCAATATCTCCTCTTGCGCAGCTTGGCTCTGTCGGAGGGGTATATCTGCTCTCCTTTCTGATTGTTTTGGGCAACATACTGATTTTCGAATTATTACGCAGCTACTGGCTAAGCAATGTTATCGCGCAGAAATGGTTGCATCTTGCGGTATTTGCCACTTTTCTTGCGGGTGTCTATTTCTGGGGAATGATAAAAATTGAGCCGATGGAAAACGATCGAATCAATGTTTCGGTGCTCCAGATAAATCTGGATCAGACTAACTGGGGAAATAACTCTCTGGATAGTTCTCTGAATGTCGTGGAAAAGATGATTGTAGAGCAAAGGGATGATTCACTCGACCTGATTGTCCTCCCCGAAAGCGCAATATACTGCTATTTGCTAAAACGTCCTCATATCCGCGATCGGGTAGCTTCCTGGGCTGATAGGGTGGGCACTCCTATCATCACAGGCTCTCTCCACTGGGAGTACGCAGAAGATGTCGCCAAAAAGTACGATGTATTCAATACGGCCTATATGATTGCAGGGGCGACCGACCGGTTCATACCTTATTACAAGATGCAGTTAGTGCCCGGAAGCGAATCTATTCCTTTCAAGAGCCAGTTTCCGATTCTGAGTCGTTTGAATATAGGCAGTGCCGATTTCTCACGGGGGACAGAGCCGGTAGTGTTTAATGCCGGAAAGGATATAATGGCGGCTCCCTTTATCTGCTATGAGATGATTTTTCCTGCGTTGGTTCGCAAAAGGGTCCAAGAAGGGGCCAATTTGCTGGTCAATATTACTAATGATGGGTGGTTTGGGAGATCTACGGCTCCTCACCAGCATGCCATTATGGCTCGTATGCGAAGCATAGAAAACGGTGTATCCCTCGTTAGAAGCGCCAATTCGGGCATTTCTCTTGCAGCAGACCAGTTTGGACGTGAACTGGGAAGAACCGGCTTGTTTACTCGTGATTCACTGGTGGTGTCCGTTCCACTTTCATCGGTAAAAACTATCTACACCAGGTATGGTGATTGGCTTGTCTGGCTTTCACTGGTGTTTTTACTACTGGCCACTTCGATTCGACTTTTCATGCGTTTCTCTTCGAATCCCCCGGTCGGTAAAGCTGCTAATCGGAAGGAGTAAAGGAAAATACCGTATCCCTACTCCCTTTAACTAGAATACACCCGGCATCCAAATTATAAAGACTCGAGCTGTGCCTGAGGCTCATGATTTTTGCCGAATCCAATTTATCAGAGTTGTAAAGGGTGAAGCAACTGTTCCGGGTCAATTCGACTGACGGTGAAACCGGCCTGGCGGACACAGGTTTACTCAACAGTGATATCAGTCCGAATGCGTATAATCCCTCAGCCGCTTGCAAGATTATTTTTTTGTTCAGAGGGGGAAAAGCTCGCCGGACTGAATATCCTTCAGGGCTGGCGTTTACCGCCGCCAGGGGCATCCCGAATTCATCCAGAAGGGCAAAACTCATCTCCGTACCATTCATTTCGATTCGAGCCCGTGTTCGTATCCGGCTTTTACCCTTCCAAACATCACAGAATCCGCTTGCCGACCAGTTATGTCGAGAAAACTCCGGCGGGATGCACTTTTTTTTCTGTCCATTCAGGACAGTGGTACAGCTCGACAAAATCCCCGAGAGCAACAGAATAGAGACAATAGTGGTGGTAATTTTCATTATGCTACCTGATAGAAAAAACCGAATCGGGCACCGGTTCAAAAGAGGGCGGTTCATGTTCGATAACTATTGAATCATTGCTTGTTTCCACCAGTTTTACCTTCTGAACATAAGTCGGATCCGCAGGGAAGAACAGCTCGATACGGTCGAATATAGCCTTTACTGCGGCATTGGTAGGTGTAAGAATAAAATGTCTTTCGGCTCCGGAGGCGGAGGTAATGCGATAGGGGCCATTTGAAATAAACTCACCGGAAACGTATCTGATAATCTCTTTGGTGATTGCTTTTGCTACTATCTCAAGAGATGGTTGCTTGATGTATTTACCATTTTCTATCCGATACCTGTTGATACTATTCTCCGTTAAAAGAATGACCGATTCAAAAGGAGTGACATACTCGATGCGAATATTGTCAGGATATAAGTAATTTATTGTACCTTCGGATATTAAAGGCTTCTCAAACATTGCCATATATCGTTTCTGAGTAAATGGGGCGGTGAAGTGACGATTTTGTTTGAGCTTGCCCGCAATGAACTGCAGCAAACTGTCACTGACCTCAGCAGTCTGAGCAACTGCACTGATAGAGAGCATCAAGAGGAGGGTAAAACGAAGCATGATTATCAATCCTGTTAAAAGTCATCAAATCTCATGGAGTACGCCGGAATATTCAGAAGCGTATTAACCGCAACTGCGCGCAAATTCTTCTTCTGTATTGAGGCGAAGAGCTTTTCTAATTTTTCAAGGAATACTTCCCTGTAAGCAATTTTTGGCATTGAATCGTGTAGAAGAACAATTTCCCCCGGACCTGCCAGGGTATCAAGTTTCAAAATTTTCTTTAGTCTGCGATTACCGGCCTCCCGTGTCGATCTGCTCCACCCGATACAATCCATGTCAAGCTGGGTAAGAGCAGGTTGTATATGAGGGTTCATTAACCCGACAGGCGGCCGATAGAGTCGGGGGGTAAACCCGGTGATATCATAAATGATATTTCTTGCCTCCGAGATGTCTCGTACCAGTTGTGCACGTCGCCGGAAATTGGATGTGGGCGCGTGTGTCAGGTCATGACAGCCGATCGTATGCCCAGCCTGAATCGTTTTGGTCAGAAGCAGGGGATGTCGCCGTGCTCTGGCGGAAATAACGAAAAAGGTGGCCTTTAACCTGTAGGTTGCCAGTAAATCCAATACATTTTCAGTCACCATCGGATCGGGGCCGTCATCGAATGTAAGTGCGATACTGTTGCTATTCGGATTTCCCCGCCAGAGTACCGGGCAAAAAAACTGACTCCTCATATCGAAAATTCCGCGCACAAATGCAGCGGTATGAGCCGCGAGAAGCAGGTTGCTTGCGTATCGGCTGGACCTGCTTTTACCTCTTACCAGACAGGAGAGGGCGGCTGATACAATCCACAGGTGAAAAGGAGTCACTGACATAATGCTGTAACTGCTGCTCCAGATGAAGATGGCGAATAGGAGCCAATAAGGGTGGTCCCCGATATTTTCTCCATAAATTTTGAATACGCACACTTTGCCGGGGAGATAAAGCTGACACTTGTTTCAGATAGCGGCAGCAACCGATCGGTTTGCCAGCCCCTGTTCTGCACCAGCGAAATGCAGGCCTCCTGTGGGGGCGTTGTCCTATCCACCGGACATATTCCCGCAGCCGACAGGGCAGGCTTTGCCACCTGATCATCGGCAGCCCCAAGCACGAATGCGATTGCACAATCCTGCCACCCTTCAGATAACCATGGCCGGCAATCGTCAGACAGATGTGGGTGCACATCCTGGAGAATGCCAATATTCTCATCCACGCTTAGCAACAATGTCGGAAAGTCGTGCGGTGTAAGCAGTGAAGCGGCAATCAAGGCGGAGGCAAAGGAGTTTTGCCCCTCGCACATGGTTAGATTCGGTCCTTGTACTGAAAATGCCATGGCAAGCTTACCCGCCATGCTGTTATGAACGGATGCGATGAAATTTTTCGGGGACCCAAAACCCGTTGCAAATACATTGTCCAGATAACGGCATGTCTCATCTAAAGCACCCAATGCGGTTGCTACGATGACTGAGCGTGGCTGACAACCGGCCTTTTCTATCGCCTCTTGCGCCGCAAACCATGCCATTTGCCAGATCCTGGGATCACGACGTTTCATGGATGCGGGAATTTGTTTCTCCCACTCTTGATGTGAGTCCGGCTCAAGCATGTACGTTGAGATAATCGGCAGATACATTCTCACTACTCTTGGTTTGAGGCGCGACGTGAAAAAATGACAGCAGCATTATTGCCGCCAAATCCAAACGAATTCTTTAAAAGGTTATTGATATCCTTCTTTTCACCGGGGGAAGGCTCAGCTCCGATATTATCATCTGTGTGCATAAATCCTGCGGTTGGCGGTACTATCCCATGCTCCATTGCTCGAATCGCAAAAACCGCTTCCAAAATGCCAGATGCAGCAAGAGTGTGTCCTAATGTCCGTTTCAGGGAGCAAAACGGGGGGAGGGAGGCAAACAGAGTTTTCATCGCCTGAATCTCCGCACTGTCATTATCTGGAGTCGCAGTACCGTGTGCCGCAATAAAGTCGATGTCGTCAGGTGAAAGTTTCGACTCTTCAAGAGCCCTCATCACCGCTTTTCTTGCCCCATTGCCTTGCGGATGAGGGGCGGTCATGTGGTAACAATCTGCCGACGCTCCCCAGCCGCTCACATAGGCATGAACCGGAATCCGGTATGTTTTTACAACCTCCGGTCTGGCCATCAAAACAGCTCCCGCGCCTTCTCCCAGACTAATGCCTACTCTCTTTTTATCAAAGGGTTTGCAACCGTCAAAGTCTATAAGCATCAAACTGGCGAATCCTCTTACCGTGAGAAGCGACAGAGCATCGGTGCCCACCGCCAGGCACAGATCGTAGTGGTTTTGTTCCAGGAGGCGCTTGGCCATACCAATCGCATGAAGTCCAGTGGAACAGGCTGTTGATATTGTATGAAATCCCTCAGCCTTGAAATGACGGGCGATCGTACCGGAGACCACTGTCGGCTCGTGTTCTGAAAGATCGACGCCGGCCTGAAATATCCGTTGAGGATCCTTTCGGTAAGCGTTTAGAAATCGCTCCGATCGCCGCATGCCGGCAACAGTGGTTGCCAAAACTAACCCCAGACGTAATCCGCTTCGATCGGCAAACGACTTCAGAGCCTGCTCTGCGGCCATCACACCGAAAGCTGTCGTGCGGTTGGTGTGTTTGGTAAATCTGCGGCAGGTTTCAGAATCCTCAACCTGTCCGCACAACGGTACCTGTTTCAGTCCGCTGTCAAAAAGGCGAAGGGGGGTGAGGCCGTCCTCACCACGAATAATGGCGGGCATGGATGATTCGACTGAATCACCAGCCGCGCAGACTGCCCCTAAACCTGTTATCGGCATCGCAGTCATATCAGTCAGCTTTGTTTTCCGCGATGTATTTGGCAAGATTGCGAACAGAAGAAAACACCTCGCGTCCAACATTCACATCGGGAACAGTGACACCGTATTCCCGTTCAAGAAGCACCAGCAACTCCAGCGTATCAATCGAGTCGATACCCAGATCGCCACCGATAAGGGGGGCATCTGAATCGATATCTTCCGGACTCACGTCGTTGAGATTCAATGTTTCTATAATCTGCTTTTTCAAATTCTCCAACAGCTTTTCATTCATTTCATTTCCTTGGTGACAAATGCATTTCCTGAATAATCGGGAGTACGAATACTGATCGTTTCCGAACGATTTGAATACAGGGCCGAAATTATTTCGGTAAAATAAGTTTCTCCAGGTGGAATGTCCGAATCTGTCTTCATAAACGTTCCCTCTAATCGCAGGGTTGCCACCGGTGCTGAATCCGGCGTATGGCTGCCAAGCAGGAGTCCAAATCCGCATGGTAGAGAGCGTTTCTTATCGTAACTGCTTAACGACCAAATATCTTTCGGATCGATGGCGTTTACGATGAGTATCATCATACGGGATGTTTTCCCGCATAAAAGTGCATTGATACCCAAATCAAGAGCATCTATTCCAGGATTGTTTCCGCCGGCAATCACCCTGTCAGGGCCTTTAAGTTTGAAACTGATAGCAACCTCCGCAACCGGTGATGAAGGAAGAGTAGCGGAAAAATATGCCGGACTGGCAAAGCCGCTTGAAACAGTTTCCATGTATTTACAGTCAGTAGAGAAGGAACCAAACGTAGATGCAAGACAGATACCGGTGTTTTCGTCGTGCTGAGTATTGTCACCCGAAAGCATTAACGCCGCCAGGCTGAAGGAAAGCTTTTCCGGCGGCTGCAGTTTCCCAAATACGGGAAAAGGCTTCTCCAGGACCTGTTCGCGTTTGATGGAAAACACATCTTGCTGGTCTGCATCCCATGAAAGTTTCTTTGTGGGGCTGATAATTCCCCGTTGACTTATCTCGGCGAAGCTATGGACGTATACGTGCCTATTCATGAGTGTACTCCCGTATGACCACCGCAGCGTTCATGCCGCCGAAACCTGCCGAAAGGCAGAGTGCCGAGGGAATTTCCAACTCCCTGGGCAGGGAAGAGACTGCTATTGGCTCTTCCACGCCGTGGCTGCTGTAATGTGCGGTCGGGGGAACCTTTCTTCGTCTGATTATCTCCGCCGCAAGGACCACTTCAAGTAGAGATCCTGCACCACTGGTATGTCCTATTGCTCCTTTAAAAGACACGCATGGCGGACATGCATCACCAAACATACGGTATATCGCCTTGGCCTCCATGGCATCATTATACATCGTTGCCGTTCCATGACATTTCACAAAACCGATCTGGTGATTTTTTAACTGCGCTCCTCTCATCGCCGTAGCCGCCGCGGCATGCAGTCCATCGCCGGTACGAGACGGGCCTGTACGGTGATTAGCGTCATTCGAGGAACCTGTTCCGGCAATAAGTATATCTCCTTTGCGTGGAGTCCTTCTGCTGAGAATTGCAAATACCGCGCTGTCCCCTAATGAAAGCCCATCGCGGGAGGCATCGAAGGGACGCGCACCGGTTGATGAGAGAGCCTGCAGGGCATCAAAACCGGTAAGAACGAACTTGCTGATGCAATCGAAACCGAACAATATGACCCGGTCTGCCTGTCCCACCTCTAAAAGCTCAGTAGCCACCTCCAGGGCTATTGCTCCCGATGCACAGGCGTTGGAAATTGTCAAGCACCTGGTTGGGCGAATGCCGGTTACAGCACATACTTCTTCTGCCTGGGCATGAAGAAACGGTGATATTTGCTGAAGTAGTTTAGAAGAGTTCCCGGTATTGAAAAAGCTCAGATCGCCTTTGGCCGCGCAAAAAAGAAACGGTGTCCGATCATTTTTTTTACCAAAGCATGACATATCCAACTGTCCTGTCAGATCGTGGCAGGCATGACGGATATCCCGTAGCGCCTCATCAGAGAAGGGAGCGCAGGCGGAGGATACACCGAAAAACGGTCCGGGCACCAACCCGCTTCTTCCTTCAAGCAGACAGGTAACCGTCTTATCTATATTGCCGAAGGTGGTAAATGCAGCTGCTTGTTCAAGAATGACAGGTGTTTTCACAATCAACAGAAAACGGTAATCTTACCGCGGAAGAAAAGTGGTGTACCAAGGCGAAAATTATCATACACTATATATTTACGGTGAAACAAATATACTTAATTGAACGGGCGGGGCAAAATCCCCGACTCTCTGAGACTTAGGTGGTTTCTATTCAGAAAAGTACTTCGCGGATGTCATACCATACTCCTCTCTCCGTACATAAAGTCCTCTGAAGTTTCAGCAAAACAGGAGGCAAGCTTCCGCCGAGGGTGGAATGACACGGTATTGTGATTATTCTGAACAGATACTACGTATATTTATATCCACCTAGATTATACGATTCTCTTGCGGCGATTGGCACAATTTAGGTGTCATCAATCAAAAAATGTATACAGTATAGGGAAATGAATATGCAAATACGTTTTAATCACGTGGGGATTCCTCCGGTGCAGTGGGCAAAGGAACTGATCTGCGGAAAAACCTTAGATTGGTATGTAAAGGGGCCTGGTAATGCGTAAAAGTGTGTTGTGGATAGATAATCAAATCGAATACCAGCGTTCGCTTATCATGTTTCTGGAAACGCGCGGCTTCAGCATTACTCCTGTAACCACCAGTGATGAAGCTCTCGAGATGCTCAAAGACAAGAGACAGGATTATGATCTTGTATTGCTCGATAAACAAATGTCCGATAAAGACAGCCTGAAAACAGCCGAGGAAATAAAACTTCACAATCGGGATCTACCGGTAGTGTTAGTGGCAAGGATGGAAGAGCAGCAGTTGGAAAAAACCTTTAAAGCTCTGATCGACGGATATTTGGACAAGCCGGTTACAGCTGCCCCTTTTCTGGCGGTATGCAAAAAGCTGCTTCCTACCAGGCATGCGGTTTCTTCCCGGGCATCCCAGAATTTTATGCGCGATTATTCCCAAATTCGTACCGTTTTGCAGAAACCACTTACCACCGGCGAGTGGGCGGGAGTGTATGAGGAGCTGACGCGGTGGGATTTTCAGCTGAAAAATGTCCAAAATGAGAGTATACGTCAGATTCATGCAGGACAGAAATCGGATGCAAACGCGATTTTTTCGGGTTTTTATTCGGAAAATTATCTGCGATGGATACACGGAGCCAGTGATGCGCCGCTTTTGACTCCCGATGTGCTCAAAACCGCTGTTTTCCCTAGAGCGCAAGAAGGTGAAAAAATAGTTTTGGTCGTTTTTGATTGTATGCGACTGGATCAATACATGATAGTCGAACATATACTCAGGAAATATTTCGAAATCACCCGAATGCACTCCTATTCCATTCTGCCCACATCACCAGCGTTTACCCGGTATTCCTTGCTTTCCGGCCTTTACCCGATGGATATCGAAAATAACTATTCTGGCTTCTGGCGAGCGGATAATCCTGAGATCGTCACTGAAGAAAAAATTGAGGAAAAGCTTCTGATAGAAAATCTTCGAAATGCGGGGTTTGGTGAACAGACCACAATATTCCGTACCGAGAAGAAATTTGATGAACACAATGTCATCAGGGCTCTCCAAAAGGGGAGCATCATCCCGGTACTTGTAAATTTGTCTGAGATTACCGCGTTGAGTCAACCATTTTCCTTGCATCCTGTAGTATCGGATGAGGATTCCCGCACCATGTTCGCCAATCGATTCAACCATTCGACCATTTTTCGTCTTCTGCAGACGCTGAATACTCAGCAGTGTACCGTCATTCTTACCGCAGGTAATGGTAGCGTGTTTTGCACACGGGGTACTGAAATCTATGGAGATTCAGCGGAAAAAATGCCACACCGATATCGTTTCGGCGAAAGTGTCTCCTGTGATGAAAGACACGCTCTCTTTGTGGCAGAGCCTCACCGGTTCCGGCTACCTTCCTTTTCTCCTGAAACGACCTGTGTCTTTCTGAAAGAAAACTACTATTTTATTGCGAGCCAAAAAACCGAGAACACCGTTGGAAATAATCAGAACGGTTGGCGGTATGGGGGTATTTCGATGGAAGAAGCCATCGTGCCGCTTGCAGTGTTAAGGCCATGTGGGAACAAATCATGAAAGTACACATACAATCATTAGAACAGACTCGTGAATGTGCCGCCAGAATTGCCGCAGCTTGCAAGCCGGGAGATGTGATTGGGCTAATTGGAGATCTTGGAGCGGGAAAAACCGAGTTTGTTCGTGGTTTCGTGCATTTTTTCGATGAAAACGCAGGTGTGCGCAGTCCCTCCTTTTCGCTGGTCAACTCATATGAAACTGTTCGTTTTCCGATTCATCATTTTGATTTCTATCGTCTGGGGAGCCCCGATGAGCTGATAGAAATCGGATTTGACGAGTACATGGAAGGAGAAGGGGTTTGTTTGATCGAATGGGCCGATATGTTTTCCGATGTTCTTCCGGAAAATACGTTTTATATACATTTTACCTCGATTGGCCAATATCAGCGAACACTTGAGATCGATGATCGGTTGGCCGAAGATGTCCGGTTGCAGGATTTTTAATGAAACAGGAAATAACCGGCATTGTCCCATCTGAAACCGCAGGTGGCCTCTGGAGCTGACTGTCCAAAAAATGCGAAGTGCCGGTGTGTTGAATCCTCAATCAATCAGAAAGAATTCACCGATATTATTCAGGTACCATCGAGCCTTTCGTTGAGTCAGAACATTGGCCAGGCGATAGTGTGGGTTTTTATCTGTATCTACAGCAATGGCCTTATTTAGCAGCTCCTTAAATTGTTCTACATTCTGGGTTTTAACGCTTACCGCCAGAGCCAGGGATACATATGGTGATGCCTTGGCGCTGTCACTGAGAAACACCGCTTTCTCGAAATGCTCTCGCGCTTTCTTCTCACCGCCTCCTTTGGATTCGGGAAGTGACCCATAGTAATTAATAAAAAATTCGTGCACTGCGCCATCACCATACTGCTGGTTTAATTCGAGTACGCGATTCATCATTGCCACCGGTATGTCCATCGTGGCGGCCATAGAAAGATCGAATTTATCACTCAGAAATGCACCCGACCAGCAAAGCGCCCCAAGATACAGAAGGGTGGTGTCGCCTTTCTCCGTTAGTGCTATGGCCGAATCGACGTCTCCCTCATCCAACAGGGAGCGAAAGCCGGGGTGATTGATTTCAAGCGCTCGCAGGATATACTCCCGTCCCCGCAGGTAGAACTTCTTTGCCCTCTTCATCATAGCAGTCTGCCGTTTATACTGGCTGTCGGGCAGGGTGTCGGCGGGCAGCTGAATCCATCCGTAGGCATAATTGCCGTAAAGTTTACCAACCGTCGTGAGAAGTCCTGTGTGATCGGGCATCTCGGCCAGAAGAGATTCATACGATTTGATGGTAAAGGGTATTGCCTCTCCAACCAACTCCGGATCGTCATCGGTAACAAATGCCTGATTATCGTTACTGCTCAGCGCGTCGGCGACCTTGTATTTGGCCCATGAATTAACAGAACAGTTAACAAAGAGTGTCATTATCGCGAATATCCACACAGCTAATCCGCGTTTACAAAAAACTGTCATAAATTTAAACACCTGCTAAAACGATTCACTAATTTACTGTGCTTTATTATGGGAGAAAACCCATTTATTATTATATATACCGTGAATCGTGCGATTCTCTCGAGGCGATTCCGCAAACATACTGGTGCATAGGACTTCAGCAATCCTGGAAAACCCTCAGAGGTTATTCCACACGATTTACTTCAATCCTTTGTGCCCGTGAGTGATTTGAGCGGATCGTCCACGCGGAACTGCTCAATTTAGGTATATTATACCCAATAAAAATCGTTTCTTGTAACCGACGAATGGTGGTTTTTTTTCTTTTTTTGACTCTTTTCGCAAGGGAGCGAACAGTTATGGATCTGGACAAGGTGATACGGAAGGTACCCGATTTTCCAAAACCGGG
Organism: uncultured Fibrobacterota bacterium; assembly: GCA_964419255.1. GTDB lineage: Bacteria > Fibrobacterota > Chitinivibrionia > Chitinivibrionales > CAYFVL01 > CAZPHU01. Next base: position 28,942 of record CAYQOU010000010.1, on the reverse strand, counting down.
CATTCTTTTTTATGATGTGTGCAGCATTTTTTCCAATCCCCAGGCATTAACATACGTAATAGACAAGATGGTGGAAATCTACTCCAATGAATCGATCGATGGCATAATCGCCATTGAAAGCAGGGGGTTCATACTCGGATCTCCCTTTGCAATACGTAAGCAGTTACCGCTTATCCTTGCCCGGAAGAAAGGCAAGCTGCCCGGTAGGACGCTTCAGGAAAGTTATGCACTGGAATATGGTGAGGCGACACTGGAGATGCATATCGACGATGTTCCCGAGGGCAAACGGTGGCTGATTATCGATGATCTGATCGCCACCGGTGGAACGATTGAAGCTGTTGCAAAGATGATCCAACGCCGTAAGGGGGAGGTGGTTGGGGTTTTTTCCATTATCGGTCTACCTTTTCTTAATTACAGGGAAAAAGTGGGACAATACAATCCCCATACACTCATAGACTACTATGCTGAATAATTGGATGTTTTGTCTGACACTTATTCTCCGTATCTCTGTCACCTTTCGTTTAGCGGGCTGGACAAGAGATATGGGAAGAAGAGGAAAGCCCGTATAATAAATTATTAGTCCTTTTTTTTTGCTCCGGTTTTGCCGGACTATGGTACATAAAGGAACAATTCACATGGTGACATCTTCAAAGACAGTTCTCGAGTTGCTGAGCGAATCCCCCTCGGAGCAGGAGGTGGTGGTACATGGATGGGTTCGGACCAAACGGGATGCCAAAGGGTTTTCTTTTCTTGAAATCAACGACGGCTCCAGTCTGGCCAATCTGCAGCTGATTGTCGACAGCTCTTTACCCGAGTACAGCACCTCCGTACAGCCTCTGACCACGGGAAGCAGTATCAGAGTGAGTGGTATACTTACAGAAAGCCAGGGAAAAGGGCAGGCCGTCGAGCTTCATGTCAAATCTCTAAAGGTGTATACCATAGCACCTCAGGACTATCCGCTTCAGAAAAAACGACACAGTTTTGAATTTCTTCGGGATATCGCACACCTGAGACCGCGCACTAATGCTTTGGGAGCGGTCAGCCGTATCAGAAGTTCGTTGAGCTTTGCGGTGCACTCATTTTTTCAGCAGCATGGTTTTCACTATATACACACGCCGATTATTACCGCAAGCGACTGTGAAGGAGCGGGGGAGATGTTTCGGGTGACCACTCTTGATCATGATCAGCCGCCCAGAACAAAAGAGGGGAAGGTCGACTATTCTGAAGATTTCTTCGGCCGGCCCGCATATCTGACTGTCAGCGGGCAGCTGGAGGCTGAGATCTTCGCGATGGCACTTGGACGGGTGTATACGTTTGGACCAACATTTCGTGCGGAAAACTCCAACACCAGCAGGCATCTGGCTGAGTTCTGGATGATAGAGCCGGAGATGGCATTCTGTGATCTTTTCCAGGATATGGAATTGGCGGAGAAATTCGTCAAGTATCTTGCCTCCTGGACACTTGAGCGGTGCGGGCAAGATTTGGAATTGTTCAATTCCCGGGTGGATAAAACGGTGATCAGCACTCTGCAGCAGGTGGCATCTGATACGTTTGAGAGAGTGACATATACGCAGGCGATTGACATTTTAGAAAAGAAGCGGGACATGTTTGAGTATCCAATACACTGGGGGGCCGATTTACAAACAGAGCATGAACGATTTCTTACTGAAACGGTCTTCAAGAAACCGGTGATTGTGTATGATTATCCCAAAGAAATAAAAGCTTTTTACATGAAATCCAATGATGATGGCAAAACCGTTCGTGCCATGGATGTGCTTGTGCCCAGGATCGGTGAGCTGATTGGCGGCTCGGAACGCGAGGATGATCACCGCAAGCTTGTCTCGCGAATAAAAGAAAACAACATGGACCAGCAGGATTACTGGTGGTATCTGGAATTACGTAAATATGGGGGAGCCCCGCACGCAGGCTTCGGACTTGGATTCGAACGACTGCTGCTTTTTGTCACCGGTATGCAGAATATTCGGGATGTCATACCGTTTCCCCGCTATCCCAAAAAGGCGGAATTTTAATGTCTTCATGTCTGGTAATGTTCTCCGGTGGTCTGGACAGCGTCATCGCGACACACATATTGCAGTCTCAGGGGCTCGATGTTACGGCTCTTCATTTCGTTTTGCCGTTTGAATCCGGAATCGGTAAAGAGCACGAAGCCGTAAGGCATTTTGCCGAGGCATTGAATGTCCCGTTGCGTATAGAGGAGGAGGGGGCTGAAATTCTCTGTATGGTGAAGAATCCGCAATTTGGCTATGGTAGATACGCAAATCCATGCGTAGACTGCAGAATCCATCGTTTACAAAAAGCAAAAAAGATCATGGACGAGAGCGGAGCTTCTTTCATTGCAACCGGGGAAGTTGTCGGTCAGAGACCCATGTCTCAGCGCCGCGACAGCATGTTTAGCGTGGAAAGGCGCTCCGGATTGAAAGGGCTGCTTCTGCGTCCCCTGAGTGCCAGGCTTCTTCCTCCAACAACCGCAGAGAGGGATGGTATCGTTGATCGGGAGAAACTTCTGGCCATTTCCGGCAGAGGAAGGAAAGAACAGTTTGCATATGCCCGCAAATATGGACTTATCCATGCGACTCCCGCGGGAGGATGTCTTCTGACGGAACAAACCACCGGTAGACGGTTTGAAGATCTCAGGGAAAATAAAGCCGACTTCGATATCGTGGAGTTTTCTCTTCTGGCATACGGGAGGCATTTCAGAATATCTCCCAGGACGCGGGTAGTGGTGGGCAGAGATCACCGGGAAAACGAGATAATGGATAAGCTTGTTCGCACAAGTGATTTCCGTTTTCAGATGGCGGATATTGAAGGACCGTTGGGAATAGCTAATGGAGATGCTGCCGAGCAGGATATCCAAATAGCGGCCGCAGTGGTGGCAAGATACTCAAAAGCCCGAAACAGTAAAGTGGCACGGGTACAAATACGACACAGTGATATCAACAGTGTTGTCGAAGTCACGCCCGCCGATGATAAAATGTGTCAGAATCTTCGGATATAAGTGCGGGCAAAATTACGCAGTTGGCTAAACGGCTATTACATCTTGGGTATGATACATCTCTTTGCCCTCAGTCTCTTCGTTCCCATTTGATATCGGGATGCTCCTTTAGTGAGATGGTAAAAGCAAAACCGGGGTTATATCCGGAAGGGCGCCAGTTGAAATCAAGTTGCCAGCATTCGAGATCGCAATCGAAATTAAGAGAGTGGCCCTCCAGACGATTTGTTTCGAAATTATAATAGCCATTCCATGAGGCTGACCATTTGCGTGTGAAATCTATCCCCGCGGATGCATTGAGAGAGTAACTTCGGTCAGTAACGAAATCATCATCCAGCGATATACGAGATTTTGAGTACCTGAATTGAGGATTAAAACTGACATTCCACCTCTGCTCTCCAGCATCGGCATACAAGGGGTTGTCTTCAGGATGCAATCCTTCCAGCACAAAAAAATCACCCCCCCACAGCTTACCGCTTGCTGAAAGATTGTTAGGTCTGATGGTGATATTGTAGCTCATCAGATTGGGTCTGTATACCAGATTATTGCTTTGATCATACGGACGCAGACTGGCACCAAAGCTGACATTGAATATGTTATACGAGGTGCGAGCTGAAACAGAAATGTCGCTCCAGGCCCGCTCACCATCATCGGCCTCGAAATTATACGATGCGCCGATGCCACCGGAAAGCAAATTGACTACCTGTTCCTTTTTTTCTTTTCCTTCCTCTTCGGGACGAAGGAACTTTCCTTCAAATATGTTATCGATGGAGAAAGAAATGCTCTGTTCCCGGTTCCGCGAGCGGGCCCAGCTTAAAAACGTCGGATAGAGGCGATCGAGCTTTCGTTCAGGAATGAAGTTGTATCTGATTGTCGGCGAAAGTGTATGGCGCATGCCGGCGAAATTGAAGATCTTAACAGGAAAGATCCCGTACAGGCGTGTTGACAGACTTATACCGGCTCGATAGGATGGCGGAACCCAGCTGGGATCGGAAATCGTGTCCAGTAGCAATGTATCAATCACCGTATCCCGGTATACATAGAACAACTCCAGCGAATCTCCGCGATCCAGAAAATACGAACTGTCCGGAGGTATTGCCGTATCCGAAACTTCCGATTCAGGGATGGCAGTAGTCGGAAATCGCGTTCGTATGCGGGGAGTTGCAGCGGTATCAATGTAAGCATCAAAACCGGTTAATTCTGCGGAAAAGGAGGGGCTTACGGTAAACCAGCGGAAAATGGTCTGAGGGGAACTCAGACTGATCGATTGAGTTATCCCCTGATGAGCTACGTCGTTTATGTCCAACGAATCACCCTGATACAGTCGACGTTTTTGTACTCCCCGTGCGTTATACGAATAGTAGATCTTATTGTACCATGCAGGTTCCTGATCCGGTAGTGCAGAAGGGGACTGGGGAATCAGCGGTCGATTGGGAAGGCTGAAGCTTACAAGGGGAAGCTCCTCTTCGATGATCTGGGTACTCAGATTATGATCGCGATTCCAGCTAATGTTCCCGCTTGCATTTATTCCGCTGAAGCGCTTGGCTAAAGAAAGGTTTGCATTGATCTTCTGATTTAATATCTCGGATGAATCTTCGGAAAATCGGGTATAAAACCGCTCATCGGAAACAAGATTGCCACTTCCCGAAAGGCGCAGCGAGGCATCGGGTACCAGGTTCTGGTCGTGTCGATAGTTCAATGACCATTGAGTGTTCTCAAGGTCCAGGCCACTGGTTTGAGCATAGCGCCCGGAGATATGGCCACTTAGCCAGTATTTCAGGTTATATTGCCCGCGAGCCTGCAAGATAAAATCTTCAAATTCCTGAACCTTTCCCCAGATCGAGAAATCCATGTAGTCATTTATTGCCCAGTAATATCCTACGTTATCCAGATAGCCGCCACGATTAACATTTCCTCCCCATCTGGGGCGAAGAAATCCGCTCTGACGTCCACGTTCAAGGGGAAGTATATAATAGGGAAGTGCTGCTACAGGAGCATCGCCGATGTTGAGTATGATTGGACGGCTGATTGCCTTATCACCGGGGGTAACTTTAATATTACGGCTGTAAAAGAAATAATGCGGCGTATCGATAAGGGCGCAGGTGGTATAATCGCCCTGATCGATATAGAACGTGCTGCTGTCTCCTTTGGCGATCTGTACTCCGGTGTATGCTCCACGGCCACTTCGAGCGGTCGCATACTGGACCTTACCGCGGCGGGTTACCAGATTGTATACCATAGTCTCGCCGACGATCGTGTCGGTTCCCTCGATCAGCTGTGGAACCCCGGAGGCGAGAAGAAGATTTTCGTCCATGAGGTAGTGTATCGTATCGGCATAAAGGCGCATGTTCTGGTAGGATACCACACAATTGCCGGTGAGCAGAAGAAGATCTTCCTGTAAGTCGTACTGAATCTTATCGGCATCATAGGCAACAGTGTCGACTCTTTCAACCGTTTCACCTGTCAGGGAGGTATCATCATCCAGGGTGGAAAGCGTGTCGGTTTGCCGCTGATTCAAAATTGTATCTGGTGGTGTTTTTATTGTATCCTGTGCGGAAACAGTCAACACTCCGAGCAAGAGAATAAGAGGAATGAATCGATTTAAAATCATGATTTTGTGAGTTTTTGCGTGTATTGGTGTATACATGTAATAAAAAATACAGCTGCCTCAGTCATAACTCTATAAATATATATCCCTCACACATGTTACTGTTGTCGCGAATAGTTCTTTGCGAGAATGGATTTGACCGCTTTCTTGGATTGGTATTCAGTCTCACGGGTGACTGGTAAGGGTGGTGAGGGGCTGTTGAGCTAAATCAACTATCTAAATCAACTATCTATCAGAGTGCTCCAACTGTTTTCTTTTTTTTCTGCTCTACCGTTTTTTTGCTATCCCAGGTTTTCCGGACTTGCGTAAGTCCCTTTTGTCGGCCTCTGTCGACAAACACAAAAATGTGTAACGTCGTCTCCTGAAGGAACAAAATTGTTCCGAGGCATGATACAAAAAAGGCTACTTTTCAGGCAAAAATGCCTCCCCTGCTTCGTAGAGGGCGATTTTGGGGCACTGGCATATTCGTTGCGTATGACCATGATGAAAACGGTTTGACAGATACAAAAAACCTTTACACAAATAAACTTTACAAGGAGGCGGTATGCGGTTTAAATCTTACACATTTACTCTGGTAGCGGCTATGTCTTTACTCGTGCATGCGCAGCCGGAGGTTACATTCAGCGGATTTTTGGACGCGGATGTGGTTGCGGACTTTGACGGAAACTTTTACGCCAATCAGGAACTGGACGTGGGTATGAGCCTGGCTTTTGCCGAAAACGTATCTGCAAACCTGTATGTAACCATGCTTTTGGGGCGGGTTCCTGCAGGAACAGATCCGGTTCGGGGAGACAGATGGGTATCTGTGTTGTTTGACGGATTCGATATTACGTTCGACACCAAGATCGGTACGTTTTCGGTGGGAGATCTTGTCTATCAATATGGAGGGTTTAACTACTACTACTATAAAAGACTCAGCATGATTACTCCCGAATCATTTACACGCGGTATTCAATACTCACTGGGAACTGAAATGTTTACCCAGATGCTTCTGGTTGGCGTCACGGATTCACCCGAAGAGCTAATACCGGTAGATGTGGGAGGGGTCATTATCGACACCGTTGAGACAGACGTTAATGAGCTGGATTTATTTGGGGCAAGCGGTCTTACTCTGGCCGACGGACAGAGCGTTGAAGCATACTACGGGGTGCGTTTCGATGTCCAGGAAGGTTTTTCTGAGGCCGGAGCTGTGTTAACAGGTTTAGAGTATAACGGTTTGTTTGGTGATGCGCTGTCGCTGAAAGCTGATGTGGGTTATCAGAACCTTCCTAATGGTGATGAACGTGCCAATGTAGTGACTATTCTGGTCGAGCCGGTGCTGACTCTTGACAAATTCAGTCTTGCGGCATCTTTTTACACGCTGGTAGATCCTGATTCAATAAACGAACCGGGTTCTGATGATGCGCTGTTTGGTCTGGATGATGAGCTTTTCTTCTACATTGAGCCGGGATATGCTTTTACTGAAATGATTGCGGCTGGTTTACCGCTGGAATATCACGAAGCTGCTATTTATGAGGCTGACGATATCACTGGAGAGGAATATGAAGATGCGTCAATATGGGTAGTACCCACATTGTATGTCTATCCGGCCGATGGCGTACAGTGGTGGTTGTGGGGAGGAGCTACCATTCCGGTGAGTGATACAGATATCGATGGCGAAGATACCGAAGTCAGTTTCTCGGTTGGATCTGAAATTATAGTAGAGTTCTAAAGGATTTTTGACAGGAGGAATAAGATGAAAACAACTAAACTGATAACCACAGCACTCCTGGTCGGGGCAAGTACAATGCCTCTGGTGGCTCAGGAGGTTGAGATGATGCCGCAGGAACATGGTAACGTACTGTGGACTCTGATAGCAGCATTGCTTGTGTTTTTCATGCAGGCCGGGTTTGCCATGGTGGAAAGCGGATTTACCCGTGCAAAAAACGCAGTTAACATCATGATGAAAAATCTTATGGATTTTTCTATCGGCTCACTTGGTTTCTGGGTGCTGGGTTTTGGGCTGATGTTTGGTACAACCGCCGGGCATTTCATCGGAACAAGTGGTTTTTTTCTCTCCGATGCAACTCCGGGAATGGAAGGGTGGGAATGGACGCTGGTGTTTTTTATATTCCAGACGGTGTTTGCGGCTACCGCGGCAACGATCGTTTCCGGTGCAATGGCTGAGAGGACAAAATTTTCAGCTTACCTTATATACAGCATAGTTATATCGGCGATTATCTATCCGATTTCCGGGCACTGGGCCTGGGGTAGTCTGTTCAACGGACAGGGCTGGCTGGAAAACCTTGGGTTCATAGATTTTGCCGGATCAACGGTTGTGCATTCCGTCGGTGGTTGGTGTGCGCTGGCTGGTGCGATTGTTTTGGGTGCTCGCGTCGGCAAGTATGGACCGGATGGCCGCTCTCGTGCTATTCCCGGCCACAACATTCCGCTTGCAGCACTTGGTGTATTTATTCTCTGGTTTGGTTGGTTTGGCTTCAACCCCGGATCGACCACAACTGCCGACATGAGCATCGGACGTATCGCCGTGACCACAAACCTTGCCGCCTCAATGGGGGCGTTAGCCGCAATGGTCACCGCCTGGGTGATTATAGGAAAGCCAGATGCTTCCATGGCTCTCAACGGCGCACTTGCCGGTCTTGTGTCGATAACTGCTCCGTGTGCTAACGTGTCGCCGCTGAGCGCGGTTATTATCGGCCTGGTCGGTGGTATTTTGGTTGTTTTGGCTGTTTTGTTTATCGATCAGGTACTCAAGATCGATGATCCGGTTGGTGCGGTAAGCGTCCATGGCGTATGCGGGGCATGGGGTACACTCTCTGCGGGGTTATTTGCCCAGGAAGCATACGGAGGCGTAAACGGACTGTTTTTCGGCGGAGGTTTTGGGCCGGTGATGGTGCAGCTGGTTGGTATCGTGAGCGTGTTTGCATGGGCCTTTATCGCAGCCTTCATCCTCTTTTCAATTATTAAGGCGACCATAGGCATTCGGGTCGATCGCGATGAGGAGCTGAGAGGGCTCGATATTGGAGAACACGGAATGGAAGCGTACAACGGATTTCAAATCTTTTATACTGAAGGCTGAGCCGGATTATAAACAGTTAATAAGGAGCGAAATAACATGAAAATGATCGTTGCAGTAATACAACCAAATAAGTTGCCTGATGTAAAGCAGGCTCTGTTTAACGCCGAAATTCGAAAAATGACCGTCACCAATGTTATCGGATGCGGTCAGCAGGCCGGATACACCGAAAGTTATCGTGGTAGTGTTATCGAGGTAAACCTGTTGAAGAAGGTGCGCCTGGAAATCGCGGTTAATGAACCATATGTAAAGCCGACAATTGATGCGATTATTAAGGGGGCACGGACAGGAAACATCGGAGATGGAAAGATTTTTGTTTTCGATTTGCCGCAATGTATCCGGATCCGAACCGGCGAAGAAGGAAATGACGCTATAGGGTAATGTTCTCTTTCCTCGCACCTTATAGCCTGACCCGCATACATGCTTCATGTATGCGGGTTTTTTAACATGTGCGTCCGGTAGCAGGATATTTACTGGATAAGAGGCTGTCCCGGAGACAACGCTTGATTTTTTTTCCGTTATACTCGATCCCTGATCCTCAGGCTCTCCGTCAGCTTGGGCATCCGGTGCGGTTCTTATATATTCAAAAAATTTTCTATTACGGATATTTCTGAAGCTCGCAAAAGATTTCCTGCCACACTTTGAGCTTCTTTCAGAGAAGTGGACTGAACACTCGTTTGTACGGCTGGGATAAACACTGGGTCTACACTAAATGATGTGACCCCGATTCCTAATAGAAAGGGAATATAGTGGGGATCGTGTGCCATATCACCGCAGACACTGACGGGAGTTTCGTTTGAATGTGCTGCCGAAACTATACGGTTCATTGCTCTGAGAACGGCAGGATGATGCGGCAAATAAAGGTACGAAACTTTCTCGTTTGTCCTGTCGACTGCAAGCAGGTACTGTATAAGGTCGTTTGTCCCTATCGAAAAGAAATCGACAAGCTGCGCAAATTCATCAATCAGCTCGATGACCGATGGTATTTCCACCATCATGCCGATATGCGGCTTCTTGTTATATTTTACTTTTTCCCTGCTCAACTGCTCCAAACACTGGTTGACAAGAGCACGTGCCGCCTGCATTTCGTCCAGAGAGGATATCATGGGAAACATTATTTTCAGATCGGCATCATGTCCGGCGCGCAGAATCGCACGAAGTTGCTGGATGAAAACATCTTTTTTGTTGAGCGTGAAACGAATTGATCGCATACCCAAAAAGGGATTCTGCTCCTTAAACCAGTCATAGTAGGAAAGAACTTTATCTCCTCCAATATCCAAGGTTCGAAACGTCATAGGCTTTCCTGGCATTCCCTTTACCAGTTTACGATAAACCACATACTGCTCTTCCTCGGACGGGAAGTTATTTCGAATAATAAAAGGAAATTCGGAACGATACAGTCCAATGCCTTCACACCCCAATTGCTGTGCGGCCTGTAAATCGGTGAGCAAATTGATGTTACTGAGAATATGTATTCTTGTGTTATCTCGGGTATAGGTTTGCGCCTTTGCTTTGTGCCGTATGCTGCAGCTGTGCTCTCGTGCCTTTTCACGTTCTTGGAATGTGGTGATGATATTCTTATCCGGATTGATGAAGATATTTCCCAGCTCACCATCCATTAAGATTAGTGTTGATTGGGGCAAATCAAGAAGCTGAGCTACATCGGCGATGATAAGCGGCATGTGCAGAGAGCGGGCAAGAATGCTCAGATGGCTTGTCACGCCACCGCCCACCAGAATAACCCCTAATGCTCCCTCGATGCTGATTTTTAGTATGTCGGAGGGAAGCAGCTCCCGTGCGATAACAATGCGATTAGTATAGTTGCCTTCCTTTTTTTCGGCTGCGGTCAGATTATGGATGATTCTCAGAGCCAGATCCTTGATATCATCTGCCTTCTCTCGGAAATAGGGGTTTTCATTGGAGGAGAGCAAATCGATATACCGGGAGGCCACCCGCATCGTAGCCTCGGGGGGATTGTTTCCTTCATGTATAAGTCTTCGTATCGTGCCGACAAACTGCTCGTCTTGCAGCAAAAGAAGATGTGCTGCAAAAATAAGAGAAGCCACATCGGACAGCTGTTCTTCAACATGCTCCTGAAAGGATTCCAACTGACGGGTGGTATAGGTTATCGCTTTTTCGAAATCGTCCAGTGAATAATCAGTCGTAAACCGCCGAGTTTTGAAATATGCAAATGCCTTATTCTTCTCTTCCACCACAATATTGCCCAAAGCATATCCGGCACTTGCGCTCTTCGCCTTAATAAAGGAGTCGAGTTTTGGTTTTCGGGCATCTTGTTTTGAGCCGATGCGGCCGTTGAGTGACAGCAGTGCACGCGCGTTTTCTATGATGTTTGCCAGCTGATTGGAGACTGCACGCATGGCAATGATATCGGTGTCGGTGAAAGGCGCGTTGTTTTTCCGTTGAACTACCAGTACACCAATTTTTTCGATTCCCCGAAGGATCGGAACGGCAAGGAAAGACTCGAAATGCTCCTCGAATGACCCTTCGAAGAATTTATAATTAGGATGAATGCTGCTGTTTGTTTCGCAGATTGGGCGAAGCTCTTTGAGAGCCATTCCAGTAAGCCCTTCACCGATTCGTAAAGATATTTTATCAATATGTGCAGGGTTGAGTCCGTGAGTCGCTTTCAACATCAGCCTCTCGGTTGAAGAATCGAAAAGATAGATCGAACATACCTGAGCATGCATATGTCGCGCGACCATGGTCACAATTTTCTGAAGGAATGTACCGGTTCCTTTTGAATCCGAAAAGATCCAGTTTAGTTCTCCAATATCGCAGAGCAATTTAATGTGATCCATGATTGTTTTTCTGGTATAAAAAGGTTTTTCAGTATAGACTCAGACTGCAGTCACAAAATACAATATACAGAATTACAATACCATTCTGCAGGGCACAGGGAATCCCGGGCTTCAGCAATGTCGAAAATACCACAGAGGGTATTCCGCACGACTACTCCAACCTTTCTGCCCTTAAGGGATTGGGCGAATCATCCACTCAGAACCGCACAATGCAGGTTTAAAATGGCTGACTGTTTCTGAACTTTCTGTAGTCTATATGGTAGAGACGCACCTTATATTGAATAACTCTCTTGGTTGTGCCCAAAAGCCGTGCCGCTTCTGTCTGATTACCTCGCGCAGTTTCCAAAGCATTGGTTATGATTTTTTTCTCATAGGCGGCTATAAGGCTTTTAAATGTATCACCATGAGAATGATCTTCAGTGCTTGAAACCTGCATCCAGCTCGGCAGATCGTGTGCCTCAATTACCGTGTCCGCAGATACCAGCACGGCATGCTCGATGACATTTTCCAGCTCCCGCACATTACCCGGCCAAGGGTATAAGGTCAATAATTCGAGTGCTTCGGATGAGATTGTCTCTATGTGTTTACTGTATCTTATCTTGTATGCGTTAAGAAGGTGATCGACCAGAAGAATTATGTCCGGAATGCGTTCTCGTAAGAGTGGTAGTGTGATTGTAAAAACATTTATACGGTAAAAAAGATCTTTTCTGAATTCTCCGATTTTGACACATTCGGCCAAATTGCGACTCGTCGATGCGATAAATCGTGTTGTATAGGTATGCTTTTCGTTCTCCAGCCTGTGGGTATCCCATTTTTGAAGAACCTCCAGTAAAACACCCTGTGCGCTTAATGGCAATTCGCCAATTTCATTGAGAAACACCGTGGCATTGTTCACATGTCTCAAAGATTGATATCCCCTTTTTATACCATGGGGAGGAGAATGAAGAAGCAGTCCCTGTTGCAAATCAGTGTCGGTGAGTGCAGGGCAATTGACCGTCACAAAAGAACCCTGCGAAAAATTCGAGAGTTCGTGAATTTCACGCGCGATGCTTTCTTTTCCTGTGCCGGTCTCACCTACAAGCAGTATCGGAGTCGTCGTGTGTGCAACCCGCTCAATGGCATCACGGACCTTTTGTATAGATTCACTTGTTCCTACTAATGCATTGTTCACTGTAATAAGCATATGTAACTTACACTTGACAGAAGATAAGAGAATCGATAGTTTACTTTTAATCATCCATTATTTGTGTGCTGTCAAAGCAAGCAAAAATGGCGCCACAGCCATTTGTTCCTTTATACTTTATATATGCAATAGCTGATCGTGGGAAAACACGATGTATGTGATACATATTTGTCACACAAAACCAGGATGACACAAATTTGTTCCCACCCGAAAAGCAAAATTGAGTTTTTTAGAACAGATATGCAAATCGATTGTTTGGTATGTGGGTTGCGTATATAGGTGCCACGATTCATTCTTGAATTTTTATACAACAATTATGTGTCAAACGAGGAGGTCCTGCATGAAATTGCGCCGTGGAAGTGTCGTTTCCATTTTAGTTCTATTAACCACTGGTGCGGTTATGGCTCAAGACGGAACAGCTATAAATTTGATAGACACCCTTTGGGTACTTGTGGCGGCATTTCTTGTCTTTTTTATGAATGCAGGATTCGCGTTTGTGGAGACCGGTTTCTGTCGATCAAAAAACGCCGTAAACATTCTTGGGAAAAATTTCAGTGTCTTTGCAATTTCCATGGTCGCCTTTTGGGCTGTCGGGTACGGTTTGATGTTTGGCCCGGGTAATAGTATTGTGGGGACAAGTTCATTTATGGTAGATGAATCGGCACACAATCCGGCAACCAATATTCCGGTATATGCTTTCTTTTTCTTTCAGGCGGCATTTGCTGCGGCCGGATGTTCGATAATTTCGGGAGCGGTTGCTGAAAGAATAAAGTTTGTATCGTATTTAATATTTGGCACTTTTCTGGTTGCCTTTATTTACCCACTTGGTGGTCACTGGATATGGGGCGGCGGCTGGCTTGGCGAGATGGGATTTCACGATTTTGCCGGCTCCACGGTTGTACATTCTGTGGGAGGCTGGGCAGCACTGGCTGGAGTGTTACTTCTGGGACCGCGTATCGGTAAGTATATGCCTGATGGTTCGCCGCGTGCCATCGTTGGTCATTCCATTCCTCTTGCGACACTGGGAGGGTTTATATTATGGCTCGGTTGGTTTGGTTTCAATCCGGGCAGTCAATTGGCAATGGATGCAAACGTCCCACGAATAGCATTGACAACGGGTTTGGCAAGCTGTACAGGGATCTTGGGAGCAATGATCAGTGCTTGGATCATTGGCGGAAAACCGGATCTTTCTATGATTGTCAATGGATGCCTTGCCGGACTGGTGGCAATCACCGCACCCTGCGCAGTTGTATCACCGGTTGGATCACTCATAATAGGTTTAATAGCAGGTGTATTAGTTGTGCTGGCGGTGTATGGATTTGATAAGATAAGTATTGATGATCCTGTGGGGGCACTCGCAGTGCACCTGGTTAATGGTGTGTGGGGGACGCTGGCTGTAGGGCTATTTGCGATTCCTTCACTGCGCGGCGGTGATGGAGGGCTGTTCTACGGCGGCGGGTTAGCTTTGATGGGAATACAACTTCTGGGAGTAATCGTAATAGGTGCAACGGTTTTTCCTATTTCTTTGCTCTTGTGGTTTATATTGAAAAAAACTGTTGGTGTACGGGTCTCCCGCGAAGAAGAAATCGGCGGTTTGGATGTGGGCGAAATGGGTATGGAAGCGTATAATGGATTTCAGATATTTACTACAGAATCATAGAACAGAAGAGATTAAAATGAAGATGATGGTTGCGGTTATACAAGCATCCAAATTGCCCTATGCTCCCGTCCTTTCGCTGAAGCGGAATGGAGGAGGACGGCGAGACAGAAGATGAAAGATGCACGTTTTTTAATAGTATCATTTCATCTATTTATCTTTTCCTGATTTTCTGATATTTTTGTCCTTTGAACTTTGTTTTTTTCGGGTTTTGCCGAACTTAACAGAGAGAAGTATACTATGCACATTCATGTGATACGACATGTTGCTTTTGAAGGGCCCGGTGCAATACGCAGCTGGGCGCATGTAAATGCAATCCCTTTCACAGAAACTCATTTGTATAAAGGTGAACCGCTTCCTTCCCATGAAAGATACACGCTTTTGGTGATAATGGGTGGTCCCATGAGTGTTTCGGATGAAAAGCTTTTTCCATGGATGAAAAGGGAAAAGCTACACATCGAAAAGGCGATTTCTTCGGGGAAGTATGTTATAGGAATATGTCTGGGGGCACAAATGATTGCTTCGGTAATGGGGGCGGCGGTAAAAAGGAACAGGTACAGGGAGATCGGCTGGTTTCCCATATTCTCCTCTCCAGCCAATGCTCACAGCCTTATCAGTCTGCCTGACAATACACCCGTATTGCACTGGCATGGGGAAACCTTCGATATACCTTCAGGATGCCGGCAAATTGCGCGAAGCGCGGCGTGTGAAAATCAGTGCTTTATTTATGATGATCGGGTCGTTGGTATGCAGTTCCACCTGGAGTCAACCCCCGAAGGCATTAATGCACTGGTAAATGCCTGCTCCTATGAGCTTACCGGGGGGCCTTATGTGCAAAAGGCAGAAGATATCATCTCTTCTGTTACCTATTGTAAGCAAACGAATAAAATACTCGGTCAGATACTTACAAAGATCAAAAATGGAGACGTTTAAGAATGCGGTTCATTGCTTCGGACTTTGTGTCTAATGATTTCTCCATTATTCATGTATATTATATCTTCAGATATATTTGTCGCATGATCGCCGATGCGCTCAAGATGGCGTGATATCGAGAGGTAGTGGATAAGACAATCGATTTTTTCGGGGTCGGATACAATACAGTTTTTTACGCTTGAATACATCTCCCGATTTATTTTATCAACACTATCATCCATCTGACATACGGCATGGGCAAGCTCGGTATCAATGTTTATCAGTGCATCAATGCTTTTGTTGAGCATGTCTATGACTATTTCGCTCATGCCGGAAAGATCGAATGGAGAAGGGGCATTGCCTAACTTGGCAAGGGCGATGGCATTCTCTGCGATATTAACTGCCAGATCCCCAACTCTTTCTAGGTCGTTATTAATTTTCATGACTGCGATAATGAATCGCAGGTCACCTGCAACCGGCTGGTGAAGAGCCAAAATTTTGAGGCATTCTTCTTCAACTTCGATCTCCGCACTATCTATTTCTCGATCGTTAGCCATCACCTTGTAAGCTGCCTCAGAATCTTTTTGCATTACAGCTCTGACTGATTTAGAAACATTATTTACAACCAGAGCGCAGAGTGACAAAAGTGCTTTTTTAAGTTTATCAGTTTCCTTTTGCATTATGAGCGTCATATTCTCTCCTCAAACGTGTGGGTCGGGCAAAGATCTATCCGAATCGTCCTGTGATATAATCTTCTGTTTGTCTTTTTTTCGGTTGTGTAAATATCTGTTCCGTAGCTCCGCTTTCTATCATTTTTCCTTCGTAAAAAAATGCCGTCCTGTCTGATACTCGAGACGCCTGTTGCATGTTATGGGTCACAATAATTATGGTATAGGCGTTTCTTAACTCAGCGATAAGATCTTCGATGCGTGCCGTGGAACGCGGATCCAGGGCTGATGCCGGTTCGTCCATCAGAAGTATCTCAGGCTCCACCGCCAGTGCACGGGCAATACAGAGCCTTTGCTGCTGGCCTCCCGATAATCCCATGGCGCTCTTTGTTATTCTGTCTTTAACTTCTTCCCATAAGGCTGATTTGCGGAGACTCTGCTCAACGATCTCCTCGAGTTTTGCCTTGTTGCGAATACCGTGAATACGCGGACCGAATGCGACATTGTCGAATATAGATTTGGGGAAAGGGGTAGATTTCTGAAAAACCATACCTATTCGTTTGCGCAACAGCACGACATCTGAAGAGTTGTCATAGATGTTCTGACCATCTATCTGCACAGTTCCCTTTACACGGGTATTACCAATAATATCATTCATCCTGTTAAGGGTCCGAAGGAAGGTTGACTTTCCACAACCCGAAGGACCGATAAGAGCGGTAACCTGGTTTGCAGGCATTTCAAGGGAAATGTTGAAAAGTGCCTGAGAATTTCCATAGAAAAAATCAAGGTTTTGGGTTTGGATTTTGATTGGTAGTATTTCTCTCGATTCGCTCATGCATTCTCCTTAGTAATGCTTTTAACAATGTGGTCGGTCGGTAAAAGCAAAGTAAACATTGAGCCTTTTCCTAATTCACTTTCGACGGTGATCGAACCATTATTTGCGTGCATTATATGTTTTACAATAGCCAGCCCCAGGCCGGTACCACCTAATTTGCGGCTGCGGGCTTTATCTATTCGGTAGAAACGCTCAAATAAACGTGGAATATGTTCCTGGGCAATACCTGGCCCCTGATCAGTTACAGACACACTTATAGTACCATCCAGGCGTGTACATCCGATTCGCACATGACTTTCCGGCGGACTATACTTTATGGCGTTATCAACCAGGTTTATCAATGCCTGTTCAAAGAGTGAGGCATTGCAAACTGCAGTAAGCCCCCGTTCGCCTTCGATCGATATTGATATCCTTTGTTGTGAAGCTTTTGCGGAACACACGGTGACCGCATCCCGCACGATCGGATCAAGAGAGGAGGTTTCAAGATGCACTTTCTCGTCCAGATCAACTTTTTCCAGACGACTGAGAGTCATAAGGTCTTCGATAATAGCGTTCAGACGATTGACATGATTTGCAATGATTTTTAGAAATCGATGCCGCTCCTGCCGCTCTTCCATTGCCCCGTCCAAAAGAGTTTCAACGAATCCTTTTATTGATGTCAGAGGTGTCCTGAGCTCATGGGATACGTTGGCAACAAAGTCCTTGCGTATGTTTTCGAGGCGTTTAAGAGTAGTAACATCATGCAATACAATTAATCCCCCCTTAATTCCGCCTCTCGATCCTCTTAACATGGTACCATTAACCTGAAGTTCCCGCTCGGTACCGTTTTGATGAAGAACAATCTCCTGTTGCTGAGGAATACGCTCCGTTAGGAGGGTCTTAATAAACCGCTGCAGGGAAACATCCCGAATCGCCTCCTGTACCCAGCGGTGTACAATTTCCATTGGTTCCTTGCCAAGCATTCGTGTTGCGGCATTATTTACCATGATGATATGTTCATCATTATCAATTGCAATAACCCCTTCGACCATTGCTGCAAGAATTGCATCCTGTTGGTTTCTCTGACGAGTAATGGTACGAATGCGTTCATCAAGCTGTTGAGCCATCGTGTTCATTGCTTCCGCCAGCTGTGCGCTCTCAACTGTATCGGGGATCGCAAGTCTCATAGTCAGATCACCACGGGCAAATCTCTGGGCCCCCATTCGTAAATACTCCAGAGGACGACTGAGGCGGCGTGAAAGGGCAACACTTGCCAGTATCGAAAGCAGGATAACAATAAGACCGGTTACCAGAATGCGCGAAAGCGTACCGGATATGGCTTGCGCCATATCTATTACAGGCAGCGACACCCGCAGTACACCGGATGATGTATCTGATTGCATCAGCGGAATTGCAACGTAAACAAGGTCGCGAGACAGAGTAGCACTGAAGCGTGTTTCAATGCCGGTATCCCCGGACAAAGCCTGACGTATCTCAGGGCGATCGGCATGATTATCCATTTGGAGCGGGTTTTCATCGGAATCTGCAATTACTTTACCTGAAGGCAAAATCATTGTCAAGCGCGTATTTGTTCTGGCTCCGACGAATTTTGCAACAGAGTCGATATCGATGAGGGAATCCATGTGGGCAAATTGCAGCTGATGTTTCAAAAGATAGGCCCGGGTTTTTAAATCTTCTACCGTACGCTCATACAGCAAAGAACGCAACGCATGATTAACATACAGGATAATAACCGCGCTTGCTATGATAGTAATTATGAGAAAGGGAGGAAATATATGCCAGAAGAATGGCCTTTTTTGCATCGAAAAGTCTACTCCTTAAATCTATACCCGATCCCGCGTACCGTTTCAATGTGTTTACCGGCATCACCCAGCTTTTTCCTGAGGCCCACGATGAGAACATCCACGCTTCTATCGGTGACCGGATAATTACTTCCGTGCACCGCCTCTACAATCTGATACCTGGTGAACACCCATCCCGGCTTTCTTGCAAGATAGTGAAGCGCTCTGAACTCGGAGGAAGTCAACTGAACGGAACTATCGCCGATAAGCACTTCATGACGTCCCGGATGTATTTCCATGCTGTTTATGCGTATGGTTTGGCGCTCATCGGTTGAATTTGGTTGTCGTCTCCTGAGGACCGCGCGTACCCGGGCGATAAGAATTCGAGGACTAAACGGCTTTACTATATAGTCGTCTGCTCCAAGTTCCAGGCCCGTGACAATGTCTGCTTCCTCTCCCTTTGCCGTTAACATGACGATCGGTGTGTTTTTGGTTTCGGGAGTATTGCGAATAGTTTTACAAACCTCCAATCCATCCATACCCGGCAGCATTAAGTCAAGCACTATGCAATCGGTGTTATGTGTACGCATATAGGACAGTGCTTTTTCACCGCTGGTAAAGCCTTGCACCTGGTATCCCTCGCGCGTCAGATTATAGGCAACAAGCTCCAGTATGTCTTCTTCATCTTCAATCACAAAAATCGATTGTTTCACCTTTACCATGGTACTTCCTCCTGCCGGAGCTTAAAACTCTACAGACCAGCGTCTGGCTATCAATTTTGAAAGAAGGTTTAAACATAAAACAAAGATTATTAACACTAACGATGCGCCCCAGGCCAGTGAATGCCAGTCGTCGTAAGGACTGATAGCATAATTGAAAATAATCAATGGAAGCGAGTGGACCGGCTTCATCGGATCATAGTTCATGTATGGATTGCCAAAAGCAGTAAAGAGCAGTGGTGCTGTTTCTCCTGCAATGCGGGCAATGCTTATGAGCACACCTGTAACTATACCGCTAAGACCGGCCGGAAGAACCACTCGCAAAACGGTTAAGTAATAAGGGGCTCCAAGTGCAAGGGATGCTTCTTTTAGAGATGCCGGTATAAGTCTTAGTGTCTCTTCGGTTGTTCTGACGACTACCGGAAGCATCATTATGGCAAGGGCGATGGCTCCCGAGAAGGCAGAAAAGCCGCCCATGGGACGTACGACCCATAAATAGGCAACTATCCCAATGACGATGGATGGTATACCCTGCAATACCTCCATACATAAACGCACACCATGACTGAATTTGTTTCGAATCTCCGCAAGATATACCCCGACGGCAACACCAACCGGAAGAGCAAACAGACAAGCCATCCCCACAAGCATAGCTGATCCGCTTATAGCATTAGCTATTCCGCCTCCCATTTCACCAACCGGTTTTGGTAGATGCACGAAAAAATCCCAGTTTATTGTACTTATACCCTGTCGGAAGATGTTAAAGAAAATCAGTAACAAAGGAAGAATAGCCAGAAGACAGAAAATCAGAACCAGTGAATAAAAGACATAATCCCAGTTACGACGCAGGCGCACACGCCTCATAACATGTGAATCAACAGTTTCTTTCTTTGCATTCTTAGAATTTTTCATACACAGTTTTTGGTTCTCTCTATATTTTTTCGAATCGATGAATAACGATTTTCCCGACAATATTTATAATCATGGAGATTACAAACAAAACAAGACCGATTTCCATGAGAGAAGATAGATAGAGTGCTTCGGTGGCTTCCGTAAACTCGTTGGCTATTATACTTGCCATTGTATTACCCGGAGCAAAAATACTTTCTGGTATAGCATTCCGATTGCCGATAACCATGGTTACGGCCATGGTTTCTCCCAGGGCTCGTCCAAGCGCAAGAAGTATTCCTGCTGCTATTCCCGAGCGTGCATATGGAATAACTATATCCTTTATCACCTCAAAACGGGTAGAGCCGAGTGAATAGGCGGCCTCTTTCAAACTGGTCGGAACCATACTGATCACTTCACGGGCAACCGATGCAGAATAGGGTATGACCATTATGGAAAGAATAATCGAGGCACTCAAAATTCCCACCCCGTATGGAGGTACCCCTATCATCATTTCGATTTCACGAATTATCGGTACCAGAAAAAACAAAGCCCAAAACCCGTAAATTACGGATGGTATTCCTGCAAGAAGCTCAATCATACTGCGAAGAAGGTTGGAAATCGGACCTCTTTTGTAGTATTCTCCAAGGAAAAGAGCAATTGCTATAGAAAATGGAATGGAAATAAGTACTGCGAGAAAAGAGGTGATGAGCGTTCCGATGATAAATGGAAGTGCTCCAAATTCAGAGTTTACGGGATTCCATTCTTTGTCGACCAAAAAACCGAAACCAAACTCCGCCAGAGAAAGACGCGAACCCCAAACGAGAGTAATAAATATGCCCACCAACAATAAAACCATCAACCAGGCTGATCCAGTCAGAGTTTTTTTAAAGACGATCTCACCAAGAGCAAATTTCTGCCTCTTACCTGCATTGGTCTTTGAGGTCAATGTTTCTTGTAAAGAAGCAGGAGAGTATATCCCAGTTTTTTCCATAAAATTAGCCAAAACTTTCTCTATACCATTAAAATGCAATTGAAATATTCAGCATTATACTCAACTGCATGGCCGATGTGATAAAATCAGTATTTTATTTTTGATTTGCATGAGCATACCGTTAAGCTTGTGTTACAGTTTGCAAAAAGTAAGGTAAATCTTAGTATAGGTGACTACTATGAACCTTTTTTTTTCAGAATTTGGTTGTAATTCTCATAAACGCACCAACATCAGAGGCCTCTTCAGAACCAAGTCTGCGAGGATCGGCACCACAGCCTATATCCATGGAGGTTCCGAAAACTTTTTTGGCAAGAAGAATCATCCAGGCAATATCCGATTCATATTCCTCTGTCCTATCCTGTTTATACTCGATTTCGGCCCGAAGAAGATCCAGTATACCACCAGTGGGAATATCAAAGCCTGAAAGAAACCAGGAATTATCGCTTGCATCCGAAAGATCAACTATTCCATATTCGACAAATAACAGGAGTCCTTTTACAATCTGATATTGTGCCGTTGCTGAAAAACGATGCACTCGGTCATCATTCTCCGATATTACATTCAGGTTAGTTCCTACATTCATTTCAAGTTGCTTTATCGGTTGAGATGAAATGCGTAGCATGGCATATGTTTCATCGAAAGAGAATGTCTGCGGCGTAATCGCTGCATGAACTGTGGTTTGCATCTTCTCGATAACCGGAACACTTACTCTAAACCCATCAACCACGCTATAATTGGTTTTGAAGGATCCCGAACCCGCTGGCTTCACATCAAAAAGGTAGCAGCCAAAATAATCGCCTGGCGTGTATTTCTCATACCAGCGTCCTATTTGAGATGAAACATAGGGGATTGGTACAGTAAAAAAAGCCTGACGAACTTGCGGCTCGATCACTTCCGTTTCATTCACATCGGTCTGAAGGCGCAGATGGAGGAGACCACTGACCCCTTTTTCTGATTTTGCGGCAAGTTTCATTTCTCCACGGATGAATGCTTTGTCCAGAGTACCTTCGGTTGCCGGCTCGCTTAATTTACTGCCCTGAACAGCAATGCTGTGTTTTACCTCCACATCTGCCATCAGGGGCATACGCATGAATATTGTGACAAGAATGCCACAGACAAGGCTCCTGTTCATCTCTCTCTCTCTCTCCTCTCTCTCTCTCATTTAGATTTTCGGGGCTCTCACCTCCCGAAACCTTATACTATACAGTAAGTTACGGTATGTAATCCATACGTTCCTATTCGTTTATGTGATTTCGGTCAAAGATTATTATGGGAAAGAGAGATTATCGCTCCTCTCATCTCTCCCAACGAGATCACTACTTCTTTATCGATTCACCATTGTAAGTTATGGATTTGAGCAGAGCCTCAGCTTTGGCTACTGCTTTTTCAGAAAGCGGTGCGTAATCGAGCGGCTCGGCATACTTCTGTCCATCGTGAATTATCCACCACAGAAGATTCACCAGAGTATTTGCCTTTTCCTTGCTGCGCTTGTTATAGCTTTGTTCTTTATATATAAGAATCCAGGTGAAGCTTGAGATCGGGTACCCCTGTTCGGCACTGGTATTTGTCAGAGAAACACGGGTGTGTGACGGGATCTCTGCAGAAGCAGCGGCACTGATAGAACTGATTTGCGGTTTAATGAAATTGCCGCTGCTGTTTTTTACCTGTGCTGTAGGCATATTGTTGTGCAGAGCATAGGCGAGTTCACAGTAGCCGATACTTCCCTTAATCTGTTTTACCAATCCGCTGACTCCCTCGTTACCTTTTGCCCCAAGTCCGGTGGGCCATTTCACGGATTTGCCAACGCCAACTTTTTCCTTCCATGTATTATTGATCTTGGCCAGATAGTCGGTAAAGATAAAAGTAGTACCGCTGCCGTCCGAGCGGTGGACAATCATGATTTTTAAATTAGGAAGTTTGATCCCGCTGTTTAGCTCGGCAATGCGTGGATCATTCCATTTCTTGATTTTGCCCAGAAAAATGTCGGCCAGTACTTCCGGAGTGATCTTAAGCTCGGGACTGCCCGGGATGTTATAAGTGAGAACGACAGCACCCAAACATGTGGGAATATGCACAACTTCAGATTTCATACTCTGAACTTTCTTATCGCTCATGAATGCATCCGATGCTCCGAAATCAACGGTCTTGCTCTCTAACTGACGGATACCTCCTCCCGAACCGATCGATTGGTAGTTTACCTTTATTCCATACTGTTTATTATATACATCGAACATTTTGGAATAGAAAGGGTAGGGGAAGGTTGCACCCGCACCTAGAAGTTCATCTTGAGCATAAACAGCAAAAGGGGAAATCATAACAAACATGGCCAGGCTGGTTATGAGCACCCTGCGGATAAACTGAGACATGACTGTCCTCCTTCAATATAGAAAGGTAAATGTTAGGAAAATATTAGACCTTTCGTAGATTCCTTTTGTATATGCGTTGCCGGTTAAAGCGAAAATTAGGTCTACGTTAATTCCGTGTCTAAATATCGATTACCAATGTTAGGTGTGTGTGTGTTGAATGTTAGGAAAGTGTTAGGAGCCTGAAACAGGCGTTTAATCAATTTAAATGAACATCTTACACCGTCTTAGGTGAGGGTATTGGTCTGAAATTATTTTATATCTGCATCTTGCATACGAATGACTCTGATATTTTCGAGTCCGACAACAGCTCCTGCCGAACCATTGTTCCGGGCAATTGTATAAAAACGTTCCGCCTCGGCATATTTTTCGAGCCGAAAAGCAAGATTTCCCGCAAGAAGGCTCAATTCGGCAAAATCCGGCATCAACTCCACTCCTCTTTTCGCCTGCTCTAATGCTACCATCGTGTTTCCCATTTTTTGATGGAGAAGAATCATTCGGTAAAAAACCCATTTATCGGAGGAATCGTTTTCATATGACTGCTGAAGATAGTAGAGGGCTTTTTCGAGATCGTTTTCCGATTCGTATATATCTGCCATCAACACCTGAACATAAGCTTCGTTTTTATCTTCTCCGGGATATTTGAGCAGCCATTGAACTGCTTCATCTGGATCTTGGAGCTCCCGATACATTTCGGCAAGAGCGATATACGCCTCCTTATGATCAGGAAAAGATGTAACCAGTTGCTCAAATGCCGCAATCGCCTCCGGGTACGCACCAGCTTCACGATAGCTGGCAGCAAGAATGGAAAGAGCCTTCTGATCTCCAGGTTCCAGAGAAAGCGCTCTTTTAGCGGTAGCTACACATGCTCCGATATCATCCAGCGAATAGTAGGCGATGGCAAGATTGAGGTGTGCGCGAAAAAAATCCGGAGCATAGCTCAGGCACGCTTTATAGTATACGATACTTTGCGGAAGACTGTCGATTTGAAAGTAGGCATTGGCCATGTTAAAATAGCACAGGGCAGGGTTTTCTCCTTCCAGGGCTGCCCGACGATAGGTCTCGACAGCCTGAAGAGTATGGCCTGATTTATATAATTCATTGGCCTTGTCCATAAGATTTGCCGAGGCAAACGATGACAGAGTCAACAAAAGAACAACCAAAAAATGCATATCTTTGCCCCTTATTGATCCAGCGAAAAGTCGATAGAAATTCTTACTCGCTGCTTCACCGGTACTCCCTTGTTCTGGGCCGGCTTAAATCGCCATTGTGAAACACTTTTGCGTGTTTCCGAAACAAAACTCTGATGTGGCGCATCAATCTTCTCTATGGTACTTACCCTTCCATCCTCATTTACGACAAACGTGATGGTTACGGTGCCCTCAATTGCAAGATCACGTGCACGGCTGGGGTAAGCGGGCTGAGATGTTGTGATCGGTACCACATTCTGATCAACTTCACCCTCTTCGAAAACTTCCGCCTGCAGTTCCTGACTCTCGATACCAACGCCGCCAGCTGATCCCTGGACGCTGAGATCGGGTTTTAAGTCGAATTTCATTCTGCTTTGCATCGGTTGTGAACTGGCGTTGGAAACTGACCGGATACGTTGGGGCTGTTTTTGTTCCTTAGGCTTGGGCTTTGGCTTCACCAGCTCTGCTACCACCCGTTTTTGCTGAACCACCTCTTCCTTTTCTTCTTCAAACATACCGAAAAGGTTATGTGTGGCTGGAATAACCAGAAACAACATTACGTTGATGGCCAAAACCAAGACACCTTTAAGTGCATACATAAGGAGGTGAGCGATAATATTCATGATAAATCCTTATACATTCTTTATTGTTACGGGATGCTCAGTGAACAGATATTCTAATCCTGTTCAGCTGCGATGGAAACCTTTTCTGCTCCCGCCAGCCCCGCCTGGTCCATCACTTCCACAGCTTTTCCTATGGATGCATCGGTATCGGCAATTATAACCACTGCCGTTTGTGGATTCTTTGTGACCTCCTGCTGGATAAGCATGTTCAAGCGTTCCGGACTGACCTGTCTTCCGTACACGTGAATGGTTCCCTCACGGGTGACTCCGACAAGAATTGTTTTCTGTCCCTGACTGATAGCGCTTTTTGCCTTGGGCTTGGAAACATCCACACCGGTTTGACGGTTAAAATTTGTGGTGATGATAAAGAAGATCAACAATATAAAGACCATATCAATCAGCGGCCCCATGTTTATTTCTGCCGGCTGTGACTCTTTTTTGACTAAAGCATAATCTTCGAACATATATTTGTGCTGCTCCTTAAAAAGTATCTGTCTGCAATTGAATCAAGACGGAGATTGCTGAGATTTGCCTTCACAGATCCGCTTAACCACGATTTCTCCATCGTATATCATAGCGTTGGTCAGCTTTCGAGATTTATTGACAAGATAATTATGAAAAAGCATCAGGGGAAAGGCAACCGTCAGTCCCGCTTGCGTTGTGATCAGGGCGACACTGATACCATCCGCGGTAAGATTGGGATTACCAAGGCCGTAATCCGTTATGACCCGGAAGGTTACTATCATTCCGCTTACCGTGCCAAGGAGTCCCAGAAGGGGTGCTACAGAAATCCATGACGACATCGTCGAGAAGCCTTTTTCTATTTGCGGGATGGCCGAAATCAGATACTCCCGAAACAGCAGTATCGGATTGCATCCAATGCAGGAAACATTTTTCTCCAGTTCGGCCAAAAGCTGGTCGTATGGATCGAAGCCTGTGGGAGAGTACTGCTTTTTGTCGATTAGTTGGTCGACCGCACGAAGAAAGCGTTTTCGGGCGGCATGAAGCTTATTAAAGAAAAACAGCTTCTCCACACCTAGAAACCAGGCAACCAGAGATACACCGAAGATAAAAATCATCAGTATGCCGCCTTTGCTGAAATAAAGCAGTGTATCGTAAAGCAGTGTCATTGTTCTGTCTCCGGCCACAGACGGTTCAGGATGCGAATAGCATGTTTACTCATCTCATTTTGTATATGGAGAGACTTGTTTCGTAAGAAATTATGGACCAGGAGCAAAGGAATGGCAACCGCTAAGCCGGATTGTGTGGTAATGAGAGCCTCAGAGATACCGCCGGCCAGGATCTTGGGATCTCCGGTGCCGTAATGAGTGATAACCTCAAACAGATTGATCATACCGGTAACCGTTCCAAGAAGCCCAAGCAGAGGTGCCGCACCGGCAATCACAGCAAGGGTAGCCAGGTGCTTATCCAGCTGAGGTGTTTCATCGATCAGTATTTCCCGGACCGCTTTTTCTGCTGAGGAGCGATTCCATTTAGAATGTTCAAGGCAGGTCGAAACAACCTTGGCCACTACTCCCTTGTTTTTCCTGGCATAGCTGAGAGCTTCTTCATGTTTCTTCTTATTGAGTAAAGAAAGGACATTGTCGTAAAATGCCTGATTGGTTTTGTGTTTGGACCGATATTGAAAAAGCTTGGCAACGATCAGTATCAGAGCCCAGAAGAGAAGCGCAAAGAGCGGTATCATAACAGGGCCGCCGGAATTTAGCCATGTCAAAAACCGGGTTGACATTTTCACTTTCTTACCGGAAATAAGAATGCCCGAATTCGCGTTTTGCATGACATCAACAACAACCTTGTTTTCAATTGCGGCAGTTTTACTCCACTGTGGTATCTGCTCCTGAAGACGAGTCGATAACTCCTGAGCGCCAATTGGTTGAATCGCGAATTTGCCGGCCCCAAGCTTTCCTGTTTGACGGATTATATGGGGGGTCCCGTCATCGCTGAGTGCATAGGCAAAAACGTTACCAAAACGAACAACCGTCATCTCTTTTGCGTCTCCTTCATCCGGCATGACTACTTTCCTGGAAAAGGAGACACTCTGACCAGTTGTGATTATGTTTTCATAATAGTCGAGGATCACCGGAAGAATACTCTGGGGGTTTCTATTCGATCGATAGGTGCGTCGAATATCCTCAAGTTTCTCCCTCCGCGACTCCAGGTCAAGCGGCATCGCTTCATCCAGGCTCTCGGATTCTTTCTGGAAGATTTCTGTGAAGGATGCAGTCACATACTCCCATTTCTCAACAGAGCTTTCTACTGCTTTTCGTTCATCTTCCAATATCCTCTGCCGGGCATAGAATTCTTCTTTCGCCTGCGCCAGATCGGAAAACGAGCGTTCCTGGTTGTCACGAAGGCTGACAAGTTTTTCCTTGTCGATTTCTCGCTGTTCTACAAACCTTTGTTTAAGACGCCAGCGTTCGGTGATCTCGTACTGAAGAGAGTCGCGTGCGTTTTGCAGGTAATTTTTCAACACCGCAAGTTCCCGCTGCTGAGCCTCTATAGCTGCTTTCGGAGCACCGAAGCTGACGAAGGACACTACAAGCATTACAAGTACTGATATACATACTCTCATTTTCATTCCTCAGAACTCTCCTCTTTCAGTTCCACGGTACTATTTCCATCCTGAACACGTACATGCTGAAGCGGCAATTCAACAAGTTCAGGTACCTCTTTGCCTTCCCTGACGTTTACAGCCTTGAGAATCTGGCTGGCCGTAACGGCATTATCGATTAACTCCCAACGGTAATCACCATTGTCAGAGCGACCACTCCACAAGGCTGCTTTGGTGCCTTCCGTATTCACAACCGCTTCGAAAATGGTGCCCAGGCGCAGCCGATAGGTGGTGCCGCGAATCTCAGGCAAAGGAGAGCTTCCCTGTACTATTTGAATGATTCCGGATTCATCCTGCATCCCACGGATAATCTGAAACAGCCGGCTAATTGCCTCCACATTGTCTATGCTTTTTGTGGAAAGATCATTTTTGAGAAGCTTTGCCGCCGAAATCGTTTTGCTTCCGGCACTGGGAGGATAGCTTTGGGCAAGGCTCAACACAAGGTCGGTTGATGCCATAATCCGGCCTCTTAATGATTCCTGCCGTAGCTCAAAATGTTTTTTCCGTGCTTTCTGTGCGTTTATGAGTGAGGAGAGAGAATCATTTTTGAATTTATATGCCACTATTTCATTTTTGACGGAATCGGTTTCCAGTCGAACCGTTCGCATGCGAGTGCGCATCCGCTTGCGATAGTTTTCAAAGTCTTCAGCATCTTTTTTCTTCTCTTCTACAACCCGCTCACGTTCTTCCTGTACCTGCATAAGCTCTTTACGGATACGTGTGATCTCGGCTTTGATATCATCCTGCTGAGCAAACACAAACGTTGCCGGTATAAGCAATACAATGCCGGCGTTAAATATGCGACTACATGCCAGCTTCATTTATCTCTCCTTTACTTTCTTTATGAATCACTTCATTCAAAACCAATTAATCGTGTCTTAGAAATTAAGTTTGAATTGTAAGCTCAAC
Source organism: uncultured Fibrobacterota bacterium (assembly GCA_964419255.1). Classification (GTDB taxonomy): domain Bacteria; phylum Fibrobacterota; class Chitinivibrionia; order Chitinivibrionales; family CAYFVL01; genus CAZPHU01. The sequence goes on along the minus strand of CAYQOU010000010.1, from coordinate 75 downwards.
GTTTGTCCAATGTTAGAAAAGGGTAAGGAAAGTATGCGCCGAATGCGAAGAGTATGGAGTCGGTCGCATATGCTA
>CAYQOU010000009.1:80853-83251 GCA_964419255.1 uncultured Fibrobacterota bacterium | reverse complement strand
CACGGGATTATTCGCAGAGCCAGTAGCTTTAATACCAAACGGATTGATCACCTGTATCGTGATCCTCACGAGCGTGACGTAAATCTGTTTCTCCACTATGGGGACATGACCGACAGCAGCAACATGAATCGACTCCTGGAAAAAATTGATCCTGATGAGATTTATAATCTTGCAGCCCAGTCGCATGTGCAGGTGTCATTCGAGGTTCCTGAATATACCGCGGAGACCGATGCAGTGGGTACGCTGCGTATGCTTGATGCCATAAAAGAAACCGGAATTCGCACCCGTTTTTATCAGGCATCCACCTCGGAGCTGTACGGGAAAGTGCAGGAGGTGCCGCAGAAGGAAACCACACCTTTCTATCCCCGTTCACCCTATGGAGTTGCTAAACTCTACGGGTTCTGGATCGTTGTCAACTATCGGGAAGCATACAATCTGCATGCAAACAACGGGATACTGTTTAACCATGAATCTCCACGCCGGGGAGAAATTTTTGTCACCCGGAAAATAACAATGGCTGCCGCTTTCATAAAAGAAGGGCTGCAGGAGTGCCTTTTCATTGGAAACCTCAATGCACGCCGTGACTGGGGGTATGCTCCCGATTTTGTAAAAGCGATGTGGATGATGCTTCAACACGACACGCCGAATGATTATGTGGTCGCTACCGGAGAGATGCATACGGTACGTGAATTCATCGAAAAATCCTTTGCCAGACTGGGCATGCAACTACGCTGGGAAGGTGAGGGAACGGATGAGATCGGCATAGACACTAAAAGCGGCAAGATCCTCGTGCGTGTAGACCCCAGATACTACCGCCCTGCCGAAGTTGAACAGCTGTGCGGAGATGCAACCAGGGCAAAGACGGAACTGGGCTGGCAGCCAACAGTCTCCTTCGACCGACTGGTGGAGATAATGGTTGATGCCGATCATCAAATGGCGATTCGTCGAAAAAAGAAGGCTGCTCTTTAGCTAAATCTCCGAGAGAGGAAGGGGGGATAATGATAGCGCACGTGAGCGCCGGCAAAGTTTTTTATCTTTGTCTTCTCCGTACGAGCCCGAGTTACGTTTCGTTTCACAGCTTACCGCCCCCCTACTCATCTCCGGTAAAAAACATCAGGGCGATATCATCAGCCAGTGCAACCGTGGACAGGAATTTTCTCAATGAGTCACTTTTTTCTGCGTCAATCGGAGCACTCATATCAAACTGAGCCTTTCGATAATACCTGATTTTGTTCCCCTCCGCTTCGATTCTACGCTCATACTCACCATAGGGACTCCTTATGCTGACCGGTTTGGGCACGCTTATCAATCGCCACCCCTGAGGCAGTTCCAACTCTCCATTCAAGACAAATTCTCCGATATCGAACCACGACATGGCCATATCGATATCATAGTGTCTCGACTGTTCACTGGGATAGTGCGCACCGGTTATCCTGTCAGTCAAATGTATCAGTATCACACCGGCGTCTCCACTGAATCGGGCGGCCTCCGGTACCAGATCTTCATACTGATAACGTATCGTATCACGCAAAGAGTCGAGATCGCCGAAATGCAGCGACTTCACACTGACATTCGGGAAATTTTGGGCGAGTACCTTTTGAAGATGCTTTTTTCGCTCGTTTGGTGCCAGGAATCGGTAATTCGAGCGAATTCTACCGGCGAATATGCCGGTCCGTACGGTTTCGATTTTCTGAGTAAGATGGCCGGCGTATCCAGCCGTGATCTGATATGGCGTGCCGTTGACCGCTGCTGAACAGCGTCTATCGGCAGGTGTTTCCCGACCGTTCCCACTCAGGCTTACCGCACGGGCGATATCGAGCTTTTGGTAATAGCCGTTATAAGAAATTGTATACTCTTTCCATATATCTATCGCCGCCTGACTTGACATATACACGATCATAAACGTTCGCTCACGGGAGCATCGGCTGGGATAGAGAAATATGTCCTTTATATAAGACAATATCGCCCCGTTTTCACCTCTCGGATTATCCCACTTTGCGGCCTGATAGAGAACCGATTCGGGAGAGGGCAGAGGCGCCAGAGACAGTAAATCCGGTTGTCCGCGCAGGGGAAGAAGATGATCCCATGAACTGAAATTGTTATATTGACAGGCAATCGCCTGCTCAAAGGCATTAACCGCACTGTCTTTCTGATTGGCAGACAGGTATACTGATCCGAGAAGATTGTACAGGTTGGCGGAACCGGGCATGATGCGCAATGCTTTGTACGCATACTCCTTTGCCTTCACCAACTTCTTGAGCTGAAGATTCAGGCGAGCAAGATAATAATAGGCATCGGGTGAATTCGGTAGATATTTAAGTCGTTTTCTTTAAACCTGCACGGCTTTATTCCGATTCCCCGTGTTAAGATAAAGATCAGCCAGCTGTCCATACAGTTG
>CAYQOU010000009.1:60864-80753 GCA_964419255.1 uncultured Fibrobacterota bacterium | reverse complement strand
GAGAGCCCGCAGTATTTGAAAGGAGTTCCAGTTCAGTCTGCCAGGCGACTGCAATAATTTGGAGGGCTTAAACAGCTGTGTCGATCCCGCCCTGCTGTCCCGCTTCAGCGAGAGGGACAGCAGGACGGTTGGGACGAAGCATAGAAACCAGATCACCCCGTATCCCGGAGCCCAGAACCTGTTGGAACTTACTGAAACTGTATGATTTCGTTCCTGATGACATTTTGCCTGTTATGCGTTTCTGATCATCATGATACCAAATCATCAGCCATCTTCAGGCCTGCTTCCCCTCCAGAACCCTTTCCCCGGCTTCCACTGTCTGCGTCATGAGCGTGGCGATAGTCATTGGGCCAACGCCACCGGGAACCGGCGTATAAGCACTACTAAGGGGTGCCGCATTCTCCAGATCGATATCACCGACCTTATCGGGATGATACCCTGCGTCCACCAGTACCGCTCCCTTCTTTATCCACTCAGCCCGAATAAACCTGGGCCGGCCAACGGCGCCTATCACTATATCCGCACTTTTCACCTTTGCGGCCAAATCCTCCGTCCTTGAATGGCATATGGTCACCGTGGCGTGCCTGTTTAACAGCATCATAGCCATCGGCTTCCCCAGAATAGGACTCCTTCCGACTACCACCGCATCTTTACCCTTGATGTCGATCTTGTAATAATCCAGTATTTTCATGATTCCCGCAGGTGTTGCGCTTCCATATGCCCGCTCCCCCATTGCCATACGACCGAATCCCAGGCAGGTCACTCCATCGACATCCTTTTCCAAAGCTATGCGGTCGAAACATTCCCGCTCGTTTATCTGAGACGGAACCGGGTGCTGCAGAAGAATACCATGCACATCCGGATCGGCATTCAAGCAATCAATCTGGTCAAGCAGCTCCTCTGTTGTCGTTGTATCGGGTAATTCTATCCGTCTGGACAACATGCCGACTCTTGCACAGGCATTTCCCTTCATCTTCACATACGTTGCGGATGCCGGATCACTACCGACCAGAATGGTAGCCAGAATTGGAGTCCGACCCCCGCTTTTCCTTTGTATCGTCTCGACACGTAACTTGAGATCCTCCTCTATGCTCCGCGCCAGAGCTTTTCCATCCAAAATAAGTGGTTGTGACATATCATCTCCTGTCATGTGGTGTCTCTAATTATTCAACATAATTTGAGCTATTTTCTCGCGACGATTCTGGCAATTTCGTAAGGCATGAGGTTTCAGCCAATCAGGAAAAAAAAGCTTGAGAGGGTGATTCACACGATTGCAGGATCGCCTCACCCCTTCCCGCCTCAAGAGATTGCCCGAATTATCCACTCAGAACCGCTCAACGTAGGTTCATGTCGTTTATATCCGTTGCAACAAAAGATGCTGTAATATACAATAATGATCAAATTTGTCTCGTAAGCTACCTTTAAGGGGTATCTGACAAGTATTTTATGCTTAGATTATTTGCTCGACACTTTTAATCCAAATCTTCCGCAGAAGCGGTAATGGGGCTGAAAGATAAGAACGCTTTTTTTGGCGTATGATCTGCATTGTGTCTTTGTTTCTGATTTCTTGATTTTTTATACTTAATTCTCCGGCCTTGCCGGGTTTAGTAATTCACTTTTCTTTTTCGTATAAGGTTTTTTTGCATGCTTTTGGAGTTTTTATATCATCAAACCGGTTTGATTATTTTTAACAGTCGTCTTTTCAGCACCGGTATCGCGACCATTATTTCCTTCGCATGTGCGATTGTTTTTTTTCAACCCTATATTAGTTTTCTTAAGAAGATTCACTGCAGCTCAGAGCTTGTTTCCGATAAAGAATCACACCAGCCGGTCATGCCCGCGGGCATTCTGTTTTTCTTTATTATCACACTGATCACCCTCATAACCGCTCGTTTTAACTCCTATGTGCTCTCAGCACTGGTAATTTATGTGTTTTTCAGTGTTATCGGCGCTATCGATGATATAGCAAAAGTCCTAAACAAAGGGCGGCTTGCCCGAGGTGAGATCAGCAAGGAGGACTACCAATATAAATCGGATGGTATTTCCGCCAGTCTACGCTTGACTCTCTACCTGGTAATATCGCTAATCGTTGCGGCTGCCGCATATAAATATATCCCGGGAATAAGCGGTCATATTACCATTCCATTTATCAGTGCACAGAAAAGCCTTTCCTATCTGCCGATGTGGATATTCATCCCGTTCATGGCTCTAACCATAGCCGTTATGGCAAACGGGGTTAATTTTACCGATGGGTTCGACACGCTTGCTTCGGTACCTCTTCTTACCTGTGCAACCTTTGTGGGAATCGTTGCCTATGTCTCCAGTAACAGTGGATGGAGCTCCTATCTGCTCATTCCTTTTATCCCCGGTCTGGAGGAGGTTCTACCTCTCATCGGAGCGGTGATCGGAACCTTACTGGCCTTTCTCTGGTATAATTCTCCCCCATCTTCCATAATCATGGGAGACAGTGGATCGGTAGGACTTGGGGGGTTGATCGGCATTCTTTTTATCTTTATAAAGGCTGGGTTTTACCTGCCAATTGTCGGCTTCATCTTCTTTATTGAATTTCTGTCGGATATAATCCAGATAGGTTATTTTAAGATGACCCGTAAAAGGGTTTTTCTCATGGCACCCATTCATCACCACTTTCAGATTAAAATGAGGAGAAAGCCTCAATACACCAGTGAGTTTCATATTAAAAGTAAGATAACCTGGCGTTTTCATATCATCTCGTTTATTCTCCTTGTCGTGGGTCTAACTCTGTTTTTTAAGGTCAGGTAATGAATACGAATACTTAACCACACACCTAAACATGAAAAGTTGTAAACTATGGTTACCGATATCAATTCAAACTACACTTCACCGGCAGGCAAAGAGTTTACCCTCGCCGCGGGAAGATTGTGCGGTCTTAATCCCGCGTCACATGTCCTGGATATCGGCTGCGGGTACGGAGAAGGAGCCTGTAACCTTGCCTCAGAGTTTCGTTGCAAAATAAAGGCAGTCGATATAAGTGAAGAGAATCTTGAATTTGCCCGACAGCTTTCAATTGAACGTCAGGTCAGTCACCTTATTCAGTTTTCCCAACGAGACATATTAACGGCAGACTATTCCGAAGAAAACCTGGACCTGATTATGGCCGAAGGCGGCGCCCTGAGCTTTTTTGGTCGGGCCAGAGGGATGAGCCTCATACACGACTGGCTGCCCTCCAGGGGCTGGTTTGCGTTCTCCGATCTTATTCTACTCTCGGATGATACACCCGCTGAGATTCTCTCGATTTTTGAACACCAGAAGTATGCCTACGAGACAGAGGACAGTTACAGAAAAATGATTCAGGAAAATGGATTCGCCCCCCATCTGATGTGTCTGGTGCCACCAAGCGGCTGGGATAACTACTACGCACATATGGCAAGACGATTGGAAGATACGAAGGGTTTTTTTGCAGACAAGAATATAAAGCTCGCGTTTCATAAGGAGATAGACGTGTTTTATCGGATGCATGCTTTTCAATACGTTGGATATCTTTTTGCGGTGATCAGAAAAAAAACTTGAAAAAAATACAACTTTGTGACAGGTATCACAGAATGTTCACTCTCCGGTAGCTATATTGGGAGTGTGGGAATTAGGTGGGAAGAAAACCTGCACATCTTCCAATTACTTTTACATAAGGAGGTCTTATGCCCCGGCTTTCAATTACGGTGCTAACACTTTTAACTATCACAACGTATGTATGTGCTCAGATGCAGCCTGTGATAGCCGGTAACGAAGGAGAAGGAGCTGTCGATTGGGGACAGAGAGTTATTGTTGCAACAGGCATTGGAGCCCCGAATCCCAATCTGCCCGAGTCGGCTCAACGCCCTGCCGCATTGCGTGCGGCACAGCAGATCGCACTGCGTAATGCGCTGGAGACGATGAAAGGTATCTACCTGAACTCAACCACGACCATCGAAAACTTCATGACCAAGAGTGATGTGGTCAGCAGCCGGATCAGCGGTTTCCTGCAAGATTTTCAGCAGAAAGGTCGTCCCCGGTACATGAGTGATGGTACGGTCGAAATAACCATGGAAATTCCGCTGGATGGAACCAACGGATTTGGACAGGAACTATACACCGGGCAGGTTGGTGAGAGTCCTTCCATGACCAGTTTTCAGGGTAATGCAGCCAAATCTTCCACCGTGTTCAGTGGTCTGATTGTCGACTGCAAAGATCTGGGCATAAAGCCAGCCATGAGCCCGCGCATACTGGACAATGATGGGCGTGAGGTGTATGGAAGCGCATATGTTTCCAAAAGTTGGGCCGTTAAGCATGGCATTGTCGGCTACTCGAAATCGGTATCAGATGCAGCAAAGCTTGATCGTGTCGGCGATACGCCCGGCCGGATTAAGGCGGTTAAGGCAGCCGGACAGAATAGTACGGATGTGGTTATCTCACAGAGAGATGCAGCCGACATTCGCAGTGCTTCGGAGAACCTTTCGTTTCTGTCACAGTGCCGTGTCGTGTTTATAATCGATTAACTATGCATCAGCTTGATATCTATTTTGATGGCAAGCACCTTTTTACCTTTGAATCAATACTGGAGGATTTCTCATGAAGTTACGTAATACACCGATCATTTGGCTGCTGCTTGCAGCCACCATGATACTCAGTTTGATGAACGGATGCGCCAAACCGCGCAAGTCGGGCGGACACATGGATACGCCTGAAACTCACTACAAACAGGGAATGAAGTACTGGGATGACCAGGAGTATACCAAAGCGGAGGAGGAGTTCACCCTCGCCAAATCTCTGGATGCCAAGTATGCCCCCGCACTCTCCGGTCTTGCCTTGACCACTGCTAAGAAGGCACAGGATGCAGAGGATACAAAGCAGGAAGACAGACTCTTCAAGCAAGCGCACAAACTTGCTGATAAAGCCAAAGGCATCGACAATAAAATTCCTGAAACCTGGATCGCCAAAGCCCTGGTCATCACAATGGAGAATGAAGGCAAAAAGGATCCTCGCAAATGGCTGGGCGGTGTAGAAAAACAATATAAAGGCGCCTTAAAGGTAGATCCCCAAAACAGTGAAGCTTACTACCGCAGAGGAGTATGCTACAAAAGAGCCTATGAGTTTTCAAAGGCATCAGCCGACTTCAGCAAGGTGCTCGACCTGAACAAGGGATTTACCGGAAAAGCCAATGAGGAGTGGAAAATCGTTCAGAAGATCGAACGCGCCGCTCCTGGAACAGATGTCGGACGTCGCATCGCACTTGTTGACAAGATCACCCGCGCCGACATCGCCGCTCTGTTTGTATCCGAGATGAATGTGGATAAGCTTGTAGAAAAAAGGGCTCCTAAAAATTACGACACCGGTTTTCAGGCCCCGGACGACCCGCGAAAGATGCAGGTCGATTCGTTGGTGACCATGAAAAAAATAACCGATATGGATACACACTGGGCCAAAAATTTTGTGGAGGATATTGTCGATCTGAATATTCGCGGACTGGAACCCTATCCGGATCATACGTTTCATCCCGATGAGCTGGTTAACCGGGGAGAATATGCGCTCATGGTTGAGGATATCATTATCGCGATTCTCGGTGACCAGTCACTTTCGACAAAGCATATCGGTTCGGAAAGCCGTTTCCCCGATGTCAATCCATCTCACCCCGCGTACAATGCAGTATGCAATGCGGTTGACAAGGGCGTTATGGATGCCAGGGTCAACGGAGAATTCCAGCTCGAAAATCCCGTCAGCGGTGCGGATGCACTTCTGGTTATACGCAAGTTGAAGGAACTCAACAAAATCAATTAGCTGCAGGGTAATCTGTACAATCAGAAAAAGCCATTTCGGTTATTGAGGTCCGCCAGGACGTCTCCATAATGAAATGGCTTTTTTCTTTTCAGAGAAACTGGGAAAGCCTGGTAGGACCGCGTCGTTTCTTACTCGGAAAGATAGTCGCGAATAATAGAAAAAATGCGACGAACCGGCTCGGCTGCTCCCCACAGCAGCTGATCCCCTACAGTAAATGCGCTGAGATAGTTTGGTCCCATTTTCATCTTTCTTATTCTACCCACCGGAACAGAAAGAGTACCCGAAACCGCTGCCGGAGTAAGCTCCCTGAGCGTATCCTCTTTTGTGTTCGGAACAACTTTCACCCAGTCGTTTGCCTCTGCCAGAACCTGTTCGATTTCCGATACCGATACATCTTTTGTTAACTTGATGGTCAATGCCTGTGAATGACTGCGCATGGCACCGATTCGCACACATATACCATCGATAGGAATAGGATTGTTTTCAAGACCTAAAATCTTGTTACTTTCCGCATGCCCTTTCCATTCCTCACGAGTCTGACCATGCTCAACAGGACGATCGATCCAGGGTATTAATGATCCGGCAAGCGGTACGCCGAAGTTTTCGATGGGACAGTAGGGACCTCTGAGACATTCTGTCACAACCCTGTCGATATCCAGAACTGCCGATGCAGGATCACCTATAAGATCCGATGCACTGGTGCCGAGCACAGACATCTGGCTCACCAGCTCACGCATGTTCTTCGCCCCGGCACCGGAGGCCGCCTGATAGGTCATCGAGCTCATCCACTCGACTAGCCCTTGCTCAAATAACCCGCCCAATCCCATGAGCATCAGACTCACGGTACAATTACCACCTATATAGTTTTTAACACCAGATGCAAGCGACTTATCAATGAGCCCGCGATTGACCGGATCCAGAACAATAATACTCTCCGCGTCCATTCTCAACGTTGAAGCGGCATCAATCCAGTAGCCGTTCCATCCGGATTTCCGAAGCTCGGCATGAACCTTTTTGGTATAATCACCCCCTTGACAGGTCACCACGATATCAAGTTTCGAGAGCGTCCCTATATCGAATGCGTCGGCCAACGGAGGCAGCTCGACACCAATATCTGGGGCCTTTTGACCGACCTGCGATGTCGAGAAAAACAACGGCTCGAATCCACTGAAATCCCTTTCCGCAAGCATTCTATCCATAAGCACGGAACCAACCATCCCACGCCATCCCACAAATCCTACACGGAGCATACTACTCTCCTTTCCGCATAATGTAAAAACGGCTACTCCAACGAAAATGAAGCAGCCGTAAACCACTCAACGTGAATGTGCAAACCTATTCGGCACTGCCTGCGGCAGGCACACTCACTTCATCCGGCAGACCTTCAAAACCGGCTACTATTGTTTTGATCCCCTTCTCCTTCATCTCTTCTTCGGCACGGATCAGCGGATTGTAATTCTGAAGGTTACGCTCACCATTAGGCGCACCGGCTTTAAACCAGATTTTTCGACTCACCGCACCATACATCAACGGCAGGTACGGCAGAAATTCGGATGTTCCCTCAGTGGAGCGGTGCGAGAAGAAAGCACTGAAGCCGCCATTTTTAATGTTCTCCAGGGCCTCTTGCAGACTTTCAACGCCTATAGCCTTAAGATCCTTCTTGACTTGACGAATATCCTTACGGGCCGTCAGAAACTCTTCAACTTCATCGACCTTTGCAAGACCAAGCACGATTTCGGATGCCAAACGGGTTTCGGTAAATGTTCCGGCCTGATTCAGCTTGATCAGCACCGAGTTACCCATTCTCTGGTCTCTTTCGGGTGCGGCAAGAAAAGGAATGATAAAACGCATCTGAGTAACTGCGGCATCATCCAATACGATCTGCACCCGATCGCCATACTTTTCGGTCATCAAGCGGTGTGCCTCTGGATCGGCCTCACTACCGGGATCTTCCATGGTCACAAAGTTCTGTGCACTCTTCACAACCGACCAGTTGAAATCGATCAACTCTTCACGACTCTTCTTACCCAATCCCGAGAAATGCATGTCGTATTCACCCTTCTCACGCATTTCCTCTGTTTTCTGCAACTCAGAGAAAGCATTATCCGTTCCAATTGCATAGTCACCGGATTTGAGACCAAGCTGCTTCGCACATTCCTTGATTCTTTCCAGCCCTTCGAAATTGTCGGCTACGGGAAAAACAAAACCACGTTCCTTGGCGGTTCCGGTGGGAAGGCCGTCACGAACCAGGTTCTTTTCAAACTGTTTGAAGAATGCGGTTCCGGTCTTGAAAACATTCTTCACCGACTTCTCGTTCATCGCAAAGAAAAACATCTCCTGGATATCCTGCTTTGTTCCCGGAACATGCTCTCCACCACATACCATGTTAAAGGCTATGTTGGGCATGTAAAATTCTTTCAAACCACGCGGTTTGAGAAGCTCCCAGGCTTTGAATCCGGAAGCTTTCAATAGAGTCTGGAAAAACACGGTTGATGCGGCCAGACAGGCGTTACCACCCCAGCGTTTTTTATTCGGACCAGCCTTCTGAACCAGCTGAAGATCAAAAGCGGCACACGCATCCAGAATATCCTGGGGCTTTTTGATCACGACTTTTTTAGGAAGCAAAGGAGCGATATTCTTCTCGATAGACTTGATTGCCTTATCATTGGGAATATAGACTGCTTCGTTTTCACCATCCGATGTTCCCTTCGCAATACCATTGCGCTCTTCGATTTGCCAGCTGTTTTTTCCTCTTTTTACGTTCGCGGTCATTACTCCCTCAAGAGTAAATGATGCATACGAGGAAAGTATTTCTCTTCCCTTGAGAGTGAATCTGGAAACAGTGGTTTCCTTTGGCATGTACACACTCCTTTTACTTGGTGATACAATAGACACAAAAAAACAAAGCTTAATAAAATATGTTATTTACATCCAATCTACAAACATTGTACCTAAATTGAGCGGCTCTGAGCGGATGAGTCTCGCAGTCCTTTGGGGGCATAAGGGGTGAAACAATCGCGCCCAACACCCTTGTAAGGCATTTCCAAGATTGCTGAAGTCCTTATGAAGCAGAGAATTGTGGCGGATCGCCGCGAGAGAAATGCTCAATTTAGGTTGTACTTTTTTCGACTGTTTTCCTCAACGATTCAGTGCTTAGGCGATGTACCTTTTTCAGTCAGCCACATCTTCTAAGCGAATGTGAAGCTCCTCCCATTCAGACATAAGCTGCTCGTGCTGTGTTTCATTATCCGCGATTGTTTGATTTATCGCCTGGAGTTTCTCAAAATCCTGCGCATGACACGGGTCGTGAAGCTCACTGGTAAGCCTCTGTATTTCCGCTTCACAGCTGGCGATAGCCGCTTCCAGCTTCTCGATCTTCCTCTCAAGCTGCTTGCGTTGCTTGCGGCTGTGCATCCGGGCTTCTTTATTCTGGTTGACAGAACGGCCATTCCCTTCTGCCGGCAACATCGGCTGTTCACCCAAATCCCTGAGGATGCCCTCCTCTATGTAAGCCCGGTATTCATTCAGCCTGCCGGGAAAATCTCTGAACGCCTGCGGACGAATTTCGATGATTCGGTTTGCAACCCTGTTTATAAAACACTCGTCATGAGAGACGATAATAATTGTTCCGCCAAAGTCGTGAAGCACATCCGCCAACCTCTCGATTGACCCAATATCCAGATGATTTGTGGGCTCATCCAGAAGAAGTACATTTCCCGGATCCGCCAGTATGGCCGCCAGGGACAATCGCGCCTTTTCACCGCCCGAAAGCACGCCTACTTTTTTTTGTACCTCTTCTCCACTGAAAAGAAATGCACCCAGTATCGACTGTATCTGCGTTCTGTTCGCTTGGGGAGCAAGCCGGGCGATCGAGTCGTAGACTGTAGCCTCGACATCCAGCTGATCGAGACGATGCTGACTGAAATATCGAATGGACGTATTCTGCCCGACCTGCAGTTCACCCTCTCTCGGGGCAAGCATACCTGCACACGCCTTTAAAAAAGTCGATTTACCCGCACCATTGGGCCCCACTACCGCAATCTTATCACCCCGATTAACTGTTACACTCACATCTTTTAAGATATCCCGCAAATCGTAGCCAAGTGTGACGCGTTCGAATGTCAGCGGCACTTTCGATGATCGCGCGGATTCCTTCAATGTAAAACGGACCTGTTGGTTCGATTCAACCAGCGGGTTAATCATCTGACTCTTCAGTTTATCGATCTGCTTCTGCTTTGAATGGGCCTGAGTGGCCTTGGTTGCCTTTGCCTTGAATCGTTCGACAAACCTTTCCGCCCTGGCGATTTTTTCCGACATAGAATCCGCCTGCCTTTTGACCTGAAGATTGTATTCTTCTTTCCATGCCAGATAGCCGCTCACGCTCTCTTTACGCAGGCAGAGTTTGCCATTGACCAACTCGGCAGTCGTATCGGTAACCCTGTCAAGAAATGCACGGTCGTGACTCACGATTGCCATACCCCCATCGAAACGTTGTAGAAAGGATTCCAGCCAAATCAATGAATCCATATCCAGATGGTTGGTCGGCTCATCGAGTAACAGGAAATCCGGCTGCTGCAATAACAGCCGTACAAGTATCACACGCATCCGAAAGCCACCCGATAGCAAATCGATACTTTCATTCCAACTGGCCTCAGCCACACCCAGGCCCGCCAGAAACGCTTTCGCGCGCGCCTGAATGCTGAATACATCGTATATATACTGCTTTTTCTGTACCTTATCTAAAGCTGCGGTTATCTTCTGATACTCTTTGGTATCCTCATGATGGAGGCTGAGCTCTTTGTAGAGATGTTCGGTGTGCAGAAGTTCACGAAATGGCTTCAAAACATATTGCATCACACTGTCCGATGCCTCTACATCTATCTCCTGCGGCAGGTAGGCGATGCGGAAATCGTTTGGTATGACGATACCGCCCCGATCAGGCTCTTCCCCACCTGCTATCATTTTCAGAAGGACACTTTTGCCCGCACCGTTTACCCCAATAACACCGATGCGCGCAGAGGACTCGAGCGTTTCCGACACCGAATCCAGCAGCACCTTATGTCCAAATTGTTTATGTACTTCATGGAAAATAATCATACCAGGTTTTTCTTTCACATGATAATTTTCAAGATACTCGTATACACACGCTTCACCATCATCGGTTATCTGGTGGCCTCAACGTAAAAATTCTTCCCTTTTCTTTTTGTTTTTACCTGCCGAAAACCGATTTGGGCTAGCTCCTGTCTCATGGTCTTTTGTGTATATCCGTATTTGTGACAGAAAAATTCCGGAAATTTTTTTCTGTAATTATCCTTGTTCTTGCCCTGTGCCTTATCCTGTCCTCCATACAGGTAGGTGATTTTCTCTTCACTGCTCATGCGCCATGTCTTACATATATAATCAAAATCGGGCAGTTTCAGTTTCAGACGCCCATCTGATTTCAATAAAAGAAAGAATTCGGAAAGTATTTTTTCAGCCTCCCAATGAAAAAAGTGTTCGATGAAATCCCTTGCCAAAATTTCGCGGACCGATTTTTCTTCAAAATAATCGAGTAACGACTCCTTACTCAGATCAATTATTTTGTCCACATTCGGCAGTGTATCACTTCCATCGATGTTTATATATCCCTCACGATAATCATGTCCGCAACCAACGTTTAATTTCACCATATAAAACTCTCTAATCCGTTCACTGTTTGTTTCTCTTGTATTCTTCCGTTAGTGATAAGGGGGGGTTGTATTCTTCAGATTCAGGTTCGTACACAGGCATCTTTTTTGCCCTGAGCAGTAGATAATTGCGCACCGGTGGAAAAATCAGATGAAGTAGCGGGTGAATTCTTAACCGCCACAAATGAAAAAGGTGACGCTTCAAAAGCGGGACAGCATTATGGTTCCCGTCCAGGTCATACCATCCATAATAGAAAACATCCCCTCCACAGGAACGTACCAAATCGATACATTCGTGCATTACTGGTTCCCGATGGTGGGCATAGTAAATATACTGTTCATCCATAGGATCCTGAGGGTTTTTTCCGCACAGAAACTGAAGTCTCTTTTCTGATGTGGCGAAGTTTGGCACCGAAAAGAACAACTCTCCGTCATCCGATAGTTTTTTTATAAGCTGACGCATGAAAAAATCGGGTTTCAGAGGGAAATGCTCCATCACCTCATTAAACAAAATCAGATCAAACGAATCATCTTCGACAGGCAGATGATCCCGCATAAGTTCGACCGGATGAGCGGATATTTGGAGCTGTTCGAAACGCAGCTTCCATTCTTTTTCAATCTCATGATACAGGACTGTTACCGGGCAGCCATAAGTCGTATGCAAATGAGCTGAAAGAATCGATGCCCCTACTTCCAACACTCTCGTCTTCTCATCGACATCAGGAATAAGGGTCAGGAGACTGACATATCGCTCCCAATGAGTTTCGATATACCTATGCCCCTGCTCATCATGTTGATACTTGATTTCTGTGTATGTTTTTCTCAGTGAACTGTCAGCTTCAGTGTATTGCATATTGTACTTCCTTTTCATTTACGCCTCATATCCGGGAAGATGCGACTGTCTCAAGTTTTAACCCATGGTTATGACCGCAAAGGTAAAAGCCATACCCAAAAGAATGTTGCACGATTAGATCTTCTTATCTCAATATGGTATTAATCCCGTTCACACCGGTTACCTTTTCGGTTTCCTTTGCCAACATATTTATATTATAGCACATTTGTTCATTCTTGTACTGATCATAATCATCAAAGAGTAAGTACCCCTCATGAGTAACCAGCGGATTATCGGACCACCGATCAAAAGGATTATTTCATTAACATCCCATAAAGAATCGTCCAAAACAGCCATAAAACAGCAATCTGTCTAATCTGCAAAGCATTTATGGTTTGACATGTGCAAAACTTTCCGACAAAACGGCCTCAAATATCTCAAGAAAAATAACATTTAACATGATCCATACATCAACGGACATAATCTTCATATCTCATTCCTGATAATTCTATATTGTCAATGCACAATCCACATTCTCCGGCATGTCCGGGAGCATTTCTGAATTCCAATCTGTTGATTCTGTGCTTTACATCATTCCAATCAAACCCTGATCGTGCCAGGGACAACCGGGATGAGTCTCCAAATCTGAAAACAGTCATGTATTTTCATGTCCAGTCTGATGATCCGGGTGAGCCGGCATCTCAAATTTCAGGAAAAACAAACCCCCACTCCTCATCGGGTTCGTTTTCATCGAAGCCCCTGCATCATAATGACTCTGCCTCTTGTCTGCACATTTCTTCAGGCTAGACGGTAAAAAATAATTGCTGAAATTCCTGTTCTTTGCATTTGCTTTTGCCATAAGTAGGTTGAGGCGTAAGCCAGGCTTCCCATAGATCTGAAAACCTCTCTTTCTCGTTTTTAACCACTACCCCTCCCTGTTAACGGCTTAACCCTTTCAAAAGCTGCGAAAGTGGTGGCTCTTAACGGCTTTGTGTACAAGGTTCTAACGGCGGCATGTGGCACAAGACGGGTGTTTACTCGCTGAGTATCGCTGGGCTTACACGCCAAAAAACAAATGGCCTATGCGGTTAAACGGGCCACTACCCCCCATTCCTTTCGGGCTTTAACATGAAAATGGCCCGGTTTTTGAATAACTAATATCAATGTATTTGGAATCATTCACATGTGCTTTTTTTTTAATACATAGAAACAGGGAGAGTTTATATGGATGATCAACAGGTGATTAACGAATGTGTAATATGCGGCAAAGTTCAGATAGAAGATTACTGGTACCATCCGACAAAGGCGCCGCCTCATTCCTTGCATCTTAGGGGTGCTATCTGCGATGAATGCTGGGCACACCGACTTAACAGAAAGAAAATAGTCGCAACCGGAGCCGGAACCTGATGCGGCCGGCGGTGATGAAGGAGCTCCCATCGTCGCTAGTCTGCACGGAGTGCACATAGAATCATGTAGGACACAGAATACAACAGCAATGTCCGGCAAAGACGGAGAATCAAGGATCGAAGATCGAGTAATTACCCTCCCCTGGACAAATCAGACAACAATAAAGCGTGCTTTTCCTTTTCTCCTCCTGTCTTCCAGCTGAAGCCAGAGAAGAAAAGGAAAACGCGCGTCAAACACAGTACCATATCGCCCACCGATGCAAATCCGTTGACACAACTCATGCGACACACCATAATCATACCTTTATTAAGGGTATGATTGCCGCTGGTGTTTTGACTGATGACTTTCAGAATCATACTTCTTAGAACCAAAAACCTCTTCCCCGTAAAGTCCGTTTCGCCTCTCATGCAGAATCACTGCAACCAGGGCAAAGGTTTAGACGCTCGAAGCAAGCACCTCCGCACCACCAAGCAGGTGCGCCCTGCCGGGCGCACAAAAAAAAGGCGACACTAACGTGCCGCCTTTACCCCGCATCAACCATTCACCATCCCTTTTTCCGGTCACACACACCTTATAAAGGAGGTCTTTTACATCTATTCTTTAGAAGAAATATTTCTCAGAAAAGTGTTCGTCGTTTTCGTATACAAGCTTTTTTACCTTGGCCGCCGGCTTGGGGAACACCAGTAGCATTTCCACCTCATGCTCCTGATCCAGGATCTCTTTTCCGATCCTGGAAGCGGTAGTGGCGGAATACTTTTTTCCGTTTACATCCACAAGCGAGAACTGACTGGGTCTGAGACGAAGCGGGTTATAGGAGTAGTTGTACAGCATCACCTTTGCGGTCGCCCGCGAACCACGCGGAGCATATGTCGGAACAGCCAACAGGATGTCGTACTTGTTAACCGAGAAATAGATGGTTGAGTCCGGTTTATCATGCACGACCGCTTCATAAGCAGAGTAGCTTTTGATATTTTTCTCTCGAAGCTTGCTGAGAAGCTTCTTTGCTTCCTCGTGATCCTCATCGTAGTAGAGGGCCAGAAGAGTGAAAAATTCGGAGCGGATGAGTGATTCGTGGCTATCACCGTCTTTACCGGCTTCATACTCGGTCTGAGCCATCACGAAATTTTCTTCGGCCATGTTCGATACGATTTTATCTTTCTTCGCCTGTATGGGCGTCTTATCTACCGCAACGCTCAGCGCCTTATCCAAAAATTCCAGACCTTCGTAAGTTTTTTCCATGGCGAAATTGGAATCGGCGATCATTACCAGAAAATTCGCATATTGCGTCTTGAGTTCGGGATTAACCTCCGGACTCAGCGTGCTGTCGATATCTTCGATCAGAAGCGGCAGTGCATCCATATTGGATGATCCTTGGGTCAGCACCATGTTTGCACGAAACAGCGTAACTTCGATGAACCGGTTTCTCAAACGGGGCGATACCTTATCAGGGGCCTTCTTCAGAGCAGTTCGGTAGTGTATGTATGCTTCCTTCTTCAGCAGACGTTGAGCATCTCCGGTCGCCTTCTGGGAAGCTTTGTAGGCCTTGTTTCCTTTGTTTTCGTACGATGATGTGCATGACGCGAGCATCATTAACACGGTTAAGCCTATAACCGCCTTGAAAAATCGATTCATTCTGTCCTCCTTCAACAGGAAAAAACGGGGAAAAGTTAGTCTTTCGGAGTATCTTTGTGCCGAAAATATATCTGTGGGATCACAAAACCATACTTTTACGTCTCTTTAAGATGTTTTTTTCAACAAACCCCTGTCAATAGTATTGTTTTTTTTGATCATATGACACACCAGTTTGATCATATGACACCGGTTTTTCCCTTGCGAAAGGGATGTTTGTGCGGGGTATAACAATTCACCCGGATTTCGATATCCCCGTCTATTATATTTGTGTCCCGTACAACTCTTTTCTTTCTTTCGATACGTTTATGATAAACAATAATCTTGATAGTGTAGCACGAGAAGTGGTATGCCGGCTGCGTGAGCAGGGATATGTCGCCTACTATGCCGGCGGATATGTGCGCGACCGGCTGCTTGGCATCAACCATAAACAGGCGGATATCGATATCGCCACTAATGCGCGCCCCGAAACCATTGCCTCTCTCTTTCACAAGGTGGTGGGAGTCGGTGAGCATTTCGGGGTGATGCTTGTGATCGAGCAGGGTGTCACCTTTGAGGTTGCCACCTTCCGCTCGGATGTGGGTATTGCCGACGGGCGTCACCCTGAGAGGGTGGTCTATTCGACTGCCGAACAAGATGCCCGGCGGCGCGACTTTACCATCAACGGGCTGTTCTATGATCCGGTTGAAGATAAAGTCCTGGACTATGTCGGTGGTCGTCGCGACCTGCAAGAGGGTATTATCCGCAGTATCGGGGATGCTGAGCAGCGGTTTCGTGAGGATTATCTGCGTCTGCTGCGAGCTGTACGGTTTTCGGCACGGTTTTCATTTTCCATCGAGCCTTACACCTGGAAAGCAATTGTCCATCATGCTCCCGCCATCATAAAGGTTTCACAGGAGCGCATATTTCAGGAGCTGACCAAGATGCTCACCGGCCCCAACCCCCGACTGGCAATGCAGCTTCTCTACGATTGCGGCCTTATGGCCCATGTCCTGCCCGAGGTTAATACGCTGGCGGGGGTAGAGCAGCCACCGGAGTTTCATCCTGAGGGTGACGTGCTGGAGCATACGCTCCTGGCGCTTGAAAAGCTGCACTCCGAGCCATCCACCGTAACAGCCTGGAGTACCCTCCTGCACGATATCGGAAAGCCATCCACAAAGACCGTCGAGGATCGTATCCGGTTTAACAACCACCACCATGTGGGCGCTCAGATGGCACGAAGGGTGTTACGCCGGCTCAGGGCTCCCCGGAGGTTGATCGAGGAGGTCAGCGACTGCATCGACAATCATATGAACTGGATGAATGTCACCCGTATGAGACTTTCCACCCTCAAGAAGTTTCTTGCCCGCCCCACGATTGAGGACGAGCTGGAACTTCACCGGGTGGACTGTCTCTCAAGCCATGGGGACCTGCAAAACTACTATTTCATAAAGGAGAAGCAAAAGGAGTTTGCCGAGGAATCCCTCCGCCCTCAGCCATTACTGGGTGGTAAGGATCTCATCGAGCTTGGTTTTACCCCCGGACCACGGTTCGGAGAGATTCTGGATGCGGTCTACGAGCAGCAACTGGAAGAACATATCACCACGAAAGAACAGGCGATAGACTGGGTTAAAAGTGAGTGTAAAGTATGAAACACGGGTTAAAACACCGCATTGCCGACATAGTCTGGCGGTTAATGCACCACGTTATCCAAATCCCATATCGCTATCGTTTCGATGACGTTATTATTGGCATGAGAAGATGGAAGGTGGGGGAAACGGATCGTGTTTCTTTTCCGCGATCATTAGCCCGCCCGGTCTGAGGCCTGCTCACCATCCTTGCTATCCTTTTTATCCTTTTCACGTCAATTATTCCTTATTTATAGACGTATCTTGTGTAGACAGCTTAGAGAAACTATATTATAAGGTTGTTCTGGGTTGGAGTTTTGCGGGCGAAAGCCCGTTTTTTGTTAGAATTTTTACGTTTCGGTGCATAAAACATGGATAAACTTGATCGAATTCGTCCACTGATTGAGAAAAAGGTTCAAAGTCTGGGGCTGGAGTTATACGAGATTAAGTATATCCGTGGAGGGCGCTCGATTCTTCGGGTCTATATAGACAAGGAATCGGGGGTAACTATCGATGATTGTGAGTTGGTGAGTAACGAGCTGTCGATGTTGCTTGATGTCGAGGAGTTTTCACGCTCGCCATATACGCTGGAGGTTTCATCACCGGGGCTTGACCGACCGCTTCTGAGTACAAAGGACTTTCGCCGCGAGATCGGGCGGCAGGTCAAGTTGCGGGTTCAGAAAGGGGATCAGAAGGTACGTACCATTTCGGGAAAGCTTCTTACATGCGACGATTCTCAGCTTCAGTTGGAAGTAAACAAGAATGAGACCATTACAATCGACCGCTCGGAGATTTTGAGCGGCAAGGTTCAAGTAACATTTCATTGACCCTGGAAGGACGGAAGTAACATGGCGACCAAAAGAAAATCACGCAGTGAGTCGGTGAAGGCAACCGATATTGTCGAGGCGCTCACAAAGGTCACCAAAGAAAAGAGCATAGGCATAGAGCTTGTCCTGGACACACTCAAAGACGCCCTTGCTACCGCCGCCAAGCGGTACCTGGGTAAGCCAATCAACGTAGAGGTGAATATCGATCGGGAAAAAGGCGTTATCGAGGTGTTTACCAGGCAGTTTGTGGTAGATGAGGTGGAAGATCCGGAAACTCAGATCGATCTGGAGGATGCGCAGGAGATCGATGCGGATCTTCAGGTGGGAGATGAGTTGATACAGGATCTGGATATGGATCATTTCGGACGTACCGCGATTCAGACGGCAAAGCAGGTTATCGTTCAGCGGGTGCGGGAGGCGGAGCGGGAAAAGATCTTCACCGATTATTCCGATCGTATCGGCGAGCTTATCACTGGAACCGTTCAGCAGATAGATAAGGGTAATATCCTGCTTAACCTGGGGCGCACAGAGGCGGTGATTCCCTATAAAGAGCAGATCCATCGCGAGCGTTACCGTCAGGGCGACACCATCCGCGGCTGTATCGTGGATGTTAAAAACAACCTAAAGGGTCCGCAGGTCATCGTATCTCGCACAAGCCCCATGTTTCTGGAGCGGCTGTTTGAGCTGGAGGTGCCCGAAATATTCGAACGTATTGTGCGAATTATCAAAGTAGTACGCGCTCCCGGGCAGCGTGCGAAGGTGGCCGTCACCTCCAACGACACCCGGGTCGATCCGGTGGGAGCCTGTGTGGGCATGCGCGGTAACCGGGTCCAGGCGATCGTCAGGGAGCTGAGCAATGAGCGGATGGATATCATCAACTGGACCGATGAGTTTTCTCTCCTGGTCCGCCGTGTGTTCTCCCCTGCCGAAGTAAAACGGGTCTTTCCCGTGGGTGATTACAAGTTGGTAGTGATTATCGCAGAAGAGGATCTTGCTCAGGCGATCGGAAAAGAGGGGGTCAATATCAAACTGGCTTCAAAAATGCTCGAACGAGAGATTGATGTATACGGCGACGAAGAGTTTGCCAACCTGACGGATGAGGAGCGTGAGGATGCGCTCCGCGAGGAGACGATCTTGGAGGAAGAGGCTGAAGAATTTGAATATGATGATCTTGCGGTAGATGTTGAAGGTGAGGCATTGCAGGAGCCGGATGTGGGAGAGAGAATTGGCAGTGCCGAGCAGCACTTGGATATCGACGATGAGGAGAGCGCCGAGCAGCTTACCGAAGAGCAGGAGCAGGAAGAAGTCTCGGAAGAGCAGCTTCTCAGCGATGATGAGGAAGATGTTCAAACGGATCTGGTTGAGCAGGCCCAACAGCAGGCTATCGAGAGTGAAGATGATGTCGAAGAGGCAATAGAGCGGTCGGAGCGGCAGCAGCAAGAAGAGCAGGAAGAGCGGGAGGAAGAGGAAGACAGAGAATAACGGTCTTTCTTATAGGTATTTATAAGGGGGCATCTCTGATGTAAATGTCCGTATTTAAAAAAATAAACCGCACAGTCCCGTCTCTGCGACGCCCATCATGATACGCGTCGAAGGATAACGAGAGGTGGAGTAATGGCAAAAGAGAAAGTTTATAAGCTTGCACAGGAATTCAGAGTCAGCAGTGAGGCACTGGTGCAGATGCTTCGTGGCATGGGTATTCCGGTAAAGAGCCACATGAGTACTGTTGACGAGAATCTACGGGATGAAATCAAGAACCGCTTCGCACAGGAGCGGGCCGAGATCAAACGCGAATACCAGCGCAAAAAACAGATGCTGGCCAAGGCGCGTGAAGATATGATGGTGAAGGCGGAGAAGTCGGAAGCTGTTGCAGAGCAGGCTGTGGCGGCAAAAACTGAAGAAAAACCCAAAGGGGCGGCAAGCACACAGCAGACCGCCCCAGAGGAAAAGCCCAGGGCTCAGGCACGGGAAGAACGTCCTCAGCGGGTACGCAACCACCGGCAGCATCGCCCGTCGAGACGGCCACAAACTCAGCAGTCCGGTCCTTCGTCAGCGAAGCCTCAGCAGCGTCCTTCCCAGCAGCGTCCTTCCCAGCAGCGTCCTTCCCAGCAGCGTCCTGCGGCTCAACCGG
>CAYQOU010000009.1:0-60764 GCA_964419255.1 uncultured Fibrobacterota bacterium | reverse complement strand
GCGGCTCAACCGGAGCCTGCAGCCGCCATGCCGATGCCCGAGGCGCCGCCCAAGCCGGGTGCGACGCAAGGTAAAAAAGGCAAGAAACGCGGTAAGAAGCGCCCGGAGCGGCCCGAGGTTAACGAGACACAGATGCGGGCAAACGTGAAGAAGACGCTTGCGAAGATAGGATCGAGCACTGCCAAGAAAAAGTACAAGAAAGAAGCACGCGCAGATGAGGAGCTGGCACAGGAGAAGAAAACCCTTCAGGTCAGCGAGTTTGTGACGGCAAACGAGCTGGCAAACATGATGGGCAAAAACTCCTCCGAGGTTATCGCCAAGTGTCTGGAGCTTGGCATGATGGTGACCATCAACCAGCGTCTGGATTTTGAGACCATCGAGCTTCTGGCCGATGAGTTCGGGTATACCGCTGAGCTGATGAGTGAGTATGCGCCGGATATGGCAGAGGAGAAGCAAGAGATTGACGAAAGTCTGCTGGAGCCGCGCTCACCGGTAGTAACGGTGATGGGCCATGTCGATCATGGAAAAACATCCCTCCTTGACTATATCAGAAAGACAAACGTTATTGCCGGGGAATCCGGAGGTATCACTCAGCATATCGCCGCCTACGAGGTAATAACTGAGCATGGGAGTGTTACGTTTCTTGACACCCCCGGTCACGAAGCTTTTACCGCCATGCGCGCTCGCGGATCACAGATCACCGATGTGATAGTGCTTATCGTGGCCGCAGATTCGGGGGTGATGCCGCAGACCAGAGAAGCGATTGACCATGCACGGGCAGCCGGTGTACCTATTGTGGTTGCCATTAACAAAGTCGACCTTCCCACGGCAAATATCGATAAAGTCAAGGGAGAACTTTCCCAGCACGGGATCGTTGTTGAAGACTGGGGCGGGCAGGTTTCAAGCGTGGAAATTTCGGCAAAAACCGGAAAAGGAGTCGATAAGCTTCTGGAGATCCTCACACTGGAGACGGATATTCTCGAGCTGAAAGCGACTCCGGAGGGGAAAGCATCCGGTGTGGTGATCGAAGCGGAACTTGACAAAGGCAAGGGGTCTGTGGCCACGATTCTGGTGCAGCAGGGTAGCCTGAAAAAGGGTGATCCGTTTGTCACCGGTATTCATCACGGGCGTGTGCGCGACATGCTCAACGAGCGTAGCACCTCGGTTGATGTGGCTGGGCCGTCAAAGCCGGTGATTGTTCTGGGACTGTCGGGAACTCCTCAGGCCGGTGACTCATTCAAGGTGGTTGCCGACGAAAAGGAGGCCCGGGAAATCGCCTCCCGTAGACGAATCGCTCAACGCGAAAGAGAAATCAGACGTATCGGTGCGGTCTCTCTGGATCATCTGTATGAGCAGATTCAGGCCGGTAACATGCAGACGCTGAACCTGATCATCAAAGGTGATGTTGATGGCTCGGTGGAGGCGTTGGCCGATTCTCTTGAAAAGCTCAGCACCGCAGAGATAAAAGTAAATGTCATTCATAAGAGTGTCGGTGCGGTTAAGGAAACCGACATATCGCTTGCCGCGGCTTCAAACGCACTTATCATTGGCTTTCACCTCAGTCCTAACACAAAGATCAAGGAACTGGCAAAACGTGAAGGTGTGGATATTCGCACCTATCGTATTATTTACGAGGCGGTCGATGAGGTTCGTAACGCGATGGAAGGGATGCTTGCACCGGAGATCAAAGAAAAGGTTGTGGCAACCATCGAAATTCGACAGGTATTTAAGATTTCCAAGATCGGAACCGTTGCGGGGTGTATGGTTACATCCGGTATTGTGCACCGGGGAGCGTTTGCCCGTCTCATCCGCGACGATGTCGAAATAGCCGATACCCGTATCGCGTCCCTTCGCCGTCACAGCGATGATGCCAATGAGGTGAAAAACGGGTTTGAGTGCGGCCTGACTCTCGATAAGTTTGGCGACTATCGTGTCGGAGACCGCCTGGAAGTATACGAAGAAGTCGAAGTCGCACGAAAACTGTCCAGTTGAGAGAACCGAAATATGGCTTCTTTACAGTGGTACAATCAGCGAATCAAAGAACAGCTGCACCGGGAAATTACCTGGGTAATTGCAAATAAGGTCCGTGACCCCCGTATCCCTTCGGTGGTCACGGTTACCGATATTAAACTTGCTCAGGACACCCGGAATGCGACGGTGTTGGTTAGCGTTATGGGAGAACTTGCCGAACGCGAACCGGCGCTGATGGCGTTAAATAAGGCTGCTCCCTTTATTCAATTAGTCGTAGCACAGCGGGTGAAAATCAAGCATTTTCCCCGATTACACTTCAAACTTGACGAATCTCTGGATTACAGTGATCACATAAATGAGCTCCTCGACAAAATCAAAGATGACCTGGACTGAACTGACAGATATTTTCCGCGCCTTCGACTCCTTTCTGATATCTTCTCATATCAATCCAGATGGAGACTGTATCGGATCGCAGCTTGCCGTATACTGGTACATCCGGAGTCTGGGCAAGAAGGTTTCCATTCACAATTATGATCCGGTGCCCAGGAAACTGCAGTTTCTGACAAACAGTGGAGTGATTTCCACAGCTACTCCCGTGCCGCAGGCCGATGTTCTGGTGGTACTGGATGCATCGAATCCCGACAGGCTCGGCTGGGATGTTGACATCGGCAACTACAAGGCCTCTGTAAATATCGACCATCACAGGGACAATAAACGGTTTGCGGACGTAAACATAGTCGACTCTTCGGCATCTGCTACCGCACAGATACTTTACCAGTTCTTCGAAGAGAATAAGATTACCTATCCTCCGCATGTAGCCGAGTCGCTCTACACGGCACTGATGACCGATACCGGGGGTTTTCGTTTTTCCAATACAAACGGAAACGTGCTGCGAATAAGTGCGTCTCTGGCTGACCGTGGGGCTGACTGCGCGGATATTTATCAGCGAACCTATGCTTCCCATTCCCCGCAGGGTCTTCTTCTTCGGGCAAAGATATGGTCCACCTTGACATTCTATTTCGACAACAAGGTATGCAGCATGGAGATGCCGATGTCACTTGTCGATCGTCTGGGTGCCACGAACAGTGAATCAGAAGGTATGGCCGACAATACGATAGCCGCGGAGGGCATCGAGGTAGGAATGATGATAAAGTACTCAGATGCGGAAGTACATTTCAGCCTTCGATCAAACGGCACGGTTGATGTGGGCAGGATCGCTCGTGGAGTAGCCGGTGGAGGCGGGCATACCAGTGCGGCAGGATGTACTCTTCACATGCCGGTCGACGAGGCAAAAGCACATATGCTTGAGATTATCAGACGGGAGCTTGCGTAATTGGTGGACGGATATCTGTGCATCGATAAACCTGAAGGACCAGGCTCTTTTGATATTATCAAGAAACTTCGTTCCGTCCTGAAAATCAAAAAGATTGGCCACAGCGGCACTCTCGACCCTTTAGCATCGGGACTGCTCATCTGTGCAATCGGAAAAGCCACCCGCCTTCTCGAGTATATTCCTCACGCCCCAAAAGAGTACCGGTTCTCAGTGCAGTTCGGCTCTACCACCGACACACTTGATCGGGAGGGGGATATAACGGAAAGCGGCAAGCCGTTGCCTTCCGCGGATTCGATTCTATCCGCTCTTACCAAATTTATCGGAGATATCTCCCAGGTTCCTCCGCGTTTTTCCGCCATAAAACTGAAAGGAAAGCCGGCCTACGAGATGGCGCGCCGAAAGGAAAAGTTTGCGCTTGAGGCTCGCGCGGTAAAGATTCATTCTCTTCAGATGCACAAATACGATGATAACAGTGGTGTGGGGAATTTTTCGGTCAGCTGTTCTGCGGGAACTTACGTGCGTTCTCTTGCCGCAGACATCGCCCGTACCTGCGGCACCTGCGGATACGCACATTCTATTCGACGGACGCGAATCGGACCGTACACGGTTGAAAAGGCACTGCCATTCGGGAAGATTCAGGACTATGCCCGTGAATGTATTTTACCAGTTAAGGATTTTTTTTCCGATTATCCCTCCTGCATTGCATCGGTGGAACAGATTATGCTTCTGCGAAACGGTCGGGATATTGAAATGCGACTAAGTGGCAAACCGGAGACGGTGTTTGTCTACGATGAGCAGGGAGATGTTGTTGCCGTTACCAGTCCTGATGAACACGGTCTGTATCATCCGGTAAAAGTGTTTGGGGTGCAATGAAGACGATTACGCATGAGAGGCCTGTCGGGGAGATAGGTCGCAGTGTTGTATCTGTGGGCAATTTTGATGGCGTTCATCGTGGCCACCGGCAACTTGCTTCGATCGTGCGGAAGCGTGCCGGGGTGCATAAAGCATCATCGGTGATGGTTACGTTTGATCCGCATACGCGCACGGTAATCCATCCCAACCGCCCTCAGCAGCTTCTGACAACCTTTGACGAAAAGCAGCTTCTGTTCGAGCAGCTGGGCATCGACTATCTGATTCGCATCCCTTTTAATGCCGAGTATGCGAAGATGAGCTCGGAGAGCTTTGTGGAGCAGGTGCTGATAAAGCGGCTGCATGCAGTGGAATGGGTCATGGGGGAAAATCATACTTTCGGCAAAGATCGAAAAAGTGGTGAAAAGTTTTTGCATGAGTATGGCGGCAGAAACCATTTTAGTATGTTTATTGCCGACTTGCATGCAGAAGGCTCAGCGGTAATATCGTCGACTGCAATCCGGACAGCCATTCGTCACAGTAAGGTAGAAAGTGCTGTGTCGATGCTTGGTCATCCATATTTAATTTTGGCACAGCGTATCTCGGGGGTACACAAGGGAACGGAGATGGGAGTTCCAACTCTCAATTTTCGTCACCCGGGCGGAAATAAAGTCATGCCGCCTCCTGGAGTGTATGCTGCAGAGCTGGCATTCGGAGAACGCAGATGGGCGGGAGCGCTTTACTTTGGCAACTGTCCCACTTTTATCGATCGAGATTTTCATTTCGAATTTCACGCCTTCGAACAGGATAGAGAGTTTCCGGAGCTTGGTGACAGAGCCGCTCTCTGGATGCATCGTTTTATACGGGCCGACCGCACGTTTGATAACGAGCGGAAGCTGGTAGAACAAATTCGACACGACATTAACCGTATACGTACGTTTTTTTCACAGGAGCAGAGCTGGTATGCCACTCACCAAAGAAAAGAAGCTTGAGACAATCAAAGAGTACGGAAAAAGCGAAACTGACAGCGGCAACACCGATGTTCAGATTGCGCTGCTTACCGAAAGAATTAAACATTTAACCGAACATTTGAAGGTCCATAAGAAGGATCATCATACCCGCTACGGCCTTTTGAAGCTTGTTGGACAGCGACGGGCGCTGCTTGATTATCTTATCAAAAAAGATGTCGCCCACTACCGCGAGCTTATCAAGAAGCTTGGAATCAGAAAGTAATTTGGCAGTCTCAGACGCCTCGCCGGTATCACCGGGTATATGTTGCCAGGTTATGTATGCCGGGAGTCGGCTCCAAATTTGAGTGTCTGACAAGAGACGTAGCACATGAAGATTTTCTAACGATGCAGACCTCCAACCACATGGAGACAACCCAATGGCATATGTACAATCAGAATCGACAGTAAGCGGCATTCCCGTCTCTATCGAGACGGGAAGAATCGCCAAACAGGCCGGGGGCTCGGCAGTAGCCCGTATAGGCGACACCATGGTTTTGGCCACCGCCTGTTCAGGAGCCCCACGCGAGGGAATCGACTTTTTCCCCCTGACCGTGGAGTTTATCGCAAAAACTTACGCCGCCGGTAAAATACCCGGTGGTTTTTTCAAACGTGAAGGTAAACCCAGCAGCAAAGAGGTACTCAGTGCTCGCCTGATCGACCGGCCGATTCGTCCTCTTTTCCCCGAGGGGTATAATGACGAAGTGCAGGTGATTGCGACGGTCATATCAGCCGATGATGTCTACGATGCTGATGTCATGGCAGTCACTGCCGCATCAACCGCACTGTGTCTATCCGACATGCCTTTCAACGAACCGCTAGCTGCGGTGCGTGTAGGTATGGTCGAAGGCGAGCTGAAGGTATTTCCGAATCTTGAGGAGACCGAAAGCGGACTGCTCGACCTGGTGGTGGCCGGTACGGAACACTCGATTATGATGGTTGAAGGAGGCGCCTTCGAGATATCAGAAGAGCAGCTTGTCGATGCCATCATGCTGGCTCACCAACATATCAAAGAACTCGTCGCGCTCCAGAGACAGCTCTTAGAGAAGGCCGGCAAGACACAGCCGGTGGAATTTACGCCACCTGAGAAAAACACCGAAATCTACGAAGCGGTCAAGGAACTGGTAAAAGATCGTATCCACGACATAAGTTTCAGAGGTGATAAAAAAGAAAGATATAAGGGACTGGCTGAGCTGCTGACCGAAACTCAGGAAAAGCTCGAGGAGCGCTATCCCGAACAGCAGAAAGATATCGCCAATGCTTTCCATGATGTTGAAGTAGAAGACATGCGCTCGACAATCCTCGAGACCGGCACCCGTATCGGTGGCCGACGTACCGATGAGGTCCGCCCGATCGATATCGAGCTGGATATTCTTCCCCGGGCACACGGCTCCGCTCTGTTTACCCGCGGGGAAACCCAGGCTCTGGCCATTGCGACGCTGGGAACCAAGCTGGACGAGCAGCGCATCGACGACCTGCAGCAGGAGTACAGCAAGACCTACATGCTGCATTACAACTTCCCGCCATATAGTGTCGGCGAGGTCAAGCGCCTTGCGTTTGTCAGCCGAAGAGAAATCGGTCACGGTCATCTTGCAGAGCGTTCTCTTTCGCCGATTCTTCCCAGTGAAAAGAGCTTTCCATATACGATTCGCCTGGTTTCCGAGATTATGGAATCCAACGGTTCATCTTCCATGGCATCGGTTTGTGGCGGATCGCTGGCTCTTATGGCGGCCGGTGTGCCGGTGAAAGCGCACGTCGCCGGTGTGGCGATGGGCCTTATCCAGGAAGGCGACAAGACTGCTATCCTTACCGACATTCTTGGCACGGAAGATCACCTGGGTGATATGGATTTTAAAGTAGCCGGAACCATAAACGGAATCACCGCCATTCAGATGGATATCAAAATAAAGGGGATTACTCCTGAGCTGATGAAACAGGCTCTTCAACAGGCACGCGATGCCCGTAAGCACATCCTTCAGATCATGGAAGATGCAATCACTGGCTCACGTGCAGATCTTTCCAAGTTTGCGCCGCGTATCACGACAGTCTCTATCCCCAAGGATAAGATTCGTGATGTTATCGGCCCGGGTGGTAAGATGATTCGTGAGATTCAGGAAGTAACCGGTACTACGATTAA
The DNA here is from genome assembly GCA_964419255.1 of uncultured Fibrobacterota bacterium. Lineage (GTDB taxonomy): Bacteria > Fibrobacterota > Chitinivibrionia > Chitinivibrionales > CAYFVL01 > CAZPHU01. Next base: position 53,467 of record CAYQOU010000009.1, on the reverse strand, counting down.
TATCGAAGATGATGGAGCTGTTCAGATTGCGGCAGTCGACAAAAAGCAGTCGGATGCGGCCGAAAAGATGATCCGAGACATAACAGCCGAACCTGAGCTGGGTGCGGAGTATGAGGCCAAGATCAAGAATATCGTAGATTTTGGTGCTTTCGCAGAGTTTTTGCCCGGCAAGGAAGGTCTGATTCACATTTCCGAGCTGGACACCAAGCGTGTCAATAAGACTGAAGACGTAGTCAGTGTCGGTGATGTGGTCAGAGTGAAGATCATCGGCTTTGACCGCGGCAAGGTACGGCTCAGCCGCAAGGCATTGCTGTAAATGCCGATTATTCGTATCAAACGGCTTACGCACGGGGCAGAACTTCCGCTGCCCCGGCGTATGACAAAGGGTTCAAGCGGGGCGGATATTGTTGCAGCGGTAGACGATTTTGTCACCCTGCGTCCCGGTGAACGGGCCCTTGTTCCCACCGGTTTTTGTTTCGAAATACCCACAGGCTACGAAGTACAGCTTCGCCCCCGAAGCGGCCTGGCCGCCAAGCACGGCATAACCGTGCTCAACACTCCCGGAACAATCGATGCCGATTATCGCGGCGAAGTCAAGATAATCCTGATAAACCTGGGAACCGAACCCTACACGATCCACCGCGGCGACCGTATTGCTCAAGCAATAGCGGCGGCGGTCGATACCTCCGTGACTTTCGAAGAGACCGATTGCCTCACCGATACCCATCGGGGCGAGGGCGGTTTCGGGCATACTGGGTAGCCAACCTCAGAGACACCTCAAAAGTTCTTTTTATTCTCGTAACCCCACCCTTCCCGGCCTTCCCCTTGGCAAAGGGAGAAGTTGCAATTCGTTTGACGCCTTAAGATCTTCCCCTTACCTGGGCTGTCGCTAAATACAATCTGGTATACCTTTCGACAAGTTCGGTTCGATTAGCTCACCGCAGGCACCATCGGCAGGGCGTACGGATTAGCTAATGTGAATCTTACAGGCCGTTGTGCTGAGCCTGTAAAAAAACTTTTTTATGCATAGCCATCTAGCCACACCCTTGCCAGGGATAAGACGACGAGCAGGAGTTTTGACAGGCTGGACAGATGAGTGTCTCAGTGTACCCTCCCCAAAAAAACACCCGCCACCGAACCCCCTCAGAGGCTGGGCGGCAGGTGTTTCACTAACCAGAGCCGTTTCGTTTCTACGGTCGATACCCTTTAATCTTTGCCTCCCGCACCCTTCTTTCAAACTCCTCTTCCCTGACCTTAAGCACGGAATATTCATCATTGGTTTCGATTACCCGGAATTCCACCCGCCTGTTACGTGCACGCCCCTGAGCAGTTCTGTTGTCCGCGATCGGCACACTCTCACCATAGCCTATGGCGATGAGGTTGGGTTCAGAAATACCCTTTGAGAGCAGATACGATCTTACTGTACCGGCGCGGGCCGCGGAAAGAACCAGGTTGTACTTATCCGATCCCTGGCTGTCAGTATGACCCTGCACCTCGTAGCGTAAGTGTGGATATTCTTTCAGGAATTTTGCTATGAAATCCAGCGCTCTGTAAGATTCCGTTCTCAGCTCGGCACTACCTGATTTGAAGTTGATCGAGCGAAGCTGTGTGTTGAGTTCCTTCTCCTCCTTTTCGGTAGGCTTAACCAGGGTATCCGGACACCCGTCTTCATCCTGAAAGCCGTTGTATACCTCGGGTTCCATCGGGCAGTTATCGACCGAATCCGCGATGGCGTCCTTATCGTTGTCGAAATCGGGACACCCGTCCTCATCCTCGAAACCGTCTATATCTTCGGGGGTATTATAACATTTATCGACCGAATCAGGCACGCCGTCAAGATCATTATCCAGCTCCGGACAGCCATCCTCGTCTTCGAAGCCATCATGGTCTTCCGGCTCCATCGGGCACTGATCGACGCTATCGGGGATACCGTCACCATCATTGTCGTAATCCGGACACCCGTCTTCATCTTCAAACCCATCCAAGTCCTCAGGATCGTTTATGCATTCGTCCAAAGTATCGGCGATACCATCCTGATCATTATCCGGGTCCGGACACCCGTCCTCATCCTCGAACCCGTCGATATCCTCCGCAATCCCGGGACATTCATCATCCCGGTCCAGGATTCCATCCTTGTCTTTGTCACTCTGCATACCCCAGTTTACATTGATACCTCCGGCAAGCTCTATGCCTCTTTTGGGATAGAAGTAGGGTGTGCCTACCGCCTTAAACGAGGCGTTTAGAGAAACATATTTGAAATTGAAGCTGGCCCCTACTGCTGAAGCTATTCTTTCGGATCCTCCAAACACCCAACCCAGCCGTATGGGGAAATACCCTCTGAAGGTACCGGCCTCTCCACCGATCGACAGACGCGGAATAAATGACCGTCCGGGCCCCTTGGACAGCTGCTGCTCATAATTTGCCCCTGCTTTGAGATATTCGGCCAGCATCCGCACGCCTTCCTTCTCATGGCCAGACAAGTCCCAAGAGTGACTATAGCCAATATTCAAAGAAAGTGGAAGAAAAGTGGCAAATCCGCTGCCGTCAACCAAAGTATCATCTTCCGTACTGATATACTCACCTTCATCCCTGTTAAAGATCACCATTCTCTCGTCCCGCCCCTGCTCTCTGGCAATCTCTACACCATCGATGATATCATAAGCATCCAAATCATCCTTATCAATCTGATAGGTCACCTGCTTCACATCGTTCATCCAGAACAGAACCCCAAGGTTTTGCACATTGACCGTTAGCGTACCGTGGTCATCATACAGAATCCCTCCAAGATCGACACCGATTCCATGCCCCGAAACCGGAATACCCCGACTGAAAGGATTTTCCATAATCCACGAGCCGTGCAATCCGAATCCGGCAGTTTGAACGGATATCTTACCGTCTACATCCAGTTCGTTGCTCTCTTCATTATAGGTCAACGTGCCGTTTTCGGTTTCAGTACGCAGAATGGAATGTCCCATGACATACTTTACACCGATTCCCCCCGCTCCGTAGCGAAGCTTGAAGAAATCGTGCAGCGCGGGAATAGAAACTGGCAGACCGAAATTGAACGTAAAATCGGTGGCCCAGATCGCCTCCTGACTCAGTTCGCTGAAATCAAGCGTGTTTCCTCTCTGCAAACCATCGGTTTCCGAGAAAATGATAAACAATGGTCCTTCCGGAATAGTGACTTCTTCATCGAAATGAGTGGATATATCAAAACCAATTCTACTCCGCGCGAAACTAAACAGGCTTATCCGCGATCCGAAATAGCTTGTCACACCACCTCTAAATTCCTCCGTCAGTTTCTCCGATACCTCTGAGCTGCTAAGCCCTTCAAGGTCGAAACTACTTTTGAGAATCTTTGTCATAAGCGCGGAGCCTTCCCTGAGGCTGTCCACCCAGTAACGATTAAAAGGAGATAGTGCCAGCTTATCGCTCCACATCCCGATACCGGTATTACCCATGGGAATGAGAACCCCTCCCTTGGGCGCACGGTTTACTCCCAGAAGAGCCGGGTTATGTGACATCGCCTCGACGGTATTGCCGGAAGCGTTTCGGGTCTGAGTGTTTCCCGCGCTCAGGGGGTTATTATCTATTCCGGCCACAACCATGGCACTCACCGAAATCAGAAACAGTAAACATCTATTAATATTATTCATTTTTGTATACCTCGCCTTATCTCTCAAACATTACCAGATCAACAGTGAATCGGAATTACCCTCCCCTTGTACGCGGAGCCATGAATGGATTCTGATAAAATCGGTGTCGCTCAGAGCATCACGATCCTGCTCCAGCATAGTCATCTGCCATCTCCACGAACAGCTATCCGAATCGAGTATGATCCCAAGCTGCTCATCATTCAGTTCAACTGTGCGAGATACTGTTGTATCGGGATTGCGTTCAGGGAAATGGAGCCCCCGGGTACCGAGAAAATTCACATACCCCAACTCCTCCGCTTTCCCTTCCTGATGAATAATTGAAGCTACTTGACTGTCGGTCAATGAATCGAGGGAATCGATCAGATGTTGCGGTGCAATCAGGGCGTACAGGTTCATGTTTACATTGGAACTATTGGTGATATCCATGTTGAAAAGAAGCCTTCGCCGTGCCATTTTCCTGATGTATTGAAGGGGGCCTATAACGGGAAAGGTGCTGCTGCCCAGATCCAGATTACCAATATCCTGTCTGATTTCCCAATCGAGATCCGCGTTGATACGATAGGTTGCGTTGGTACTGACCACCATTCTTCCCATGTAATTTCCGAAATCGGCATCACCGGGTCGAAGGTCGTTTACGATTTTGACTTTTGTACCCGCCGGTATCCTCACCCGGGAAACTATCGAAATGGTATCGGGGAAACAGTTTACCACATCGGTCAGGTTCAGCGACCGGATATAGGGTTTACCATTTTCGACTTCAAGGAATGTTGAGGTGATGGATTCGACAATTTCCGCGGAATCTGAAGGAAAGGCAAGAAAACTGATGGTCATAGTATCTATATATGCCCCTTCCGACATGTTGGCAGTTATGTGTAGATCGGACTCCACATTTTGCAGAATCAGCCTGCCTCTCAGCGAATCAGCGGCTTCTTCGCCAAGGGGAAGTTCTACTGCCACTTTTTGAGTATCCCCATCCCCGATGTATGGCTCCATTACCGTTCCCACAAGTTCATCGAAGGTAAAGGCATTGGTATGGATTGCGAATGTTAACGAATCCCGCGCACTCAAACTCAAAGTATCGCCCGTTGGCGGAGTCGTCTCAATGGTGTAAATGACGGTGGTATAGGTCATCTTCTCATCCGCATTCCATTGGGTAAACAACCGGCAGTTGGAAATATTCTTCTGATTGAACTGATGCTCGGTGCGTGGGGAGATGATATTCCCTGAGCCGGGATTGAGTATACCTGCGTACTCGGAAGAATCACTCACCTCAGAAAGCTCCTCCAGCGTGGAGATGGAATCTTCCATATTCCCGTTGGACCACAAATGCAGATGATTTCCGCTTACCTGTAAAGGTATTCCGGTGTAATTATTCAATGAGTAATAGAAGAAGCCGTAATCGATATCTATGTAGTCGACTTTCAACGTATCTACCAGCTCGTATCGGTTAGAATACTGCTTGCTGAAACTTACCAGATGGTCGTTGACGGAAAGGCTGTCTGCGTACAAGCCGTTCAAGCAAAACCCTATCTGGATATCCTGGGCGTCGGCTGATGATGCGGTACCCTGGAGAGTGATGTTTGTAGTATGGGAAAGTGTTCCGCGCGAAACGGAAAATGTGGCGGTTTCGGTTTCGCCTGCAGCAATGGTGCCGATATTTTCGGTCCCCAATCCATCGATACCAAACACCAAATCTTCTATGGGATCGTCCGACTGGTTGGTGAAGGAGATGTCCAGGTTGTTTGTTGTCGTATCATAGAAACGGATGTAGTAGATATCATTCATAGTCACCGGAAAGGTCAGGTCGAAGGGACCAGCCCCGGCGGGTTTGGTCAGTGTATGAGAAAAAGAGGGTGCTGCAGTGATGGGTATCGCACCAAGCACATCATGATACAGCTCATCACCGGTTGTATCCTGAAGCATCTCGAATTCGTTGAGATCATCCCGGAGAACCGAAAATGCCACGGTATCTCCGAGAGTGGTATCTTCGTACAGTCGGGTGGGATCAGATGAGTACGTTTGTTCGACTCTCAAGATATCCATATCTTTCATATCGAAGAAGCCATCCAGCTGTTCTCCGACGGTGAACACCTCGTTGGTGACGGGAAAATCGATCTTCTGGTTCCATTTTAGTGGGTCCTCATCGACCGGATTTGCGCATTGCAGCCATATCAGACCTGCACACAGCATCCCAAAAATCCCAGTGGGCACTCTCTTCAAGCCCATACCTGTACCCCTTTCGACTTAAGCGCATAAATGGATCTGCCCGCCTTGCAGACACTATATAAGAATATACATTGGCCACATCCGCTTCAAAATTCAAATCTATTTTGCGCGTGCGCCATTTGCAAAAATGATGCTCATGTTTCGTTTCTTCTGTTCAACAACTGCCTATACGCTTATAGTTTTAAAGCCATGTACGGAAAAATTCGCTCAGTTTAGGAAGCAATTGTTCGGCATGTGTTTTGCTTGGGTGTTTCCTCCATCTGTTATTCTCTAACCTGTATTCAAGTGAGGAATCGTATGCATAAGCTAGTGTTGATCCGTCACGGAGAAAGTACCTGGAACAAGGCTAACCGTTTCACCGGCTGGACCGATGTTGATCTGTCCGAAAAGGGTGTCCAGGAAGCCAAAACCGCCGGTCAGTTTCTTCTTAAAGACAATTTCCAGTTCGATATTGCCTTTACCTCCGTACTTAAACGCGCAATCAGAACCTTGTGGATCGTGCTGGATGAGCTGGATCAGATGTGGATTCCGGTCACCCGCTCATGGCGTCTCAACGAGCGCCATTACGGCGCGCTGCAGGGGCTGAACAAGGCGGAGATGACCGAAAAACATGGTGAAAAGCAGGTCCATATCTGGCGACGAAGCTACAATATCCCCCCGCCGGAGCTTACCCCCGACGACAAACGCTATCCGGGCCATGAGCGAAAATACGCCGATCTGGACCGAACACTTCTGCCCACCACCGAATCGCTTAAAGACACGGTCAACCGTTTCGTGCCCTACTGGGAGCAAACCATTGAGCCGGCTATCCGTGCGGGCAGCAAGGTGCTTATCGCCGCCCACGGCAACAGCCTGCGTGCACTGGTGAAGTATCTGGACAATATCTCGGATGAAGAGATCCCCCGACTCAACATTCCCACCGGTGTGCCGCTGGTCTATGAACTCGATGATGAGCTTAAGCCCATGACACATTATTATCTTGGAGATGTCGAAACCGTGCAGGCTGCGATCAGTGCGGTGGCAAATCAGGCTAAAAAGAAATAATGTGCATGTCTAGTTTCAAAGGGAGTGCCGATGGATGTAAAACTGTTCTTTTCCACATTTGCGTTGATTTTTCTGGCAGAGCTGGGTGATAAGACCCAGCTTGCCTCGATGGCTGCATCGGCAGGCTCCCGCTCTCCCTGGTCTGTTTTTTGTGGGGCGGCATCAGCGCTGGTTCTCTCCACTCTTGTGGCGGTACTGGTCGGCTCTACGCTTCAGCGCTACATTCCGCAACATATCATCCGGGGCGCTGCCGCAATCATTTTTTTCCTGTTCGGCGCCTTTCTGTTGATCAGTGCTATTCGTTCAAGACCCGCGGAAGCTGTCGAGATAGAGGAGGCAACGGCAAAAGCCAGCCTTATGGGCCGTCTGTTCATAACCATAGCACACGATTTCGAAAAATCCAGCTCCCTTGATTACCAGAAGTTGGCATCGGAGGCGAAGAATGACGCCCAGAGGGCATTGTTTTCGCATCTTGCCGAAGAGGAGCGCTCACATCTGGACCACATTGCCGGTATGGCACATGAGGCCAAGGGTGAAGAGTGGGAGGTACCCTCAGAGCATCCAAAACCAGTCAAAGCGCCTGTCTCCCTTGCGGAGAAGACCGATAGTGATTCCATAGTATCGGCGGCCATCGAACACGAAAAAAACACTGCGGCCTTTTATCGAACACTTGCCCGCCTGGCGCCACTGGCAAGTATCCGCTCGGCATCCCTCAGGCTTGCCGAAGAAGAAGATTCTCATGTCGCTCATCTCGAAGAATATGTCCGATATGGCACATTTGGTCATCAGTCCGACCTGGATAATTCGGAGGATATTTCTTCACGATAATCTATAACACCCGCACTTTTCAAACGTACTCATCCATATTGTAAGAAAGAGCCGGCCAACAATTATTTTTCAGAACTTAATATGTTACATCCGGCGATGAAAGGACTCTTTTATAATGGCTCGATTTGACGGCAAAGCTCTTCTGCCCGGCGCGTTTATGACCCGCCACGTTATTCCGAATATTTTGCAGGATCCTAACTATATACACCTGTTCAGACACGCCTATCGTAAATACCTCAAACCGAAGAATCCCGATCAGGACATACCGATCAGTCAGATCTCACTGCGCGTCAACGAAGTATGTAACCTGAGATGCGGCTCATGCGGACAGTGGGGTGAAAACGGACACCTTCGGCAGAAACTCAAACGAGGTGAACGTCTGAATCAACTTGACTTCGATGTGGTGAAACGTATCGTGTTTGAGACGCGACACGATAAGCCGGTATATTACATATGGGGCGGCGAGCCAACCATGTGGAAGCCGCTTCTGCCGTTGTTTGAGGAGCTTGGCCGACATAAGCTATACGGGTCGATCGTCACAAATTCCCAGGCACTTTCACCAATTCTGGAAGATTTGATCGATACCGGGGCTCTGAATATTCTTTTCCTGTCACTGGACGGATGGGACGCCGAATCACAGAACATCATGCGTTCGCCGGCCAACGGTAAATCGTCGGATAATTTCGAAAAGACTATGGCGGTGATTGAAAAGACCGAAGAAATCAAGCGGCGTAAGGGATTGAAAACACCGCTGGTCGTGCCCATCACGGTTATCTCCAACAACAACTATTCGCATCTTGCAGACATTCACCGCCTTGTGATGAATAACACTCAGCTGCACCCCTACTACTTTGGATGGTATATTACACAGGAGCGTGCGGATCTTCACGAGAAAGTATTCGAGCAGCGCTTCGGTTTTAAACCCAATAACCATCGCGGATATCTGAAATCCTGTTTCAACGATGTGGATCCCGTTGAAACCGCCCGTCAGATTGCCGAGATACGACAGCTGGGCAGGCAGGGTGTCAGTGTACCGCAGTTTCTGCCGGATATTCACAGCAGGGATCAGATCCGTCGCTACTATAGCGATCACACCTGGGATTGCGGCTACCCAAACTGTGAGAGTATCTACTATATCGCCGAGATTTCACCTGACGGCCGCGTAACCCCCTGCAGAGACTATCAAGACTATTCCTGCGGCAACATAAACGAGCAGGCCTTCTATGATATCTGGAACGGAGATGATTTCAAGAAATTTCGCGGGGAAATGAAAAAGGGCCTTATGCCGGTATGCACCCGGTGTTGCGGTCTGCAGGGATTTTGATTGTATTGTATCCCCATGTGGGGAAAGATACGCGGAGCCGGATAAAAAAAAGGACTCAATCACCCCCAATTTCTCTCTTTATCCAAATCCAAATCGCTATCGGTTTTCTTTGTCCAGGCACTTAAACCGGTAAATGCCCCATCCTCCCAAACGGCTCTACCCGGACCAATTTTTTTTCCTTTTGAAACGAAAGAAAAAGAAAATTGGTCCGGTAAAAAACGGGATGCTTATACCAGTTTTTCGCGTTGATCGATAGGAACAAACGCCTGTTTCCGTGGACCAGTGTAGATCTGTCGCGGGCGGTATATTTTTGCACCTTTATCTTCCACACCTTCCCGCCACTGGGCAATCCATCCGGGCAGTCGTCCGATAACAAACATCACGGTAAGCATATTTGTAGGAATATTCATGGCCCTATACAGAATCCCGGTGTAAAAATCCACATTCGGATACAACCGGCGGCTGACAAAATAGTCATCCTTAAGCGCAATTTCCTCCATCTCCAAGGCTATATCCAGAAGTGGGTCACGGATCTCCAGTTTCGAAAACAGCTCATCGCACATCTGCTTGCAGATACGCGCCCGCGGATCATAATTCTTATAGACCGCATGCCCGAATCCCATCAGGCGGAAAGGATCATTCTTGTCCTTGGCCTTCTCGATGAATCGATTGATATCGCGCCCGCTTTCGTTGATCTGAGTCAACATCTCGATAACCGCCTGATTGGCTCCTCCGTGAAGCGATCCCCACAATGCACATATGCCGGCGGATACCGACGCATAGAGATTTGCTCGCGCGCTGGCCACCAGACGCACGGCGGTCGCCGAGCAGTTCTGACCATGATCCGCATGAAGAATCAGTAGTTTATTGAGTATATTGACCATTTCGGGCTGAATCTCGTAAGGATTTACCGGCGAGGAAAACATCATGTTCAGAAAATTGGCACAATAGGACATGTCGTGGCGAGGGTATACGACCGGCTCCCCACGGGATTTTCTGTATGAAAATGCCGCGATAGTACGCACCTTGGATATGAGCCGGGCAGCGGTGATCTCGAAGATGGGATCGTCATGAGTCAGATATGGGTAAAAAGAGGACAGAGAGGTTACCATGGATGCGAGAATAGACATCGGATGAGAGTCCGCGGGAAAACCGTTGAAAAAGTGGTGCATATCTTCATGGATAAGAGAGTGGTAGTTTAGATAGCGGCTAAAAAGACGCAGCTCCTCGGCGGTAGGCAAAGCCCCATGGATCAGAAGATAGGCAACTTCTACAAAGGTACAGTTCTCGACAAGATCGGCAATATCAAACCCCCGATATCGTAGGATGCCATTGTCACCATCAACAAAGGTGATATTACTGATACAAGAAGCGGTATTGGCAAAGCCGTTATCGTAGGAGACATAGCCGGCGGCGTTCTTGAGAGTCGAAAGATTGATCCCATTCATCCCCACCGTACTTTCAACCAGGGGAAACTTGTAGGATGAGTCGGCGATTTCCAGTTTGGCCATTTTTCCAGAAAATTCTTCCATGAAATACCTGTTTTGTTAGTGAGGAAGCATGCCCTGTCCGTATTGGACGCAGGATAGAATATAAAAACGGTGCCCCAGAGCAGGCAAAACAATATGGGCAGCCTTCGTAAAAGAGATCAGCTTCTGTATGTATCGGCGGATATATTCAGCTCTTCCATCTTACGCATCAACCACTTACGGTCGATCTGGAGAATTTTTGAAGCAAGAGTGATGTTTCCCCCCGTCCTGCTCAGAGCACTGCAGATGGCCTGTGATTCGGCCCTATGCCGGGCATCCTTAAGCGTTTGGGGCGCACAAGAAGAGTCTCCGCCGAAAACCCCAGCCTGTGTAAAAACGATATCCCTCTCCTCGATACGTCTGTTGGAAAGAAGCACCGCCTTTTGAATTACGTTTTCCAGCTCCCGTACATTGCCCGGCCAGCTGTAGGTAAGAAGTTTATTGCGAGCCGCGACACTTAACGTTTTGTGTGAGATGCCAAATCGATCGACATACCGATTAATAAAATAATGTGCAAGAAGAATGATATCCTGGCCCCGGTCAACCAGCGGAGGTAAAGTAACGGTCAGTACATGGAGGCGAAAGTACAGATCCTGCCGAAACCGCCCCTGGGCGACCTCTTTCTCAAGATTTCTGTTTGTAGCAGCAACTATTCTAATATCCACCGCAATGGATTCCGTTCCCCCTACCCGTACGATTTCACTCTCCTGCAGCACACGAAGCAGCTTGACCTGCAGCTGCACCGGTAATTCACCAATCTCATCCAGGAAAACCGTTCCCGTGTGAGCGGATTCAAACAGTCCTGTTTTGCGCTGATTCGCACCGGTAAAGGCGCCCTTTTCATGGCCGAACAATTCCGATTCAATCAGATTTTCTGGAATGGCCCCACAGTTTATAGCCTTAAACGGCCTATCGTTTCGTCGAGAGTTTTCATGAATGAAACGCGCCATCAGCTCCTTTCCTGTCCCAGTCTGGCCAAGAACCAGAGCAGGAGAATCGGTGCGGGCAACTTTTCGGGCTTGCTCGACGATCCTTTCCATTTCGGCACTCTCAAACAGAATACCACCTTCCGAGGGTTTAGCCGATTGAAGACGGGCGATTGTGTCGCGCTGGCGGGCGTGCTGTTGAGCATTGGAGAGTATTTCCGTAAAGAACGGCACCAGAGTATCGCAAAAACGTCTGTCTTTCTCGGTGAATAATTTGTTGCGTTCCCTTATCCTGTCAAGGTATAGATATCCCAGGATGGTTACATTGTCAGCGGCAATCAGCGGTGCACACATCACAGAGGATATCTGGTTTCGCTCCAGCGAGGTCATCGACTCTTCCGTTTGTTGCCAGTCGATATCGGCAACCAGCACCGTGTTCCCCGCACTTTTGGCCCAGTCTATGGCCCTTGCCGAAAAACGATCGAGTCCGCAGCCCTCGGGAAATCGTGCTACGGTCTTGCGCTCACCACTGTCTTCATCCTCCTCGACCAAACGGGCGGCATCACACCGAAGCAGCCGGGAGACACTGGCTACCAGTTCTCCGGAAACATCCGCGGTGCGGTTGCGCAAAAGAGTCACACATACCGAAATCAAATCCTCCACAGGATGTTTTGCAAGATCGACATCTCTTTTCTGCTCATTACTCTCATGATCCTGAAATTCGAAATCGACTGTGCCCAGAGAAATTTTGTCTCCATGAGCAAGTCTATGACCGCCTTTCAGAGGCTCACCATTTATTCGCAGTTGACGGGCGGTATCGAGTGGCTGAATGCTGAATTCGCCACCGGAGAAGATACAGTGAGCTGCACGGGATGGAATCTTCTTATCGTCGACATGCACGTGACAATCAGTGGAAGAACCGAAGGTGGTGATTCGCCCGGAAAGTATAATGGTCTCACTGGTGTTAAGATTTTGTATTCTCGGAAATCCGTTTCTGCGCATATGTAACCTCTAGCCCTGCAGTTCTTTCTGTGAAGGGAGAATAACGATATTTTTGGCCTGAAAAGGTAGGATATTCATTTTCTCCCGCCAAATACGCGTACCATTCTGAGACTGCCACTCTACAACATGTACTCCGTAACTCAGACTCAATCCGTCTTTCAACCGATTGACATCACGATACGCCACCTCATCTATAACCAGAAAACCATTATCAGGATGAGAGGAGATAAAAAGCCTACCGGATAACAACCCAGTCTCTAGTGAGTCCTGTCTGAAAACAAAATCCGTGCTCTTTTCAAGCCCCCGCTGTGCCTTCAGGTGTAATGTCTGCTTCGGCCCCTCCGACAAACGATCAGCTTCCGCCATTGGCCCCTTACTGCTGATGCGACCGATCAGAAAGGAGGTTAACACTAACGCCACAACGGCGGCAGCGGCTATCGACAAGCGCAATTGTGTGTGAAACTTCTTTTTGCGGGTATGATGGTGATAGTTTGCCATTAAAGCAAGTGCCTGTTCAAAATTCGGATTTTCCTCCAGACACTCAACCAGAAGCCAGTATGCTTCATCCAGCCGTCCCCGCGAGAGAAGCAGCCGTGAGGCTTCATATAGATTGTCCGCATGTACCTGCGCTGTTATTACACCGACAAGTTTGTTCCATTGCGGAGTAATTACCGGCTTACGCAAATTATCCCAGCGTTTATAAACCTCCACCCCGTTTGCCAATCGCCGGGCAGGATCATCTATGAGCATATCCGCGGTGATTGCCGAAAGGGGGTGCCTTTCCAGCAGGGTGTCAATCACCTTACCGGTGGAAAAAACATCGGCGCGCACATAATCGGTATCCGGTGCCCCCTTCCATAATTCAGGAGCCATGTATGCGGGAGTGCCTTTCACCAGACCGGCCATAGACTGTTCCCCGCTATACATATCTTTGGTAAAGCCGAAATCGATCAGATAAATTCCATTATGAGGGGAGACCAGTATATTGGCCGGCTTGATATCACGATGGGCAAAGCCTTGGGTGTGAAGAGTCGATATTGCACAGATAATACCATCAACAAGCCAGATACGCTGAATATCACTGAGCTGCGCCTGATCGAGAAGTCGCGCCAGGCTCACCCCTTTGATCCATTCCATAATGATATATACATGTTTACCGCATTCGAAAGCATCATACACCTGAGGGATGCAGGGGATAGAAAGCCGCGCCTGCACCGTGGCTTCCTTGAGAAGTTTTTTCCTTCGGCCATGCTCCTTTTCGTAGATCACCTTGACTGCTACCCACCGATCGAGCGCATCCTGGCGCATCCGGTAGACTGTGGCAAACGCCCCCCCACCGGTTTTCATAGGCAGACTGAATCCCTTCGGCAACCTTGTTTTCAATTTTCTTCTCCATACAGTGACTTCTCCGCTCGCGCAAACCAATAGACGATATCATCATCGGTCGGATCATATTGAAGTGCATTGAGCCACTGAGAATGAGCCATGCCGTACTTTTTCTGCTGCCAGCGAACCATGCCCAGATTGAAATAGGCAGAGGAGTTGGTGCTGTCGAGAGTGATTGCTTTTCGAAACAGGGCGGCCGCCTTTTCATCGTCCCCCAGATTATAATAAATTATACCCGCCAGATTAAGCGGCTCAACCGAGGTGGGGCGGTATTCAATTGACTTACTCAGAGCATGTAGTGCCGTAACCGTATCCCCCGCATCCAAACGGTTACGGGCATGCACCGACCAGGTCTCCCCCAGAAGTTCAAGCACTTCCTGCCTGTGAGGAGCAATGGTACGGGCGGCCTCCAGATGAGTCAAAGCTCTGCGCCAGGAGCTATCGGATGCAATCGCCGCGGCTTCCTGAATCAGCGCCTTACCCATTCCCAGACGAGCCGCATAATTATCGGGCTGTTTTTGCAGTTTGTAGGCAAAGAAATCTTTCGACATCTCATAGTCTCCCAACCGAAGGGCGAGTTCGCCTTTTTCGATGGAATCGGGAGCGCAGCCGATCAGTATGAGAAACATCACGCCGAATATCGGAAGATACATCGTTCTGGTCTCAATCAAAGGTATTCTTTTCTCCTGCTTATCAGAGACAAGTCAAAGGATTTTTTCCAGGACAGGCCTACAGACCACTCCCATTTCGGAATTCGTATTGGCCCATTTTTCAGTGAACTCCAGGTCCTTGATGCCTGCAATTTCATCTGTAGATCCCCCAGATATGCAAATTGCCTGCTCAGGGAAGCGCCCAGGGAGAGCTTTTTATCCGAGCGGGTACAGTTTTTTCGCGAGTAGCTTCCCTCATAGACAAGGGTATCGGCATCGACTCTACTATTATGCATTATAAAAACCTTTTCGCCATCATGTCCAGTTATCAGCCAGCCATTTTCAGCTGAATAGTAGTAGGCTGCGTACGATTCCTGGTTCATTTTCATCTCGGTCCACCGGTACTCTTCAAAATAATAGTTATACGTGTATCCAGCCCGCATTCGCATGCCGATCCCGAAAGGCAAATTCAGGCTATATCCCCCGGTTAAATTAAAATTGGCAAAACTTTGAGGTATAACCGTTTCAGTGGTGTAAGATGGGCCGGTGATTCTGGTTACGGGTCTTTCCATAGAATTGTCGATTTCAACCTCTGTAACCCAAACCTCACTTCCGTTAAACATTATCTGCTCCGACATTTTCTCCTTTATGAAAAAAAACGCATGAAAAGAACCGTAAAGTTTTTTTGAGATATTTACCGCATTTTCAAACCATGCCAGCGCAGAAACATACTGATAATCCAGATTTCGCCCCTGCAGGAAGGATGCGGTATACGCAAGGTTAAAAAAGAGAACCCTGCGGTCTAAGAGAAAAAGGTAATCTAGAGACACATTATTGGTATTGTAAAAATCGCTATTCGAATTCCATTCGCGTTCGAACAGGTATCGAAAAGAGCTTCCGGGAAAAAGATTTACCAGTTTGAAGCCTGCCTGCAGACCGATATTTGACGAATCAGTTTCGATAGAAAATGAACTGTAATATGGTTTGGACATCTTTGCGGAACCCGAAAGATGCAACCATTTCGTCGCCTCCCATTGAAGAGTTAAAAAGCCTCCGAAAGCCGGCCCTCCAATCGTTGTATCAGAAAGAGCATTTGGAGAAGAATATGCAAATGGATAATCATACGATTGCTTTTCAGTAACGCCAGTGTATGATCCGTTTGTTTCTATCGTGATCTTCGGGAATTTTAAACGAAAAGCTCTATTTATGCCAAGAGAATCCCGAATGACCTCCGCCTTCTGCTTCCAATCAAGAGATTCATAAATTTTAAGACGCTGATTGAAAACCGCGACTCTTTTGTGGTCTTGCCACTCTATTGCATGATTGAGTATCAGAGCACTGTCATAAATGCCGCGCGTTATATAGGTTTCCGCCCAAAAATACTTAAGGCTATCTCTGGACATCCCCTCTCTATACGCAAGCATGAATCGGTAAAGGGCAGAATCCGGTTGGTGATTCAGATAAGCCTTGCCCTCCTCGACATATTCAGCCACGCTTTCAGCCGCTATGATCGGTACAGAGACGGTCAAAATGCATACAAGAAAAAATATGTATCTGCGTATCTTCATAGGATCCAAGAATTTTCCGACGATCATCCGACCATGCCTGACTTCTGTATATTCCGCAGAATTAGTGTCGCAACCTAAGCACCCGCTTTCCTTTTGAATCTATATAAACTCCAAAAGCATTTCTTCTTTGTACTCCCGATGACGACACATTTCTCCCCAACGGGTCAAAAACTCTATTATTGTTTTCATCCGCCAGGATATGCTTCAGCTGGTACCTGCTTCGAGAGGCTGAACCAATGACTGATATTTCCCCCGTAAACTTAATGGTGCTTCCAATAGCTGAATATAATCCAATGTTATCTTTCATGTCGGTGGTATCACTCCACACCGAAATTTCGTATCCGTAGTCACCAACTGCAGCGAACCGCACATATTCTCGCCAACTGTCCAGCACAGAATCCGTACTGACAAATTCGGCATACGTCACCGGCGACCATGTATTATCCAGCACTCTATCGGAGGATGAATCACTGTAAAGCACCACGCCCCATGGATCATATGAATGTGAGACAAAGTACTCATATGCAACGAAATGTGATCGAGTCCAGTCCTCCGGGGTAGGATAATCGACTGAATTTATGTAGGATCGGGAAATGAATATTATTGCCTTACAGGTGCCTGTAGTATCATATAAGTGGTGCTGAGAATCCACAGCAGCATCGATTACCCAATTTTCAGGCAGATAGATGGAATATTGCATGGATGAGCTGGTAAAGGTGGAATCCGCCACGGATATAGCGCTTAAACATAAGGTTATAATCATTGCATATCTTGGTTTCATCTTCATAATCCATTTTTCCAGGCATTATTATGATTTGACAACAAAGCCGTTCAATTGCCTTTACTTCTTTGATTCTTTAAACTTTAATTTCCGCTCATCCTGCTGCCGCTCTATCTTATCCATGGCTTTTTCCACCCTTCTGCGAACCTCATCAGGCAGCTTATCCAGCGAATGTCCGACATCGGGACGAGTCTGCATACGAATGTCCTGCGACTCGCCATGCTCTCTGTCCAGCTTCTCACCACTGCTTTTCACATGGTTTTTTCCGGATGCAGAATCTATTTCAGTCTGAATACCCTGAGGAAGAGACTGCATGATTTCATCGAATATAGCACCTGTGTTGATTTGCTGATCACCCGCCGACTCACCTGTGTGCTCTGACTGCCCGGTCTGCTGCGAAAAAACCAGGTGCAGCGCTCCAATCATCAGTATATAAAGACATGCCCGTCTCATTTTTTTCTCCTCGTCGTTCTGTCATGATGAAGAGGAAGGAGCAGAGCCCTTCCTCTTTTTTTTTTTTTCACATCAGGTGGAGATTAGTTACCGGCCTGATTACGTTGTGCATCTATACGCTGTTGTATTTGCTCCCGGCGTTGGCGCATCTCCGCAGTCTTCTCTTCGAGTCGCTGTTGTATGTCGGCCTTTGCCTGCTCTACCCGTGCACGTACCTGATCGTTTACCCCTTCCATCCGCTCAAGGGCCCGCTGTAGCTGAGCTTCAGCCCGCTCCCTGTTCTGCTGCAGAAAAGCTTCCATCTCTTCGGGAGTACTTCCCTGTAATCTCATATTCTGCAACTGCTCTCTGACCTTTTCAACCTCTCCTTTTGCTTCAGCCAATTGCGTCTGCACAGCATCGGGCAAATTGTCCAGCTCTCCCTGGATCTCCTGCTGAATCTGATTCCTCAATTCCTCATAATCCGGTGCACCCTGAACTACGTCCTGTGCCGATGCCCCAAAGGCGATAGCAGAAATTGCGATTGACATAAGTAGCTTTTTCATGATTCCCTCCTCTATCGGGTGGTAAGTTTTTTTTCCGGCCTGATCAGGTCTTTTCAGCCTTGCGCTTCTGGTGGAGGAGTTTGCAACTGGCATACCAAAACTGTAATGCATTGTTATGAAGCATCTTACGAACTCTTAGCCTCTAAATCCGTTTAAAACATGGGGACAAATGCCCCCATATGAACACCAAAAAGTTTCCCGTTGGTAAGCAACACTCTCATAATCAAGCGCTTAGATAATGCGAAAATTTCTGTGGTCAAATGACCACAGAATGTGTAATGGCTTATCGGACCACAATTGTGCGATTCTCTCACGGCGATTCGCACAACTTAGGTATATGAGATTACCTAAAATAGGTATATGAGATTACCTAAAAAAAGAACCGGCAGCCGTAGCTGCCGATTTTTGAATGGGATTGGTTTTGCAGCTTTTCTGCACAACGAATTCCACTCAAACATTCTGTGGATGTTCCTGCATGGTCAGGCGTTGAATTTCTTCGGCATAATCGCGTGCAAACTCTCCTATGTCTCGCGGTGGTCTGTTTGTTAATGTCTGAATATGATCGCTTACACCGGAGGCATAATTATCACGACTGCGCCCATATAACTCCAGAAGTGCATCCACAAGCCACCCCGGGGTTCCCGCAGTCTCCAGAGCGTGTCGAGCCGTCTCATCCGGGATATCCACATAGGAGATATGCATACCGGTTGCGACACTCATCGCCTCTGCGACCTCCGCTACCGCGACAGCTTTGGGGCCGGTGAGAGTATACTCTCTACCTTTATGCTCCTCGCCCTGTGCAATGATCTGTGCTGCTGTCAGCGCGATATCACGTACATCCACATAAGAAACCTCACCGTGTCCCATCGGCAGATAGATGACCCCACCCACTGGAATAAAATCTACCAAAAAGCTCTGCATGTACGTATTTGGACGTAAAAAGGTATACGAAATCCCCTTATTCTGTATATATTCTTCGACTTCCCGATGCCATCGCGCAAACTGGATCTCCCGATTCTCCGCGCCAAAGGTAGATTGTCTTATCAGATGCACACCAGCCCATCCCGCGGCATCGATAAAGTCTTTCATCATTGCTAACTGATTGCTCACCTCAGGAGAAATCAGGTAGACTGCATCAATCTCCCGCATCGCATCTTCAAACGTGCTTGGATCGTTGAAATCAAATCTAACGACTTCAACCGATTCGTGCTGAATAAATCCAGCCGATTCGATTGAATATACAGCAGCACGAACCTTGAACCCACGGCTTACCAACTCATTCACGAGTTGACGTCCAACAGTTCCGGCTGCCCCAGTTATGAGTATTTTACCAGCCATCTAAAACCTCCCTGGCAGATACATACCGGCCTTGCCGTCTCCTGCCATATAAATTACGGGGGGTATGCAGTTGATATTTGATCAAACCTCCATAAAACAATACATTAGGCAGATTGCGGCATATGATTACTGCCTAAGCCACACTTCATCTTTTCGTGAATATTATGATCAATAAGTGAAGGTGCTTTTGCTTATACTTTATTCGCAAGCACAATGCCGTCTGCAGGTAAAAAAACGGTATGTATCGGGCAAAAGCATTTTACCCGTGTTCGGCACCCCTCTGCTCACCCAGACTCTCCTCCCGCATAATGATTGTATTCAGGGCTCTGCGGTGCTCTGCATCCATGTCAATAAATCGGACACCCATACGCATATCCCGGCTTCCGATATCCACAGGCTTTACCCAAAGGCGCCTAAACTCCGACTCGAATGTAATCACCCCATCCTGATACTGCTTGGTCAGCCACAGCCTGCCACTATCCCCCACCGGCGGCTCACCTTCAAAGCGAATACACATACCTCCCGCACTCAGATTACTGCATGACATGCCATGTTCCACAGCACCGTCGATGCGAACCGAAATACCCACGGTAATATTTACACGCTTATCTTTTCGCCAGTTAATTAGATTCATCGGACTGTTCCAGAGTGTAACAGTTCTTCAAAAAGATCGCCAAATCAGTCATTCGAGATATCTCATCCTCATAGCCACCCCCTTAATATTTATCTCATAGAGATTAGATGTGCAGCTAATATCCGCATACGATTTTTCCTCCTCACTTCAAGTTTAACACATGGTAAAGGAGATTTCAATGAAAGCACAGACAAGCAGAAAAAAGAATTCATCACCATCGATTGAACGCTGCTGCCGATGCGATTCGGTTCTTGTGGATGGGCAGTGGCAGGATTATACTCGCATTATCATCCCGATTCTTGATCTGAGCTTCAAAGCCTCTCTCTGCAACCGCTGTCGTATCTCAAAATTCAAAGCTACCGCCATGAGCCGATAGAAAGAGTCAATGTCTGTATCAGTTAAATGGGGGTTTACCCCAGGTTTTTTGTGGATACTCTCTGCTGATATTTCTTATTTTCTTGTAGTAGTAGGTCAAAGCCGGAGGATCACAGATCAAAGAATTTGAGAAAAAAACAAATAGACACATACTGCGATAAAAAACATACAAGAAAATACCTGTAGAGAAGACGAAATGATAATTGATTTCCATACCCATGTTTTCCCCGATGAGCTTGCTGAGAGAGCTATCAACAAACTCACCACCAATGCGCCACTGATGCACAATTACACCGACGGTACTGCCGGCGGACTGATAGAGTCGATGGGGCAAAATGGTATCGACAGAAGCGTTGTCTTATCGATCGCCACAAAGCCATCACAGGTTCGCACCATAAATCAGGATGCCGCCAGAATGAGCAGCGACCGACTCCTTTTTTTCGGAACACTTCATCCACTGGATCCGAATTTTTCGCAGGAGATTACTTTCCTCAAGGATTCAGGCATTCCCGGCATAAAGCTGCATCCCGAATACCAGTATTTTTATGTCGACTCTCCGGACATGTTTCCCTTCTACGAAACGCTTCAGGATGCAGGGATACTCATTATGTTTCATGCGGGTAAGGACCCCGGGCCGTTCTCCTCCGATCATGCACTTCCTCTGGCACTGCGAAAGGTGATAAGAAATTTTCCCCGCCTCAAGACGATTGCCGCACATATGGGTGGATGGCAGGTGTGGCAGGATGTAGCAGAAACGCTTGTGGGAGAGAATACCTTCTTTGACACCTCGGCGATATGTCCTTTTCTCGACAGGCAACTGTTCGAAAAAATGGTCCGTAAACACGGCTCCCACCGCATACTTTTCGGCAGCGACTCCCCCTGGTATGATCAGGGCGAGACCGTCAGGTGGCTGGAGGGTACGTCACTGTCTTCGGAAGAAAAGGATAATATCTTCTGGCGCAATGCATCCGCGCTTTTGGGCTGATGCCGGCAAAGCCGGGCGAAGAGTCGGCAACAAAAGCACCTGCACAAAGCATACGACAAAAAAAAGCCTGCACACTCGGAACGAAGATTGTCGCGTGTATCAGTGTGCGGTCAGGGGTCTTTTTCGTGTATACCGCAGCAGCACCTCATCCGAGTAGTGCAGGCGTCGCGCAAGCTCCCGTGCGATATTGAGAATGAGAAGTGAGAAGAGTTGCTGGTTTTCCGACATGATTTGCATCAGCGCCCGCCGGGAGAGCACCAGAAGGATGGATGGTTCCACCGCCACGACGGTGGCACTATGGTTTTGAATACCGATAACCGAGGCCTCGCCAAAGCAGTTACCCATGTTCAGTTCGATAAGCTCGAGTGGCTCTTCATCCGCCCCCAGAATAAGCTTCACCCGTCCTCGAAGGATTATATAGATATCTGTGGCCGCGGTGTTTTCATGCACCACTTCATCGTTGCCGGAGAAAGATTTCAGGTAACATTTATCGAATATCCCCCGCAGGCCATCTTCCGAAATACCGGCAAAGATCGTCACCATTCTCAGCACCGGAAACAACGACTCTCGTTCGATCCCCACAGACGTCGTCTCAGAATTGGTTACCTGCTCCATACATAAGCCTCCATTGCCTGACAAGATGTTGATTGTTTATTATTGTTTTAGGATCGACTATCAGACAAGGGCGATCGGTTTTCGGTTAAATAAGTTGTTCAAAGAATTCGTAATGCCCAAAGGATGCTCTCCGTTTACTCTTTATCACCCCCGAATATTACATGTGGCAATATATGTGCCGAATGATTGAGCCTGTGAGGGTGCGGGCTTTATATTTAATGTCTTTTATCGGACAATTTTTTTATCAAAGGATCTTCATGGGCGTAGCAGCAGGAATCGTCGGACTGCCGAATGTCGGCAAATCAACCATCTTCAACGCACTCTGTTCAGGGAAGGCACAGGCCGAAAACTACCCTTTTTGCACAATCGATCCGAACACCGGCATCGTGGCGGTACCCGATCATCGTCTCAGCCGAATAACCCGACTCATACCGTCACAGAAGGTCGTACCCGCCTTTCTTGAGCTTGTGGATATAGCCGGTCTTGTCAAGGGAGCTTCCCAGGGAGAGGGACTGGGCAACCAGTTTTTGGGACATATCAAAAGCGTTGATGCCATAGTCCACGTGGTTCGATGTTTTGATGACGAGGACGTTGTGCATGTGGATGGCTCGATCGATCCTATCAGGGATGTGGAAACTATCGAAGCCGAGTTGATGTTAAAAGATATGGATACGGTGGAACGTGGCATCGAGCGTATGGCAAAGGTTGCCAAAAGCGGCGATAAGGAAGCCAGAACCAGGCTTGCCCTCTACCAGCAGGCACATGCGGTACTTGCCGAGGGTAAATCGGTGCGGGCCGTATTCCCGACCGAGCAGCTTCAGCAATTGCGCGATTTGCATCTGATGAGCGCAAAGAAGGTGCTGTATGTTGCAAACGTAGATGAGGCCGGTTTGTCTCAAGATTTCGAGGGTGCGGCAAAGCTTCGCGCTCATGCCCTACGAAATGATTCCGAATTCATAAAGATCTGCGGAAAGCTTGAATCGGAAATAGCGGAGCTTGACATGGAGGAGCGTGAAGATTTTCTGCAGAGCATGGGGCTGCAGGAGCCGGGCCTTCATCTTCTTGCCCGCAAAATATACAAGCTGCTTAACTTGGAGACATTTTTCACCGCCGGTGAAAAGGAAAATAAAGCCTGGACTATTCACCGCGGAGCAACTGCTCCACAAGCCGCCGGAGTGATTCACACCGATTTCCAGAAGGGCTTTATCAAAGCCGAGGTATACACGCTGGAGGATCTTGAGCAACACAAATCGGAGGCCGCATTGCGCTCCGCCGGGAAGATCCGCCAGGAGGGAAAAGAGTATATTGTGCAGGATGGCGATATCATATTTTTTAAGTTCAATGTCTGATTCTAAAAATTGCTAACCGGGAATTTTCGATTGATGTCACAGTTTTTTAAAGATGTCTACCACGCGATAATATGGCAGCTCAGCCGCCTTTTTGTATTCATGTATCTCAGGCCTCTTTTCAAGGTGGAAATTGAAAAAGACAGTGATCCTGTTCCCTCCACACCCTTTATCATGATCAGTAATCACGGGACATTTTTTGACCCATGGCTGATAGGTGCAACCAGTGCGACACCACTTGCCATCATGATGAATGATGACGGATTTCGAGCAGGCGGATTTACCCGCTGGTATCTTCATAGTGTGGGAGCTTTTCCAAAGAAAAAAGGAGCACACGATTTCACCGCGATGAAAAAAACCCTTCAGACACTCAAACGGGGAAAGCCCGTTTTCATATTTCCGGAGGGTCAGACTACCTGGAATGGCGAAACACAGCCGATCTTTGGAGGCATAGAAAAGATCGTCAAAAAGGCACAGTGTAATCTATACATGAGCAGAGTTAAGGGCAATTTTCTGTCCATGCCCTGGTGGGCCAAAACACGGCGCCGAGGAAAGGTACTGATTCGATACAAGACCATTTCACGCGATCAGATCGCGCAGATGTCTGCGGAGCAAATCCTCCATACAATGATTGATTACATTCATGTAAACGATATCGAAGACCATCAGATCCGCCAGATACGGTTCACAGGTGAAGACATGGCGGAAGGAATGGAACGACTGGTGTGGCTATGCCCCAAATGTAAGTCCGAAGATACGCTCGTTGCCAGCCACAACAAAATCAGCTGTTCTTCGTGTTCGCTGGTGATCACCACGGATGCCTACTGTAAATTATTCTACTCGGATACCCTGCCGGATGCGCCCGAAAACCTTTATGAATGGACGACGTTGCATAAACAGTATGTAAAAACCAGGATTTCCCATCAAAATGGCAACATGCCCCTTACAAGCTCCTCTGACATTACCATGAGTCAACAGGATGAAAACAAAGATTTTGTTGCTGCAGGCAGTGGCACACTTCGGCTGACTCAGGATTTTCTCACGTTTACTCCCACCAACAGCCCCGAGGCCGAGAAAAAATGGTCTCTCGCATCAATAACCGACTATGTCATTCAAAAGAAAGACATCTTTGAGTTTCATCATACAGAATCGGATGAGTATTTCAGATTCGAATTCGACCATAAGAGCCCGATGAAATGGATCTATTACCTGCGATATATAAACGGCTATGAGCAATGCGAAGAAAAGGGATATATGTAACCTAAACTGAGCGATTCTATGTGGATGAGTTGCTCTGTTCAGTTTTACAATCAATAAATACGAAGTTTAGCAAAGAGAAAATATTGCGAAAGGCAGCCGAGGCATTTGTTCTGGCATTAGTAGCCTCTTTAACATCCTCTGATTCAAACAGGACGAATCTGATCCGCTTACAACAATTAGATGCAATGCTTATGGTACCTCGGAAAAAAAATGCCGCAAAAGAGTTCCGGCATGCTCGACTTGTCTGATCTGTCAGCACATATACACAGTGTATCCCGAACAAAGCAACGACACTTGTGTATATGGTAATAATCTACCTGAGCGTATAACACTTCTTTTGCGGACTTTGATCCTGCCGCTAAACTTTGACCATCCACCCGTGCCGGTCTTCTATCTCACCATACTGTATACCCTGAATCTCGTGGAAAAAGCGGGTGAGGTTTTCTCCCGCCTTGTCAGCGCTTCCGAATGTGTATACTTTTCGGTCATGGCGGATCGAATGCACGGGAGTGATCACGGCGGCAGTTCCACATGCACCAACCTCCGAGAACTGATCCAGTGAATCCACGGGTATGCGTCTTCTCTCCACCGAAAACCCCAGATCCTGTGCAATAACCTGCAGACTCTGATTGGTGATACTGGGTAAAATCGACTGTGAGTCGGGAGTTATATACTTTTTATTTTCGGTTATTCCGATAAAATTAGACGTGCCAAACTCCTCCACATAGGTATGAGTCGCGGCATCCAGGTATAGACAGATAGGAAAACCCTTTGATTTGGCATCCATATCCCCTCTCATGCCTGCCGCATAGTTACCGGCAGCCTTCACGTGCCCCACACCGCGCGGTGCAGCCCGGTCATAATTTTCCTGAACCATCGCATCGACCGGAAAGAACCCATCCTTATAATAAGGCCCCACCGGCATCGCCAGAACCGCAAACAGATACTCCTCACTGGCATGTATTCCTACCTGCGGACTGATACCTATAAGCAGCGGACGAATGTATAGACTGGCCCCCGTACCATAAGGAGGTACGAAATCCGTGTTTATCTCCACCGCTTTTTTTACGGCATCAATAAACAAATCCACGGATGGAGCTTTCATCACCAGCCGCTCGGCGGTGTTGATTAATCGTCTGGCATTTTCTTCGGGCCGAAAGATTGCCACCGAACCATCTTTCTGCCGAAACGCCTTCATCCCTTCGAAGCATGCCTGGCCGTAATGAAGAGCTGTTGCTGCGATATGGAGCGGAATATGTGCTTTTGATTCAGTTTTTATGGCTCCCCATGAGTCGTCCCGGTATGTGACAGTCACATACGCTCCAGTGTCCATGTATGCAAATTCCAGGTTTTTCCAATCTAGTGCAGCAGCCATAAGCCAGACCTCGTGTTAATAGTTTCGATTCGGGCGGCGTACAGATTGCCGCCCGACTACATGTGCCTATTTTTGTTCCTGATCCTTCATCAATTTGTAATTAAGACTGTCTATCAGAGCGATCCAGGAAGCTTCTATGATGTTTGAGCTGACCCCTATGGTCCCCCACCGCTGAGCCGAACCATCACTGGATTCGATAAGCACCCGAACCTTTGCCCCCGTCCCCTCGCGCCCATCAAGCACACGGACCTTATAGTCCTCCAGCTTGACCTCTTTCAGAGAGGGGAAAAATTCGATGAGCGCTTTACGCAGCGCGTTATCCAATGCATTTACCGGACCGTCACCATCGGCAGCGGTATGCACCCTGACCGTATTCTCCGCCACCTTTATGGTTGCCTCCGAAAACATCTCTCCGTTTTCCCGCTTCTCTTCGATCACCCGGAAGCCGATGATCTGAAAAGGCTCTTCAAACATTCCCAGCATTTCACGGGCAATCAGTTGAAACGATCCGTCAGCCGCCTCGAAATGATATCCGTTGGACTCCTTCTCCTTAATGACCATCAACAGTTTTTTAACCTGCGGGTCTTTCTTGTCAAGATCGGGACGGATATCCTTGAGTTTCTCGAGTATCGTGCTGGAGCCGGCCTGGTCGGAGACGACAAAACGTCTATAATTACCGACCTGCTCTGGATCGATATGCTCAAACGACCGGCGCACCTTCCGGACACCATCGGCATGGGCTCCTCCTTTATGGGAAAACGCCGATTCACCAACATACGGCAGACGTATGTTGTGCGATATGTTGGCCACCTCGCTTATGTATATCGACATCTGAGTCATCATCTTCAACTGTTCATCGGAAACCAGCTGCAGGCCTCGTTTGAGCTGCAAGCCGGGCACAATGGTACAGAGATTGGCATTGCCACACCGCTCACCCAGTCCATTGACCGTTCCCTGCACGTGAACGGCACCACGAGCGATTCCCAGAAACGAATTGGCATCAGCGCACCCGGTATCATTATGCATATGTACCCCAAGCGGCGTGCTCATCTGTTTTGCCACATCGTCGTATATTTCCAAAAAATTGTTTGGCATGGTTCCGCCGTTGGTATCACATAAAACCAGAACATCGGCACCACCTTGCTGTGCAGCAAACAGTGTCTTCATAGCATACTCGCGATTATGCCGGTAGCCGTCGAAGAAATGTTCCGCATCGTAAACCACCTCGTCCATATACTTTTTCAGATGTGCAACCGATTCGGCTATCATCGCCAGGTTTTCATCCAGGGTGGTGTTGATAACCTCCGTAACATGCAAATCCCAGGATTTACCATAGATTGTGGCAACCGGTGCTTCCGTGGAGATAAGCGACTTCATGAAGATATCTTCCTCGCACGCGCCGTTGGGACGACGGGTACTGCCAAAAGCCGCAATTTTGGCAGTGAAATTCTTTCTGGCGACAATCTTATAGAATTCAGTATCTGTCTGATTGGTAGGATTGGGCCAGCCCCCCTCGATGTAGTGAAATCCCATCGCATTGAGTTTCTCTGCAATGTTTACCTTATCACTAAGCGATAATCCTATACCGACGGCCTGATTACCATCCCGCAACGTCGTATCATAGACTGCAACCGATGGAGTTGCTTTACTCGTACTCATATATCCCATACCTTATCGTAAAAAGTTCGACAGTCGTGTGGGTCACTTACCTGCTTGCAGAAATTTTGCTGCATGTATCAGGGATAGCATATTTTGCCGGCGCGGGGGCATATCCCCGCACCATTAGTGCTTGCTTCTTAAACAAGCGAAGCTACAAAATCGCCTACCTCTGTAGTGCCCATTCCCATTCGTCCGGCAGACAGGCTTTTTATCTTACCGGATGCGAGTGCATCATGCACAGCCTTGTCAACGGCATTAGCCGCTTCGTCTTCTCCCAGCGTCTCCAGAAGCATACCACCGGAGCAAATCGCCGCAAGCGGATTGATTATGTTCTGACCGGTGTACTTAGGCGCACTTCCACCAATCGGCTCAAACATGGATACGCCATCTGGATTAATGTTACCGCCGGCTGCGATACCCATACCCCCCTGAATCATGGCACCAAGATCGGTGATAATATCTCCAAACAGATTGGAGGTGACGATTACATCATAATACTCAGGGCTTTTTACCATCCACATGGTACATGCGTCCACGTGATTGTAATCCTGTTTGATATCGGTGTATTGCCCATCTCCCATTTCCTTATGAGAACGCACCCACAGATCACCGACATTGGTCAGAACATTGCACTTGTGAACCAATGTCAGCATCTTTTTGCGATTGCGCTTACGGGTATACTCATAGGAATACCGCATGCAGCGGTCAACTACCGGCCGTGTATATACCATCAGCTGTGAAGCTACCTCGTTTTGTGTACCCACCATTGCGGCACCACCCATGCCGGTATATATTCCACCGCTGTTTTCACGAATGACGGTAAAATCGATGTGTTCCGGCCCCTTGTCCTTCAGAGGCGTATCGACATTCGGATACAGCTTGACCGGACGCAGGTTGATGTACTGATCGAGCGCAAAGCGGACCTTCAGCAGAATACCGACTTCAAGAATCCCCGGCTTTACATCAGGATGACCGATAGCTCCCAGAAAAATCGCATCAAACTTCTTTAGATCCTCTATGGCACTGTCGGAGATTGTCTCACCGGTTTTCAGGTACCGCTCACCGCCGAAATCAAATGACTGGTAATTGAGTTTCAGATCGTATTTGGCGGCAACCGCATCGAGGACCTTTACCCCCTCCTGAAGAACTTCGGGTCCTGTACCGTCTCCAGGCATTAGTGCAATGTTGTACGATTTCATTCCTGCGTTCCTTTCCTTTGATGGGCGGCACGGGTGTCCGCTCTCACACTATTGTTTTTGAGATTAAAAATAAGTTCCACTGTTTTTCGGCTACATGCTCTGCAATAAGGCTGCGGATGGTACTGTGCTTATAATCTTGGCGATCGTCTGGCCTTTTTAGGCGTCAGTTTCTTACCGAACTTACGCATGCGTGACATTTTATTTATGATATCCATGTAAGCCTTCGCTGAGGCATCCACAATATCGGTGCTGGTAGCGTTTCCCGTAAAAATTCCTTCAGCTGATCCCGCAACGATCTTCACCTTACCTAAGGCTTCCCGCCCCTGTGTGATGGAGTCGAGATGAAACTCCTCTATGTTAATTTCATACCCGATTATCCGGTCGATTGCCTTTGTGGCGGCATCAAAAGCACCATCCCCACACGCCGCTTCCTGTGCCGTGCGGCCATCCTGCATACGTATACGAACGGTCGCAGTCGGAACCGTCGTCGTACCACTGGAGACGTTGAGATACTCCAGGAGGTAATCGTCGGCCATATCCTCATGGCTGCGCGACTCCATCAGTGTGATCAGATCGTCATCGTACACCGTTCCCTTCTTGTCGGCCAGCTCCACGAACCGATCATAAAAAGCCGTAAGGTCGAACTCATCTTCGGTATATCCCAGACTGATCAACCGTGACTTCACCATGTGGCTGCCCGACCGGCTGGTCAGATTCATCTTGTTCTCTTTCAGCCCGATAGATTGCGGTGTCATAATCTCATAGGTCTTTTTTGCTTTCAACACGCCGTCCTGATGAATACCGGAAGAGTGGGAAAATGCATTACTCCCCACGATTGCCTTGTTGGGCTGAACCGGCATACTGCAGATATCTCTCACCAGTTTACTGGTGCGCATAATCTCACGCGTCTCGATATCGGTTTTGACCTTGAATACGTCCTTTCGAACCTTCAGGGCCATCACGATCTCCTCCAGTGCCGCATTGCCGGCCCGTTCCCCCAGGCCGTTCATGGTACATTCAACCTGACGGGCACCGTGCTTGACAGCAGTCAGAGAATTTGCCGTAGCCATCCCCAGATCGTCGTGACAGTGTACCGATATGATCGCTTTATCAATATTGGGCACTCTATCAAACAGCTGATCGAAAATGTTGGCAAACACCTCGGGCGTCGTATACCCCACAGTGTCGGGAATATTGATTGTGGATGCCCCCGCGGTGATTGCCGCCTCCACAATACGACAGAGAAAATCTATTCCCGTGCGCCCCGCATCCTCGGGAGAAAACTCTACGTCGCCACAATGCTTGCGGGCAAGCTTTATGCTCCGGCTGACTATATCAAAGATTTCATCCTCCGTCTTACGTAGCTTCTTTTCGGTATGAATCGTGGATGTACCGATGAAGGTATGTATGCGCGGGCGCTCGGCGGGCTTTACCGCCTTTGCGCAGCTGAGAATATCCTTTTCCACCATACGTGCCAGTCCGCAGATTACCGGCCCCTTAACTTCACGCGCAATCGATTCTACTGAAGCAAAATCCCCCGGTGAAGACACCGGGAAGCCCGCTTCAATAATATCGACCTTCATTCTTGCCAGCTGGCGGGCGATTCGGATCTTCTGCTCGACTGATAAACTGGAGGGCAACGCCTGCTCTCCATCACGCAAGGTGGTATCGAATATGTAAACTTTATCGGCCATGTACAATCCTGACTGCTTCGGATGATATCACCAGAGCAGAGGTGCTCCATTCAGAAGCACCTCCGGTATAACTGTTGTTTAGTGTAAAGCGAATGGCCGGCAAAATTGCCGGTGCTGGTTGTTTCCATACATTTTTCACTTCAGACCTCACATCTTTTAGCCTTTGCGACCGGAAACACCCTTTGTCGCACGGGTAACGGTCTTGGCTTTCTGCTTCGGACGGAGATTACGGACAGCCGCTCCAGCCTGCCACATTTCCGATTCGCGGATCGCGGCAAGTTCTTTAGCGACTCTCTGCGGGTAGTCCTTGCGTCCACACAGGTTGATCACACGCTTGGTTTCCTTACCCGTTTTTACCGCATCATACAGTTCCTTGAACACCGGAAGTGTTGCTTTCTTAAACTTGGGCTTCCAGTCCAAAGCACCTCGTTGGGCGGTTGCGGAACAGTTTGAATACATCCAGTCCATACCGTTTTCATCCACCAGACGAATCAGACTCTGTGTCAGCTCTTCCACCGTTTCGTTAAACGCCTCACTGGGAGAGTGTCCGTTTTTGCGCAGCACATCGTACTGGGCTTCCATCACACCGGCCAGAGCGCCCATAAGAATACCCCGCTCACCGGTCAGATCACTGTATACTTCCTGCTCGAAGGTGGTCGGAAACAGGTACCCTGAACCAATAGCGATACCCAGAGCCAGCGTACGCTGTTCGGCTTTCCCGGTTGCATCCTGAAACACGGCATAACTGGAGTTGATGCCGGCACCCGAGAGGAAATTACGACGAACGGAGGTTCCGCTTCCCTTGGGGGCAACCAGGATAACATCAACATCCTCGGGCGGAATGACCTTGGTCTGGTCTTTATACACGATGGAAAAACCATGCGAAAAATACAGTGCATCACCCGGATTTAAATGCTTTTTGATCTGCTTCCAGATAACCCGCTGGGCAGCATCGGAAACCAGAACCTGAATAATGGTTGCCCTCTCCACGGCCTCTTCGATATCAAACAGAGTCTTTCCGGGCACCCATCCATCTTTGCGGGCACGATCCCAATCTTCTTTGAAATCAGGAGACTGGCCTATGATGACATTGATCCCGTTATCCTTCATGTTTAATGCCTGGGCAGGACCCTGTACACCGTAGCCGATCACGGCAATGGTTTCCTTCTTAAGAACTCTTCTCGCTTTAGCAATAGTGAATTCTTTACGGGTGATAACGTTTTCTTTCACCCCGCCAAAGTCGATTTGTGCCATTACGCAGTCTCCTTTAAAAAGTTAAAAATAGAAATGACGTCTCTTATTTTGTGGCTTGTGCCATGGCGATTTTACCGGTACGGACAAGTTCTTTGATCCCGTAAGGCTTTACCAGCCGGATAAAATCGTCGATCTGCTGAGTTGTCCCCATGATCTGAACAGTCATCGACGCGCTTCCCACATCGGCGATTGTGCCTCCGTAGATCTTTGCCAATTCGATAAGTTCGGTGCGGCCGTTCTTAGTCGTATCCAGTCGCACAAGCAAAAGTTCTCTGTCCACAATCGGCTCATCGGCAAAATCAACAACCTTAATTACATCTATCAGACGATTCAGCTGTTTTACCACCTGCTCCAGAACGTTTTCATCCCCGCCGACCGATATTGTCATTCGGGATATTTCAGGATCTTCCGTCTCGGCGACTGTCAGGCTGTTTATATTATAGCCCCGGCTGGAAAACAAACCGGCAATACGCGACAGTGCACCGCTATGATTTTCGACAAAAACACTTATAGTATGCATGCTCATTGTGCCTCCAGTATCTCATCGATCGGTTTGCCTGCGGGAACCATCGGGAAAACATTTTCTTCTTTTGCAACAATAAACTCCATCACCGCCGGCCCATCAACCGCCAGCCCTTTTTTCAAAACTTCCTGCACCTGCTGCGGCTTCTCCGCTCTAAACGCCTCGATATTGAAACTTTCGGCGAGCGAAACAAAATCGGGAACATATTGACGCTTACACTTCTCCGGCCCGACACACTCTTTACAATCGGCAAGCCCCTCTTTCAAACAGGTCGATGCGTATCGTTTGTCAAAAAACAAATCCTGCCACTGGCGGACCATTCCCAAATAGGAGTTGTTGAGAATAATTACCTTCACCGGTATATTGTTCAGAGAGATTGTCGCCAGCTCCTGGATATTCATCTGGATCGATCCATCCCCTGCGATATCCACCACCGGTCTGTCTTTTACAACCATCGCCGCCCCCATTGCCGCGGGCATCCCGTAGCCCATCGTGCCCAGTCCCCCGGAGGTAAGAAGCTGCCTCGGTTTATCAAACGGGTAATAATGCGCCGCCCACATCTGATTCTGGCCAACCTCAGTGGCAACAACCGCTTTACCTTCAGTCAATCGGAAGAGTTCTTCGACAACCGACTGCGGTTTTATCACCGTTTCGTCTTCAGCGTATACATAGAGCCTGTCGCCTCGCCACGCATTTATCTGCTCGTTCCACTCGTCCTTTTCGCGCGGCTGGACTATCTCATTTAATTTTGTCAGGATGTTTTTAGCATCCCCGACCACCGGTATATCGACCTTGATTATCTTTGAGATCGCCGCCGGGTCTATATCCATGTGGATGATCTTTGCATTCGGCGCAAAGGAAGCCACATGCCCCGTTACCCGGTCGTCAAACCGTGCACCAACCGAGATGATCAGATCGGTTTGCTGCAACGCAAAATTTGCCGTCTTCGAGCCATGCATCCCCGGCATGCCGATGAAAAGCTCGCTTGTGCCCGGAAAGGCTCCCAAACCCATCAGGGTTGTGGTGACCGGAATACTTGTCTTCTCCGCCAGCTCCCGCAGCTGCTCGTGAGCACCGCTGAGAACGACTCCCCCTCCCGCATAGATAACCGGCTTTTTGGCATCTCTGATGGCATCGGCTGCTTTCCTGATCTGACGAGTGTGGCCAACCACATTGGGACGGTAGCTTCGGATGGAAACATCATCGGGATACTCATACCCGTCAAGCACACCACTGGAGACATCCTTAGGTATATCCACAAGCACCGGACCGGGACGCCCCGTTCGCGCGATATGAAACGCCTGCTTTAGTATGGTGGGAAGTTCCTCGACAGTTTTCACCAGGAAATTGTGTTTGGTTATCGGGCGGGTTATCCCGACGATATCCGCCTCCTGAAAGGCGTCGGTGCCTAAAAGAGGAGTGGCGACCTGTCCGGTGAGTGCCACCATCGGGATACTATCCAGGTATGCGGTCGCAACACCAGTGACGATGTTTGTTGCCCCCGGACCGCTTGTTGCCAGACAGACACCCGTTTTTCCCGTCGCCCGGGCATAGCCGTCTGCCGCATGTGCCGCAGCCTGCTCGTGGCGGGTAAGAACGACATCTATACCTTTTGTATCGTATAATACGTCGAATATCGGTATTACTACGCCTCCCGGATATCCGAACAAAACATCAACCTGTTCCTTTAACAGAACATCGACAATTATTTCCGCACCCGTTTTCTTCAAAATCTCCTCCATTCAAGCACGTTAAAATACCTCCTCTTGAAGGCTGGAAGCAAGCGCAGGTGGCCTGCTAACGAAAAAAGCCCGTCTCCTTCGCAGGAAACGGGCTTGAATTCTTCTCTGTATTTCTCTAAATATTCACAAACCCGTTTCCCATATATTCGTAATTCGTACGACATTGACGATATCGACTACACTTACGACATTGACGGTAATAAGGGTTGCATTTGTAAATTCTCTGGTTTTCATGAATGTAAAATACGTGAATGCATCCACCGACGCAACACTTTTTTTCACATTTGCGTAATTACATTTTATTCGCCCCTATAACCTACGTCCGGCAGAGCCGAAAATACAGCAATAGAGTACCAGAAACACGTATACAAATAATACGAAAAAAATAAATGCTTACCCCCTTCCATCATCAAGAGATTACACGATTCATCCACTCAAAATCGCATTATTCAGGTTTATTTAGAATTTCCAAACGTTACTATCTATATTTATAGGCGTCCATACAATCACTCACAATCAGATTCGAACTCCTTAAGCGGTTTGAACGACTGTCGTATGGACAAACCATCCACCGAAATGATACTTTTAGTTATTCCTCAGTATAAAGGATCGCTCGCATGCTCAGGCATAAGCATTCAGTTATGTGGCTAACAGCCATCTTTTTGGCGGTCACATCGGTAGCCGCCAGGCAAATCAGAGTCCCGGATGACTTTTCCTCAATCCAGCAGGCCGTTAACGAAGCTTCCGTCGGCGACACCGTCTTTGTGGAAAACGGAATATACAAGGAACGATTACAGATGCAGCATGGTGTCATCCTTACCGGCGAAAACCCCGACAAGACCATTATCCGGGGAAATCGCGGAGAACCGGTCATACGTGCGGCAAATCGCGCAGTTGTGAAAAACTTCACCATTGAAAAAGGAGCAATCGGTATCCTCTCAGAGAATACAGACATGCTCATCGAAAGAAATATCATCAGGCAAAACGATGCCACCGGCATCCAGTGCCTGATGTCTCTGCCACATATCAGAAACAATATCATTGCCGGCAATAAATGGAGCGGAATCTTCTGCCAGCTCATCTCACATGGGATGCGCACTGCCATCGAACATAACATTATAGCCGAAAACGGCTACTGCGGTATCTCGCTGAACAAAACCAGCACAGTACTCATCCAAAACAATGTTTTCTTCTCAAACAAACAGTACGGTATCTTCGTTTCTCAAAATTCCAGACGAAGCCGTATTATTTACAACAATTTGTATGCAAACCGGCGTTCATTCAATAATTATGCGGTTATCGACCAGACCAACATCGCCGAAAGCCCTCAATACCCTCCCGTTGCCTGGGCATCGTTTGCCTTCATGGCCTCCTACGATTCTCCCTTACGCGGCTTGGGAAAGGATGGCGCGCAGATCGGGCTGATCACCCAAAAAGAGCTCGCTGCGGCCCAAACAGACAGCGATGGCGACGGTGTCAGCGACAAGCAGGATCTCTGCCCGGAAGGCGATGAAGATTACGACGGTTACGAAGATGACGACGGTTGCCCCGATTACGACAACGATTTCGACGGGTTGTACGACAGTCAGGATGAATGCCCGGATGAAGCAGAAGATTTCGACGGATTCGAAGATAAGGACGGATGTCCCGATCTGGACAACGACAAGGATGGAATCCCCGACCAGCAGGATCGGTGCCCCAATAAACCGGAAACACTAAATGGCTATAAGGATGAGGATGGATGTCCCGATCAAAAGCCGTAATTTTTACAGCTATAGTGAGTTGTTTTTTCTGCACCGTGTGTGCGGGGCAACGAGTCGGCTTCAAACCGTTCATGCTTTTTGTAACGCGGCTCACTGCGCCTCCTTCCACCTTTTCCCCAGCAGCATTCACCGAACGAACCACCAATATTCTACGCTCTCATTATGACAGTACAAGCTATCAGGTCATAATGGTGATGGATACCGGCCAGGCCCTCTCCATGTCCAACCACAAACGAGACATAATCATCAGCTCCGATCCGACCGACTTTTTCCATAAGGGTAGCCAGATGGATACCGCGGTTGTCTGGGCCACATTCAGGACCGGTTTTAGCGTGGGGCGAATAGCTGTGCCCTACGATCCGTCTCAACATACGGCCCTTCCTCTGCTCATTGCCCAAAAGGTAAATGATTTTCTCAGGACGGAATTTCTCGGTGAGGTGTATTTTGAAGGTGGCCCCAAAGGACTGGCTATTGAGGTGGCAAACAACAGCAAGCTACACCCACCTAAGCTGGTGCTGCTTCCCGCAGGCACACATTTCATCAGTTCCTCATTCCCCGGTTTTGAAGATCGGTCAGATACACTTATTGTCCGGCAGGGAGAGCTGGTTCGAAAGAGGATTTTTCTGATGCCGAATTGAAGGAGATCATAGCCTCAGTCCGGCAGAGCCTTAATGGGGCCTTCGGTAACCAAATCCCTCGGTTACTCGAAACGATGGAATCAAAACCAATACCAAAAAATGATAGGTATAGAAGTAATACCGCAAAAAACGTTTCTTTACCGCATCCCGTTACATCCCGGCTTCAATGGGACGGAATGTGGAGAGCAGGTTTCAGATAAGGAACCCAAATTGTGCCATTTAAAACATCAGCTTTCGTCTCTTGCTCTTCTTCTCAGAGCCGGTGTCTCGTTGACGGCGGCTGTTCTGGGTGCCGAATCGGCTGATAACGTTATCGACATTTTTCCTTCTGCCATTCATATGAATATCGCAGCTGTCCGGCAGTTGATCGACTTTAAAATATTCCTCGTAGAAGCCTGAACAGAACCTGCGTGCAACTCCATGCGACTTTTCACAGATCCGGGCCCTCGTAATACCTTCCGGAGGCAAAAACGACTTAACGGGCAGATCCCGGTGAAGCGCCTGCATGGTGGGCACCCAGATGGGCACTGTCCCTTTGGAGCCGGTGATACCATGTCCCATGGAGCGCCTCTCATCAACTCCAACCCATACCGCACACACAAGCTGAGGGGTATAGCCGACAAACCAGGCATCCGAATAGTCGTTTGTCGTACCTGTTTTTCCGGCTGCGGGACGGGTGAACCCTTCACGGGGAATAGATGCCCCCGTACCACTGGTGACCACACTCTGCATCATGCTGGCCATCAGAAATGCCGTTGGTGATGAAATTACACTTTCATATTCGGGCTCATTCTGCTCCAAAAGACGCCCGTTTTTATCGTAGATTTTCCTGATAAAATACGGTTCGAATTTTTTACCCCCAGACGGATAGATGCTATAGGCGATTGCCATTTCCATCGGAGTGGCTTCAAGCGCGCCGATTGCAATCGATGGCACCGGCGCTATGTGGTGTTTCAGACCAGCCCGACGGGCATAGTTGATCACATTGTGCATGCCGACATCACGCATAACCTGAATGGCAGGCAGGTTGATCGATTTCATAAGGGCGCGTCGGATCGTCACCGGACCGGCAAACTCCCGTTCATAGTTCTCGGGGCGCCATAACCCCTCGGGTGTTTCAAGTGTGATCGGCTGGTCCAAAACGATAGTAGCGGGCGTATAGCCGCTGTCTACCGCAACGGTGTATACAAGCGGCTTGAAAGAGGATCCCGGCTGACGCCGCGCCTGAATCGCTCGATTATACTTACTTTGAGAGAAATCCCTCCCGCCGATAAGCGCCCGAATGGCTCCGGTACCGGCCTCCAGCGCCACCACCGAGGCCTGAACGATACGCAGCTTGATGCTGTCGGGAAGCTGCTCATATTCCTCCTTATTAGCGGCGTACAGGGAATCGAAATTGTCCAGAAACTCTGTTTTTGAGATGCCCAGTTTTCGATACGCCCGGGTGCTGTCCAAGAATACACCATTAGTCCGTCTCTGAAGTGACACCAGATGACGTTGGGTAGCCTGCTCGGCCGAGTCCTGGGCGACTGGATCGAGCGTGGTGTGAATGGTCAGGCCACCGCTATACAGCGCCTTCTCACCATAATTCTTTTCGATATACTGTCGGACCATCTCCACAAAGTAGGGTGCAACTTTGCTGGTTTTTTTCTTTGGATTGGAAGGAATACTATCCTGAATGACCTTATTCATATCGGCTCTCGACAGCGCACCGGTAATCTCCATCGAACGGAGCACAGCATTGCGCCGCCGCTGAATTCTCTTGAGATTTTTTTTCCTATCGGGACGGTAATATTCGGGAAGCTGAATCATACCTGCAAGTACCGCACATTCGTTTACATTTAGTTGTGTCACCGGTTTGCTGAAGTAAAGCTGACTTGCCGCCTGCACCCCATACACACCCGCGCCCAGATATACCTGATTGAGATAAAGCTCCATGATCTCTTTTTTGGTGTAGTATCGCTCCAGCTGAATCGCTGTCAGCGCCTCCCTGGCTTTTCTAATCAGTGATTGGCGATGGGAAAGGTAAACATTTCGGGCAAGCTGTTGGGTGAGAGTGGATGCCCCCTGCGCATAGTGGCCTCGAATAATATCTACGATGATCGCCCCAAATATCCTTCGCACGTCTATTCCCCAATGCTTGTAGAAACGCCGGTCCTCTATGGCAATAACCGCATCATGCAGATGCTGAGGAATGCTGTCCAGAGACACCCAGAAACGTCGCTCGATACTGAATTCATGCAAAAGGGAGTCGTTAGAGTCCAGAACACGGGTCACCAGCGGCGGCTGGATATTGTGAAGCTGACCGGTGCTGGGGAGGGTTGCATACATGTGCTGAACAAAGCGCCCACCCAAAACAGCCACGAAACTCACCATCGTAACGGCCAGTATTATCAGGATGAAAAGCCACAATCCTTTGATTTTCTTCTGGTTTTTGGGGCTGTCTGTATTTTTTTGAGGATAGTGTACGGACTGATTTTCGGATGTATTCACGATACCTCTCTTAAATGATAATAATATGCTCTACACCGCATAATAATTATTGTATCGACAGTTATTTATTACGTTTGAATTATCTCATCTCACCGAACCCGATTGTATCAAGCAAATTATAACCCATCTTGCCAGTTCTTCTGATACAGGTGCAAAACTCTCCATGTATCGGTTTGACTCGAAAGGAAAAAGCGCTTAAACGGCCTGCCGGGTTCTGAAGTAGTCGTATTTCGACCTAAAAAAATGCTGACCAAGGCCATGCCTTTCTAAAATACCAGATTATACAACCCCACGACAACATCCATGTCAGGAATGCGCGCATTTGCCTTTTTTGTGATCGAAAATGAGTCGATGGTTGCCGATATGCATCTAATTATCTGTTTTCGAGTCGCCGCTCGACACTCATCGCGTGATGAACAAAATTTTCCGAGCGGGCAAACCGCGAGACGTGCGGTGCCACCTGCTGAAGTCCTTCAGCCGATATATGAGCAACCGACATCCTTTTCATGTAGCTTTCCACACCCAGAGGAGAAGCATATCGGGCGCCGCTGCCGGTGGGCAAAACGTGATTGGTCCCGACAAAATAATCTCCCAACGCAACGGGGGTAAATGCACCGATAAAAACAGCCGCCGCATTACGAATCCCCTCCAGATCCGCCTCCCAGCTCTTTGTGATAATCTGAAGATGTTCCGGAGCAAACCAGTTAATGAATTCGATACTCCTTTGCCGTGATTGTGCGACAAATATGCTTATTGCATGCGCTGGCAGTTTTTCCAGCACCTCCCGGACCGGCGAGGCCACAATCTCCTCCTGCAGAGCCCGGGCTATCTTGTGTGCAAACTGCTCATCTTCGGTCACACACACGGCAATCTCATCTCCCGAGCCATGTTCTGCCTGCGACAGAAGGTCGAGAGCCACCCAGGAGGGGTCAATCGAATCATCCGCAAGAATCGCCACTTCACTGGGCCCGGCAACCGAGTCGATATCCACCTGTCCATACATGAGTTTTTTAGCCGCAGCCACGTAGGCATTTCCCGGCCCCACGATTTTGGCAACCGGGCGGATTGTATCCGTTCCATAGGCAAGCGCCGCCACCGCCTGAGCTCCTCCAATCTGATAAATCTCCCCGATCTGCAGGTATGAGAGCGCGAAGGCAACACCCGGATTGATCCGCCCGTGCGCAGGAGTTACCGCAACGATCTCTTTCACCCCCGCGATCTGCGCCGGTATCACAGTCATCAGTACGCTGGAGGGATAGGCCGTATACCCTCCGGGAACATATACCCCCACCCTGTCCAGCGGACGGATCAGCTGCGAAAGCGTTCCCTCCCCGATCTGCATCGAAAAGCCCTTCTGTCCCTGTTTCTGATGATATGCCCGGATTCTCTGTGCCGCCTCCCGGATAGTCTCCTGAAGTCGGGGATCTGCCTTCCGGGCGGCCTCCTCGATACTCCCGGTACTCAGCCGAAGCGTTTCGGGGGTCAGCTGTATTTTATCGAAGCGTGCCGTATAGTCGATGAGGGCAGCATCCCCTTCTTCGCGAATCCTGTCGCAGATCGTCTTTGCGGCCACCGTCACCTCTTCATTTCGCGCC
Source organism: uncultured Fibrobacterota bacterium (assembly GCA_964419255.1). Lineage (GTDB taxonomy): Bacteria > Fibrobacterota > Chitinivibrionia > Chitinivibrionales > CAYFVL01 > CAZPHU01. The sequence continues at coordinate 13,061 of CAYQOU010000009.1, read as the reverse complement.
ATGCGTTCGCTCTGAATGGTCTGCGCCAGGAGTTTTCCCTCGGTACTGTCCAATATTTCAAGCGAGTATCGTTTCTCTCTTGCCATGATCTATCCTCATCGGGTATAGTTTCCACCTTTTTACATCGCAGAAACCAAAATATGAAATTGTAACGAATAAAAATAGTGTCCGGTAGGAAAGAGATACAGTTTTAATATCTCTGAATGTATACGTATACCCCTGTAATATGAGGATTGGGTTGAAGGAGGAAAGCCCTCACGGGCTGTCGGCGAACACGGGGCAGCCGGATTATCGTTTATTGTTTCTGTGCTTGCCTACTTCAGCCTGGTAAATACCTCTCACTCGATAAATACAAAAGGAGGAATGTAGTCCGTTGGCCCTGTGAGCGTTCTTCAAGCATATCTCAAAACTTTTACTTGTATTCTTCCTTCATACCTACCTATATTATTTATTCATTAAATAAAACCAGTCATAATTATCATAATTCACTAGTAGTTACATTAGTTCGACAGGCCCCGTTGTTCACCGGAGTCGTTAGCCTTCATAATGTTTTGGAAATAGTCTTACATAGCATCAGTCTGCTTTAATTCACCCAGGCAAAGGAGTTTTGCATGAAAAACAAAGATAGCGTCGCCTCGCGGGTCGGACGGATCATCACGGGCAGTGCACGCAAGGTTGTGGAGATCCTCGAGAGTGCAAATCCGGAGGTCGTGATGGAGGAGGCTATTCATGAGATTGACGGTGCAATTGGGGAAGTGCGCGAGGAGCTCGGCAAGAGTGAGGCCGACAAGCACCTCTCCTCCAGACGCCTCGATGAAGCGCAGCATACACATGGGGAGCTTTCCGCCCAGATTCAGGTAGCGTTGGATGAGGAGCGGGAAGATCTGGCGGAGGCCGCGGTGCAGCGACAGCTCGATATAGAGTCTCAGATTCCTATCATGAAAAAATCGATAACGGAAGCCGAAGAGCACATCGCAGAGCTGGAGAGCTTCATCGCGGCACTGCAGGCCAAAAAGCGTGAGATGCGTGATGAGCTTCGGGAGTGGCGCTCCTCGCGGGTGATCGCCGATAAGATCAGCAGCGGTGCAGTCAAGGAATCTCCCGCGGCCATCGATGCGAAGGTGTCGCGTGCGGAAGCGGTATTTGAGCGTATGATGGACCGCTCGCCCGCAAGCACATTCGACGGCAAAAACACATCCAAGCTTGCGGAGCTTGAGGAGCTGACCCGTAAGAATCGAATACGGGAACGGCTCTCACAGATCAAAAACAGACGCAGTGGAACGGCATCATGATCGAGCTTTTCCTTTCCACCGAAAACCTCCCCTTTTCGATAGCACTGACCATGATGATCGGTATCGGGCTTCTGGAGGGCATTTCGGCTGTGATCGGCTTTGGTTTCTCACAGATTCTCGAAAATTTGTTGCCCGAAATAGACGCCCCCACCGTCGATCTGCCCGATGTCTACATCGATCCGGACGTTGTGCTGGACAGTGGTGCGGATCTGCGAACACCCTCTCTGCTGACACGATTCATCGGATGGATAAAGATTCGTGAAGTACCCATCCTGGTGGTGCTGGTGGTGTTTCTTACCATTTTTTCTCTGTCCGGCTTTGTTATCCAGAGCGTTGCTCGGCAGCTGATGACCGTTTTTCTTCCCTGGTACATTGCTGTGCTGCCGGCCTTTGTGATAACTCTTCCAATGGTACGGGGATGTTCGCTATTGCTGTCCAAATGTGTGATAAAAGATGAGACCACCGCCGTGTCGACAAGCAGTTTTATCGGCAAAATAGCCACCATCACCCTGGGTACGGCTCGCAAGGGTTTGCCTGCTCAGGCAAAGCTGAAAGACAAGTATGGGCAGGTACATTATGTTATGGTAGAGCCCGACGATGACAACGCTTTCGAACAGTCGTCGGAGGTCTTGCTTGTAAAAAAAGATGGTAGTGTGTTTAAAGCGATACGCAATCCCAATAACAAACTTACTGATTAAACTCCCTTTTTCCTGAAAGGAAAACCCCATGTTTGCTCCCAATCTTATGACTATCCTCGTGGTTTCGGGGATTTTGCTTGTTGCCCTGATGGTGATCGGTATGATTCTGGCAAAGATGTACCGACGAGCCTCAAAGGAGATATCGTTTGTGCGTACCGGACTGGGTGGACAGAAGGTGATCATGAACGGCGGTGCGCTGGTGCTGCCGGTACTCCATGAGATCATTCGGGTCAACATGAATACGCTTCGCCTGGTGGTCAGTCGTCGAAACGAACAGGCGCTTATCACCAAAGACCGCATGCGCGTGGATGTAACGGCGGAGTTTTACCTGCGTGTAAAGCCTGATGTTGATGCGATCGCCTTTGCCGCACAGACACTGGGTCAGCGGACCATGTCGCCGGATCAGCTCAAGGATCTGATGGAAGGTAAATTTGTCGATGCGCTCCGCGCGGTCGCTGCCGAAATGGCCATGGAGGAGCTTCACGAGAAGCGAACCGATTTCGTCCAGAAAGTACAAAACGCGGTCACCTCCGATCTGGAGAAAAACGGGCTGGAGCTGGAGACGGTTTCGCTGACTGCGCTGGATCAGACGGAGAAGCAATATTTCAACCCCAATAACGCCTTCGATGCGCAGGGGCTGACCAAGCTTACCGAAACGATCGAAAGCAAGCGTAAGGAGCGCAACGATGTCGAGCAGAACACATCGGTGGAGATCCGACGCAAGAATCTGGAGGCCGAAAAGGAACGTCTGGAGCTTCAGAAGCAGGAGGATTTTGCCCGCGCCACCCAGCAGCGAGAGGTTTCCAACCAGGCTGCCCAGGAGGCATCATCCATTGCCCGGGAAAAAAGTGACAACGACCGGCTGGCATCGGAGGCGGAGATCGAGGCGCAGCGCCAGGTCCAGACAACCAGAATCCGCGCCGACCATCAGGTGCAGGAGGAGCAGATTCAGATAGAGGAGGCGATAAAGTCACGCGATATCGAGCGTGAACGGGCAATCGAAATCGCCAATCAGGATAGACAAATCGCCATCTCCGAGAAATCCAAGGAGTGCTCTCGCGCGGCCAAGGAGGCCAGGGTAGCCGAAGCCGATGCGGTATCGGCGGAAGAGAAGGTTGTCACCGCGCGCCAGACGGAGATCGCCAACCGTAACCGTCAGATTGCGGTGCTAAAGGCCACCGAGGAGGCCGAGCAGGAGGCAGTGGGTATAAAAGTTGCCGCGGAGGCCAAGAAGGCTGCGGCACTGGATGATGCGGAGGCGGTCAAAACCGAGGCGCAGGCCCAGGCCGAAGCGGTCAAGATCAAGGCGCTTGCCGATGAGGAGCGCTACCGGGTCGAGGCGGAAGGTAAAGAGAAGCTCAATGAAGCGGAGAATCGCCTCTCGGCGGAGATCATCCGGATGCGTATACAGATGGAAACCATCCGCAATGCATCATCGATCATAGAGGCAAGTGTCCGTCCGATGGAGTCGATTGACGGCATGAAGATTATCAATGTCGGCGGACTGGGTGAGATTCTTGGCGGCGGTCATGGGAACGGAAACGGCACGGTCAAGGGTAACGGCGGTGGAGCGCATCTGGGCGACCAGCTGATTGACGGGCTGCTCAAGTACCGCGGCCTGGCCCCGGTCGTCGACAGCATCCTCAAGGAAGCCGGCATCGACGGCGGCAGCCTCGACGGGCTCACCGGCGTTTTGCGCAAGCCGAATAAGGAAAATGAAGAGCATTCGCTGGAAGAAACCAAAGGCGAAGAGCCGAAAATTATCATGAAGACGGAAGAAGTGGATGAATAACTGATACTAATAGACATATCTACCGGGCGAAAGGAAAAGATTATATCATTCCTTTCGCTTTTTTTTTCACGTTTAGGGCCGCAGATTATTTCATCTTGCACTCCTGCGCCGTTATCGCCTGTATCAACTGGTTTTTCTGGGATTTCTTCTGTACCATAAAAAAGATTTGGCTCTATGTCATTCAATCTGTACAAAATACTGCATGAATACTTTTTACATTAGCGGGTTATCTACCGGGAAATTGACATGACCTCGCAGGCTACCGTACGTGAATGGGGCCTGTCGGATGGGCTGTCTGTTGATGAGAAAAATATCTATCAAGGCCCTTCACTCTCATATGAAAAGATTGAGTTGATCGTCACCAGGAAATTGAACAGAATATGAACCTGTCCCAATTTTTTGCCTCTCCCCTGCCGGCTATCGATTCTACTGTACGTCTGGACAACTGATATCCCTGGGATCACTCCCAAAGGAGCGCGTTTTGACCCTGATTATATATTTCTCTCTGCATAAATACAGGTATATTTTAGCGCGGGCGTTATTTTTTGTGTGATAGTGCTGATCACTCGAGATCTACGCATACATGGTCCATCCTTTCACAAACCGATAAGAAGGAGATTTCTTGATGAAGCATATGATTCTGACATGTATGATACTGGCTTTGCTGCAAGGCATAAGCTCAGCGGAGAATCGTTCGAATATCGGGTATATTGTGTCAAACTGTTCTGTTCCCGTAGGAAACCGTAATTCGGCTGACCTCTATGAGCCGTTTATGCAATCATTGCACGACGTTGTCGATTCCGTACTGAATGGTCGATATCCAGTCTGGCAAGAGACCGGCTCGGGCCTGAACAAGCGTTTCAGTACAGCGTTCAGGAATCATTTACGCAGTAATGAATCGCCGATATAACACGATGCCCTATGCGGGTTTGGGATTTTTGTTATGAACAGGGAATAACCCACCTGATATCTTTCTATATGTTTGATAGAGAGAATCCCGAGGTCACCTCTACTGTCAAGTCAGTCCTTCAATACGCCGTGGCAGAATAACAACTAAAGAATATTTTTTTATTATGAATCCATCTCTGCAGGACGACGCATCGCAATTTCTTTGATTGTCTGAGTACCTGTTTTTCTTAAACAAACCGAGCATCATATGAATGAAAACATCCAGAAGAGCAGTTTTTCTTCCCCGGCCGTCTACCGCGAAAAAGCACGTACCGTGCTGCAGGGCAGCTGGAACCAGGGGGCGCTGATCACTCTGGTCTATGCCGTGGTCTCTATTGTCGCGTCTTCATTTCCTGAAATCGGCGGTATTATCAGTCTTATCGTCACCGGACCACTGGTGTTTGGCTTGACCATGTACTTCCTCAGGCTTTCCCGTAAACAGCCGGTAGAGATCAAGGACCTGTTTTTCGGCTTCACCCGGTTTGGGCAAACCCTGGTGACCTATCTTCTCATGGTCCTGTTTATCATCCTGTGGTCTCTTCTGCTTATCATCCCTGGTATTATCGCCGCACTGTCGTATGGGATGACATTCTACCTGCTCATAGACAAGCCCGATCTCAAACCGATGGATGCCCTGAAAAGAAGTAAGGAGATGATGTATGGTCATAAGATGGATTTTTTTATGCTGGTGCTCAGCTTCATCGGGTGGGCTCTGTTGTCTGCGCTGACCTTGGGTATTGGATTTTTGTGGCTCACTCCCTATATACAGGTGTCCGTTGCCCTGTTTTATCAGGATGTTCGTGACAACCAGAACCTTTTTTCATGATAAAACCACTGTTGTTTGTGGATACTGTTATCTTTTATAATTAGTTTCAGTTCAGAATAAATACAATCAGTTCCACGGGGTGTGCACCGGGAATGCTCACACGAAACGAATGGCCAATTTCCGAGCAAAAAATTATCAACGGGGCTTTACGAAAAATAAAAAGAAATAAACGTAAAGAATGATTTTTGGAACTTGACTGATTACTTTTGTTAAAAACCGGGGGGGGGGACCACGCTGCTTCACTAAAAAATGTATATTACAGTGCCGTTAACACAACCATAATCCATCAAAGGAATATCATTATGTCTCTCAAATCCTGTGTCACTGTCATGCTTGTTCTTGTCTTCACGGCGCTGAGTACTTTTGCGATTGACGGCCACTCGAGTGAGGTACAGGCTCGTTCTTTTTGCCAGAATTGGATTGATGAGCAGGGAGGGCGACGATCGATACACTCTCTGTCGCAACTCACGCAGAAACCCACGGGAGCGATTTTTCTTGCCAGGCTGTCTCCATCGGGCTACCTGCTTGTTCAGATCGCCAATGACACTTCCTCACTTATCGGTTTTTCGACGACCTCCCCGTTCCAAACCGATGCTTCCAATCCGGTCACCGAGGGATTGATCGGTGTCATACCAGACGGAAAAAGATCGCAGGCCGCACTCTCTAAATCACGAAGCGCCGAAAGCGTCGAGCCTCTCACAACCGCTCTGTGGAACCAGGAAGATGGCTTCAATGTGGCCTGTCCGATGGATGCACGAGCCGAAAATGGCTTTTCTCTGGCCGGCTGCAGCGGCACGTCACTAGCAATCCTGCTCCACTACTGGCAGTACCCAAAAAAAGGATCAGGATCAAACACGTACGTAGACGACCTGTATGGGGAAATAGCGGTTAACTATGAAGAAACAGCCTATCAGTGGGACGATATGTCCTTAACGAGTCCCGATGTGGATAATACGCAACTGTTGTTTCACTGTGCCGTGGCCGTCAACACTATCTTCGGGCCTGTCGAATCAAATTCTCCGTCCCTGGAATATAAGACATATGCTCTTAGACACTATTTCGGGTATAACCCGGGACTATATGGCATGCGCCGGTCGGAAATGAGTGATGCGCAATGGAAAGCGCTTATCAAACAACAACTGGATGAGGGAAAACCGGTCCTCTATTTTGGCTCCAATGAGCTGCGTACCGGCCATGGGTTTGTCATCGACGGATACGCAGGGGATCTGTTTCATATCAACTGGGGATGGGGGGGTAACGCCAACGGTTTCTTCGATCTGGATAACTTGAATCATACCACCATTAACTATAATCACTTCCAGCATGCACATTTTGATGTTTTCCCTGCATCCATACAGCCGGTGAAGGCACTTAAGGCCTCACTAAACCAGACGGAAACTGAGGTTTCTTTATCCTGGGAGTTTTCTGCACAACAACGCGCTCTGGAGTATTTTACTCTGACATACCGTCTGCAGGGTGAGCGGTATAATTATAAATATCCCCAGCGGGCTACCCTTTTTTCGCCCGAAGACTTTACCATGGCTGTGCCGTGTACGCTCAGGGCAGTCGGTCATTCGTTTTACGTGACAGAAAATCAGCCGCCCGATTCACAGTTTACCTATATCATCTACGATGCCGATGGTGTAACGCCCCTGTATGAATCCCCCACCTTAACCGCACATCATAACAACGAAATTAAACATACGCTCAGCCAGCCGCTGCAGATAGACGATGATTTCTATGTGGCCATTGCTCCGGAGAATGCAACTTCGGGGTATCCTGCTTCAAATTCGACGATGGTCCCCAAATCTTCCTGTCATTCAGTACACGGCTCAGCGGGAGCGTGGAATGAATACAACTATGCCCCACCTGGTGGCAGAGAGCTCCACACCTCGGTTTTCATCGATGGTACGCCGCAGTCGGGGCATTTCCCCCGCGGCGGATATATTGTACTGAAGAACGGAAGTCCAATCGACACCATCGAGTCTCTGGAAACAAATGAATATATCGACACCAATCTCATTGGCGAAAAGGCAACGTATTCGTTGATAACGTTTATGGATACACTCGCGCATCAATCAGCCCCTGCCGATACGGTTACTGTCGCATTCACCGGCACACATACCCGGTTTTCAGGAAAGGATACCCGGCCCGGATATAGACTAGTTGATGGTAATATGCACCTGACACTTAATCATCCATCCCCGGTACAGATACGCCTCTACGATTGCCGGGGTGTTGAAATCCTCGAAATCTGTGAAAAATCAGTTCCACGGGGTGTGCACCGGTACTCTCTTGCTGAGCACAGCAGAAAAATGCCTCCCGCTGGAGTCTACCTTCTGAAGGTTCGTATCGGTAATCATACATGTACACCGGGAATGCTCACACACTTTTAAAAGTCACCAATCCATCGCACGAAAGTGCGTGAAAAAACTTGCGGTTACGCAGGTGAGCCTAGGGGCTTACGGTCAAATCGGTCTCGATAACGGCAATAATAATTTTACCTTATTGTAAACCAGATCTCCAATGTTAAAGAATAAATTAAAAAAAACACATGCAATCGAAGCAGTCACACTGAGACACATGATACGAATATATTGCCACGGGAAGCATCGACGAAGAACCATACCGTGCCCCGATTGCTGTTTGCTTTTGGACTATGCGTATGAGAAGCTGAGAAGATGCCGATACGGCTCTTGTAAACCGGCCTGTCGAAGATGTAAGACTCATTGCTACGCCCCGGATAAAAGGGAAACAATACGAGCGGTGATGCGGTACAGCGGGCCACGAATGATTTTGTACCATCCGATTCTCGCCGTTATTCATCTGGCAAAATCGCTGAGAAACTGATTTTGACAAAAAATTCCTGACATCCGACTTAACTGAAGGTATAATGAAAGATATTTTTCAACATTCGTTTAACGCCGCCGGCAAGCACAAAAGGTACCACGTTTTGAATAGAAGTGCTTATTTCATTTTTTTTCTGCTTCTTACACTCACAGTCTGCCAGGCACAAATCATCCCCGAGTCGCGGCGCACGGAGTGGCGCCCCGGCATTCCGGGGGGAATTCCCGAGATCTCCGATCCTATAGAAAATGTCATCGATCACGGAGCCGATCCGACTGGTCACGATGATTCCCGACAGGCAATCATATCGGCAATGGAGGCTCTGCCCCAAACTGGTGGCGTGGTTTTCATTCCGGAGGGGACCTATCGTATCACACATACAATCACCGTCTCGAGAGACAATGTGATATTCAGAGGAGAGGGCGTAGACCAAACCAGACTACTTCACGATCATACCGGGCTTTGCTTCGAAATAATCACCTACCAACGTGGTGAATGGCAAGAATTTACAGATTTTCAAAAAGGGGGACAGACTGTTCTGGTTGATGACGGCAGTGATTTTACCGTCGGACAATATGCGGAGATTATACAGGATAATGATCCGCAACAAATGTACACTGAAAGCGACTGGAACCAGGACTGGGCTCAGGGAGCAGCCGGGCAGGTGTTCGAAGTAACCGCAATCAACACCAATGAATTGACATTCCGCAATCACCTGCACTATCAGATACGTTCCGATCTCAATCCCCGGATTCGCCCTCAGGGATTGGTGACAGGTGTCGGTTTCGAGAACTTCTACATAGAACGTTTGCAAACCGGAAACAGCACCTTCCAATTCAAAAATGCAGCCTACTGCTGGATCAGAGGAATAGAGAGCTATCACACCAGAAAATCACATGTCACCAACAATACGACCCTGGGATGCGAGTATCGGGACAGCTACTTTCATAACTCATTTTCCTACGGTGGTGGAGGAAGCGGCTATGGGGTGGAATTCGGATATCATTCCACTGACGGGCTCTGTGAAAACAATGTATTTGATTCACTGAGACACGCCATGATGGTACATGTCGGCGCGGTGGGATGCGTTTTCGGGTACAACTATTCCATCAATCCGGTACAGGGAGATGGTGAAACCAATCTTAATCAGGGGTGGATTCCTTCGGATATATCACTTCATGGCCACTGGGGCCAGATGAACCTTTTCGAGGGAAATGTGGTTCAGGAGATTGGTATCGCTGACCACTGGGGCCCCATGGGGCCGGGTAACACGTTCTTGAGAAACGTAGTGGAGGGCGAAGGGATCTATCTTAACGATCACTCCAATTCTCAGAACCTGATCGGAAACCTCTCCACCGCCTGGAATGATGACGGTACGTCCCAGAACACGATCAGACACGGAGAAAGTGTTAACGGGACACTGGTCTGGGATCAAACGATTGCAGATAGAACCATTCCGGAATCATTTTACCTGGAAGGCAAGCCCGCATTTTTCGGCGAATCGCAGTGGCCCTTTTTGGGTTCAGAGGGTGACGCCCCGCGGAAAAATCCGGCACAACTGAGATATGAAGACGACTTTCCGGTCAGAGCTGTGCAACCGGCGGTATTTTCGGTGAAAGCGTCCGATCTGGACCTGCACGTTTCCGGCAAGATGGTTACCACCACATTTACAACAGTATTTCCAACGCATGTACAAATATCCATAACAGACCTTCGCGGCCGTCCCGTTATTGCTCCGGTCAAAAGTATTTTTCTTACAGGCAAGCATTCTTTTTCTATCAACCTCAAACACGTTGCACCGGGACTGTATATATACAAATTGAACAAGGGAAGGTACACACAGGTCGAGCAGCTGTTATTATACTAAATCGGCAGAGCCGGCAATTTTTTTGATCTATTACCCGGCCCACCGATTACTCGGAACGACAGATGCAAACCCGAAAGACGAGTATACAGAATAATACGACACTCTCATCTCATGAATAAGTGCCCGAAACCCGCATACTGGTTTCATGTATGATAGCATGATTTGATTTTGCACAGATCTTCCACTTCTTCTTAGAATCCTCCAGGCCGATATAGATTTCTTTGTCTTTTGCGATGAACTTTTGTACTTTTCTCATACAGCTACCTTCCTTTCTTTGTAGCAACTGGTGACCACGTTTTTGGTTTTTCCCTTAAGAGAGAAGGTAGCTTTTTTTATGTGTCTCGCAACCCCTGTAATTAAACATAGAATCTTGTGCGGAACGCTTTAAGCCCTTAGCAGAATCGCAAATAATTAGCAAGGACAAGCTCAAAAGGTTTGCTGACTAAATTTATTTTTTCTTGCATCCACTACGCTTGCGTTTTATTTTCAATTGCCCTGTACACGTATACAGATAACCAGGAGTGTCATATGAGAAAGAAGCTTGTCTGTGTTCTGTTATGCTCCACCTTTTCTCTTCTTCACGCATCCGACTGGGCCACATCCGACGGCAGCTGTTATGCAAGAGGGGATCAGTTTATCTCTGTTGGTGTGAGTGTCTTTCACTTCGGCGGCTATGCCGTGTTCGATTATGCGGTCCATGATGCTATCAGCGTCGGCGGCGGGATTGGATATAACGGATACGGGTTCAGCAGACTCTGGCGCTATAACTATATACCCATCGCAATGCGCGGCTCCTTTCATCCCTTCAACTTGGAAGTTCTGGCAGACAGAATCTCTGTCAGGGATAAACTTGATCCCTATATCGGTGTAGCCATGGGATGGAACATCGGATGGGCAACCTGGAAAGGGAACGGTGACGAGATTACGGCTCCAAATGTTGGCGGATTCCTGTTTAGAGAAAATATCGGCATCCGTTTTTACCCGGCAGACAGATTCTATATCTATGCAGAAGAGGGTGCGGGATTCGGTAACATTAACTTTGGTGTCGGGTTTAAACTTTAGTCGCCGGCTGACTGCCGAAGGACATGTGCGCATTAGCAGGATCGAGTGTTTCAGGCGTAAGCTCATGGCAGTTTACGCCTTTTATATTCGGACTCCACATTATTGCAGGGGCGGCCGCACAATTACTTACAGCTCGGAGAGTGGCTCCTTACGTTCGCGAGGATGACAGAAAAAAGCCAAGGTGGTTATTCTGAGCACGTACTATGTAAGTATGGTTAGTTTAAAAAACCTGTTTGTAAATCAGATAACATGGAATTTTTACATCTGTATACATAGAGAGGAACATATACGAGAATGAATAATATCCACGAAGAAGACTGGGCTGCTGAGAGTTGGGGTGGTCATACAGGCATGGGAAATGATTCGGAATATAGTACCGTTGAGGATGAGACGCAAGAGCGTGATACAAAAAAGGATGAAGAGTGAGACGGGTGATAAATCACGGTTGGGCCTAAGACGGCCGCGCCGCGCATTCATCTGATTAGCCAATTGACAGCGACGTATTCATTTACCGACTCAAACTATTGCGGAAACACCCATATCGGAGCACTGACCACGATCTGTTGCTCATAGCCGGGCTCATCGTTATTTGTGTCATTCCCGTAGACTTTCACATAAAAGCAATCATCTGAGACGACTTTTGTCTTAAAATAAGCGGACGCAGCCGTTCGAGCGGTTGGTGGGATATGCGTATCCAGAACCGTGCCCGCCTTATTGAGGAATTGAATTTTGTCGATCGGCTCATCATCGGCAACCGAAACGTAAAATGTATAAAGCCCTCCATCACCCACGATGTTTGAACCCATCCAATAATCTCCCGATTTGAAGGTAAGCTCCAGGTTGGGATCATCGGAGGAGTACAACCGGCGCTCCCGCAAAGCATCCAGCAGATCATCCCGGGTGAGTGCCGCTGCGATAATAACCGAGCGGTGAGAGTTTGTAGATAATGTGTGGTTGTCCTGATTGTTGGTCGGCGCAACCCGCCATCCTTTTTTCAGCGCCGAGGTGAAAAAAGGAAGATAAATTCCGCTGATGTTAGCGAGGTTTTTATTCCCGGTCTCTATCCCATAAAAGTTATCGTGCACATCAGCCTGAAAAGCCAGATCACAATACACCGATGGTTCTCTGCCGGGATGATTAAACTGTGCTAAGCCATCCGTGCGGTCGATCCAGTCATAAAAGGTTCCAAGATCGTCAATATCGTCGCTTCCAACATAACAGGATGTCCCCAGTACGTTTATGTGCCCAAACGTATTATGTGTCCATTCAAAGCCACGGATTGCGACGAACTCTCCATCCACGGTGTGAGCATCTATAACCTGTCCAGTCGAATCCCATTCGGCGGGGGTGAGAAGCTCGGCATGATCGGTGATCGCGTAGAAATCATATCCCGCGCTGTCGCGAGCCCAGCGCACGGCCTCCTGAGGGCTGCCCGCGCCGTCAGAGTATGCCGTATGACTGTGAAGGTTGCCGAAATAGAAGTTCATCTGCACAGAGGAGTCTGGAGGCGTGGTAGGTTCAGGACGAAAAGAAATGCCTAAACTCAATTCATTGCCGCAGCCTATGAATGCCGGGAGAAAAACAGACAGTAAAAGAAGATACATGGCAAACACTAACCCCATTTTTCCGTCGGGATGAATACCGGTTATACATATAATCTATGCTCTCGCCGCCTGTTTATACCCGAAAAAATTGTAATTTTGCTCAAACCGCCCTGTTTTTGCCCGTA
>CAYQOU010000008.1:61858-87194 GCA_964419255.1 uncultured Fibrobacterota bacterium | reverse complement strand
CGCCCGGTGAACAAATCTGTGTCGGTACTGCCGAGGAAGCAAATCGCAATATCATCTGGTGGGTATGGAACTGCCGCAATAAGAAGGGACGTATAGTCGGCCCGGGTACCTATGTTGCTTCCTTTACCGTTGTGGCCAATGGTGAAGAAACCCCGCAGACATTAAAATTAGGAGTCCAGGCAGAGTAATCACGTCAGCTGAATGGTCTGTAATCAAAAGGCGTTCTCCTTGAGGGGAACGCCTTTTTTTATTTTCCCAAGTGAGCGGCTCTGAGTGGATGAGTAGCTCAGTTAAGGACTCAAGTGCGTTTTCTTTTGTGGAACAACAAGAATAGAGAATTATGATTTCTTTTAACCGAGTATCCGTTCAGCGCAATGATACCATGCTGATTAAGGATGTCACCTTTACAGTCGAAACCGGCGAAAAAGCAGTTATCTATGGGAAATCCGGATCCGGAAAATCAACGATTCTTCTAACTCTTGTGGGGGCGCGAACTCCCTCTGCCGGCACAATTTTCTTTGACGGAAAAAATGTGTCTGCTGAAAATATCGGTACGATTCGCCGTTCAGTTGCCTTTGTCCTGCAGGAGCCGGTCCTTGGCGCACCGACGGTAAGGGAATCGCTTCTCCTGCCGTTCACCTTCGCTGCCAACAAGGAAGATAAACCCTCACTGGACACGATGAAAACCGTTCTTGAAAGGCTACATCTTCCCGAAAACATCCTTGATAAGCCCTCCACTGTTCTCTCCGGAGGTGAAAAACAACGAATTGCCATAGCCCGATCGCTTCTTCTGCAGAAACAGGTATATGTGCTGGATGAGGTGACCTCCGCGCTGGATTCAGAAAGCAAGAAAGCATTGCTTGACCTTTTTGCCAATTCGCGATTCACCATTATTTCGGTGTCTCATGATCCTGACTGGTTTTCCATATGTAATAAGGCGATTCATATAAATGACGGAACTGTTGATCATATCGGTGAAAAACCATTGTCTGATACGAGAAATCCATAAGATAACGGAAAGATAACAGATGGAAACAGTAGATATATCAATCAGGTCCATGGCGTTTATCTATACGCTGCTTGGTATCCCCCTGGCAATACTATGGAAATTCAAGATTCCCTTTTTTCAAAAGACACTAATTGCAGCAGCTCGCATGACCATCCAACTTATTCTGGTGGGACTGTATTTGAAATTTATTTTCGAGTTCAATAACATGTGGATAAATTTCACCTGGATAGCTTTTATGATAATAATTGCGAACTTTACGGTCATCCGCAATGCGGGACTGGGGCTGAAAAGGTTTTTCCTCCCGACTGCGGCAGGAATAGCGATGAGTATCATTGCAATAACATCGGTTTTAGTTTTCCTCTCCATTCGCCCGGAACCGTTTTACGATGCGCGCTACCTGGTTCCAATAGCAGGTATGATCCTGGGCAACTGCCTGAGATCCAATGTGATATCTCTCGAGAGATTTTATTCAACGATAGGATCGGCTGAGAAGCAGTATCTGACCTATCTTACGATGGGTGCGACCAGATACGAGGCGATTCTCCCCTATATGAGAGCCGCGGTGCAGGCATCCCTTGCCCCCACCATCGCCACGATGGCCACCATTGGATTGGTTTCTCTCCCGGGAATGATGACCGGGCAAATTCTGGGAGGAAGTTTTCCCCTTGTTGCAATCAAGTATCAGATCGCCATAATGATCGCTATATTCAGTGCAACCAGTATTGCGACACTTCTAAACATACTGCTCAGTATCCGGTTTTCCTTCGATGATTTCGACATGCTCAAAGATGACGTTTTCGGGGAGAAAAAAAAGGGGGAATAATAAGTTGCCGTACATCCGTCTTTCCCCATATCATCAGGAGGGGAGAAGCGTACGAGGGGAACACCTTAGCGGAGTTTTGCTTCCCTGTACCAAGGGGTGTCGGTAATTGGATTTTGGTCTGCCTTCGACAGGCTTGGTTCGACAGGCTCACTACAGGCAGGGCAAACGTACAGGCTAATTTGATTCATTCAAGCCGTTCGTGCTGATCTTGTCAAGGCATTTTGCTATGCTTTAACAGAGACAGTCAGTACGGGCAATGCGCCCCTCATCACACTTCCAGCCTGATGAGGGGCGCATTGCCGGCAGAGCAAGGATCAGGGCACAAAAACAGGTTGTAAGGCTACTGGGGAACGAAAACTGATATTTTACTGGTTAACACACCCAATCTATCCTACTTCTATGCCTCTTCAATCTTCTCTTTCATCTTGTTAAGCCGCTTTTCGGAAACGGGAAACCGGGTTTTTACCCGCTGGGGAGCGAAAAGACTTATACCGAATTCTTCAACCATCTCCGCATATTCCTGAATAAGCCACTGTTTTTCTATGGTACTGTTTTGCCTGTCACGCAGTAATGCATATGCCTGTTTTTGATATTCCTGTAGAACTGCGGCTCTGTCCTTATATTTCGCCGGCTCCATAAATGCCTTTTCTATACGAGACCTAAACGTCTGCAGATAGCGCGGATACTGAATGAACATGCGTTGATGCATATAACCGGACAGACACGATTCCATATACCATTGCAGGTCGGATTTCAATTCCCTGGATACACCCGCGTAAGCATTCGAACCGTTGTTTGCCGTCTGTTTTTTCAAAAATGATCCACAGTCGCTATACAATCGGAAAATCTCACCCAGTGCGGACAGCGTTTCAAATGCAAGTCCCCGGGCCTTCTCCCCGGCTTTTTCTTCACATTTGCGCAGCTGTTTACCTGTGCGGGGGACAGGCGCACGAATTTCAAGAACATAATTCTTCATCATATTGACACACATGGCTCTGATATGCTCAGCACCACCAAACGGTACGCACGCCATTTTATGGTGGGTTGTCAATGTGAAATCTTTTTCCAGCCACGCCAGCTTCTCTTTCAATACAATCTCCAGCAGTGTTCTGACCCCTTTTATGTGAATCCTTCCGGCTTCCTCAGCAGACGAGTACAGAAGCAGGTTGACACACTCCTTTGATGGTGTCAATGCAGGGTAGCCAAACAACGGAAGCCCCTGTGCATTGGCACCGACTTCGATATGCCGGGGGATATCATCTATTTCCAGTGTCGATATACCTTTTCTTTCGTGTGCGGCAAACAGATGCTCCCACTTTCTTTCACCGCTGTTTTCTTCGCTGTTGCGGATGCGATTGAAAACATCGGTGTCCCGACTTACCTCTACACTCCGGTTTTTCTTATCCCGCACATCGATCCGCATGCGAAGATTCGCCGGAAGTGCTGTTTCATCAAACTGTGCGGGATCTGTTATTATGCCGTATTTTGCACGAAGGACTTGGCACAGAACCGATATAAATGATTGCGGGCTGAAAACCATTTCATCTGCGATCTGCCGCGAGCGTTCTTTCAGAGGCATCAGCTTTTTTCGAACAGACTTGGGAAGTTGCGTAAGTAAAGCATGTATCTTTGCCGGCCATAAAGGACGAATGAGCCATCCGAACGTTTCCTCATTCATGTATGGAACCGCGGATACCGGAACATGCGCCGTTATACCGTCACTTTCCCGCCCCGGCTCAAAGGAATAGGAGAGTTGGAAATTCTTACCGGCAATTGTCAGATGATCGGGATAGTGAGCAATCTCTTGAGGTATTTCATCGATAAGGACATCTTCCTCACTCATCATCAAACGGTCGTTACCGTTGTTGTGCCGAATGTATCTGTTGAGTTCATGGACTGAGGTTACCTCTTCGCCCAAAATTTTGCGGTAAAATGCAGCGATAGTATCGTCATCGGCTGTCAGCCCCGGTCTCCTCAGTTTTGCTTCGGCACACTCCAGGGATTCCCGCAGTTTTTTGTTGTGCCGGAAAAACGGATGTGGGGTGCGCAGACGCTGCTCGACGAGTCCTTCATAGATAAATATCTCCGCGGCCTCTTTTCTTTTCTTCCTGCCGAAATTGACTCTTCTATTCTTGACAACAGGTAAGCCGAACAGCAGCACCGTCTCGGCGGCCTGCACAATGCCGGACTCCTCATTAAACCAGGGCTCTCCATAGGTATACCGGCACAGTGCGGGAGCAAGCTGCTCCAGCCAGTGAGGCTGAATCAGAGCTGCGGTTCTGGCAAAAACCCGTGAAGTTTCCACGATTTCGTGACACATGATCCATTGAGGTCTTTTCTTAAACAGAACAGAGCCAGGAAAAAGCCGTACCTCCCTGCCCCGTGCGGCCCGATAGCCGCTGCCGTCTTCTTTTCTCATCGCGACATTTGTCAAAAGCCCCGCGAGTAGACTCATGTGTATTTCATCATAACCTGCAGGCGAACTGTTTGAACGAAACCCTTTCATGGCATAGACGATTTTTTTGACCTGCTCGTGCACATCATGCCACTCCCGCATCCTGTTAAATGAAAGAAAATGCTCCTTACAGAATCTGCGCATCTTCGTCTGACTGCTAAGTCTCTTCCATTCATCCTGATACAGATCCCACAGACGAACATAGGTGTAGAAATCCGAATCCTCGGCGGAAAACCGCCCATGGGCGGCGTCGGCCTGCTCCTGCTGCTCAAGCGGGCGTTCGCGGGGGTCTACAATCGACAGCCCCGCGGCAATGATCATCACTTCGCGCAAAGCATTTCGATTTTTTGCCTCCAGCACCATCCGAGCGATATGAGGATCAAGCGGCAGTCGTGCCATTCGCCTGCCCAGGGGGGTGATTTGTCGATTCTTATCAACCGCTCCCAGTTCGGTAAGAAGTGCATAGCCATCCTTGATTGCCCGATCCACCGGAGGTTCCAGAAAAGGGAATCGGTCGATCTCTCCCAGACGCATCGATATCATCTGTAAAATTACTCCGGCGAGATTCGAGCGCTTTATCTCCGGTATTGTATAATCCTGCCTGCCCAGATACTCTTCTTCACTATACAGACGAATACACATGCCGTTTGAGACCCTGCCGCAACGACCTTTCCTCTGATCCGCGCTGGCCCGGGATATTGGCTCTATGGGCAGACGGCTGGTACGAAGGTTGGGGGAGTAGCGACTGATTCGCGCAAGTCCGGTATCCACCACAAAACGTATACCCGGTACAGTAATGGAGGTTTCGGCGATATTTGTTGCGATCACCACCTTGCGGGCACCTCCGGGCGCAGAATCAAATATCCGGTGCTGCCTCGAGCGCGATAGTCGTCCGAAGAGAGGCAGAATCAGTGTCCGATCGAATGGGCGCCCATTGAGTCGCTCCTGTGTTTCCAGTATATCCCGTTCAGTCGGCATGAAAACAAGTATATCACCGGGCTCTCCTATCGAAACGATCTGCTCCACAGCATCCACAGCAGCATCGACATAGTTTAGACCATCACCGGACTGTTCGCTCTGCTCCGGAGGCATATACAGGACATCTACCGGATACAGCCGTCCCGAAACTTCCACCACCGGCGCATCGAAAGCCTTGGCAAAAAGCTGCGTGTCGATGGTTGCCGAAGAGATAATCACTTTCAAATCGGGTCGGGAGGGAAGAATCTTGCGGATATATCCGAGGAGAAAATCGATGTTCAGGCTTCGTTCATGAGCCTCATCCACGATGATAACCGAATACCTTTTGAGCAGCGGGTCTTTCTGTATTTCCGTCAGAAGGATTCCATCGGTCATGTACAGTATTTCAGTGTTTTCACTCGTCTTTTCGTCAAAACGTATTTTGTAGCCTACCCGTTCTCCCAGTGGCGTATCGATCTGCTCGGCCACCCGGCCGGCCAGAGAAATTGCGGCGATTCTTCGAGGTTGAGTCACTGCAATCGCACCTTTTTGTGATAATTTATCACTAAGAAAGAAAAGGGGTAATTGTGTCGATTTTCCGGATGCGGTTTCGCCCGCGACTACGACCACCTGATTTTGTGCGGATGCCTCTACAATTACATCTTTTTTCTCGTAAATTGGCAATAACTGCAATGGAGAACGTCTGGTCATTTTTTCTGAAATTCCGGGAGTGATACTGTTTCCCATCTGGTATTTCTACACATAAAGGTTGAAAGATGATTGATTTTAAAAAAATATTGCGCACACATCCCTTTAAATAGTACACTGTTTGTGCTATGAAAGTATATTACTGCAGAGGCACACTTTATGGGCAAAAAGTTGGAAATCGTCATTGTTGATGACGAAATCATGATAACAGATCTCATTCAAAGTTTCATACAGTTTTCTGTAAAAGATGCAAACGTGCATTCTTTTGATGACGCTGTCGATGCATATGATTTTATCACAAACAATGATATAGATGTACTTATCACCGACTACAACATGCCGCGGATAAACGGACTGCAGCTGATGGAGGCAACAAAGCCGACCACGATGCGTATCATGATCAGCGGCTATGTCTCAGATATTGCCGAAGAAAAGCTACACAGTCTCGACGCAATATTTTTCGAGAAACCGGTCCCTATGAAAGAACTTGGTTCGCTTATCTCTCAGCGCGCAAACGCGTCCTGACCCATTTTCTTTTCCTATCAACATACGGATGAACCATATGCAGTATTTTACCGTCTATGTAACCTCCCAAACCCGTGAACAAGCGGTAAAAATCGGGAAAATACTGCTCGACAGAAGACTTGTTGCCTGCGTTAATATAATTCCTGGAATGCAGTCCATTTATCGGTGGGAAGGGGCGGTTATCGAAGATACCGAATGCGTTCTCATCGCTAAAACAAAAGAGAATTTAGTCAATTCAGTCATTCGTGCTGTCAAAGAGAACCACTCCTACGAATGCCCGTGCGTGGTGGCCTGGCCCATATCAAACGGCAATCCCGATTATCTTCGCTGGATCGGAGAAAGCACTCTCCAACAGAGCAGCTCTCAACAAGACAGCTAGCTTACCTGTTTCTTTTACCTGAATTGAGCGGATGATTCTCGCAATTTCTATTCTAAATCTGCCACCTCTCCTCCGTATCCTCCCACCGACGGGAGAAGGAGGAAAATCACTTTCTTTATCCTATTATTTTTCTGGTTTTCGCAAAGTTGCTGTTTTTCCCAGCGACAGAACACCAGGATACCGTCTCCGGTTCCGCGGATTAGGCTTAATCAATCCTTTAACATACCAGTGAGTTTTTCTGAGATAGCGTAGCGTACGGAAGGATTTTCCGTCGCGTCGTAGAGATACCTCAGAAACTGGACAGCTGTCTGCCGCTCTCCTGCATTGGTATATGCCCGTGCGGCAAGTCCCGCCAGATATGGCGGAGCTTTCGGGTGGGATGCGGCCAGAGCCAGATATTCGCCCGCCAGAGCATAGTCCTGATAATGGTTATAGTAGAGCCATCCGAGGTAAAATGCCAGCTTATAGGCTCTCTGGGTTGATACATGATTGATCCCGCGGTTGAGAATAACCCTTGCGGCATCCGGGCTGTCGGTGTAGCGGGGGATAATAACCCCCGCAAATTCATATGCCGGGTAAAACTGCGGATTGAGCTTTGTCACCGCATCAACCAGCGATACGAGATAGGGAAACTGCCTATCGGTAAATACATGTGATCCAAAATACAGGATAGTCTCGATCCAGATATATGCGGCATAGGTTGTATGGAATCCAAGCAGGAAAGGGGCTATTCGTCTGTTGTCGGGAAGAAAGGCAAAGGATTGTGGAATGGAGTCCGCCGGGCGCATCGCGGTAAGCATTCGCTGTATCCCGCCTGTCAGTAACAGTAATGTGAGAGCTGTAATGTATGCAGCTGCCTTACGCCGGCCAATCCTCCGTCTCATCATAAATCCTTCCGGCTAAAAGTCACCGAGGAAAGAAAAAGAAAGAGTATGGTATACAAAATCCCGTATACCCCCGCATACAGGACAAAGCCGGGCGTGACCCCGTTTCCGTAAATAACATCCGCGCGGATATTAAGATGCTCGAGATTCGGCATCAGAAAGTATATGACATTGAGAACAATCCAATAGAGCGACATTTCCGAGTGCACGAACTGAGTATCGGTCAGATTGTTGAAATGACCGGCGATATAAAAACCAAATGTCAGAATAGCCGCAAGTGATGGTGATGTGAATGTGGAGAAGAACAGCGAGACGGCGACAATAAGTGCCATTTCAATCCAAATCAGAAGCACTGCCAGAAGAATTTGTCCGCCTGTCTCTCCCCCGATCAGCACTATTGCCCCGATGAAACAGAGCGTCATAATAAAAAAGTTAAGCATCAAGGTGCCCATCAGCCCACTGAACTTGCCTAACAGTATATTCCACCGTCTGACAGGTTTGGTGGCAAGGCCGTAGACTGTTTTACTGGCAACTTCCCGCCCCAGCAGACCGACGCCAATAAACACAGCCAACAGAAGACCGCTGACAGACATGGTGGCCAACCCGAAATCCTGCATAACCTGCACGCGCGCAAAAACCGACCAGTCACCAAATGATACCGACAGTACGATTATAACGATGGCGAATAGAAGAATATTATAAAGTACCTGGTTACGGATCGTTTCTCTAAACGTATTTACCGCGATCAGAAAAAGCGTTTTCATGATGCCTCCACCTTTGTCTCTTTCTGATACAAAACCACCTCGAGTGGTAAGAGGCGCGGGCTGATCATGGTAGGCAAAACATCATGTGCATGAAGCAGACGTTGACAGTCGTTTGACGCGGCTTCCGATCCTACGGACAGTTTCACCGCTCCGGTGGAAAGCTTCAGTATGGTACACCCTTGCTCCTTAAGCCGATTGTAAAGGTTTTCCGGAAGAGAAGGCACCACGATTTCCACCCCTGTGCAGCCTCTGGCGGCAAGCTTTGCCATATCACCGTCAAAGACCACCTTTCCGGCTGACAGCGCCACAACCCGGTCGCAGAGAGACTCTATATCCTCCAGGACATGAGTGCTGAAAAAGATCGCCTTTCCCTCCGAGGAAAGCTCGCCGATGAGGTCCCGAACCATATGCCTCCCCAGGGGATCGAGCCCACTCATAGGCTCATCCATGATGATAAGGCCGGGATCACCCAACAAGGCTTGAGCGATGTTCAGACGCTGCTGCATTCCCTTGGACAACTCCCGCACCTTTCTCGACCTGACCGAAACCAGCCCGACACGTTCCAGAGCTTTTCTTACAACCTCTGATTCCTTTGGTTTTTCCAGCTCGAGAAGCCGATAAAAAAACTTTAAATGTTCGGCAACAGTAAGATACGGGTACAAGTAGGGTTGCTCGGAAACGTAGGCCGTGCTGCACCTGGCGCGGTGATCAGAACTATTCACTCCCCGCAGATACACCTCTCCGTGTGTCGGGCGCACAAGCCCGAGAGCGATTTTGATGGATGTCGTTTTTCCGGCTCCGTTTGGACCCACAAAGCCGGTGACACCATCGGATGAGACCGAAAATGTTACCCCCTTCAGGGCATGCACCTTTTTGGCGGTAAATCCCTTTCGATAGATTTTGGATACGTTCTTAAACTGTATTGCGCTCATACGAGTGAAAATACGATTTGCGACATCTAAACATTGCTTTTAGGCTGTCCAAAAAACTTCCCCTTACCAGTATCTCATTATATACTTTTAATCTGACTCAATCAACCGGAAGCGAACCCCCGAAACGAAAAATATCAGTCTTCAAAGAAATTATCCGTATGACTCGCCGGAAAAAGAAACATAGCTGCAAAAATCATTACTCCCATAATGCCCGGGGTCGATGTTCGCGATGCGGAGCATGGATATGCAGCGACTGCGCATTTCTTCATGATGGGCAACTTTTCTGTGCCGACACCTGCGTTCCTGCAAAGTACGCCTCTGCGGATACGCTGCCGGATACGTGCTCACCGAAACAAACAAGCCTTCCACGCAAAAACGCTTCGAAAACAAAATCCTCAACTCGATCGGCTGTTATTCTGAGTGTGGGAATCGCTTTCTGTGGAGTGCTGTTCGGGATCTATCAAATGCAGCTTCGAAGCACCCTCAATTCTCAACTATCCGGGGCCAGATACGAAACGTTCCAATTGAAGGAGAACCGAAACCACCTTTTACAGCTTATCGAGCAGAAACAACGACGAATCACTCATCTCGACAGTCTGCTCAGGCAAAAAAGAGAGCAGCAAAAGGTCTCATATTCCGCACCAGTTCTACAGGCATCCGAACCGGTTCTGTCGGATGAAACGGTATCCACACTTCCGCTATCGGTGGTTAACGGAACCAGAGGCAAGAAGCTAATCAGTCTGACCTTTGATGGAGGATCGGTTAATAACGCTGCCGCACAGATTCTGGATACACTTGCCGACAGAGATGTCAGGGCAACGATGTTTCTCACCGGTCATTTCATCCGGCGCTATCCCCGGACGGTGAAAGACATTCTTGCCGCGGGCCATGAGGTCGGAAACCACACCTGGTCCCATCCCCATCTGACTACGTGGGCCCAGAACCGCAGACACCATACACTCCCGGAGATAAGCCGGGAGATGATCGGAAGTCAGCTTCTACGGGCAAATGATCAGTTCCGTTCGATCACCGGACAGGATCTTGCCCCGATCTGGCGCGCGCCATTCGGGGAAAAGAATAAGCAGATCTGCTCCTGGGCGCTTTCCTATGGATATGTGCACATCGCCTGGAAACAGGGGCGGACCTGGCGCGAAAATTACGACAGCAACGATTGGGTACCCGATGAGGATACCCCCGGTTATCGCACACCCGAGGAGGTACTGGAAAAATACCTCCATTTGGCCCGGCAGGAGCAAAATGGAATGAATGGCGGCATACTGCTGTTTCATCTGGGTACCGCCAGGAAAGATCCCGACCAGCAGGTCCACCTCATTCTTGGCTCGCTCATTGATAGTTTTCATTCGATGGGTTACCAAATAGTGCCGGTAACCGTATTACTGCAGGAATCGGGGATCGATATCAGAGCGCTGATGAACGAGAGCAAAATGGTTGTCCAGCATTAGACGGTGTAATTTTCGCGGGTCAAATACTATTTTGCAGCATATATTTACAGAAGGTGTTAAAACTCTGATTTAGTGAATCTCGCGACGATTCGCACCTAACCGATCAACCTGGGAAAAAAAAGGAACTGTATGGGCAGTCTGGAAGCACGAATTCTTCGCATACCGGTCATTCTTCTGGCCATTACCATCCATGAGTTTGCCCATGGATATGTTGCCCGGCGGTGCGGAGATGATACAGCCGAGCGAGCAGGAAGACTCACCTTCAATCCTTTCTCTCACCTGGATATATTCGGTGCGCTGATGATGTTTTTCGGACCGTTTGGCTGGGCAAAGCCGGTCCCGGTCAATCCATCAAATCTCAGAAACCAGCAGAGAGATATTGCACTGGTGAGCGCGGCAGGTCCCGCCAGCAATATTATTCTCGCCGTTGTTGCGGGTGTGGTTTACCGTCTCATTTCCGGTGCGTTTGGCGATCAGCTTCACTGGTACATACCCGAATTCTTTCGCCTTCTGGTTTTTCTTAACCTCGGGTTATCGTTTTTCAACCTGCTGCCCATCCCTCCCCTGGACGGCTCAAAGATTCTGATGAGCTTTCTACCCAGACAGGCAATCGGACGCTATATGCATTTCGTTCGATATGCGCCCACCGTTTTTATAGGATTGATAGTGACCGAATGGGTACTCCATATTCCACTCATCTCTCTGATTCTCAATCCCCTGTGGCAACCATACCTTGGGTTCTGGTCGTTTATTATCTTCGGCGGATCGGTAATTTAGATTCTTTATCTGACAGCTGTTTTTTTCGTGTCCACTAAGGTGAAGCGAGGAGTGAGAGGTAAGAAAACGCTTTTTTGTCTAAACAGCCTACCGTCCACGGACAATATTTGATTGGCAGGATACGAATAGTTCTTGATACAGGATTTGCAGAAATCTATATTTGATAACTATTGGGGCCCATAACTCAGTCGGTTAGAGTAGCGGACTCATAATCCGTTTGTCCTAGGTTCGAGTCCTAGTGGGCCCATTTAATTACAATTAAAGGAGTTTTCGTTGCCGATTGAGCTTACCGCCAACTCGGCTGCTATGCCGGGGCAGCTTAAGGAAACGATCAGAATCTCAATTTTAGACCTAAACAATACTACTACATAAAAAAAGCACTCCTCCTTAGCAGGGGTGCTTTTTTTATTTATGCAACCAGTTGTCTTTATGACGGAGGCTTTATGTTGAAAGATCTCCAGTATCTCGTCAAGCTTCAAGAAGTGGATTCGCGCATTTTCGATCTTGAGCAGTCAAAAGAGGAATTCCCGCGGCAGGTCGAAGAGCTTGAAAAAGCGATACAGGATGCTCAAAACAGTGTCGAGTCGATTTCTAAAAAACTTGAAGAGGTAGAGCAGGAACGTAAAAAGGTAGATCAGAAGATCACCGATTCTAAACTGGCCCTTGAAAGAAGTCAGGAGCGACTCAACTCTATTACGACCAATCGGGAGTATGATGCGGTTCATGAGGAGATAGAATCCAATAGAAGCATTGTACAATCGGGTGAAGCTAAGCTGCAGGCCTTCGATACCCAAATCGAGAAACTCAGTGTAGCAAAGGAAGAGGCCGAAAAGCAGTTCGAAGAAATAAAGGCGGAGAATCAGCCCAGTATTGATGATCTGAAGAGCCGGATTGCATCCATCGACTCGAATATTGCCAAAGAAATGAAAGAACGTAATGAGATATCGGACAAAATCAATCGTCAGTACTATCGCACTTACGAGCATATTCATACGAGGCGTAAAACTGCCAAAGTCGTCAGCCTGGTGGATGAGGAGAACAAAACCTGCACTGTCTGTTTCAGAGTCCTGGAGAGACAGCTCTATAATAAGGTTCGCAGCGGGAAAAGCCTTGAGATCTGTGAAAGCTGCGGCTCAATTCTTATTCTCAATGAGAAAGAACCGCAAAACGAGGGCGAGTAGAAAGCAGACCGCGGCACGAGCGGAGAATCATCGATCAGGGAGCAGCAAACAAAAACATACAAACAACCGGTTAGAAACCACATGCCGCCTGGACATATTTCAGGCGGCATTTTTTTCCTGATCTGGTTAAACAAAGATAATTGCCATCACAACACTTCTGAAGGATATACGGCGACGTACAAATAACGTCCAAAACGCTTCCAAAGGCTACACCGCGTCAAAAAACCTCCTCCTTTGTACACTTTCGAACATCTTCTTCAAAGCCAATCACAAAAGACGGAGCCACTGAAATTATTCGGTGGCTCCGTTTTTTTCACTGTTATGCAAGCAGCTGGATTATTTACTTACCGATTCTTCATCTTCCTCGATCTCGGATTCGGTATCATCGGATTCATCCGCATCGGCGACACTGTCCGATTCATTCTCCTGCTCATTTGGCATTTCGGACTGTAAATCTTGCGCCCCGCTCCGTTCGAAGGAAAGGGCAAAATCGTCCTCATCGTCTATTCCCACCATTATGCGGTCAAACGGCTGTGCATCCTCACCCAGCTGAGCCAGAAGCTGCCGGGAGATTTGCGGCAGCAGCATCTGGTCGATCATGGTATCGGCATTGCGCGCTCCGGCCTCCACCGCGGTACAGCTCTGTGCGATCCGCTCGATAAACTCCTCCGAGCAGCCAAACTGCATGCCATGATGAGCCATGATTCTCTGAGCAATCTTGTCAAGTTTCAGCGCCACGATCGCTTTCATCTGCTCGGTGCCCAGAGGATAGAACGGAACTATTTTTACCCGACCAAGAAGCGCCGGTTGAAAGTGAGCGCAAAGAGTGGGCCGTATCGCATTTACCATGGTATCACCACTGGGGATCTCTTCCACATTGGCGCACATATCGATAATCTGATCGCTGGCCAAATTGGAGGTCATAATAATAAGGGTGTTACGGAAATTGATCTCACGCCCCTCCCCGTCACGCATAAACCCTTTGTCAAATACCTGATAGAACAGATTCATCACTTCCAGATGCGCCTTTTCCACCTCGTCAAGCAACACGATCGAGTATGGTTTCTGCCGTACCGCTTCGGTGAGAATACCACCTTCACCATATCCGACATATCCCGGAGGCGAACCCTTCAGCTGAGATACGGTATGCTTCTCCTGATATTCGGACATATTGATCGTAGTCAGAAACTTTTCACCCCCAAACAGAATGTCGGCCAGTGCCAATGCAGTTTCCGTTTTACCGACGCCGGAGGGACCGGTGAACAGAAACACTCCCAGCGGAGCATCCGGGTTACCCATACCGGTTTTGGAGGAGCGAATCGTGTTAGCCAGCTCTGAAAGCGCCCAGTCCTGACCAATTACCCGCGTGGCCAGCCGGTCTTCCACCTCCAGAAGCGTCTGAGCCTCATCCCGCATCATTGAGCCCACTGGAATACCTGTCCAGTCGGCAATCACCTGGGCACATACACCACTGGACACATTGGGAAAGACCATCGGTGATTCTCCCTGAAAATCCTCCAGCGATTTGGTCTTCTGCTCGACAAGCTCCAGTATAGTCTGTTTTTCCTTATCGGAGATATCTTCCTTACCCAGAGCCTTCTGCATCTCCAATATATCGGCGACCCGTTTCTTCTCCTCTTCCCACTTTTTGTTCAACGCTTCTATATCCGCCGAAGCATCTTCGATGGTCTGCTCCAGAGACTCCATTTCGTCTTCGGCCACCGATATACCGGCCTGCTGATCTTTGTGCAGCGCAGCCAGTGCCCGTTTGGTGTCGGACAACAGACGGGTTGCCCGGTCAATGGATGCCGGCGTTGTCGTCTGACTCATTTTCACCCGCGTACAGGCCGTATCCAAAACATCCACCGCCTTATCCGGCAGTTGACGACCGGAGATGTAACGATGAGACATACTCACCGCGGCTTTTATCCCGGTATCGGTAATGTGAACCCCGTGATGTTTCTCGTAGCTTCGGCCGATGCCCCTCAGCATGGTAAAGGCTTTCTCTTCATCAGGCTCCTCCACCTTTACAAGCTGGAAACGGCGGGCAAGCGCCGGGTCCTTTTCGAAATACTTCCGATACTCCGACCAGGTTGTGGCAGCCAAAGTGCGCAGCTCACCGCGGGCAAGCGCGGGCTTGAGAAGATTTGCCGCATCACCCTGCCCGGCCGCACCACCTGCTCCGATAAGCGTATGAGCTTCATCGATGAAAAGAACGATTTTGCCCGCACTGTTTTTCACCGCATCGATTACATTTTTCAGCCGCTTTTCAAATTCTCCCTTCACACTTGCTCCCGCCTGCAGAAGCCCCAGATCAAGTCCCCAAAGCTCGACCCCTTTGAGCGACTGGGGAACATCCCCGGCAACGATTCGCAATGCCAGGCCTTCGACCACTGCGGTCTTTCCGACACCCGCTTCACCAACCAGGATCGGATTGTTTTTCCTCCGGCGGCTCAGGATGTCAAGCACCTGCCGGATCTCATCATCACGCCCCGACACCGGATCGATCTTTCCCTCGGATGCATCCCGGGTAAAGTTCGTGCAAAACTGCTCCAACACCTCCACCCCCGCACCATCAGGCCCCGATGAGCCTGCAGCTCCGGAACTTGAGACGAACTCCTCCTCGCTTGCCCCTTTAACAATCTCCGGCAACTCGGCTTTAAGTTTTTCCGGATCGATATGCCGCAGCAGGGTAGCATATGAGGCGGTAGAGCGCCGCGCCTGCTCGAAGGCCGCCACAAACAAAACCCCCGATGAAATAGAATCACGCCCGTAGTACAGACTGGCAAGATTCCACCCCCCCTCCATCAATGTGATCAACCCCGGGGAAAAAGAGGGTTTGCCGCCATTACCGCTGGGAAACTGCTCAAGTTCGCTGGTAAGCTCTTTACGCAGGCGCGCTTTGTCTACCTTGAAATGATCCAGAATGCGGGCGAGTTCATTGTTTGTCTCGTCCAGCAGCTCATAAAACAGATGTTCCCAGGTCAATTCATAGTGCCCTCTACCGACGCACTGCCCGACTGTTGATTCAATTGCTTTTGTACAGGGCTTATTCAGCTTCTGTAAAAGCACTCTAAGATCTCGAACAATCACTTTGCCCTCCTTGGGGGAGATGTATGGAAAAAAAAGCCATATTAACCTGAATAGAGCGGTTCTGAGCTGATGATCCGCGCGATCCCGTGAGGGCGGACGGGTTGAAGCAATCGTGCAAACCGAGGGCAATACCCTCTGAGATATTTTCCGGATTGCTGCGCCCGCATGTCCCGGGGGATTGTGCGAATCGCCGCGAGAGAATCGCTTTATTGAGGTTAATTTATTCGAATCGAATATTCTCCGGCAACCGTATCAGATGTACCCAGGGAAGATGTTACGCCGAGCCGGCCGTCTTCTTCACCCAATACCGCGGGTATCAGATCAAGTGCCTCCAGCCAGACTTCGATATCAAAATCGAGCGGATCGGCAGTATATTCCCGAATCATTCTCTTCATTTCGGCGATATTTTGGGTTCCCGACACAAACTGTTCGAACTGCTCCCGGGGAAGCGGACCTACCAGGACACGAAACTTTCCCGAGATATCATACACATGGGTTCCCACCATCGTATTGACTCCCAGACAAGCGTCTTTTCCGATTGCATACTGAGCACCCACTTTTGTCCACTGCGGAACCCACTGCCTTATCCGCACCGGTATTGCGCCAAAGCGATGTGACAGCATCGACTCGAGCCCGGCAGCACTGCGGCATTTACTGGCCAGCAAACCGGTGTATGCAAGCATAAACGAGTCTTTTTTTCCTGTGCGGCTCTTATGATCCCGATACAGGCCGGCAAGACAGCAGAGCCGTTGAAGCGTCTGCGGGTTGTCGACTGCAAAACGATACTTTTTCCATGCTCTGAAAAAGAGTGTGTACAGTCGATGATTGAAAAGCGCCAGAAAATCGCTCAATGCCGTATTTTCTTTATCGTGATGGGCAATGAATTCCGAAAAGTAGTGCGGCAGAGGTGAAGAGACTCCGCACATGCCCATGAATGTCAGGGTAAAATGCACCAGATCCTCGGCTGCATCAACCGATTCAATATCACCGGACGGAAACGACACACTGGAGCTTGACGAGAAGCGAATGTGGCCGTCATCTATCGGCTCGGCGACCCCTTGCTTTTTTTTGAAGTACTCCTCAAGCAGACTCACCGCCTGAAAGAAACTGAATGCCCGCCCTTCATTTCCGAGCCGATTGATCAGATCTGCCATCGCCTGCCCGCAATCGAATTCCAGGTCATGGTCTGACCCGAGGGTTTCAATACAAAAACCAGTTCAACAAATGAATTGACCGAAACGTACTGCGCCAAAAACTCCTTCAACACCTCGCCAAACAGATGCAGATCGCCACTGTCATTAAACTGCGCCGCCTGAATACCTACACTGAAACGTACCCCGCGAATAAGCGCCCCCTGGACAACCATCTGTGCCGGCTCCGCAGATGCCTCGGTGATCGCATCGATACGCCGCCCCTTTCCTTCTCCCTGCGACCAGTTGTACAGACGCAGAAACGACTTGAGTGCATCGGCATCGGCCAGCGTGGTGTAGGTGCTTCCCAGGTGCGACAAAAACATCCACAAATAATCCTCTCCAGCCGGGGGGCGACAGGCAAGAGTGGGACGGGTAATATTGGATAGCATGATAAAGTCGGGCCATTTACGACCGGGCGTGCTTATTCCCCCCTCACGAATCTCCTCCCGCGGCAAATCCCCGTTTGTACACCATGCGTGGATAGTCAGACTCTCCTCATGAATTTCCTCACCGGCCAGCTGCTCGCCGCCAATCTGAAGAGATATGGCCCGCCGGTTGTCAAAGCCGTTCTGGTATCGGGCCGTATAGGTGCGCGCCTTCTTGTTGCTGATATTTTTAAACGAGTGAAGCGGCTCGTAATCGTAGCTGTCTCCGGTCACCTTATCGATACCGGTCACCGATATGATACTGTGCGCCTGAATGGATTGCGGATAAGTGGTATCGGCAATAACTCTGTATTCGGTCTTTAACCCGGAGCGATTAACCGGTACGGTATGATGCTTAAACAGATTAACCACCGGCGTGCAAAACATCCTGAAATTATCTTTACTAAAAGGCATTGAGTGGGGAATCTCACCCGCCAGGACAATCTTGTATGTAAAAGACGTCGGCTCCGGATCGCCCACCTTCACCTTTCCACATCCGAACAAGTCGACAAACAGAAACTTTTCCGGATAGATAAAATATTCAAGCAGAAGCGAATAGCCTCCGAAGGAGCGTGTGTCGGCGGGAAGAAGGCTCTCCTCCGGTTTCAATCCTCCGCAGCTGCAGACGGTTTTGGGATCCAGCGTTACCGGCTCACCACAATCGGTGATCAGCTGCGCGGATATGATCTTTGTGGTCAGAAATTGATGAAGCATCATCGCCGTGGGCAGTTCGCCATGCAGATACAGGCGAACAGGATCTAACCGGCACTGCGACCATTTTACCCCCTGCTCGAGGCCAAAATTCAGTGTAAGGGTCGTATTCCCCCGGGAATCCACTTCCGAATCCACCCGCCTCAAGACAATCGGGTTAAGACGCACCTCCTGAGTGGTGGTGAAACGACATACCGCTTTTTCCGGTCCGACCGGATCCGACATCACCTCCGAGTTCTTGGGAAGTACGTGGGTACCCTGCAGATGTCCCTGTCTGGGTCTTAGCTGAATCATGGCCACGGAGGGAATCTCCTGCAGAAACTGCGGCCACATCAGATCCAAAAGCCCCTCCGTCAGCTCCGGAAAGGAATCGTCAAGCTTCTCCCGCACCCGGGCGGTAAGAAAAGCAAACCCTTCAAACAGACGCTCTACATAAGGGTCGCGGTCTCCAACGGCATCGATATTTAGCAGCTGTGCCCGCTCGGGATGTGCCTTGGCAAACAACTTACCCGACTCGTACAGGTAACGAAGCTCTTCTTCATAGTATTGTTCTATCATAATTACTGCGACCGTTTCCAGGGTGAGATGGAAGAGTTGCCCATGCTGGTAAATGTTGTCTGAAATCGTACCAGCCCTCCACCGCCCTTAAGCTCGCCGGAGAGGATAAAGGTCAGCTTGAATTTCAGCGCATCCGACTCCCGATGCACCACTCGAACATTGATAAGCCGCGGCTCATAGCGCTCCACCGTGCGGCGCACAGCCTGGCGAAGCTCCTCGATTCCGTGAGGCATCTTTCGATACACCTCCGAGATATCCGGCAGGCCGTAATCGGGCAGATGAGGCAGTGTTCCGACACGCGTATTAAACATCCGGTTGAGATGGTCCATGATAGAATGCATCCGCCGCTTGTGCTTGGGAATGCTGTCTATAGGGGTCCCGTCGAGAAAATGTCCTGTTAAGCTTTCGAATAATCCCTGATTCATAAATCCCACGAAGCGTATGTGTGAATGTACCGAAACCAGCCCTCAGCCCTCAGCTAAAAGCAAAAATATGTGGCCGAGAAAATCCTATAGTTTAATTTATCTTCTGGGTGACGGCGGTGTTCGCTCAATTCAGGATATAATTAAAGTATGAATATACTTTTAGTAACCCAAGCAAGGCACATTTTTTAATTGGCATGAGACATGCATGGATGCCATGGATAAAAAAGTGGAGGAAAGGAAACGCTATATGGATACCAGAAATAAAACGGTTGTGGTCACAGGGGGTGCACAGGGAATCGGTAAAGCCGTCTGCCAGGCATTTTGCCGTAAAGGATATTCGGTGGTTTTCTGCGATATCGACACCGAGGCGGGGGAAGAAACATCAAGGGAGCTTTGCGCTCATGGAGAGGCGCTCTATCTTCCGGCTGATGTATCCAGGGAAGATGATGTTGCCTTTCTGATCGAGACGGCGGCCGGCCACTACGGTACAATCGACATACTGGTAAATAATGCCGGTTTGATGATACGAAAGCCGCTTATGCGGCTGAGCCTTAGTGAATGGAGCAGAGTAATCGACACTAATCTGACCAGCATTTTTCTCTGCTCACGGTATGCTCTTTCGCATCTTAAGGCCGCCAGAGGATCGATTATTAATATCGCCTCCACCCGGGCGCTGATGTCGGAGCCTGACACCGAATCCTATGCCGCAAGCAAGGGGGGCATCGTTGCACTTACACACGCTCTGGCCATAAGCTGCGGACCGGATGTGCGGGTCAACTGTATCAGCCCCGGCTGGATAGAGGTGAGTGAGTGGAAGAAAAAAAGCACTCGAATCACCCCTGAGCTTACACCTCACGATCACAATCAGCATCCCAGCGGCCGGGTGGGACGGCCGGAGGATATCGCGCGTGCCGTTTTATACCTGAGTGACTCGGAAAACGGTTTTATCACCGGCACAAACCTGGTCATCGATGGTGGAATGACCCGCAAGATGATATACGAGGAGTAGAGGGAAAAAGACCGCTGTGGCACCGGATTTTCCACGCCGGCAACCTGCTACCATTGCATGTGATATGGTTTGAGGTGTACTCATAAAATTCCCCGTCCTGCCCTAAAAGTTGCAACATGACCGGCCTACGGCCTCATTCTGTACTCATATCGAGTACACTTATGCCGTTCGGACGGTTGCAAATCGTGCTGTTTTTGGGTATGTTATGGAAATGGAACGCATCGAAATGTACGATAATTATCGGTTATATCTCCGCGACTATTTCGCCGATCGGAAGCGGAGATTTCCTTTCTTTTCCAACCGGTACTTCTGCAATAAGGCGGGAATCAAGTCACCCTCGCTCTATCAGGAAGTGGTAGATGGAAAAAGGAACCTGACAAAAAACACACTGCCGGCATTTATCAAGGGGCTTGGGCTAACCGATAAGGACGCATCGTATTTTTCTGCTCTGGTTCACCTCAACCAGAGCAAAACCCAGCATGAGAAGCAGCTCTATTTTTCACAGCTCAAACAGCTTCGTCGCAAGATCGATCTGAAAATCATTCCGACCGATCACTATGAATATTATTCACAATGGTATAATCCGGTGCTCAGAGAGCTGGCCTGCACAATCGACTGGAAGGGTGATTATCAACTGCTGGCCCGCTCCGTTGAGCCGGCGATTAAAAAAAGCCAGGCAAAAGAGAGTATCGATCTTCTCCTGCGACTGGGGCTCATACGATGCGACGAAAAAGGATGCTACCATCAGAGCGATCCGGCGATATCAACCGGAGATCACATAAAGTCACAGGGCGTGCGCAACCTCAACAGACAGTTTTCGGAACTTGGCACCCGCGCTCTGGAGGCATTTCCGCCCACCAGCCGTTACATATCTTCCATGACCCTGGGGGTGTCTGATGAATCGTACAGAAAAATCGTGCAGGAAGTAGAAGAATTTAAGGATAGAATACGAAGAATTGTGGATGATGATACTGAATCGGATAAAATTTACAACTGTAACATCCAACTGTTTCCGCTCAGTAAAGACCCAAAGGATACCCCCGATGATTAAAGTACTGTCCCTCTGTCTACTGGCACTTTCGTTACTGCTTTCGAGTTGCTCGAATCCCGTAGCCGGTGGATCCAGTGATCATGGCAACGCCTTTGCCGGGGTTGCATTAACATCCGACGGCGATCCAGCGGCAAATATGGTGATTCATCTTCTTCCCGACAACTACAACCACCTCAAAGACAGTGGGAAGGTCTACAAAAAGGTGATGACCGATTCTACGGGTAATTTTTCTTTCGACTCGATTTATGATGGAACCTATTGTATCTCGGGTAAAGACAGGTGGAGCGGTGAAAGCTTTCTATTGAAAAACATCATATTGGAAGCTTGCGACTCTCTTTCGGATTCGATCTATACGGCAAAAGAGGGAAGCATTTACATAGACAGGGCCGATTCGCTCGGTCTTCGTGAGGGAACCATAGTCTTTTTACCCGGACTGCCGATATACGCAATGGTTGATTCTACATGCGTCGTGAGCCTTAGAAATATACCGCCGGGTAAAGTAAATTTATCCGGCTATGATCCTTCAGCCGATGAAATAATCTGGATAGACAGGCGTTTTTCGGAAGTAGATATCATTTCCACTAAAACAATGCTTCTCCCGTCGCGTTCACCGACTCCCTTTTATGTCGGACCGGATTTTTCCTTTCAACGGACAGTGGAAGGTTATGTGGACAGCTCCTATAGATTCAGTGCTGTGGAGCCGTCAAAGCCGCTGGACAATAACTATTCATATCGGTTTTCTTGGGGAGACGGTTCAATTTCCGAATGGAAAGAGATTGCTTCCACGACATACTCATGGAGGAGGCCTGGGACCTATCTGGTTCAGTCTCAGACGATGAGAATAGGCATTTACAATGCATGGTCGGACTATATAACAGTGATAATTCGTGAGTGAATAAACGGCGCCATAACCCAAATAAATAATCATCAATTAAAAGGAGTGTACTATGAGTCACACTTTCAAGGTTTTCTTCATAAGCATATCGTTGTTAAGCGGTATGACACATGCAGCGACATTTACTGTTTCTCAGGATGGACGCGGTCAATTCACGTCCATACAGGCGGCGGTCAATGCTGCCGGACGGGGGGATATCGTTAGGATTCTGGATGATGCGGTTTATGAAGAACAGGTGACAGTCGACAGTAGCAAATCTGGATTGACTGTCACCTCTGCCAACCCTTTGTCTTCCAGTAAACCAAGTATTGTTTACCAGGATACAGATAACATCCATCCTCTGACAGAACAAGAAAGCAACTCGGACAGCACGATCAATTTCCACAAAAACGGCGCACTTCGAGTACTCAAAAGTCGCAACATAACCATTGACGGTTTACGAATCGATGGTAACGAAGCTTTTGTGTTTGGGGCAGATGGCGTCTGGGAGGGTATGTATCCTATCCAGCATGGAAATGCGGCTGTCGTTGTGCATCATTCGGGCGATGTGACAATCAGAAATTGCGATATCACCAACGCCTATATTGGAATCTACCTGAATGACCAAAACATAGGCGGCATATATGCCAATGCAAATCCGGCCGACCTTCAGCCATGGTCTGTTATTCCTATGTCGGGATTCGGCAAGACCGGCAACCATCTGATAGAAAACAACCGTATTCACCACAATTCATTCGGGATGCTTTTTGAGTCCACCTGGGATCTGGCATCGACAGTCAGGTACAATCTCTTCTATGAGAACCATCACCATTCCGACGCATTTGCTGAACAAGTCAGGTCTCTTACTAGCGAAGGTGACAATCAGCCGGGTGGTGCCTTATGGTTTAAAGACCACACTCTTTCACCCCTGGCAATTTATAACAATACTTTTTGGCATAATTACATTGACTTCTGCAGCCACTGGCGGGCAGGCGCACAACATCTAGTGTTTAATAACATCCACTCTTCACCAAATGTTTACTGGAGCGAAGCTGAAATATTTGAGAATCCCTACCACACGTTGAGCCCAGCGTTTCCCTATAGAATGAAAAACTGCATATATGCCTGCAAGGACCAACCACCCCACCAAAGAACTCAGAGAGTATATACCGTTATAAATGATCCTGTCTCAGGTGATTCTGTTGATCTTGATTCCACCATCACATTCTTCGATCAGGTCAGAATCATGAATGGCATAACAAGAGTCGAAAGTGAAGGACTGGATATCGCCTTAAGCGGTGTGCTTAATGGAGAAACGTATACAGAAACTATACATGAATCGTGGGTTATACATCCCGGCGCCTTGATTACTGACCCTTTCCCAGAAAGGGGATCCGTCCGTTGGCTCGAAACAGATTTTGAGGACGGTTCTTTCAACTTAAAACTGTTTAAATCGACAAATCCCGATGATCCCGATTTTTTAGAACCAGACTGGGATAATCCATATGTGCAGGAATTTATCATGAATGCCGGTTGGGAAGATGCGGGCATTCGTGACGCCGATGGCAGCATCGCGGATCTAGGGGCAATTGCTCAAGAGGCACACCCCTCCGACCTGGTTACCATCAAACCCTTATCTCCAGTTCAAATTAATGGTACTACGGCGATCTTGAATTTCGATATCGTATGCAAAGAAGGGGAATTTACGGATCCTCAGATAAAGTATTTCCGGTTTATAGAAACCGTCGAGTTTCAGGCAGAATCATTCGGGAGCGACGTTGATCCCATTCCCGTTGACGCCATCCATGAAATGCCTTCTGACATACCTGTATCGATCGGAAGCAACATCCTGGAAGTATCGATTCCGGCACGTCAGGAAGATGATTTATATGCTTTCTTTGAGATTGTGATCGAAGGCACGGGTTCTAACGGCGAAACGGTCAGCTCCGACGTCGGCTTTATTCCCTATCGATACATCACCCAAAATTTCCTGGATGTTCATGTGGTTGACACTATGGATACTGCACAATTTGACATTTCAGATACAATAGTTGCCGGCGACACGGTTCTGATCATGATCGAAGCATTCTCAGGTGACACCTACTTCAATGATACTATTGCTCCGGCGGAAATAACTCTTAATTCCTCCGCAACTCTCTTTAACGTTGATATGGAGGTATTGAGAATCGGTCATATATATGAGAAAATTATTGTTCCCGCCGTTTTTACAACCGTTCCCCAGGGAAAGGAGTACATTGCCGCTTCGGGACTTTGGTATAATGGTGATATCCAGCGTAGCCCCTTCTATGGAATTTCAGAAGGTCTGACCATTCTTCCCGCTTCAGCGGAGAAAGTTGTTTTTAAAGATCCGATTTCCAGCACAATAGCACCTAACCCGATGGCCCTGGATACGGGGCTTGAGTTCACCGGTCAGATTGTTGTCTATGATCGGTTTGACAATCAGGTGAACCGTTCTGTTGAAGTCACGCTCAGCAGCCTTCATCCGGCTATCGGAGATCTGCTCGGCGGTACACAAACCATTGAAACAGATCAGAACGGAGTGGGTGTTTTTACGGTCCGGGTAACTGACGGTCAGCAGGGAGATCTCTTTACTCTGCAGGCCCAACTTGGGAATGATAATACCGATCAGGCGGACATTATGGTCGGCGACATGCACAATGTCAGTGTCATAAAACCTCTCGGTCTCCAGAACAGAAAACCGAATATGATTTTCACCGTTTACGCAGTAAACGGTCGGGAGGTGTTCAGCGGAAAGGCCCACTCTTTCAACCAGATTACCCGCCTCCTTCATAGTCGTGGACTGGGGACAGGAGTGTTACTGGTGAAAATGCAGACGCTGCAAGGCAAACCAATCGGAATGAGAAGACTTACACCCATGAGGTAGGACAGGGCCCTGCAATCATACACGCGCCGTGATAACCTCGATATCACCCCGGAGGGGGCAGCGGGGCTGTGGAGGCACACCAAGTGGTGTCTCTACAGCCTTTTTTCCATAGAAAATCGATCCCAGCCTAAAAAATTGCCTTTCCTCACGCAATTCATTGATCTATTTTGGATCGACAACAGCATCGTCTCTAAACTCAGACAAAGTCTGAATCGGTTTTTTTTCGGTTACTCGG
>CAYQOU010000008.1:0-61758 GCA_964419255.1 uncultured Fibrobacterota bacterium | reverse complement strand
TTACTCGGGACGATAAAATCCAAAAACCGATAAGTTATAAATAGACATATAATACCGCAACAAAACTTGCTTTTCCTCCTCCCCTTCATCGTCCCCGCTGAAGCCAAACGGGAGGGTTGGAGCAGGACAGGTGTCAGACAAAGAATCTAAACTGAGCGGTTTCATTCAGAAAAGTGCGTATGATACAGATCGGCATAATAAACTACAATGGAAATGAGTCACTCGATCGTTGCCTCGATTCCATCTTCGCGATGAAAGGGGTTGCCCTCAAGGTTTGGGTATTTGATAACGCCAGTTCTCAGTCTCTGGAATCATTAGAAAAGAAATGGAAACAGGTGCACTGGATCAAAAGCAGCGTTAACCACGGGTATGCGGGTGCGTGCAATCGTCTTCTGCAACAGATGGAGACCGGAATCTGTGTGCTGGCCAACATGGATCTGACCTTCGACCAAAACTGGGGATGGGAGATCAGCAAAACGTTCGAAGAAAATCCGGCTATCGCTTCTGTTGCATCCCTGGTGCTTCATCAACAGGACCATACGGTAAACAATGCGGGCATTCTCTTTTTCCCCGATGCAAGCCCGCGAAGTGAAGGAGACGGAGCTTCTCCCGAGGAATATTATAACCGAGCGCCGTGGCAGGTCTTTGGCTGCTATGGTGCGGTGATGAGTATTAGAAAAGAGTGGTGGGAGCAAGCAGGGGAATTTTCCGAGGATTTCTTTCTCTTCTTCGAAGAGACGGAATGGTACCTTCGTCTGAATCTGTGCGGCGGAATCACCCTTCTTAATCCTGCTGCTCGAGTATACCATTTCCGTTCGCTTGCGACCGTCAGATATTCACCATTGAAACTCTACCTTCCCGAAAGAAACAGGATTCGAACACTGATACGGCATTTCCCTGTCTGGTACTGGCCAATAGCATTTGGCTGGAGCATTATTCGATTCTGGTGCCTCTCGCGAGGCGGCATCCCGGCCTCGGATGCCAGGGGTAACAAAGTCAGTAAGTTTCTTATAATCGGTACATTGCTGAAGGCTTGGATTTCTCCATTCATCTCTATATGCACGGAATGGTCAATCCGCCGCAGGTTACATAAGCGTTTGAAAATATCTTCCCGCAACGCACTGGCTGTGATCCGTCGCTACCCGCTGTCTATAAGAGACTTATGATTGAGTTGCGGCGCGACAGCAATCGGGTACATGTTATTTCCTTTTCAAGATCAGAGCTACGGTATCTCCCTGAGATGATTCATTCAGCTGCTTGACTTTTTTGTAGTATAAAAGAGAGTAGAACAACCGGAATGCAGCCTGGATGATTCGGTGCATCGGCTTTTTGCTGTTCAAAGGAAGTCCTTTCTCATACAATTTCTTGCCCCAAAACTGAAAAGATGTGGAGTCATAATAGCGTGCCTCCACCGTCAATCCACTCTGTTCAGCAAGCAACGTAAGACTCCTGATAGAATGCAGAAACAGATGTCGTGGTGCATCCAGGTTGGGCCATAATTCTCCGTACCGTTCCCAGGCATAGGAGCTGACCGTTGGAATGCGCATGAGGATTTTACCCGATGGTTTCAGAAGATCTCTACTATGCTGTAAATTTTTTTTCTGATCTGCAATGTGTTCAAAGGAGTGATTAAAGGTTATTAGATCATAACCGTTTGAAAGGTCGCACAATTCTTTTTTATAGATTGTTATTGGCCCGAGTTCTATCATATCATTGCTGATATAGGGATCAATGCCGGTGAGATGTTCATATCCCTGAGAAGCAAGATACTGAAGCATCAGAGCGTCACTTCCACAGCCGACATCGAGAATATGCCAATCTTTGGGTGGGTTTACTTTAGCAATCATCTGGACGCTGGCACATGGCAATATCTGATGAATCAGGGCACCCAGTTTTCCCCTGGATGTTCGATAATATTCGTTTCTAATATCTCTGATCGCCCATTTTATTTTCGATCCCACGGTGGTGCGATAATCGTAGGAGAAACTGTAATAATCCTCAGGATAAAATTTACTGGTTTCTTCTTTCAGATCTTTTTTCTGTAAACAGCCACATTCTCCACACTGAAAATAAGAGAACCTATCAGGCAATCCCAGATGGTAATCAGGAAAGGAAAACGATTGGATTCTCTGGCGATTTCCGCAAATTCTGCACGCACTTTCAGACATATACTATCCTGTTATCCGCATATTGGAAGTCGAAGTTTCTTAGAGGGGTATGATTTCACCATACACGATTTTGTGTGTACCGCTACCGGCACAAAAATACAATCGGGGCACCGATACCGACCGAATCACTCTCCAAAAGCTGCTCCTTATGCTTTTATATCGAGCCATATGGTCATCTTACATCCTTTCCACCATTTGTTTATTTTCCACTTCAGGCCTTTACTAACCCCACCGCAATAACTCTGTTTTTACCGAGTTGCTTTGCATTATACAACTGCTGATCGGCACTGTGAACCAGCTCGACAAGCTCTTTATGTACATCGTGCTCCAGAATACCGGTGGCTCCTCCAATGCTTACGGTGGCCCGAGGTATATCAGCGGCGGGCTTCTCCACCGCCATTCGCAGCTTTTCCCCAACCCGCAAAACCGCCTCCTCATCCGCCGATGATAGATAGATGACGAATTCCTCGCCCCCATAACGGCCCACAATATCGGATGTGCGTACCGATTTCTGCAGGTCACCGGCTACTTTCTGCAACACCCTGTCCCCCATCTGATGTCCATGGGTGTCGTTGATCTGCTTAAAATCGTCTATATCCACCATGATAATACCGATTTCCATTTTCTTTCGCTGCGCCAGATACGACAACGGCTGAATCGCCTGAAAAAAACCCCTGCGGTTGAGCGCACCCGTAAGCTCGTCGACCGAACTGATAAAGGCCAATGATCGGTTACTCTGCCACAGATTCCTGATTGTCTCGCATAAAAGCTCAAACTCCAGACTTTCCCTATCCAGATAGCGACACATGGTATTGAGAAACCTGCTTATGTGCCGCTCATACTGATCGGCGGGATTTTCGGTGGAGTCAAACGTTTTGGCATAGGCAAAAAGCCGCTCGAATGCGGGATGAAGCAGCGTAAATTCCAGCTTGTAGGCAGCCATAAACGCATCGTGCAACCCCACAGATTCTCCTACCTGAGCCAGAAGGTGATCGGCACGTTCCCGAATTGCCGCCAATTCTTTTTCTATCTGTGGGGGATTATCAAATACCTGAGGAAGTTCAGTCTCTGTGGCAAGTGCCAGAAGCTTATCCCAGAAATCATCGTGTCCTCTCTCCTCCTCGGCCATGGAATGCCAGAAGGACACCAGCTCGGGATCACTCATAACCGATGAGAAACGCTCGTATAACACCCCCGCCTTTTCATCGATCTGCTTGCAGGTCTTTATTATCGAAATAAGATTTTCTTTCTCCATAGAATCTCCCTGTCCTGTTAAAAAAAGCAAATAGCATTCCTTCATAAATCATTAACCGATGCTTTATTTTCGCCCGTTTTGACGACGATACCCGCCATCGATGGTACTTATCATTTTCCCCTTTACGCGATTTCCCCATTTTTTTCCGTGTTTCACTGAAAATGACCAGATAAGGCTGACTTTTTTTCTGAAACAGTTATTTTTTCCTTTCACCAGCGTCAAGCCGGGGTGGAAAACAGCTACAGAATATTTAAAGAAGCGTCCGGATTCCTACCGGCGCACAGTTTTGTCTCAGCAGAAAGTGAGTGTACCATGGCAAACGTCTTTGATGTACAGATCAACGATTTTATGGCCGGAGTTATCGCTCGTAACCCGAGTGAATCCGAATTCCATCAAGCAGTGCAGGAGGTTGCCGAATCTCTGATCCCTTTCATCGAGGAAAACCCTCGGTACAAACA
The DNA here is from genome assembly GCA_964419255.1 of uncultured Fibrobacterota bacterium. Lineage (GTDB taxonomy): Bacteria > Fibrobacterota > Chitinivibrionia > Chitinivibrionales > CAYFVL01 > CAZPHU01. Next base: position 57,877 of record CAYQOU010000008.1, on the reverse strand, counting down.
GGCAAAGATTCTCGAAAGAATTGTCGAGCCGGAAAGAGTTGTCATGTTTCGCGTGCCCTGGGTGGATGATAACGGGCAGGTTCAGGTCAACCGCGGTTTTCGTATCGAGATGAACAGTGCCATCGGGCCGTACAAAGGCGGACTTCGGTTCCACCCCTCTGTGAACCTGGGCATTCTCAAGTTTCTTGCTTTCGAGCAGGTTTTCAAAAACAGCCTGACCACCCTCCCGATGGGCGGTGGTAAAGGTGGTGCGGATTTTGACCCCAAGGGCAAATCAGACAACGAAGTCATGCGTTTCTGTCAGAGTTTTATGACCGAGCTGTGCCGCCACATCGGCCCCAATACGGACGTACCCGCCGGTGATATCGGTGTGGGAGGACGGGAAATCGGATACCTGTTCGGCCAGTACAAGCGTATTCGCAACGAATTCACCGGCGTGCTGACAGGTAAGGGTATACAGTGGGGTGGAAGTCTGATCCGTCCGGAAGCCACCGGCTATGGTGCCGTCTATTTCACCGAACAGATGCTTGCAACCCGCGACACCAGCTTCCAAGGTAAGACGGTCGCGGTTTCCGGTTCCGGTAATGTTGCTCAATATGCGGTCGAAAAGATTCTTCAGCTTGGCGGAAAAGCCGTGACACTCTCCGATTCCAGCGGCTACATCTACGATAAAGACGGTATCGATGAAGAGAAACTCGCTTTTGTCATGGAGTTGAAAAACCAGAAACGCGGCCGCATTCACGAATATGCCGACAAGTATCGATGCGAATACTTCGAAGGCAAACGCCCCTGGAGTGTGCCCTGCGACATCGCGCTTCCCTGCGCCACTCAGAATGAGATCAACAAGGAAGAAGCCGAGACTCTGGTCAAAAACGGTTGTGTCGCAATCGGTGAAGGTGCAAACATGCCTTCCACGCCGGAAGCTGTCGAAGTCTTCATCGAAAAGAAAGTGCTCTACGGTCCTGGTAAGGCTGCAAACGCCGGGGGTGTGGCGGTTAGTGGTCTCGAGATGACGCAAAACTCGATGCGTCTGCCGTGGACCCGCGAGGAAGTTGACAATCGTCTGAAACAGATCATGACAAGCATTCACGACACCTGTGTGACCTACGGAAAGGATTCATCCGGCTTCATCAACTATATCAATGGTGCCAATGTCGGTGGATTCATTAAGGTTGCCGACTCGATGATTGCACAGGGTATTGTGTGATATACTTTACATGAGAAACTGAGCAGCATTGACATGATGCTGCTCAGTTCCGATTTGAACCGGATACTGACCATGGAAAAAATTGCATCCCGAATTTTCGAGCATACCCGCCTGCGGCTCAACAGGAAGATTACCCCTTCTCAATTCCTGAGTGATTTTCTTTCCAACATTCATTCTGTGGCACAAAAGACTATCGGCACCGACAAATGTTCGCTTTTTTTGACAGATTTCTCAGCCGACAAACTGGTTTTGCAGGCATCCATAGGATTACCGGCCGAATATCAGCACATATCGCCGCTGAGTTGCAGAAAAAGCACCGAAGGGCGCGCCGTTGCCGGCCGTAAACCTGTCTTCAGTGCCGATCTGTACGAAGAAACTGAATGCGCCTATAAGGATATTATACAAAAGATCATGCCCTGCGGCCTCCTATGTATTCCCCTTAAAGCAGGACAGAATATCCTGGGCGTGGTTAATTTCTATACCACAGCATCACCCGCGACCGTCTGCAAGGGCATTCAGCAGCTGACCGGAATTGTCTACAAAGCGGCAACGAAGATGCACGATATGGCTCTTCTTGGCATCCCCCGATAATAAACGATACAAACAGGATTCTTTCTAAAAACCTGATCTCTGTGCCCGTCCCGCTTGCGGAGCGGTGTGAGAAGGAATGCAGGTTTTGCGTTGCATTGTCTGACATGACAAATGTATTTGTTGTCTTCTATATTTTGACCTCTGAACCTTAATTCTTCGGCTCCGCCAGACTTAGCCTCAACTGGCAAAGGCTTCAGGCGCTCGGCATGCATCTGTCAGTGCAAGGAATCTGTGTTCACCCATCCATCGGGATCTGTCATTTTGTAGATTATCTCTGACTTATTATTTCGCGATATTTTTGCCCTGAGCATGCTCAGGACATAAAAAAAAGCTCGCACCTGCTTCCAAAAGGAAACCGTGCGAGCAGAGCCAACAGGGGGGCTTGGGGGATTGTTGGCTACTTAAAAACTTAGTGTGCATTTTTTAAGCTCCGGTTTAAATTTTATCGGGGAATTGGTACAAAAAAAAACGGACGAATGTATTTTGACTTTTTCATCAACAACTACTTTCACCATTCAGGAGTCCGATCATGACACTACCCTCTGCACCAGTACCCAGGCTGCTTCCCTGGAGAATGCTCGTCGTTGGCGATTTTTCTCCCAAAAATGATCCGCAGGGACCATATACTATCGATGACAAGTCTCTGAAAAACTTTTTTGAGACTATCAGACCCTCCGTTTCTGTTTCGCTTCAGGTCGATGAATCGGGACAGAAAAGCATCGAGGTTGAACAGATATTCCGATCGATCAGAGATTTTCATCCGGGTGAATGTGTGATGCGGATCCCATTTACGAAAGCCTTGATGGATCTTCGCGTCCTTCTACAAAGGGTGGAGAGTGGAGAGCTTCAGGATGATTCGATACATAGATCAATCGATGACCTTAGTCTTCCACAGCAAACCCGATCGACCATACAAAGAATCGTCACTCCTCGACCTTCTCAAACGGCTTCTACAACCTCGCAATCATTTGAATCCGAACAAAACAGCTTGCTGGATAATATCTCTTCGATGATGGATCTGGGCGGCTCCGAACAACCATCCTCTCCGGCTCAAAGCGGAGGGTCGATATCTTCCGATAGGGTTTCAGAGGCTATAGCCCTTCTGGACAAACAGATACTGACGCATCTGGAGACCATTCTGTCCGATGGTGACATACTTGATTTGGAAGCAACCTGGCGAGCACTTAAACTTATTGCTGACAATACTGATTTTCGCTCCGGCGTCACCATTGAAGCCGCGGCCTGCGATCGTGAAAATCTTGTCTCTTTCCTGCGGGAGGAGGTATACAGTAACGCATGGAAGGATAATAACCCGCCCGTGGATGCTATTGTCCTTCTTCATCCTTTCGGTCGCTCACCCGTCGACCTTTCGGATCTGGATATTTTAAGCCAGATGAGTCAGGCGGTGCAGGTGCCTCTGCTTGCCTGGGCCGGCCCCGCCTTCTTCGGGGTAGATGAATGGAAGCAGGTGGATACCACCATGCCTTCCTTCCAGACGGCCTTGTCCGGCACCGGATACGAGAAGTTTCGTGCATTCAGGCAAAAACCGCAGGCACAGTGGCTTGCGCTGGCAACCAACGCCCTTTTTGGCCGCACACAATACGATTCGGCCTCCCGGATCCTCCAGTCGATACTCTCCCGGAAGCAAAATCCGAGACCAGTCTCTAGAGATTCGAACGACTCCTCAACGCCAGCTTCACAGATGGCGATACCCACTCTGGCCGCATCAGCGGCTACTCTGGCTGTGATCAACAGAACACTCAGCAGTATCGGTGATGAAAGCTATGTAGACAACAGGTCCAGAGAGCTGCCCGACCTGATGGCCGGAAAGAATCAGGCTGCCAGCGTATGTGTATGGAATGGTGACAAGATGTGGGAGCTTACGGATGGCGGCATTCTACCACTTTCCGGCAGCAAAACAATCACCGGCATCAGGCTTGGGGGGATAAACACCTGTGCTGAGAATGGCGGTTCACTAATTCAGGTACTGATTAGCAGCCACTTGAGTAGACAGGTACTATCGACCGTGCAGAGATACGGGACCCTGGAATCGGAACAGCTATCGGCAATTATCGCCGCCGGATTAAGGGAATTTTTCGGTATCCGTTATAGCCGCCCGGATGAAGAGCAGCTGAACGTAGCCGTAACCGACAAAAGCGGTAGTCGTCACTTTTATGTCAGGTGTGTTTCTCCGGTTTCCATTTTGGGAGAAGAGGTCAGCTTTGATCTTCAATTTGAAATGTAGAAACATTATCTAAGCTCTGAAAGCGGCACCCTGACGATTTTATCGTCGTCGGAGGCTGGATTTCCACGTCCATCGCGGTTACTGGTTCCAAAATAAAGGTACCCCTCGTGTATGGTCAGAGGCCGTATACGGCCGTAGCCGGTAAACAGAGCCTGTTGCTCGCCGGTGTTTCTGTTGATTCGACGAATCTGATTACCACGAAGACCGCTTACATACAGAAAGGTATCGGTGGCCACGATATCCGCAGGGGCCAGGGTGAAGTCGGTGTAGCATCGATATGCGGGATAATCATCGCAAGTCCGGGGCCAGCCGTAGTTTTCGCCACGTTCTATGATGTTTACTTCATCGTGCCTCTGGGGCCCATGATCAACTGCGTACATGGTGTCATCGTACCAGTCTACTCCCTCAGAGTTTCTTATACCCAGCGCATACACATAATTACCAAAAGGATTGTCTTGTGGTATCGTGCCGTCGGGGTTCATGCGCAGGATTTTGCCATTGAGGCTGGATGTATCCTGCGAACGCTCCGGTACTCCAGCATCGCCCGTGGTTATGTAGACCAGGCCATCGGGGCCGAATTCGATCCGACCACCATCATGAAAAACCTCACCTTCGATACTGTCGATCAGGATCTGTTCGTCTTCCAGAGTGCTGTTAAGAGTAAAAACAGAAACACGATTAAGCATACCCTGCGCTGATCTATAGGTATAATACATGTAGATACGTTTTGTGGAAGAGAAGTCCGGATCAACCGCAAGACCCAGAAGCCCCGCCTCACTCTCGGAAGCCACTTCAAATGTGCCGACCGTCTCTTGGCTTCCATTGCGAAGCAGTTTCACCGCACCGGTGCGTTCCGTGAAGATCATCGCCCCATCGGGCAGGAAATCTATCTCCCAGGGAACCTCAAGATTGGTAGCTACAATCTCGACTGTATCGCCACTTTGTCCGTCGCGGCCGTTATTGCCAAGATCGTTATCCTCGGATGAACAGCTGCCAAACATGCAAATTGCTATTAAGACAAACAGATGATTTATGAGCCTGGCCCCCATGCTACCTCCCTTTTTCACTTATTTACCTGTAGAAAAGGGTAAAAGAGCAAGTCGCATACCACCGAGGTAGTTGCAATTTTTGCAAAATGTAAGAGCCTCAACCGTATGTGGAATCAAACGGTTATCACCTAAGCCGTGCGAATCGCCGCGAGAGAATCGCACAAACCTCTTCAAGCAGGTGCGCCCTGCCAAGCGCACACAAAAAAGGAGCAACCGGTTTCCGGTCGCCCCTTAAGTGCCCTTTCAGCCGAGCACAAGCTTCTAATTTGTCATCATGCCGAAGATCACATCGAAGAATGCCGTGACAGTGGGACTGTGTCCATCGGTTACATTGGTTTCCTCCAGATCGATCCCTATGTCGAAATGAAGGAAGGGGATCTGAGGAGGCGTTATGCGCAAGCCAAGATCGGTATTTAAATAAAGCTTTTCATCGGTTAAGTCAACCGATGATCCGACCTCCCATATGACGCCCCATATTGGATTGGGTTTTCCATAGAGTCCGAAATCGAGACCGGCGGAGAAATGGTTGCCAATCTGAGTATGCGGGGTGATTGCGATTTCCAGGTTACTCCTGAGCAGAATACCATAGACCAGAAATGCGCCGAACCGAGGTTGAGCACCTTCAGGAATACCATGAGAGCCCCTTCCCAGATGGGCAATGGTATGTGCCAAGCCTGCGCCTACCGAAAGGTTTCTTCTGAAACCGTACTTGGCCCCAAAGTTTATTCTCCCGATGTTATCCAGCAGAGACGCCTGTATCTGCAGATTATAGGGCAGGGCATAGGAGATCTCATGAAGGCTTAGCACCAGGGCGTACGCCTCGTTTACATAGGGCGCAGGCGTATAGAAATAGTGTGTAGGATGTGCAGGGCGGATCGTAGTCTGGGCACCTGAACTACCGAAGAACAATAAAGTAACCAGGGAAAAAAAAGCTAATGTACGCATTGAGATGACTCCTTTCAGCTACTGGTATCCGGGAGGAAGAATCTATAGTTAGTGCTTGCGGCATTTAACGCCGTTCACACCAGAATACAGAAAATCACTTACTGTGCTCGTGACCAGAACAAAAACCATGCCCGCTTCGATTTAACCTGCCCATGCCTGGAGGTGTAACTGTTGTTATATCAGTATACTATGCCGGAATATCTTTTGGTTGACAGTTATTTGCCTTAACCCTCAATTGAACGACTCTGAGCGGATGAGTCGCGCAACCCCTTGAGCACGGAAGGATTGAAGTAATCGTGTGGCATATCTTCCGGACATTACCAGGATCGTTTACACAAATCGCCGCGAGAGAATCGCCTCCCTGGAGGTGTAATCTTTGCTTATAGCTATTCTTTTTGGTTGGTACGTCTACTTGTATTCTGCTTATCAATGGCATCAAACAAGGCTCAAATGAACACTAATCCAAAGCGCATAAGAACTATTCGTGATGGTGAATCCGGTGAAGGTCCGGTCATCTACTGGATGCAACGCGACCAGCGGGTGGCCGACAACTGGGCTCTTCTCCATGCTGCCGAATGCGCCGAACAGCTCCGAAAACCACTGATTGTGCTCTTCTGTCTCGTCTCGTCCTTTTCAAACGCCTGCTGGCGGCAGTATTCGTTCATGCTGGAAGGTCTCAAACAAATAGAAGAACAATTGCGCAGAAAACATACTGAATTTCTTATAGTTGCAGGAGAACCCAAGGACACCATACCGGGTATCTGTTCTGAGCTTAACGCATCCAGGCTGATTGTTGACTTTAATCCCTTACGCGAGCAGCGACATTGGGTTAAGCAGGTTTCCAAACGCATCGCCATCCCGTTCGACCAGGTAGATGCCCATAATATAGTCCCCTGTTGGGTTGCCTCCAATAAACAGGAATTTGCGGCACGAACCATCCGCCCAAAAATCAGATCGAAATTATGGGAATTCATGGAGGAGTTTCCCCCATTTATTGGTTCCAACTATCGTCTGGACAACATTTTACGTGATACCGACTGGGGCGAGCTACCGAAACATCTATCCATCGAGTATTCTGTTGAGCCGCTCGAGTGGGTGATTCCCGGAGAGAAACGGGGAATTCTTACAGCTAAATCGTTCATAGATAACAAGCTTGATCATTATAACCAGGCACGGAATGATCCAACCATGCAGGGCCAATCCGACCTCTCTCCCTATCTACATTTCGGCCAGCTCTCCGCTCAGCGTGTTGCTCACATGGTCTTGGACAGCAGTGCTGCCAACGATGAGAAAGATGCGTTTATTGAGGAGCTTGTGGTAAGGCGTGAGCTTTCAGACAACTTCTGCTACTACAATCGGTTATACGACAGATACGACGGTTTTCCCGAATGGGCCAAACGCACACTCGAACACCACCGCAAAGATGCGCGCCCGCATACCTTTTCCCGCAAACAGCTGGAAAAAGCTCAAACATATGATCCCCTGTGGAATGCGGCTCAAAAGGAGATGGTTATCAGGGGGAAAATGCATGGATACATGCGAATGTATTGGGCCAAAAAGATACTGGAATGGACCGATTCGGTGGAAAAAGCATTGCGATATGCAACGTATCTCAATGATAAATATGAACTTGATGGCCGTGATCCGAACGGTTATGTGGGCTGTGCCTGGTCTATCGGTGGCGTCCACGACAGGGCATGGAGAGAACGGGCGGTGTATGGAAAGGTTCGGTACATGAGCTATAATGGAGCCAAAAGCAAATTTGACGTACAAAAATATATACATCACATTGCGCAATTACAGAAAGATCGGTGAATCGCAGCAGCCCCGGTACATGGTACATGCATGTAAGTAACTGATTTGTTTAATGATACCTTTATTCTTTCCGAACGGGTGTAGCGGTTTCTTCTCGCACGTAGTTACAACCATCGTAAAAACATCGTCTTATTACACTATTATTCATCTATGCCGCAGTAATTTACTTTGCCGTAACCGTAACAACTCTGAAATTGAGTATATTTCTTTCTTTATATTCCCGGAGTGATTAGTTTTTGATGTCCACAAAGAAATTTTTAATTTCCATACTAAAATGGGTGATTATTGTATTGCCCTTTGTTTGGATATTTACCCGTATTGAGCTGGGAGATCTGTCCGAAACCATATCCGATGTCGCCTGGTGGACAATACCCGTTCTAATATTCAGTACGCTGCTGGCCATGTTTCTACAGGGTTTTCGCTGGTGGGTTCTTTTACGAGGACCGCTGCATGATCTGGGCCTTGGGATCACCCTTAGATATCATTACTACGGCATCTTCTACTCGATCGTACTCCCCGGAAGCGCCGCCCAGGATATCGTTAAGGCAGCTCTCATCAGCCGCAAATACGACTACTCAGCCGTATGGGGTGCAACATGGACCTTCAAGTTATTGGGTTTACTCAGCTTAGTAATAATGTCCAGTTACGGCCTGGCAACCATCGATTACAGTACATATTCCTCGCAGCACATCCCAACACACTATGTCTTTATTTTCATGATTCTGCTTCTTGTCCTGACCGTGCTTTCCTTTTCCAAAAGGTTCACCAGACCTTTGCGAAGAGTATTCAGCAGATTTATTCCAAAACGGTTTCTTTCTGTAATCGAAAATATTCGCCAGAGTGTTTACCAGTACAAAAATATGCCTCTCCGGCTTATTATCAGCTTCGCATTGAGTTTTCTCACCCAAGCGGTTCTTGTCTTCAATTTTGCTCTCGTCATCCGGGGTATCTCAGGAGAGTTTTTTTTAAACGAAGTCTTTGGTTTTGTTCCCATTATCGAAATTCTTTGTATGATAATTCCCCTGACGCCAAACGGTACCGGTATACGAGAGTCGCTTACTGCGATTCTGTTTCGCTACCTCGGTCTTTCGGCTGAGCAACTCGCAGTCTTTGTCGCTGTCATCGGGCTGGTCCCTGTTCTTTTAAAACTGGTGGGAGCCGCTCCATTCTTGATTGGACATAAAAAATCTGATATTCCGGACACCGGGCAGCTGAAGGAGAAAGAAAATGAGTGGAACGAAATACACCATAAGAAGGATACCTAGATACGCATGAAAAAGGCATTATTTCTCGACCGTGACGGCATAGTCAACGAAGATAGCAGCTATGTCTATAAAAAAGAAGACATTATATTCTGCGAAGGCATCTTTGATTTTTGCAGGCAAGCCGGTGAAAACGGTTATCTGCTTATCATTGTGACAAATCAGGCAGGTGTTGCCCGGGGATATTTCACCGAAGAGGACGTCCACAAACTCCATGGGTGGATGAAAGAGCAATTTAAGAGGCATGGGGTACAAATAGATGACATCTTCTACTGCCCATTTCACGAAAAGGGAAGGGTTCCGCAATACACCAAAGAGTCTTACTATCGTAAGCCCCAGCCAGGAATGATCATTGAGGCGGCCGAGAAATGGTCGATCGATCTCGATCAATCGATTATGGTCGGCGACAAACCCTCCGATCGCATCAAGCTGCCCAACCTCCGCTCTTATATCATTAAAAGCCGATATACCAAAGATGACTACGACTTTGATTCTTTGGAATCACTGGGACGTTTCCTTTTCAGGAAAGCGTAAACTCCCCAATACACAATCAATGCGATTATTATAGGAAACGAGATAACCTTTGCCTGAGCCAGATAGGGGGAAGTTGCCCTGATCTCCACCTGGTGCTCACCGGCTGAAATCGGTATAGCCATCCAGGCCAGATCCGCCCTAAGCGGTTCTACTTCCTCACCATCCACAAATATTTTCCATCCCGGATACCACACCTCGGAGATCCGCAGGAAACCATCCCGATCTGTTGAAATCCTGGCGTTTCGAACATTGGGAGTGTATTTTTCCCACTCCACAGTGAATTGGTTTTTTCCATTGGCCGCGGGTGATGATTTTGGTTTGACCTGGGGCTCTTCCATAAGCGCCACCCTGGAGCGGTAATCATATCCTCCGTTAGCAAGAGCCTCTTTAATGGCGGATTCTTCCATGACAACATACCCCGGCACAAAAGAGATCCGTCCGAGGGCATTATTGTTTTGGAGTGTTACAACACTTCCGTTTCCCTGCCGCGTGACTATATACTTCACATTCGCGATGTTAAGGTAAGCATTGCCCTGCCGTATCTTCTCGGGTACCAGATACTGATTCCCATTGGGCCCGGAAGAGATCAGGCTTCGCAAATAGTTCCCATTACTCTGATCACCCCGAAACTCACGATACCATCGCAGCTCGTTATCGTGAAAATCCCCGACGCCTTCGATATGATGCACCCCGGCGCTGTTCTGGTATTTATAGGTGCCGGGGAGAATATACGAACGAAATGGTTCCTCTTCAAACTCTCTGGCAAGCTGCTGTATCTCTGGTGCAGAATGGAAATAAGGCCGTGGATTGATCGTCTTTATGAAAAGCGTATCTATTCTGAGAACATCGATTATGGCGATGACTGCTATAACCACCAGGAAAGTCGCCCTGCCGGCCTTCTTATTCAACACGGCCCAGAACATACCTATTGCAGCGGTGATAAACAACCACGTTGCCCATAAGGAAGGAAGATACCGCTCGGCATAATTACTATCGAAGAATTGGGCTTTGCGCGGATCCGCAAGAGTAGTGCCCATAATCCCTTTGATAAATCCGGAAGAGGAAAACAGCAGCGTTACAACAGTTATCACAGCTGCCGCAATCAGAAGACCACGGGATTTCTTCTTTCTTTGTTCATCGGACAGCGAATCGAACCTTCCCGACCACACATCATTAAACGAGAAGGATGCCAGCAACACCAAGGCAAAAGCGAACCAGAACATGATCATGCTTGCCGCTCTGAACTTACTCACCCCGGGAATAATGTGATAGGCGATCCCAAACAGCGGCGTGTGGGTAGCCAGACCAAACGCGACAGCCAGCACGGCAATTCCTCCCCAGAAGTATCTCCATTTCGAAGGGCGAAAAACGATTCCAAACACCGCAAACAGCAAAGCTATTGAACCGGCATACTCAGAATTGAGCTTAAAGGCGTTCTCACTCCAGTAAGTCTGTATCTTCTCCACATTAAATCCGGCGAAATCGGGGAAAATCAGCGAGAAAACTTCGGGCCAGTGAAGCGCCCAGGAGGCAGCGTGTTCAAATCCGCGCTCACCCCCGCGAACCGATAGGGCATCCTGCACGTACATGTATGAAGGATAGAATTGGATAAAGGCGGCCCCGAGCCCTATGATAACCGCAACCCAGAAATATGCAGCCATCGGGGCCAGTCGTTTTACACTCTTGTGTTCACGCCACTGGAAAAACAACGCAAATACCCAGTAGAGGAAAAGTCCCCATAAGACAAAGTACGTCATCTGGATATGCGAAGTAAAAAGCGACATCGCTATACCCAGGGCAAGCAAGGTCGAGTTTATCAGATTCGGACGATCCAATAGCGTTTTCATACGCCAGGCGATATACGGCAGCCAGGCGATCACAAACATTTTTCCATCATGCCCGGGATATACATGCGAAACAAATTGCGGATTAAGCATATACAAGAGGGCTCCCACCAGACTGACCGGTTTTGATAGCTTAAAGCCCTTTCGAAGCAATAAATAAAAGAAGATTCCCGCTAAAAGCACATGAAAAATCAGCTTGAATCCCAGAGCGCGGTGTATCGGAAGAATCCAGTAGAAAAATAGCGACGGCAGATACATCGCGTCCCCAAACAGCGCATCGATAGTCGGCATCCCGCCCAGGCGTGTGTTAAACCAGAGAGGAAACTGTTTGCTCTCATTAAGAGCATCCCGGAGAAAAACTCTGCTGTCCAAACCCGACAGGGTATCGGAGCCGAAAAGCATGTTGTCCGAAAAGATAAATGAACCAAACAGCGCAAATGCCGCAACGGCAATGATAACAATCGGCAGCCAGTCGCTGTGAAAGAACGAGTGTAACCCGGGTCTGCTAATTTGTTTCTGATCGGCTTCTACTGATTTTTTTTTAGCCACAAAGCCTCCAATGATTCTGATCAATCCTACGGAAGTCCAGTCGGACAGGTGTTTCAATCTGTATAAACGAAAGTGATGCTGAAGAAATATACAAAGAAGTACGCAAATTTTGCAGATTTGTTTTGTTTTAACACCTTTCAGAGACATTACGATCCATCGATCATTAATCGTTGGATGATTACATATATTTACTCGTCCATTTTTGATTTTTTTCTACCGGCCCGGTAATCATTTTTATAAGCAGCGGGATATCAGATCACCCGCGATTTGCTATGATTGTATGTAGTTGTGTGAGTTCATCGATACTATATTTCAGTCCTTCAGGACCGATGCCCGATTTCTTATTACCGCCAAACGCTTTTTTCATTTTTATCACTCAATTTGACTCCAAAAAATGCAATTTTTCTGTAAATACGCCGAAATCAGTTCATTTTACATTCTGATTTATTTTTCCCATCCGATGGAGCAGAATGGTGAAAACAAGGGTCTGGGTAGTACCCATTCTTTTCTGTATGGCCGCCGCTGGTGCCGGTATGCCTAAGGTGGACCAAGGCCCTTTGTTAACCGCTTTAGAACCGGTCATCGATGTGGCTGAGGCGGTGGGGAGAAACACACAGAGCTGGGTAGATGAAACGGGAACGGCGCACGTGGGTATTCGCAGCCTGCACGGAGACAGCTATTCACTTTTTACCCTGGGAGCCCGTGTGCGTAAGCTGTCGCCCTCTCATTTCGCCGCCGGATACGGCCTGGGTCGTCAGCTTCGATACAAGAATCTGTTTGCAACTCTGGATGCCTTGACCCAGCTCCGCATTGCCGCCGATTTTGACCTCGAAAAAACGTCTCTGATCGTTCGCCTCCGGGCAGGGATGGGTCTACGGTTAAGCGAGCGATTCTCCCTGTTTGGCGGCCTCGCCTTTAAGAACATACGATCCTCCCAATGTCATTCCCTCCCGAACTCACAGCTGATACAGCAAGCGGAAGCCAATAAGATCTGGCGCGATGAGTGGCCGGGCTTTTTCATCGGCCTGCAGTTCTGAGCGCCAGAGCCTCTTTGACTTTATATGACAATTCGATGTTCCTGGGCCGGTCGTGTAGATTTTATCAGACGTATATCACGACAGAGACTTTAGGAATCGGGAGAGCGACTGGTTGAGACGTCGCTCTCGGCAAATTGGGTCGTTCACATCGCTTCGGTATGTGCAACATGAGTGTGGCGAACGGGCTTGTATATCGCGCCCACTACCCCCCCATAGGTCAGATGAAATATGAAAAAACCTACCACACCGGCAGAACCAAGATTGGAAAGGAATATGCCGGGAGAAGCCACCATCTCCGGCATCATTGGATGGATAGCCGGAAGAAGTCCGAAAAAAAAGCCGGCGATCACCGTGTGTATCAGACCGAATCCAAAGCCGATCCACACGCCCGCACGATGAGAGACATATTCGAAGCCGGCGCCATATGCCATACCGATTAGCCCGGAGACACCCAGGTGAATGATAAAGCCCAGAAGCCAGGTGCCCACGCCGGGAGCCAGCCCAAACATGGTGCCCAGTGTCATGCTCACATTCACCGGCATCCCCATCATACGCACCAGCGCCATCAGCAGGCTCATAATTATTCCGCCAATCACTCCCGCGTAAAATGCTCGTCCTTTAAACATCAAGTCCTCCTTTCATCTACAGTAGCTGAACATAAGTATAGAGTTACGCAACAGCAGTGCCATGATATAGCGCCTCATTCATCATTCCACTTTCTTGCTCGCTTTGCCGATCATATCATTTCGATATACGTAACGATATCATCGTGATATATTTTGGTGATATATCCGAGAGCGTGAGGACAGAGCCCCGGCATTTCTATCGCGCAACAAATCAATGTGTTATATACTTCAGACGGTTATTGGCACGGGCTTTGTATTTGGATCGGGCAACACCAAAAACGATTTGATTCAAATACAATTGTAAGGAGGAGCCAATGGTTAAAACAATTTTACCCCCGCTTATGGCCTCATTTCTGTGCCTGGCCGCATCAGTTTTGGCAGATGAGAATTGCGAGCAGGAATCGAGAATCGGTGCCGGAGGAGGATTAAGCCTCGGGGTGCTTCGCCTGGACACCTCCCCTCTGGAAGAGTTGGCAGAGCGAGACAGCCGCCTGGAACGAAAAACCTTCGATTTCGACGACAAGAGTGCCGTACAGCTTGGCGTCATGGGATACGGCGGTCCCCGGGAAACCGCACGCATCGGAATGGGAGCCTGGGTGGCTTACAAAGAGTTTCGAAGCAAGCCGTTTAACTTCTCACCCGACAATGACTCGATCTCCGATTCAGTCTCGACTCTTCATGTCATACTCCCGTATGCGGGGTTTCTGGCAGAAAAGAGCTTCGAAATCGGCGATCTGAACGTACATGCCGGAGGGTTGGTAGGAGGCGGCATATATGTGGTGATAAATGATACCTACGCAACAGAGGGTAATTCGGCATTCCGCTCCTATGAATGCGATTCAAGCAGCTGTGATGATGACGATGATGATGAAATGCCCGTGGCCTATGCGCCCGGATGGACCTTTGATCTGCATGCGGGAGTTACCTATTCTATTCTTCCCTGGATGCATGTGGGAGCCGACGCCTCACTGGTCTGGATGTATTCATCCACCGGATTTGTTCATGGATATGGAAGTTTCTGGGCTAACAACTCCGCCCTGCGTATTCGCATGATCTTCGGTAATGCCGGTTAAGAATGCATCTGTCTGAGTCTGAAAAGGAGAAACCATGAACTTAAGCTTTCGAATAGTATGTTGTGCCGCAGCCGCTCTGGGTCTGACCGTGACGGGTGAGGCTGCCGATACGGCCGGCATCGACAATACGCAGGCAGCCGTGGTACAGGATGAAAATGTCACTCCCGAACAACAACGTATTCGGGAGACCGCCACTGAGGACACTCTGGAGACTGCGACTGCGGATAGCGACAATGAGGACACCGAAGAATCACCGGCATTTCTAATTCAATCGCATGATGACACTCTAGTGCTAATAAAGAAGAAAAATGAAAAGGGTAAGACTACCTATGCGTCACACGCTTTTGACGAGCAGGAGTGTGAGCAACTGTGTGTGAAAGGATGTTATAAGCCCTGCACCCATAAGTGCCGTAAAAAGTGTGAAGGCAGCTATGATGGAGATTGTTACGAGGACTGTTTTGATGACTGCGAGGATGATTGTGAAGACGAGTGCGAGGATCAATGCGAGCAGTATGAGGATTGGGATGAGAAGAGCGACAGACAGGTCGATATAAGCGAGATAATAGACAACAGCGGTGAGAGCATAGCCAAATCACGACGCCAGGGGTTTGGTGGCGGCGGTGGCTGGACGCCGGCCGTGGTCGGATTGAAACTGGATCCGATTGTGGATTTGATCAGAAACGACGACGTCCTCGGTGACATATCATTCCCCGATCTTCAACAAGGATACACACCGATATTGATGACCGGGTGGATGGCCTATGGAGGTGTGGGCAAAGGCACCAGAATCGGTGGTGGTACGTGGGAAGGTAAACTCCACTACAGCAGCAAGCCCTACGATGCACCCGACAGCACCGATGCTGACCGCAGGGAGATTGCGGTTGCCGCTGTAAAGTATAGTTACGGGGGCCTGCTGCTTGAAAAATCGTTTGTCCACGATCAGTTTAATATCGTGACGGGAGGGATGATCTCATTCGGCAGCATACAGGTTAAGAGGGATTTTTACACAGCCAATAAGCCGTCTGCGTTTACCGATTTGGAAGATATCGATGATGAAGATGCTGCCAAGGCATCCCTGTTTGGCCTCGAGCTTCACGGTGGCTTTACCTATACCGTCTTGCCATGGGTTCATCTGGGAGCCGATATCAATGCATTTTTCGCCGCATCGATCGACGGATTTAGAGCCCCCGGTCTCAACAGCTTTTTCATTGCTTCACCGGGCCTGCGTTTGCGATTAATCCTGGGCAATATTGGATAATTGATGAAAAGGTGACAGCAGATATCTCATGGGCTCGATAAGAGAAGGAATACTCGGACTGCTGCTTTTTTTCTCCAACTGGATCTCGCCTGTAAAAGAACAGGCATCTCTGGAGGTTGAAAAAATCAGTCGGGCCGACAAACATTACGTTATTCAGTGCGAGATGGATATCGCTTGGAACCGTCAGCTGGAGCAGTTGGTTGATGCGGGTATACCTCTGCGTTTTCGTATGCAGGTGAGCTCCCGGAAGGATTCCTCTGTTTTCTTCCGGACGCTGAGCTTCAACCTTGCCGATTTAACCTATTCTTTTCTGGATTCTTCTTCCGACCAAACCGTGCGATCCAGACAATACCCCATGATTCTTCTGGCCCTGAGAGATTTTTGCCGCTGGAGCATGGTGGTTTCGACCAGCAGTGGAGAATGTCGGATAGAGGCAGCTATCCTACCCAGTCGGGCGGAGCAGCTTAACCGACTGGTCGATATGAGTAAGATATGGGGGCGGGAGAAGCTTATCTGTATTATCGATCCCCAAAAGGAGGCGGTGGAGAGATGAACAATCCACTGCGCAAACTGGAAATAGAATGGCGTATCATGGTGCTTGCAGCCGTTGTGCTTCTTGCCTTTGCCTGGCCGATGCAGCGCATATATACCGGGCGTCTTCAGCAGACGCTCGACCAAAGTGTCGATCCGGGGCTGGAGCCGTTGCTGCGAAACTATCTTAATCGCGGGGATGGAAGCATTGATACCGCGGTTGTTAACAGGATTCAGCGAACCCGTCAGTGGCAGGCGGTCATGCCCATAATCGTCAGGGAACAGAGCCAGGCAATTTTCTGCTACGCGGCGGCATTGTTTATCACACTCTTAATCGTGGCCACCTGGTCGGCGCGGAGACTGACCCGTCCACTTCGTGATCTGTCCAGAGCCGCTGCGCTGATCGGCCGCGGAGAGAAGGCGCGAATCGTTCAGGATGCCACCGGTGCACTGGGCATACTGCAAAAAAACATGTCCGGCATGCAGGATGAGCTTGATATGCTGCGTCAGAAAGCAAAGACACAGGGAATGGAGAGCGCCTGGCGTGATATCGCACGGGTCATGGCTCATGAGATAAAAAACCCCCTGACTCCCATCCAGCTCACTCTTGACAGGATTCAGGAAAAAGTGATAATGCAGAAGCCGTTAGCCCCGGAGGAGCTGCAACGATTCGTGGGGCGCATCTCTTCACAGGTGGGTAATCTCGAGCGCCTGGTTAACGATTTCCGTTCGTTTGCGAGGGAACCGGAGGCGCAGATCCGCCAAATCCCCCTGCATAGCGCGATAGGAAAGATTGCGGATGATATGAAAGGATCTTTGCAGACCTACCATGACGGGCAGGCTGTCATAGCCGCCGATCCGTTTCTGCTCAACCAGGTCTTCCTTAACATCTGGAAAAATGCGGCCGAAGCGGATGCCGATCGAATCGATACGGTAATAACTCAAACCGGCTTTTGCACGACTTTGGCGATCAGGGACAACGGAGCCGGTATCGCTCCCGAGCACCTTCCCAGAATCTGGGTACCCTATGAAACATTCAAGAAGGGAGGTACCGGATTGGGACTACCCGTAGTAAAAAGACTCCTGGAGGCGATGAATGCACATGTCGGGCTGGAGTCTTTTTATAATTGTGAAAACCATGGGACGCTGATTACAATTACCTTTGTGGGAGATGAGAGTATATCACCGAAAGACGCTTCTGATAAAATATCCGACACACACCAGAGGCCTGCCGGGCGGGAATCTGAAAAAGGAGCACGCCTACAGGAGGCATGATGCGAATTCTTGTTGTTGATGATGAAATTGATATCTGCGAATCTCTGGAGGAGATATTTTCAGAGGAAGGGTATCAGGTCGATGTTGCCCATGATAGCCGCAATGCCCTGGCAATGGTCAACAGCAACATCGATATGGCAATTGTGGACATAAAGCTGGGGGAAGATGATGGTATTGAGCTGCTTAAGCGAATCAAACAACAGTGGCCTCAGCTTCCCGTCATTATGATCACCGGTTTTGGCACTGTGTCCCTTGCGGCGGAAGCCTTCAAGTACGGCGCACATGACTTTCTGGAAAAGCCATTGCGGCTGCTTCAGATCCGCACCTGT
This sequence comes from uncultured Fibrobacterota bacterium, assembly GCA_964419255.1. Lineage (GTDB taxonomy): Bacteria > Fibrobacterota > Chitinivibrionia > Chitinivibrionales > CAYFVL01 > CAZPHU01. Next base: position 39,707 of record CAYQOU010000008.1, on the reverse strand, counting down.
GTGCGCAATGTCATGGAGGGGATTCGGCTGAAAAAACAGCTTGTCGAAAAACAAAACGGCTCCGTTGCTCAACCGATTTATTGCTCCACCGCCATGAGCGAGCTTTACCGACAGGCGGCACGGCTTGCCTCCGTACGCGAACCTGTCGCCATCATCGGCCCAAGCGGCGCGGGAAAGGATCTGCTGGCCAGGTATCTTCACTTTCAGGGCCCCCGTGCGCAGGGACCCTTTATGGTCACCAACGCGGCATCCATGCCAACCACTCTTGCAGAGGATGAGCTGTTCGGGCATGAAAAAGGCGCCTTCACCGGCGCAGACAAACGCCGTATCGGGGTTATCGAGCAGGCGCACGGCGGCACTCTGTTTCTTGACGAAATCGGCGACATGGACCTGACGGTTCAGGCAAAGGTGCTGCGGGTTTTGGAAAATGGAGAATTGACGAGGCTGGGGAGCAACACTGCCGTTAAGGTCGACGTACGACTCGTCTGCGCCACCCATAAAAATCTTGAAAGGCTGGTCGACTCCGGAAAATTTCGTCACGATCTTTGGTACCGAATAAACGCATTCGTTCTGACGATACCCGGTCTGGACGAACGAAGAGAAGATATTCCGCTTCTCGCCGAGCACTTCCTTGCCGCCATAAGCCGCGATCTGGGTACGTCCAAACGCTTTTCCCCGCAAGCTCATGAGGCGCTTATGGACATTTCATACCCCGGCAATGTACGGGAGCTTAAGCATGTTGTTACCCGTCTGGCTGTTTACTGCGACGCAGATATCATAGAAGCACGGGATGTACAAAACAGCAGCATCACTGCCAAATCCCAGGGTGGACGAATGGGAAAAGAGATAATGGCCGATGGCGGCATTTTGGATAATCAAAACTATTTCGAACTTGACTTCAGGGAAGCAAAAGCCGCATTCGAACGGGATTATCTGACAAAAGCGCTCAAGCGCAACAAGGGAAATATCACCGCAACAGCTCGTCAAATCGGCATGGCCCAGTCCAACCTCTCCCGAAAACTCAAGGATATGGAGGCATAGAGAGTACTCATGAACAGAATAGAGAATGTGAAGACAACCGTCATTTTATCTATCATCGTTGCCCTGCTTGCCGCGGTCGCAGGAGTTAGTGGCATCGCTTCGGACCAGGGAGGGGAGACATTCGAGCATGAGTCGATCCGTGGGAGAACCGTAACTATATTTGGCAAAGGGATTTATCGTCATATGTCCGAGGAGGTTGCCGTGCAGGGTATCGCTCAGGACTACGTAACCGTATTTATCGCCGTACCACTCTTGCTCCTGTCGCTGTTTTTCACCGTTAAAGGGTCATTGAAGTGGCGGTTTGTGTTTGCGGGAAGTGCCGGTTATTTTTTGGTTACCTATCTTTTCTATCTTACAATGGGGATGTATAACGGGCTATTTCTGGTATATGCCGCCCTTTTAGGTTGCTCTTTTTTCCTCTTCACACTCACGCTGCTGTCGTTTAATGTCAGAAGTCTTCCGGCAGTTTTTTCCGAGAAGACTCCTGTTAGAATAACCGGTGGTTTTCTGGTATTCAATACGGGATGTATCGGCCTTCTCTGGCTGAGCATCGTTGTACCGCCGCTTATGCAGGGTACTGTTTACCCCGCCCAGCTGGAGCATTATACCACCCTGATAGTTCAGGGGCTGGATCTGGGACTCCTGCTTCCCCTCTCTGCAGTATCAGGCCTGCTTCTTATGGGAAAAAGGCCTTTCGGCTATCTTCTCGCTCCGGTTTATTATGTATTTCTTTCCCTCCTGATGATTGCACTGACCGCTAAGATTATCGGCATGGGATTGATAGGCTATTCGATCATACCGGTCATCTTTATCATGCCCGCCATTGCATTTATCGCTTTTCTCGGTGCGGTAATACTTATCAGGAGCCTGAAGGTTGTCTGATAAGGGTGTTTCCAGTCACTCATAGCCTTGCCTTTCCGCCTGCGGCCTGGCCCGTGTGCGGGATGAAAATCCTCTCCCTTATCGGGTGGATCTCTCAGGGCGATATGAAGAAAAGCGCGGAGCGTGGGAAGAGTACAAGGGTGCTTTTTCAAACTACTTTACGGCATGCTTCTTGCTTTTGCCTACTCTGTCCATTTCATCTATTTGGGAGGAAACATGACTGTGATCGGGCGTATTCTTTCGATTATCGGTGCTATAACGGTTATGCTGATTATCCTTTTGGTTGCCTGGGGGTTGATCAGCCGATGGTATCGGGGACGGGTTCCTTCAAATACGGTGCTCGAGCTTGACTTGCGCGACGGTGTCACCGAGATCCAGCCAACCGCAGGGGCGGCAAGCTTTATCGGACCAAAAAAACCGACCATACAGCAGATCGTGGATGCGTTTGAGCGAGCGGGTGATGATAAACGAGTCACAGGAGTAATCGCCCGCATTGGAGCAACATCGATGAGTGTTGCCCACATTCAGGAGATCCGGCAGGCCGTTAATAGATTCCGTCAAACAGGAAAGAAAACCATCATCTTTGCCGAGACATTCGGTGAGTTCGGGCAGGGAACCGGCGTGTACTATCTGGCCACCGCATTCGACAGCATCTACCTTCAGCCCTCGGGTACCGTCGGCTTTTCCGGACTTATCATGCGCTCCCCCTTTGTAAGATCCGCTCTGGAAAAGCTGAATGTACAGCCGCAGCTTGGTCATCGGGGAAAGTATAAAAGCGCTGTCTACACTTTCACTCAGAGTGAATATATCGAGCCACATCGAGAGGCTGCACGGGCGGTTCTCAACAGCATGTTTACGCAGATGGTGATCGATATTGCGGAGGCACGCAAGCTTGAGCAGTCAAAAGTAGAGTCTCTTGCAGACAGCGGGCTGATATCGGCGCAGCGAGCCGTGGATGAGGGGCTGGTGGATGGGCTTGTGTATCAGGACCAGGCCTATGAGATCGCCAGGCAGTCACTTGGGAACAAGGCATCTTTTCTCTATCTTTCGCCCTACCTTAAAAAAGCGGGCAGTGCGTTTGATAAGGGAAAGACGATCGCTCTTATATATGGCGTGGGAAGCATTCGCAGAGGAGAAAGCTCCTTTTCACCCGTGTCAGGACAGCAGATCATGGGCAGTGAAACGATTGTCGCGGCGTTCCGGGCCGCGGCCAATAACAAAAAAGTAAAGGCCATTCTTTTTCGTATAAACAGTCCCGGCGGCTCGTACGTGGCCTCCGATGCGATCTGGCGTGAGGTAAAGCGGGCGGGAGAAATAAAGCCGGTTATCGTATCCATGGCCGGGGTTGCCGGCTCGGGAGGATATTTCGTAGCCATCCCCGCCCACACTATCGTGGCGCAGGGAGGTACCATAACCGGCTCCATTGGCGTTATCACCGGAAAAGTCGTCACCGAGGGCCTCTGGGAGAAGCTGGGGGTCAACTGGGACGAGATTCACACAAGCGAAAACAGCACCATATGGAGCCCAACGCATCCGTATACCCAGACGCAGTGGGAACGGGTACAAAGGTTTCTGGATGATGTCTACGGGGATTTCGTGCGGAAAACTGCAGAGGGCCGCGACATGCCATACGATTCGGTAGAAAGTGTCGCCAGAGGCAGGATCTGGAGCGGCCAGGATGCCCATAAAATCGGATTAGTCGATGAGGTCGGCGGGTTTTATGAGGCGATCACAATCTCCAAAAAGGCAGCCGGTATAAAGCCCGATCAACCGGTCAGGCTACGCAGAATCCCTCCCCCCAGGGGGCTGCTGGAGCGCTTTATCGGCAGGGAGAGTGAAAACAGCAGAAAACGCTATGCTTTTGCAGCCGAATACCGGGCAGTTATAGAGAAGCTGCAGCCGATCATAAACGTCTTGGAACAAGTCAGCGGCCAAAGCAGTGATGATATTCTGAGCATGCCGGAGTATGAAGTGGAGTGATTATTCAGATTATGCAGGCATAAGGCTGCGGAGCTGATCATCTGCACATCGGCGTCCAGAAAAGATTTGAGCTGTATGGTTAGAGCAATGCATCGATCCGAGTCTTTAGTGCATACTCGGACAGGCCACTAATATAGGTGAAGAATGGTAGAGATGTTGGCCGCACGACTCTACCAACCTGTGAATCTATCAGCTGCATACAAAAGCTAAACGGTTCTGAGTGAATGAGCAGCAAGAGAATCGCTCTATCCAGATAAACCTTATCGAGCGATCACAATACGTCTGTGGAAGCGTTTACCATCTGTGATCATACGAATAAAAAACACGCCGGCGGGAAGATCGGATACCTTTACTATACCGTGAACTCCTGCTTTAATCCTCCGGTTATCCATTGGCCTTTCGATTAGCCTGCCATCCATCGAAAGCAGCTCCACTGTAATCTTGTCTGATTTTTGTAGACGAAGTTTTATTTTACCATCAGAGATAAACGCTTGCGGAGTCTGCCTGTTGTTTGCCATTTCCCGGCCGGCAGAATATACAGAAACATCCGGCGCCTCGGTCACGGTAAACACGATAATCGTATCTTCCTCATGAGTCACCGTGTATTCACTCGCATTCAGGTATCCGAAATTCCAGCTCGGACCATAGGATGTAATCACATCCAGGCATGCCTGAGAGGGGTCCTGTTCGGCTGCACGTACGGTATAAGAAAGATCGATTTCATACAATGGAGGGCAGGGCGGGACAACACAAAAAACATGTACCGAATCCAGGGTGTAATCTGTATCATATTGTGGCACACATGAATTGTTATGCACCCCCAGAATAATCGAAAGCGATACCTCATCGGCGGTCGTGGGATCCTCGGGTGAGAGGATCACCTGCGGGATAACAGGCGAGATGTCGGCCTGGGGATATCCTGCAAAGGAAATAAACAAAACAGTTATCGATAAAAACATAAACTTTTTTGATGTATACATGAGTAACCTCCCCGGTTAATGATGGCTTTCGCTTCCCTTTAAAATAACATGAATTATAACTGTTTGCAGCCATTTGGGGGCAGAAAGCGCTTCCGATTTGTAAGCAGTCCCGGAGGTGTTTATATGTAATGATGGCGACTCCTTGCATATCCTGACCGGGATTGCGCCAAGGACATTATTGCATCAGATCGGCTTCTCCTGTGGAATGAATCAGCAACACCGTGGGCAGAGATTCAAGAAGCTGAGCTAACTGTCGGTGGAACTGCTCGGCCATGCGAAGCTCGGGGACCGCAAAGCCCATAAACACCACAGTCGCATCATTTGAGTGGCTCTGGAGAATCGTATCGAAAGACTGATCGGAAACGATCACGTTGACCTCCGCATCACTCATGCGCGCCGCATCCATTATCTTCTGTAAAGCATCATGTGCCCGCTGATAGTAGTGCTCTTCTCTGACCACACGCAGGATACGGATACGGCAACCAGACCACTCACTGTTAAGCGACATAAGATAGGCCAGCAGTACCATAAGCGAGCCGTTTTCCCGGCCCCGCCACCAGATATCGATCCTGCGGTTACGGGGCTTTACCGCGGGCATTTGGGTGCCCTTTATGACAACCTGACTCATGCCCAGAAAATTTGCCGTTCTCATCGCCCGCACAGATGCCTCCGCCCGCTGCGCATCCCCCGCCCATCCGCGAATCAGAAGGTTAGGCTTGACCGGCTGCAAGGATGTACACTGAAGCAGGTGGTGAAGTCCCTGGTCAAAATCGGGAGTAACTAAAACATCCGGAAAAGCAGCCAGCTGATTCTTTTTTATGAAAATCTGCAGACGCTCCAGCATATCGGCTCTGGCGGCTGCATTTTCCTCGAAATCGCCAATTATCATGGAATATAGTGATACGATTCCCCGTCCACTGCCCAACCAGCTTGCGTACTTGACAAGTGCCTCCCTGCTTTCGGGATTGCCGCTGAGCACAAGAGCGGTCGGTCTCCAGTTTTTTGCGTGCGAAGGCATTCCGGAGAGCTTGATAAGATTATCCCTGACCCTTGAATAGAAAAAACCTCTGCGGGCATCCCCAAACGAGGCAGAGAGGATAAATTTGCGTACATACATAAACAGCAGTGCGATAATCATTATGGCAATAAGCGCAAAGAGAGCATCTATAAGAAACGCCGCGAATATACAGCCCAGTGCGCCCAAAAAAGCTATCGACCAGTGAAACAGTTTAAATCGCGGGCGAAAGGAAGGATTTTTGCCAAAGCTTTCCACAAATGCGGCAAGATTTGTTATGCCATAGGTGCACAGAAAGAGCATGGTGATAATCCCGGCTATAGCGTTGAGGGCACCACCGGTGCTTCCCTCCCGTGCATAGTAGATCACTCCGACGGAGATGATAAATGTAACGATAAGCGCACGCCGGGGTTCTCCCTTCGATGTCAGGTGCGCCAAAGGCATCAGAGGCTTGAGAATGTTGTCCTGGGCAAGGGCCTGAAGTATACGGGGTGCACCTAGAAACGATCCCAGTGCGCTGGAGAGTGTAGCGCAGATCACCCCGGCAGCAACCATAAATCCCAATCCAAACAGTGATATGTGCAAAAGACTTTCATAGGGCTGGGCGATCAACTGTTCGCGACTAATGGCCCCGCCGACCAGCACAATCTGCAGTGCATACACCACAAATCCGCAGAAAACCGCCAACAAAGTCCCTATGGGAATGGATCGGGTGGGGTTTTTCAGGTTTCCCGACATGTTTACCCCGGCCATAATACCGGTAGCTGCTGGAAAATAGATCGCAAACATCCTCCAGAAACTGTTTCCCGCGCTATAATCGGCAGCCATGTTACTTGCCAGAACCGAGGAATCGAACTGAAATGCCGCCCCGATCATGAAGGTAAGGATGGACAGCCCCAGAACCGCCATGATGGCATACTGAGCACGTATAGCCCAGTCGGCTCCAATATAGGTAACAACAAACAACCCGACGAGCACAATCAAGTTTACCACCGCAAACCAGGAGCCGAGAACAGGAATCGGTTGGCTAAGCATTTCCATGGACATAAACGGCAGACTCTTTGTCATCGCCTCGGTAAGACCCAGGATATAAAACGGGACGGAAAGTGCCTGAGCCAGATAGAGCGCCAGACCTATGGCCCCGCCAAACTCCGGTCCCAGTGAGCGCGAGATGAGAAAATAGGCACCCCCGCTTTTGACTTCCGTATTAGTGGCGATAGCTGAGATCGAAAATCCGGTAAATAGGGTAATTGATTTGGAAAGAAGCAGAATAGCCAGAGCACCGATTATACCCGCCTGCCCGGTCACAAAACCTGCACGCATAAACATGATCACGCCAAGGATAGTCAGAATGGAAGGCGTAAAAACGCCGCCGAGGGTACCGAATTTGACAGGCGTAACCTCTTTATTTGCAACCATTTGTCCTACAGTTTCGTTTTGAGACATCAGCCTCGACTCCTCATTGATAGGCAAAAATCCACACAAAAGTCCATCATACCTGCAATCATTTAACTAAAACCCCCGCGTGTGAGGTCAATTGTGGAAATATACACTTCGCCCGGCATAACCGAACCGATGCAACAAACGTTTAAAAAACTGGAGTGTATGAATTCGACAGCCATAAATGGTACCTAAAGAAGGTAAAGAAGGGGACGGAGTCAAAAAGTTTAATTTAGCACCAAATTAAACTTTTTGACTCCGTCCCCAAAGTTAGCATCATCCCTGAAAAAGCTTTCTTCCCTCAGTTTTCTGAACTGCTCTCAATATTTTTATACCATTTTATGTATATATTACGTTAGCAGGTGTATAATTGGTAATATCAGTAACAGCAGACACCGCCATGGGCTGGTAGGAGAATAATCCCTTGAAAACTAAACGTAAACACCACATCGTCATTTCGCCGCAACGATTGCAATACCCCTTTTATGACTTTCAACCGGTATTGTGGAATCCGCGTAAAAAGGAAAATGACGATCCTGCCGACTGGATCTTTTCATCCAAGCGAGACCACGGAATTCGGGGAACCTATCGTCTGCATAACCCTAAAGATGAGATTAACGATAATAGACGGTTTCTGGATAAAGTGCTCGTTGCCTATCAGATCGGAAGAAAACGCTATGACATATTCACCATTCGTGATCTGTTTGAGGTGACGTATCCGTATGAGCCGCGCGCGGAAGGCAATATCATGGGAGATACCGCAGAGCGGATCTCCAGGCGGATCACCAAGTATTTCCTGAAACACTTCTCCCGGGTAGGAAGAACGGGTGGCATTTTCGACAACAGTTTTAATCCCCAGGACCGCGATGATTTCATCGTCGCCAACACCGACCGGTATGTTTTGAAAATTGACAAGTATCCTAATCTGGTGATCCTGAAGAAGACGGGGAAAGGAAAATACGGATACGAAAATATAAAAGAACTTGATGGGCTCTTCGATTATCGTTACGCAAAAAAAAGACATATTCTGGTTCTCGAGAGTAAGATAGACAAAATCAATGTAGACTGTGATGATCTGATCACCAACCTTTTCGTTCCGCTGCGCCAGTTCTTTCCGGAAGCAACATTCTCCTATATCCTCTTTTCGGATACAGAGTCCATATACGTGCGTAAAGGCTTCCACCGACAGCGTCAGCTCAAACATACCCCGGTACAGATCTACAAACGACTGGAAAAGGAAGGAATCGGAATACTTTTCTTCACCTTCAACGAATCGCAGCACGATTTCGTTCGTATAAAAGATCATCTCATCACCCAATACCGTTCGATTACCCGAATGGGTGTCACCTTATACGGCAAGATGGTGATCTCGGATAAGCAGATAATGCTGTTCGACGAAGGCGAGACACCTCATCTGAAGCTTATAAAGGATCGAAAATATGGCATGTGGAAAGAGGTGAAGCTAACGCATAAGAGCAGGAAAAACACCATGGAATGATAAGAAAACGAATTTCGGACAAGAGTGGGTAGAAATAAAGAAAGTTTATCACACATGAATAGTGCGGGTCCATTCGTGCGGGCTTTTGCTGAATGGGACCGGGCAAGCGCTCAGAGCTTCTCCCACCTCACCACATCCAGAAACTGCTCATGAATCGTACCGTTTGATACGATCACTCCCTCCGATGCAAGGCTCAGAGGCGCACCATCACGGTCGGTGCATATCCCGCCGGCCTCACGCACCAAAAGCATGCCGGCGGCAAAATCCCAGGGCGAGAGGCTGTACTCGAAATAACCATCGAAACGCCCGCAGGCTACCCAGGAAAAGTCCAATGCGGCTGTTCCCGTCCTGCGAATCCCGCGGGTGTTTGCTTCGAAAAGTGCCTCGATAGATGAAAGGGTCCGTTTCATCATCTTTCCCCTGTCATAATAAAAACCGGTGGAAATGATCGACCGTTCCAGACTGTCGGAAGAAGAGACTCTCATGGGGGCACCGTTAAACTCGGCTCCCTCCCCCTCCGCTGCACTGAACAGCTCCCCGAGAGCCGGCAGGTAAACCACCCCCGCTTTGACCTGTCCCCGCCGGGCATATGCAATGGAAATGGAATACAGTGGTATGGAGTGGGCGTAGTTATTTGTTCCGTCGATCGGGTCGATTATCCACAGATCCTCGGCCTCCAAATCACGCTCGAAATCACCCTCCTCTCCGAGAAAATCGGCATCCGGGTAGTGCGTGCGGATAGCATCGATGATAAACGCCTGAGCCCTGGTATCCGCCTCCGTTACCAGGTTATTGGTCTCCTTCTCCTCAATCTTGACACCTTGCTGAAGCTGCACGACCATCTGACCGGCTTTGCGGGCGATCTCAACGGCAATATTCTTCTCCTGTGACATATTTTTCTCCTTGTATGTACCGCACCAGTGGAGCGATATCGGTTATTCTATACCGTAACTGCGCTTCCCGATCAGATTTTTGCGCATACCCAACGCCTATTCTTTTTCCTTTCAGGATTGTATGATCCTCGGGAACATACCCCTGTCCAATCCCAAGCGGCTCGCCTCGAGTCATGTCGCTTTTATTCAGCTCACGTGTTATCGACAAATTCCTACACACTCTGCCGGGTCCATCGTGCAATCTTTGCGTGTGCGGATCAAACACAGCCCTGATTAATACTGCTCCCGCCTGCCCTTCTTTACCGGTTACGATATTGAGCATCGAATGTATCCCATAGACAAGATACACGTATGCAAGTCCGGCCGGGCCAAACAGCGGCTCCGTTCGTCGGGTCCAACCGAATCTGGCATGCGAGGCTGAGTCGGTCTCATCGCCGTATGCCTCGGTTTCTATGATATAGCCCTGCAGAAATCCGCTGGAGCTGTCATGAAAGAGTCGTGCGCCCAGGAGAGCACGCGCGACCTCGGCAGGCGATTTCTCAAAGAAGCTTCGATCAAACATATCATGCTCTTTTATCGCTATTTCATGGCTAACAGCCTGACAATGCGTCTCGAACTCCCTTCGGTGCGACTGTCTACCGCCACCTCACGGCTTTGCAGACAATAAAAACCGGTTTCGGGAGCAAAATTCCTTCCACCATCGGATACGATAATCCTGGTTCCATCCATACGCATCTTTTCAAACCACTGCATCATGCGTCGTGAAGGACCCTTCTCATAGAACATATCGGCGGCAAATACGATATCGAAACGAATCCCGGTACATGCCTGGGTCAGGTCGGCATCGACCATCTCGAGGCTAACATCGTTGAGCGAGGCATTATAGGCTGCCACTCGTAGAGCCACGGGGTCGATATCGTTGGCGATGGTCCGAGCAGCACCGCAGCGGGATGCGGCAATGGCAACGGAACCACCACCACAGCCGCAATCCAGGACCGTTTTACCACGAACAAGCGACGGGTTTTCAGATATGTAGGCACAGCTGACTGCCGCCGCGGGCCAGACTACCGCCCAGAAAGGCGGGGGGCTGATCTCACCGATTCTATTCTCCCAAGCTTCCCAGAGTGCAAAAATATCGTCTGCCTGATGCACTCGCAAAGAGGGGCAGAGGGTGATCGGTTTGGGTGAGGCATACGTATTTAGAAATGACGCAGTTACTTTTCCGCTATTTTTATTTTCCAGAATCCCAAGACTCCTCTCCGTCGTTTTGACCGAAATCAAAATACATACAGGATAGATGCTTCACCGGGATATGTATCGGATATAGTACCTATTTCATGCATGCTACATTTACACGATACGCGCAAAAGGTGCTCCAGTGGTTTCTTTCGTAATCTATTTTGCTTTGGACCCGAATTGAGCAGGTCTCCCGCCGAGGAGGTTTAGGCGTTCGTGCAATCGAGAGAGATACCTGCTGGCCCAAGATCCGATCCAAAAGGAGAGATGATGGCAGACGAGACTCGGGAAGTTCCCGATCCCCACTATCTGATAAAACTGGCACGCACCCAGATGCCTTTTGGCAAGTACAAGGGTCGCTACCTTCTGCATCTTCCCGAGGAGTATCTGGTATGGTTTCAGCGAAAAGGATTTCCGGCGGGAAGGCTTGGTGATATGCTCAGGGACATGCTCGAGATCAAGATAAACGGATTGGAGCATCTGATCGCCCCCTTGGTCAGCAAGTAGTGGTATCCTGTTTGCTCTTTTAAATACTCAGGGATAACTGAGGATACAGAAAGAAGATACGACAGATCATATGAACAAGCTCAAACACTGTGAACAGAAATGGGTATGGACAGTGATTGCAACCGGTATGGGAATGATAACCGGACTGGCTGTGCATGCAACGCTGAAAAATGCCTGGCGCACAGTAAAGAAGCACGATCCGCCATCCAGGCTCGATAAGTCCACATGGGCAGAAACGATAGCCTGGAGCGCGCTTTCGGGAATAATCAGCGGGATGATGAAGATGCTTGCGGAGCAGGCTGCCGCCGCCGGCTGGACTAAAGCCACCGGGACGCCTCCTCCCGAGAAGGCAACCTGAGCATACTCGCGGAGCACCGGGCGCAGACGGCCATGAGAGCATATCCTGTAGTCTGCTAAATAAAGGCTCACGGGATACGAATCGGCATTTCTCTCGACTACTCTTCTTCCTATGGCGAATATAAAACTTTTGTTTCAAAGCTATATGTATCGCCACTATCCTCTACTTCCCGCAATAATGGTTTCTACTGGGCAGAACTACTCAAGCCAGGAGTTTGTAGTATGAAAAGAGCAGGCATATTGTTGATAGCAATGATTATCGGCACACTCGAGGGTTTTTCATCGGAGGGCAAACCCAGGATGTACCTGTGTGTGGAGGAGATGAAATCGGAGCAAAATACCAAGATGGTTTATGGGTACATCGATGGTGAGAAGACCGCATGTATGCCGGAGTATGAGTTTCTGGAAAAGTATCACCAGACACAGTTTCAGAACGATTCCCCTTCTCCTCCTGCCCCCGTGAAGGAAAAAAATGGGAGAAATTATGCCAATGCCGATCTGCGGGGAGCGGATTTGTGCGGGATGGATCTACGGGATGCGGATTTGAGTGGTGCCGATCTCAGTAGCGCCGATCTGCGGGGGGCCGATCTGAGAGGAGCCAATCTCAGTGACGCGAATCTGAGTGCAGCATACCTGAAGAAGGCCGACCTGCGGGGGGCCAACATGAGTCGGGCCACGCTTGAAGGAACCTATCTGATACAGGCCGATTGCCGCCAGACCTCGGGACTGACTCTGGAGACGCTGGCCGGCACATACTCTCTTTTCGAGTCGCTTTTCGACTCTCCCCTGTCAGAGAATATTCAGCGGCGCTTCAGTGATAAGCTTACCAATCCAGGCTGGGACTGGGTAAACAATGCCTGGTCCGAGGGTAACGTAGGCAAGGATGTACAAATGATCGAGATCAAGTGAATCAGAAAAGAAAAATGGGGGCATTGACGATGAACTGTGATGAACAACTGCCCCCCGATGTATTTTTTATTTTTGCGTCAATAAACTTTTTCGTATTTCATCACCCCAAGAGTACACTTACAGTACCGGATTCACTATTTGGCATACATTGCAGTCACACCACTTTAGCATGACACGATAAACGCGTCTGATAATCGTGAGAAAGTATCTGTAGACCAGGGTGAGGGGCGATAATGAGGCGGAAGATAGTGGTATTCAATTTGCACGTTTAACCATTGTTTCGGGCAGACAGGCCGAATGCCTGGAAAGCAGCTCAGGTAACAATATTTTTTCAATATCTGATTCGTCGTCCGAACCGGCAGTCAAAGCAAAAACGGCAGGAAGGGAGTAGCATATGTGCGGAATTGTCGGCTATATTGGCACAAAAAAGGCGTTTCCTATTTTAATAAACGGTCTGAGCTCTTTGGAATATCGCGGCTACGACAGCGCGGGAGTCGCTACCGTCAATAAGAAACTTAATCTATACAAGGTTAAGGGCAAGGTTGATGCTCTCCGTAGTTTCACCGAAGACAAAGACACCGAAGGCACGGTTGGTATCGCCCACACCCGATGGGCGACTCACGGGGGACCATCGCAGACAAACGCACATCCGCATGTGGATCAAAACAAGCGCATAGCGCTTGTTCATAACGGAATCATAGAAAACTACGGCATCCTCAAAGATAAGCTGATCAAAAGAGGAATCGAATTCCGCACCGAAACAGATACCGAAGTACTCGCCCAGCTTGTGGGTATGTTCTATGAGGGGGATCTTGCCAGGGCGGTACGAAAAGCACTTGCCGAGGTGGAGGGAACGTTTGGTATTGCAGTGGTCGCGGTGGATAATCCGGATGTTCTGGTGGGAGCGCGTCGCGGCTCGCCGCTGGTGGTTGGTGTGGGTGAAGACGAATTTTACCTGGCTTCCGATGCCTCCGCTACGGTCAAACACACCGATAAAGTCATATACCTCAAAGACAACAGCATGGTTCTTCTCAATAAGCAGGGCTATCAGACGACAACTCTGGACAATAAGAAGCTCCCCCATGAGGTGGAGATACTCGATTTCGATGCCGATGCGCTGGCAAAGGGTGGATTCGACCATTTCATGCTCAAGGAAATCTACGAACAGCCCGAAACGGTGAAAAATGCCATGCGCGGTCGACTTCTTATCGAAGACGGCACCGCCCGTCTGGACGGGCTTAATCTGGTTCTCACCGAGCTTCGCCGAATCAATCGTATCATCTTTGTGGCCTGCGGGACATCCTGGCACGCCGCGCTGGTCGGTGAAAGCATGATCGAAGATCTGGCGGGAATTCCGGTAGAGGTCGAGTACGCCTCGGAGTTTCGTTATCGCAATCCGATCATCGATGCCAACACTCTGGTGTTTGTGATCAGTCAGTCGGGAGAGACCGCCGATACCCTGGCCGCTCTCAGGGAGGCACAGCGGAAGGGAGCAACAGTCCTTGGCATATGCAATGCAGTCGGATCATCCATCGCCCGGGAAACCCATGGCGGTGTGTACCTTCATGCAGGCCCGGAAATCGGTGTGGCCTCCACGAAGGCCTTTACTTCGCAGCTGACTGTTCTATCTCTTCTAACCCTGCTTCTGGGACGCATGCGTCACATGTCGCATACCGACGGGATTACCTTTGCCACGGCAATGAGCAAAATCCCTTCGCAAATAAAGAAAATTCTAAAGCAAAACGAAGAAATACGAAAAATCGCAGAAATCTACGCCAGACATAATAATTTCCTTTACCTTGGACGCTCCTACAACTTTCCGGTAGCACTGGAGGGGGCACTGAAGCTTAAGGAGATCTCCTATGTTCATGCAGAGGGCTATCCCGCGGCCGAGATGAAGCACGGACCGATTGCTCTGATCGACAAAGATATGCCATCGGTGGTGGTTGCTCTCAAAGATGCGATCTATGATAAGGTAATCACCAATATGCAGGAGGTTCGCGCCCGCGGCGGCAAAATCATCGCGATTGCGACCGAGGGCGATAAAACCATACAAAAGCATGCCGAGCACGTTATCTATATTCCCAAGACTCTGCCGGTGCTCAGTCCTCTTCTTTCGGTTATTCCCATGCAGCTGCTATCATATCATATCGCAGCGCTACGCGGCTGCGAAATCGATCAGCCGAGAAATCTGGCAAAGAGTGTAACAGTGGAATAATCCAGCCGTGTAAAGACGGTGCGCCCGTCTCGATGGATTATACTATTTTTATCCTTCCGATGAATTCTCCCGACCGACAGGTCGGGAGAAGAGGATTCGGCACAAGCCGTTTCTTTTGTCTTTGGATACGGAGTTGTATTGGAACCAAAAAAAGAGTACACTGTTAAGCTGGACCTGTTCGAAGGACCGCTTGATCTTCTTTTATATCTGATAAACAAATCGGAAATGGCTATCCTGGACATTTCCGTGGCACAGATAACCAAACAGTATCTGAGTTATCTGGATGTTATGAGACGGTTGAATATCGATATAGCAAGCGAATATCTTTCGATGGCAGCCACACTGATTCGTCTCAAAGCCCGTGAGATGCTTCCCCAGAATGATGATGAAGAGCTGGATGAAGAGGAAGGTATTTTCAACAAACAACAACTGATCGAGCAGCTACTGGAATATAAAAAGTACAAGGAAGCCGCCAATTCTCTAAGGGTGTATGAATCTGAGCAGTTTGGCAGTTTCACCAGAGGTAAGGCCGAGGAGATCGAACTCGATCACCGGCAGGAACAAACAGTTGGTGATATAGGGGTCTTTGATCTCATCACAGCGTTTCGAAGAATATTGGAGCGCTCAAAGGAGCAGGAGCCGGAACGCGGCCATGTCCTGGTGGCTGAACCGGTAAGGCTGGATGACCGCATTGAACATGTTCTGGGGTGTCTTCAGGAGAGTGAAGAGGTTTGCTTCGAAGAGCTTTTCAGTGATGATTTGCGTCGAATAGTGGTTGTTGTAACCTTTATGGCCATTTTGGAACTTGTGAAGATGCAGGAGATTTATTTTCGACAGGAAGAGGCTTTCGGGAATATTTTCGTCAAAAAACGCTCGACACGAGACCGAAGCTGAAAATACAGTGAAAAGCCGTTGTAATAAAACAAACGCCCGGCTTTGACCTCCTCGACAGAAAAGAGAGTATGAAGCAAAACGAATCTTCTGAAAAAAAACAAACCACCGGGAGTCAGTCCTCCGAGAACAGCCGAATACTGGAGGCTATTCTGTTTGCTTCGGATGAGGTTTTGAGTATCGCCAAGATCAAGAGTATTCTGGATGGGCAGCCGGATGCGCGCAAAGTTCGAAAGATGGTGGATGATATCAATGCCAAACTCCAACGCGAACGGCATCCTTTCGAGATTACCGAGGTTGCAGGAGGGTTTCAGTTTAGAACGATCGCTTACTACCACCCCTGGGTACGGCAGTTATTCAAGGAGCGCAGTGTTAAGAAACTTTCTTTACAGGCGCTGGAGTGCCTGGCGATCATCGCCTATAAGCAGCCTATCACCAAGGCTGAAATCGAGGCCATTCGCGGGGTAGTCAGTGATGGCGCGATGAAAACGCTTCTGGAAAGAAGGCTGGTTTCCATTTGCGGTAGAAGCGATAAACCGGGGCGCCCTCTTTTGTATGCAACATCATCCGAATTTCTCCAGTATTTTGGTATCAATAAAATCGATGATCTTCCAAAGATTGAGGAGTTTGAGGCTCTGGCCAAGGAAAAAATGGAGGAACTTTCGGAAGAAGAGGAGCAGATGATCGATGAGCTGGATGATTCTCCCGAAATTCAGGAGAATCAGCATCAGCCTGCAAAAGCAGATACGCAGGAACACCCCGCAGACTCTGAGCAGGTCACAACCAAACCGCAGTCGGACGAGCCATCCCTTGATGTGGGGCAAGAAAACAGATCGGTAACCGTAAACGATTCTTCCGAAGAGAAAAACCGCTCGAAACCGCCCGAATCCAAAGCTGAAGACGGCGCTCAATCAACCGGGAAAAGCAACAAGCAAGATACCGCGGAGCGAGAAGGCCAGAAAGGAGACGGATCTGGAGATCCGGAAATTGCTGATGAATACGGGGAAGAAGAATTACCTGTAGAGTCGATGGGCGGTTTCGACGCCGATGATGAATATGAGGAATACGAGGAGGAGCAATCCACCGCAGAAGAGTCGTCGTTTGTCGATGAGGATACCTCCGATCTGGAAAATAGACCCGCTGCCCCATCCGATGAGCAGCCCGATGCTCTTACGGATGATGACCTGCCATCGGACATGCGCGACTTTGCCTCTTCCGAAGGCGCCGAATCGGAAGATTAACAGAAACATGGTTTCAGAACAGTTATGAATGCAGACGCAAAGAAAAGGAAAAGCGAACCGGCGAAATCTCTGACGCCCATGATGCGCCAATATATGGCCATCAAGAAGCAGAACCCGCATACGCTGCTTCTATATCGCATGGGCGATTTTTATGAGTTATTTAACCAGGATGCAAAGATTGCCGCGGAGGTTTTGGGGCTGACGCTTACAAAGCGCAATCATGGCGGCAGTGACCCTACTCCCCTTGCCGGCTTTCCCTACCATGCTCTGGACCGGTATGCAAACAGGCTCGTTCGTGCGGGCCACAAGATTGCCATCTGCGAACAGATAGAGGATCCGAAAACGGCTAAGGGTGTCGTTAAGCGAGATGTGGTTGAAGTGATCACAGCGGGAACGGCAACCGAGGACAATTTCATCGATGAAAAATCAAACAATTTCATCGTCTCGATTCATGAATGCGATGGAACAATCGGATTTGCACTCTGTGATCTGTCCACGGGAGAATTTTGTGTAGAGGAGATATCTGCATCGGCAATCGAAGAAGAACTTGCGCGCCTGGAGCCCACCGAACTACTTGTTTCTCACGATCACAGCTCCGATTACAGCAAGCGCATACGAGAAAATTTCAGGAATCTCGTTATTTCTCATCATGATGATTGGAAATTTGACACAGAGCAGGCCAAACAAACGCTTCTGGATCATTTCGGTATTGCCAGCCTTCAGAGTATGGGTCTTGAATCCTTTTCCGTGGGTATTGGCGCTGCGGGTGGACTTCTTTCCTATCTCAAGGAACAGAAACGTAATGATCTTCGCCATATTACCGTTCTTACGCCACGAACCATCTCAGAATATGCTGAACTTGATCCCGCATCGATCAGAAATCTGGAACTTCTCAAGCCACTCCAAACGGATGATACCGGCGGAACACTTATTTCGATTCTGGACCGAACGAGCACGGCTATGGGTGCCCGCATGCTCAGGCGATGGATAACCCATCCGCTGAAAACAATCCACAGCATCAACCAGCGTCTCGATTGCGTTCAGTGGCTGCATTCCAACTTATTCGTTCGTACAGAGATAGAACTATTTTTAAAGCGTATCGCGGATATCGAGCGGCTTATCGGCCGAATCACCTTCGAACGGGCCAACGCTCGCGATCTCAACGGCTTGAAAGATTCTCTGGAAACGTTTCCTACTATCACCAGAGTACTAGAGGATGCTCCCGATGGTATTCTCAAAGAGATCTGTCGATCGCTGGAGGGCTTTGATGAGCTTGCGCAAAAGATAGCTTCCACAATCACCGATAACCCGCCTTTGACGCTGAAAGACGGGAATCTCATCAGAGGCGGCATCTCGGCCGAACTCGATGAGCTTAGGGATGCATCGGTTAATGGCAAACAATGGATAGCTCGTCTTCAAGAAACGGAACGGCAGCGAACCGGCATACAGTCGCTTAAAGTGGGATATAACAAAGTTTTCGGCTACTATATCGAGGTGTCAAAAACTAATCTGGCAGCCGTGCCGGAAGATTACATACGAAAACAGACTCTGGTCAACGGCGAGAGGTTTATTACTCCCGAACTCAAGAATATGGAGGCCAAGGTTTTAGGTGCTCAGGAACGGCTCAGTGAACTTGAGTATGCTTTATTCATCGATTTAAGAAAATTTGTCTCCAGAGATTGCGCCCGCATACAGAAAGCAGCAGAGTCGGTAGCTGTGCTCGATTCTTTTGTATCTCTTGCACGAGTTGCGGCAGATCAGGGATACGTGCGGCCGACCATCAGCGAAAATATGGAGATGCACATTCGCGATGGCCGACACCCTGTTGTTGAACAGATGAATCCTGATGAGCAGTTTGTTCCAAATGACACGGATTTTAAATCCGAAGAGAGTCAAATCATGCTTATTACCGGCCCAAATATGGCTGGAAAATCCACGTATTTACGTCAGAATGCACTGATAGCAATTATGGCACAGCTGGGATCGTTTGTGCCTGCCGCTGAAGCACATATCGGCGTTGTGGATAAATTTTTCACCCGAGTCGGCGCATCTGACCGGCTTGCACGAGGTCAAAGTACATTTCTGGTGGAGATGATCGAAGTCGCAAACATATTAAATAACGCCACAAACAGAAGTTTAGTCCTTCTTGATGAAGTAGGACGGGGCACCTCCACGTTTGATGGAATAAGTATCGCATGGGCGGTTGCGGAATTTCTTCATGAAACACCAAAGAGCCAGGCACGAACGCTGTTTGCAACACATTACCACGAACTTACCGAACTTGCTCTCCTGTTTCCACGCATAAGAAACCTTCACATAAAAGTAAAAGAGTGGAATGACCGGATCATTTTCCTTAGAAAAATTGGTGAAGGCAGTTGCGATCACTCCTATGGAATACAGGTTGCCCGACTTGCGGGAGTTCCTGACAAGGTAATTAAAAGAGCTAAAGAGATTCTGTCGAATCTCGAAAACATGGAACTTACTCCCGATCACAAACCGGTACTTGCCCGTCACCATACACATAGCCCTGAACAGAAAAACCAGACCGATTTGTTTGATGGCGTGCAACTTAATCTTTTAGATTCGTCAACTGTCGAGATAATTCAACAGCTACAAAACATGGATATCAATATGCTGACGCCTTTAGAAGCTCTGGGCATACTGGCGGATTTAAAATCAAAAGCAGCAGATACATCACTGTAGAACTGTGTTTTATGGTGTCAGGGCCCGTAATCTATTACCAATGTTTTTTCAATGATTTTTGAAGAAATATCCTTGGCAACTATCTTGACGCTCCTGAAACCAGTCACCTCCGGGTGCTTATAAAACAGCAACTCAAATATATTGCCATTTTGAACATTTCTGCTGATGGTTATTCCATCTGAAATGATACTGATTTCATATTCCTTTGTGTATGCAAAATAGTTGTCTACGATAGTAAAAGCTACCGTCTTTGGCTGAGTCGTGTCGACACTAATCGTATCAGCAGCCGGCAGACCGCCGATTTCAAACACTCTGTCCGTGCTGTTAAATGGAGTTGAGATACACACCATAGAATTGAGTGTATCTTTGTTCTTATAGGCATCTGTAACAATAAACATCATAGGCTTGATGCCTACATCATATCTTGAGGGGATCCAGGATATTGAGGCCTCGTCACAGTCTAGACTGGTGACGGAGTCTCCAAAATATGCACAGACAGTATAGGGTGGTTTACCTCCCTCCATACTAAATTTATATGTCCATACGCTTCCAAAAACAACTGTGGCGGTAAGCAACTCTTCCTCTTTTGTCATGAATCTGACGGGAGAAAGGTTTTCATGAGAAAACTGTCTCAGGGGACTCTCCACCCGATTTTTACCATCCGTAGCGACAACTTTCCAGTAGTAGGTGCCGGTTGTGCGGACGGTAGCCTGAAATTGCGTATCCGGGATGTTCTCTCCCACAAGTTGAAGATCTCCGTGTACCCCCAGAAAAATATCATACCGTAATTCATCAGGGTCCGGATTATCACATGACCATGAGAGAAGAACGGTCGAGTCGATAAACAGAGAGTCGCCCGGTGACTGGTTATAAGGCTTTCCCGGGGCTTTACCATAATAGAGAACTCGTTGAAGGGTGTCGGAATGGCCGTGACTGTCAGTTACTCTTATCAACAGCGTGTCATACCCAACAGGTTTACTCAACGGACTCAGAAGCATGGTCACTATTCCGTTTGAGTCCGCATAAAGCCTGTTCTCCGCGCCGTTTTTTCTGCACATCACGGAAAAGTGTTCATGCTGGGGAAATCTTTTGAAATCATCATCATGTATGGTAACTGTCAAAGTTTCCGGCGGCCCCGCTTCAATCAGGTCATAAATTCCAAGGCTGTCGATTTTTCCTGAATAATGACCCGACAAACTGCATGGTCTGTTCGGAGGCAGTACATTGATACAGGGGGAAATGGTATCGCCTTGTCCACAACTGTCAACTACACCGACATACAGACATACCGTGCCGGTATCATCGATGTCTGGTTTCCACGATACAACGGAATCATTGAGCAAAATATTTCGGCCATCCTCAAGAAAAGATGCCTCGTAGAAAAAAGGTGGGCAACCTGTCGAGTCAACTACCTGCAAAGGAACATACAATGATTCGACACCAACTTCGATAAACTCCGGGAAATCATTTTCTGACGTGAGTATTTTAACCGTATCTTTTCTCATCGACAGGTCTTCCACACGATAATTCCACACATAGTGCGCTTGCTGATAGCGGTCACGAAGATAGATCGTATCGGTGCCTTCTCCGACATCATCACCAGACGGCCGCCACTCCATCGACCCCGATGCGCTGTCTATTGACAAGCCTTGCGCATCTCCTGAGTGATATACAAATACCTGTTCCTGATTTTCTTCCAAAATGTTATCATGGTCATAAAAAGCTACTCTTCCCACAAAAAGCGAGTCGACAAAAAGAACGTCGGGGAAATCGGATTCCTGTAAATTGAATTGAGGCAATTGGTTTTTGATGATGCAAACTGAAGCTGTTTCGGCATTACCCGCTGAATCAACAGCTTCAATTTCAATTACAGTATCTCCATAACTCAAATTGTCAACTTTTTTGCGCCAGGTATAAGATACATGCTCGTCTTCAGAATTAATCGCTGGACTGTCAGCAATAAACAGCGACTCAATGCCGCTACCCTCATCAAATGCAATCACCTGGATTTCTACCGAATCAGAGGACGTATAGAAATGGGATCCGTAGGGCTTGACATCCATACCATCGATGCTTATTCTGAAAAGGTTTGGATTAACTGTGTCAATCAGGTTGTGGTCGTATAGAATGGTAAACTCTACTTGAGCAAGTGAATCCCCCTCTCTGCTTTGCGCCTGAATACATACTCGATTAGTATCGTCACTCAAGGCAAGATCCCATATCCATTCACCCATACCATTGACAAGACGGACAGTTTTCTGTTCATCCTTATACCGCAATATCAGTGAATCCCGATAATAATCCTCGACTTCCCCAAACACAAAATGTTCCCTTTTTGTTGTCTGCACGATACTATCGGCAACGTTGTAGACACGCAAGTTTGTAAAAGCACTCGAAGGAGCATCCGGGTCATAGAAAAGCCAGAAAGTACGGGAACCGGTAAGATTTGAATTATCTGTTGCTGTTACCGTAAGAGGCTGCGGAGAGTGTTCCGCTGATATATTTACTACTTCGACACATTCCATGCCGTATTCCCGCATGATTTCGGTAGTAAAATCACCTCCGTTCAATTTTGCCGATCTAATCGACCCGCTCACATCCGTGATAAGCACCTTGAAAGGATATTCCGCATCACCGGTTATTATCGTGTCATTTCCGTGATTCTCACCGAGGAAAACTATAAGAGGCGCTTGTAAATCACGAATGTCAAAAGAAAAGGGAACGCGGTTAGATTCATAGCCGTCATGGATCTCGGTCAAATACAGATACCCTGTGGATTGCGTTGTCTGATTACGCAGCACAACGGATGTATCCGGTCTCACTGATGTCACGACGACCCCATCGCCAAAATCCCAATTATAATAAACATCCCGATCCTTAACGGCATCTGTACTTAAATGCAGCGTATCTGTATAGTTTCCGGATAAAGGCATTTGCCTTAATGGAGATTTGGCAAAGAGATTGTACCTGTATTCGACAAAATCATGGTCTTGCAAACATGTTGTAACCGAGATATACGTCGCCCCCATTTGGTATATGGATATGCGAAAAGTAAACGTTTTATTCTGAAAGGGAGGATAAAGAGTGGTATCCTGCCAAAAACGATTCCTGGGGGCTTGGATGAGAACAGAATCCACTAAATCACCGACGGTGACAACCACCTCAAGTGATTCGGTGGCGAAGATACTAAGCGTATCATATTCAGAAAAACTGAAGGTGGCATGCGCTCGAGCATTCGAAACATCGGCAAAGGGATTATACTCCGAGCAATGCAAAAGGATTGATACAGCTATACATACCGTAAAGGCCAGGCGGATCATCAGATATGTTGAATTATTCATGAGAGAATACGTTTTAAAAGGTGAAGGAATAATAAAGGCCTACGCCTCCGAGTATGACCAAACCCAGCCCGGCAGCAGATATCGCAACACTCTGGTTTCTGCTGTCCCGAGTCGATGCCCACTTTTCTTTATCATTTTTCCATGTATTTTCGATACCTGCTTGTGATGGTGGTGGTTCACTTAACTCCTCAAATCTTTCCTGATGTTCCAGATACTGCAAAGCTCCGACGATTCCTGCAGCAACTCCTCCAAGGATTGCTACCAGGCTGCTGTATCGTACAGCATTTCGCCTGTACGTCAACGGATCCTTTAAGATTCTAACCGGAACCCCATCCACGGTAGCATCCTTGACCGTCAGGGAATAGGAGAATGGCTGGGTATCCATTTCCCTCGGATCCCCTTCAATAACCAGGTTTGATTTTCCGTTATCCCGGAATACACCGGACTCGATTTTGAAAAATTTGGTGTCAGAAATAATCCCATACACCGAGTAAAGAATATGGCAGTGAGTCATCTCCGAGCCAAGAGCATTTTCATGGATGTATATGCCGTTCCAGTCGTACGGATTTGCATACTTGGAGCTTGACTGGTTGTAGGTCTGATCCAGCTCTGAGGTAAATACGACCGGACGATTTCCGGTTCCCTCCGCAACAAGGCGCCCCTGCACATGCATGCCCGAAAACGCCTTAAATAGCAGAACCGTTCCCGCTTCGATATGAACCGTCTTCCCCAGAGGTACCTCGATATCTTCGACAATAATATAGGGGCTGTTTTCTGCTGACAGTACCGCCGGCAGAGCACCAGCAAGAGTGTCATATGCTGCGGCCGCACTGAAATCAAGCATTCCCGAGACGGCAATGCTCCACAGAAATACTGACGCAGCATACCTGTACAAAAGAGTCATTCAGTCATCCCTTGTGTTCACGAAACTTTTCGCCGATTCGTTGCTTCTCAGCTTCGGCTCTTTTATTGTACATATGATCCGGTACCGAGCGCAATTCCATACGCAACTGCCACCAGGCATCCAATGCATTTTTGTAACTTTCATCGGTCGGAGATTTGTCAAAAATTGCCGTTTCACATAGCGCCTTGTAATACTGTACCTCTCTTTTAAACATCTCAGGATCTGAAAATTGCCGCGGCGTGCTGAGGCTTTCTTCCAGAAGTGCAAGCGATTTTTTGTAATTTCCCGACTTATATGCCTGCATCGCCTTAACCAACAGAAATTCACCATCCGCAATATGGTTCTGCGCTATAAACCGATTCAGTGCAGAATGTTTTGCAGCCCCTTTGAGTGCACGTAAGTAATATATCTGCACGTTTTTGGCAGCGGTCTGATCGGCTGAAAGACTGTCGTACAGGCGAATTGCCGAAAGGTAATTGTTCTTCTTCACCTCAGAAACAAATATCGACGCAAGATCGGCCGTCGCGTATTGATCAGTCAGCTCCTGTACAAAGGATCGAGCCTGCGGGGCTGGGACTTTAGGTTCGGGATTTTTGGGCTCAGGCTTTTGAGGTGCTATCAAGGTAGGACTTTCATTCACCGAAGCCGATACGATCGTTTTTGCTTGAGCAGACTGTGGTGGTTGCTTGATTTTCTCTTCCGGCGGGCTTTGCCGTGTATTCTTCTGAGACGTTTTATTCACCTCGGCAACCTTTTGCTCCCGCGTTTTTTCGCCCCAACCCACGTACCAGTATGCAGCTACCGCTACGATCAGCAGAAGGAAAACTGATCCAACTGTTTTAATCGGCAAACGTCTCCGGGATGATACGATTACCCGCCTGGATTCGGAGTTGATCAGGCCGCGCAAAATTTGCTCAGGTGTTTCAGAAGTGATGCTACCGTGAATCTTTTCGAGTTCTTTTAGCAGAATAGCTGCATTGGAAATACGTTTATCACGTCCCTGGGACATGCATTTGTGAATCACTCCTTTCAGGCGAGGCATAACTCTGATTTTAAAATCATCCAGCGGCTTAAACTCGTTTTTTATCTTATTCATCATGAGCTTGGAGATGTTTCGTTCGGGGAATGCCTGTAGGCCTGTGATGATTTCATACAGAGTAGTCCCCAAAGAGTAGATATCCGATCTAACATCCGGCTCAACCCCGTCCAGCTGCTCGGGAGAGAGGTATTGCATTGTACCCAGGATGGCACCATCCGTAGTGTGCAGGGACGCATCAGTAGGCCGCGCGATACCAAAATCCATCAACTTAACCGTCCCATTCTTACTTACCATTATATTGCTGGGTTTTAGATCCCGGTGGATGATACCGTTATATGTTACACCGTAAATGACATATTCCTGATTGTGCGCATAGGTAAGAGCCCGACTAATGGCTATGCCTATTGCGGTGCACACCGGCAGCGACAATGCCCCTTTTTCCTGCAAAATCTGCTCGAGAGTGTATCCGTCGATTTTCTCCATCTCAATAAAGGGCAATGAATTCCATTCTCCAACCCCGTGTATTTCCACGATGTTGGGATGATGCAGTTTAGCGCTGATTTTCATTTCGGTCTGAAAGCGCTGCTTTGCTTCGTCGGTGCAATTGGGATGCAGAAGTTTAACGGCTCTATTTATTTCGAGTTTTGTATTCCAAATCTCGTAGACGTTGGCCATCCCCCCTTCTCCCAGAAGCGAGGTTATGACTCCCGAGCCCAGAGGAATGGGTTTGCTGCCATCGGGAAGAATGATAGCATTGCGCAGTTGTGTATGGCTCGATCCGGAATAAAGATCTGTTTTATTTTCTGAAATATTCATCAGGCGAAATTCGTTTTATGGGTTGCATAATCGGATCGATATCTCAGATCGTGTCAGTCTCACAATCTTTTTTTCAATTTTGCTTGCATTATGGAAGATAACAGACTAACTTTATATCTATTTTCCATAAGCAGATGATCACCCCGATGCAGGGAAAAACCACCGGCTGGAAAGGATTACCATGGCAATTATACTCGATGATGTTTCCCGTACGTTTTCGGAGTACCTTCTGATTCCGCGCCTCACCAAAAAAAATCATGTACCGGCCAACGTTTCTTTGAAAACACCTATCGCACGGTTTCAGAAGGGGAAAGAGCCCCGGCTACAATTAAATATACCCTTTGTGACGGCAAGTATGCAGGCAGTTTCTGGTCCTGAAATGGCAATTTCTCTTGCACGGCTGGGAGGACTGGCATTTATCTATTGTTCACAGACGATAGATCAACAGGCAGCCATGATTCGCCGGGTTAAAGCACATAAGGCCGGATTCGTCGAAAGTGATTCAAACGTCCGTCCCGAAACCCCTCTTCGGGATGCGATTACATTAACGGAAAGAACCGGCCACTCAACGCTGGCGGTTACAGACGACGGCACAAACAAAGGTAAGTTTCTGGGAATACTGACCGATAAAGATTTCTGGGAATTTGAAGACGACCTGGACAAACCGGTTTCTTCTTACATGACCGACAGAGAAAAGGTGGTTTATGGAACCGTCGGCATTTCACTTCATGAGGCCAACAGATTGCTTCATATTCATAAGAAGGAGTGCCTGCCGATACTGGATAAGGACGGGAATCTTCACTCATTAGTCTTTAAGAAGGATTATGTCGATCACCGCAACAACCCCGATGAACTGCTGGATGCGCGCAAAAGGCTTTCGGTTGGCGCCGGAATAAATACTCACGACTATGAGGAACGGGTCCCTGCGTTGATCGAAGCAGGTGCAGATGTTCTGGCTTTCGATTCCTCTGACGGATATACGGAATTTCAGCAAGATGCTGCCCTGTGGATAAGAGAAAAATACGGTGATTCGGTGGTCATCGGCGGGGGAAATGTGGTCTCGGCAGAAGCTTTTCGTTATCTGGTGACTGAAGCCGGAATGGATTTTGTGAAGGTCGGTATTGGAGGAGGCTCGATCTGCATTACCCGCGAGCAAAAAGGTATAGGCCGCGGTCAGGTCTCAGCTCTCCGCGAGGTGGTCGCCGAACGTGACAGGTATTTCGAACAGACGGGTACCTATATTCCGGTGTGTTCAGATGGTGGGCTGGCAAATGATACCCAAATTATTATTGCTCTTGCCCTGGGATCAGATTTCGCCATGATGGGAAGATATTTTGCCATGACCAATGAGAGCCCGACTCCTCGGGTTTCAATAAATGGAAGAGTCTTCAAACCTTACTGGGGAGAGGGGAGCAACAGGGCGCGCAACTGGCAGAGATACAATACATTAGGTGAAATGAAGTTTGAGGAGGGCGTTGATGCGTACGTGCCGATTGTCGGCTCAGTAAATGATGTGCTGAATATAACCTGCGCCAAACTGCGATCAACGATGTGCAATATGGGCAGCTTAACGTTACAGGAATTCTGCAGAAATGCCATCCTTACCCGCATTTCTGAGCAATCGTTTATCGAAGGCGGTACCTCGAATGTTGTTCGGCTTGATAAAGATCTGCCTGAAAATGTTTGACATTACATAAACAACCGGCGTCGGATGTATTAGTGTAAAGAAACAATATCTTCTTTTCACCACCCGAAATACTGTTCAATGGTAATCATTCCTAATTTCAACATACGGTTATCCAGGAGGATTTTATGCGATTGAACAAGCCTGTGGTATCTGCTTCAGTCATTCTCATTATCGCGGGCATTTTTGCCTTCAGTTGTAAGTTTTCCTTTGCTCAGGAGCAGAACCCGAAGAGAGGTTCTGTGACATTCGGCGCAAAAAAGGCACCACAGGTTCAAACGGCACCTCAATATAAGGCTTTCAAAAACATGTTTGCGGATGTGGCCGAGCAGGTCATTCCCACGGTTGTTTCCATTACATCGACCAAAATCGATACGGTTGTGTATCGGGACCCGTTTTCTCAGTTTTTCTGGGGTAGTCCTTTTGATGAATTTTTCGGTGCTCCACCAAATCGACGTGTACCACAGCAACAAGAGCAGCATATTCCCAAGAGTGGATTCGGCTCCGGTGTAATCGTCTCGAAAGATGGATATATCCTCACAAATTATCACGTGGTGGGAAAAGCCGATGAGATCGTTGTAACCATGGCAGATGAACGTGAATTCGAAGCCGAGATAGTCGGAGTCGACTCGCTTTCCGATGTTGCAGTGATCAAAATCAAGGAGGATGTAAAAGATCTTCCTGTCGCCTTTCTGGGCGATTCGGATAACCTGCGTCCCGGCGACTGGTGCATGGCCATCGGAAATCCATTCAATCTTAGCTCAACCGTTACTACGGGAATAATTTCAGCCGTTGGAAGAAGTTCGGTTGGGGCAGGTATGACCCAGTACAGAAATTTCATTCAGACCGACGCCGCAATTAATCCCGGAAACAGCGGAGGTGCACTGGTTAACATCGATGGTGAGTTAATCGGCATTAATACAATGATTTACACCCGTTCCGGCGGATACATGGGGATTGGTTTTGCCATACCTATTGATATGGCTAAGTGGATCATGGAAGAGATCATCTATAACGGGGAAGTGCAAAGGGGATGGCTCGGTGTTCAGATCTCGGATATCGATCAGGATAAAAGAGAAGCCCTTGGCCTAAAGACACGCAAGGGTGTGCTGATAAACGACATTTTCGCCGGTCAGCCGGCCGATAAGGCTGGAATAAAGGTTGGAGATGTTGTTATATCAATCGATGGTAGAAGAACCGAAAGCGCAAATGAACTGATGTTTGCTGTTGCCGGCATTGCTCCGGGAAAGAAAGTCCCGGTAAAAATCGTTCGGAATGGCAAAGAAATGACCATGCAGGTAGTTCTTGAAAAGCGCGACGATGGCAAAATTTCAGCCAATAATTTCGACGACAGCAATAATGACCAAAACGACGCTGAAAAAGATGATGAGGCGGACTTCGAGGAGAGACTCGGCATTAGTGTGGGTAATCTTTCAGAAACATATCGCCAAAAGCTGAACCTGCCAAACAACGCCGATGGAGTCTTAATTCTTGATGTCCAACCGACATCCCGGGCTGCACGATCAGGTTTACGCCAGTTCGACCTTATTCGAAAGGTCACGGTGAGTGGCAAACAGTTTAATGTGAGCACTGTGGCGGATTTTCGGAAAGCGGTGAAAAATCTAAAGAGTGGTGAATCTGTGATGTTTTATGTACAACGGGGTAACAGCTCTTTCTTTGTCGCCTATAAAGCTGCTTAAGAGCGCATCATTTGGCGATAGAATCAGGGTGGCGGTACGATCGGGTACCGCCTCTTTTGCGTTTTTTTAAGATTTTTTAATTCATGCATTATCTCCTTGACTCTATTGGACTTTGGAACGTATCTTATTATTTGGTATTCCCACCGATAGAAGCCTCAAAAACTAATATTTAAAATCCTGCGGAGGATCATTTATGAAAAGGTTTGTTGTTTTGCTTAGCTTAACCGCTCTAATTGCCTTTATAGGTTGTGGTGTAAGTGACAGTAAATTAGCTGACGCTGAAAAGCGTATCGAAAGTCTGCTGGAGAGAGGAGTTCCCGACAGCCTCCTGTCTCGCGCCAAAGTATTCATTTACCAGGCACGGGAAGCAAAAAAACGCGGCGATGGTAGCCTGGCCAGGATGAGTGCCGACTCAATGGAGGTTTTACTGCAACAGGCTGAAGATAACTATGCAAAAGATCTGGAGCGGCTGCGCCCCTATATTGATTCTCTTAAGGGAGTTTTCAACGATACCCGCCAAGAGCTAAGCGGGCTGCAGGAAAAACGTCTCGACAGCCTGGAAGCCGTCGTTGACTCTTTTGCACAGATGAACTGGCTTCTGCAGGCCGAGGCCAAGGCAAAAGAGATCGTTGCCTATCTTCCGGAACTCAAACAGGCTGAAGAGAAAGCCGCAGAGCTGCGAAATAAGGTGCTTGGAACATGGGTCTGTACAAATGTCACCAAGAAAAAGACCGATCCAACCGTTAATGCTGTTGAGAAGAAAATTTTCACATTTAACAGAGATGGTTCCGGAAAATTCATCGAAAAGAAAATTGGTAAGAGTGGACAATTCCTGAAAGAAGATTGGGAATTTCGCTCCTGGGGAAGTTTCGACCTTTTCGCGGACACTGTACACCTGTTGGTCGATCGTTTTGCTGCGGTTAAACAGGATTTCACTGAACTGAAGAAAGTTGATGGCAAACCTAAGTGGGTCACAACTTCACATCCGACCTATGATTCAACAATAACAGACGGCAGCCAGAACAGATATATCAATTACGACGATTTGCTGGCCGATTTTAAACGTCAGTAGATCGCTCACCGGTGTTGAAACACCCAAAGGGCGCTTATCTGAGCGCCCTTTTTATATGGATCGGAATCGACCGATTCTGAGACGATGTTGCGCAATCTCTTGGGGTAGAAAGGTTGAAGCGATCGTGTAATCGTGTAATCGTGTGGAATTTTCTCTGAGTTAACTTTAGGATTACTGGAACTCTGATGCCCAAAGATATTTCGCGGACCGCCGCAAGAAAGTCGCTCGATTAAGGCTCTATATACGAGCTCCTAATGTTAGAAATATTACAGTAGCCAAAAAAAGTGTATGCACCCCTTGAATCGGACAGGTTACATACAGCTATTTTTATACCAACGTTCACTCTTCACATGGATTCTTTTATGAAAAAACGGCTTACATCAATTGCGATATCTCTTTCTATGCTCCTCTCCCTGTTTTGCTCAGATCTCGCTACTGAGATTGAAGAAGAAGAATACACAAAAAAGAATACGATGCTGGAGTTACATGTACACGGAAAATACTGGGGTGACACACTGGTCATTTACCTTGATGATGAAACCATTTCCAATTTCCCGTTTATCGTAGACAGCAGCAAAGAGGTCGATTTTAGAATTGGACATATCCTGCGCAGCGATTCGAGTTATCAAATCGAATCGGTACTAAAAAGAGATGGTACACAACGGTCAGCAAGCAAAGCTGTCGAAACAGGCGAAGATGAACTCGTCGTTTCATATAGCATTTCATTCGATTCCACAATAAGCATCACGGGTGAATAACATCTTTTAGATTGGCGGTATTCAGACCTCTTCCAGAGTTGGAAAGCGGTCGGCATACTTTATACGTTCTAAAAGCGTCGCTTTTCGCAGGCGCGGATCATCCGTACTTATCTGATGGCTTTTTCCGGTACGAGTAATGGCCTCAACAGCATGTTCGTCTATTATTCGACTAACTGTCCAGTATTTATCGACCACATAGAAGTAATTTTCCCCGTGTATAGATGGATGAATATCCCGTGCGCGTGGTCCGGGATGAGATGAAGTTTTTGCACGCTCGTAAACTACTTTGTCACCTATTTCGTATTTCATAAATAACTCCTTTTCTTACGGATGTGTTCATTTGACTGTTATTATACTGATAATGCGGTAGTTACGAATTCTTTCGTTTCATAATTGCCGTAACGGGGAATCATCCCTGCCAACCATTTTTCAGAATACCATCAAATATCACACCAAATTTGATTTTGTATTTTTCATCAAATCTTTACCGGCATGTATATTGCTCATTTCTAGTCTAGCTCTCAAGATGTTATACAGCTATTTATTTATTCAGGAGGTTTGTCATCGAGTATGAGTGAGAAATGGTTTACCGGCGAATTTTGGGAAGTAATAGTAACACAGGTTACTCAGTGGCTTATCACCGCGGTACCATCGCTTATAGTATTGCTGATTGTTGCTGTTGTTGCGTTAAAAGTCACACGATTCGCCCTCGGGAAAACACGTGGACTGATGATCAAACAGCTGAGGAATGGAAAAAATCTCAACACGGAGGAGCTTGAGAAACGAGCCGACACACTTCTTGGAATTCTGGGATCTGCTACCCGCATCGCGATCTGGGCTGTAATTATGATGATATTCCTAAGAAAGATCGGCATCGACATTGCCCCTCTTATTGCCGGTGCAGGGATAATCGGGTTGGCCGTCGGATTCGGAGCACAGGAGCTTGTTCGTGATGTTATCTCAGGATTCTTCATGTTGCTTGAAAACCAGGTCCGTTCCGGTGATGTTGCCATAATCAACGGAACAGGAGGCTTGGTGGAAACGGTTGGATTAAGGACAATCACCTTGCGGGACCTTTCCGGAGTCGTTCATATTTTTCAAAACGGGAAAATAAATTCAATGTCCAACATGACTAAGGAATGGTCTGCGATGGTTTTCGATATCGGAGTTGCCTACAAGGAAGATACAGATGTTGTTGCCCGGATAATGAAGGAAGTCGCCGAAGACATGCGTAATGATCCGGACTTTGGCGATAAGATTCTGGAACCTATGGAAATCTTCGGAGTGGACTCCTTCGGTGACAGCGCTGTCGTTGTGAAGGGGAGGATAAAAACCAAACCAATAATGCAATGGGCCGTTGGACGGGAGTATCGCAGACGGCTCAAAAAAGAGTTTGACAATAGAGGTATAGAGATACCCTTTCCCCATCGTACCGTTTATTGGGGAGAGGAAATCCAACCTCTTCACCTTAAAATGCTTTCAAAGGACCGCAAGAGTATGCAAGAGCAAGAGTCCTGATCTCCCCAGCCGAATTTGCCGCTGCTGCAATTTACGGCTATATTCAGGTAAAAAGGGCAAACCTGCATGCATCCGCAGGAGAATGTATGAGCAGACACGCAAAACGGGTTCTTGTATACATTGGCTTAACATTCCTGTTAAGTTGGTCCCTGATAGGTATCTACGCCCTTTCAGGCGGAAAGTGGCGCGGTGTTTCGGGGGGTTTGATCGCCTTCTTTTATATGCTTATACCTGCTTTTAGCACAATCATCATTCAGAAATTCATATACCGGGAAAACGTGATTAACCCCCTGGGCATCAGATTCTTATGGAATCGATGGTGGACCATAGCCTGGGTATTACCCCCCGTGGCGGCACTCGCAACGTTCAGCGTCAGTCTCCTGCTTCCCGATGTAACCTTTTCTCCCGATTTCTCCGGTATACTGGAAAGGATGGCGGAAGATTCTTCTGCCCAACAGCTCCAACGTATTCGACAACAGCTTCAGGATTTACCCCTGAATCCGTTTCTAATTCCCTTTTTACAAACCTTATTTGCGGGTATCACGATAAATGCTCTCATTTCTTTTGGAGAAGAACTGGGGTGGCGAGGGTTTCTTCAAAATGAATTGAAGAAGCTGGGTTTTTGGAAATCATCTTTATCGGTCGGATTCATTTGGGGAATCTGGCATGCTCCTACCATTTTAATGGGTCATAATTATCCGAATCACAGAATCATCGGAATCTTCATGATGACTCTCTGGACGATACTTCTTTCTCCACTGATCGCATGGGTACGGTATCGAGGCAACTCAGTTGTAGTCGCCGCCATTATTCATGGCACAATAAACGCCTCTCCCGGAATTGCATTGCTTATGGTCCAGGGTGGTAATGAATTACTTGTTGGCCTGACCGGTCTTGCCGGTATAATTGTATTTTCAGTTATCTGCATTATTATTTGGATATTTGAACGATTTATTTTAACCACCTCGACAACCAGTCTCATGCAATCTCCCCATCCCGAGCATAGTGAGGAGTTATAGATATGACCTATGCGCGAAAGCGCCTGATAAAAGATGTATGCAGCATACAAACCGCTCCATATCGGGAGCACCATGTAAGAAAATTCATTAAATCTTTTTGTCATCAGAGAAATCTGCATTTTACCGAGGATCGGTACGGAAATCTCATCGTATGTTACGGAAATAACTATTGTAATCCCCTTTTCTGTTTTTCGTCACACATGGATCACCCAGGATTTGTCACCGAAAAGGATAGTCAGGATGGTTGGGCAACCGCTCTTTTTTACGGCGGGGTGGAAAGTTCTTTTTTTCCTCTCTCAAAGGTACGCTTTTTCTCTCATGGCCGAGAAATCCAGGGTGCCGTTAAAAAGGTGGAAAGGATGGAAAAAAACGGCACTCGACGAGTGTTGGTTAAAGTCGATGGTGGCATAAAGGCTGGAGATCTCGGCATGTGGGATTTGGAGCCCTTTTACGAAAATAATCATCTTCTATACAGTCGTGCGTGTGATGACCTTATCGGGTGTTCGGCTATTCTTTGTCTTTTAGATGAATGTGTAAAAAGGAAGATCCCTCGACAGTTTCTGGGTATTTTTACCAGCGCCGAAGAACCCGGGCTACATGGTGCAAAGCAACTTTGCTTAGCACGCATGTTGCCAGAATCGTGCTTTCCGATTTCTGTCGAAACCAGCAGTCAACTGCCGGGGGTTTCTCCGGGTGACGGTGTTGTGGTTCGCGTCGGAGACAAAGTCAGCGTATTCGATGATAATGTCACCCGATTTATGAACACAATTGCAACGGAGCTTTCGAAACGAGATGCTTCCTTTTCATTTCGACGAAAGCTTATGGACGGTGGACGATGCGAAGCATCCGTTTATCAACAACATGGCTATACAACCGGTGGGCTTTGTGTCCCATTAGCCAATTACCATAATAGAAACCGTGATTCTATGAAAATCGATTTGGAGTACGTTGACGCCAACGATGTAAACAGCATGATTGAATTATGTTTGGCAATCATCGACAATTCTACCCAGCTTTCCAGCTCTCCGGCCATACCGCGGTATCGGGAATCGCAAGGAAAGCTTGGAGAGTTTTTTCTATGGGAATAGTTTACTTTTTCAAACTATTTCATTCGATCTTTCCAACGGTTGCAATCGGCTCTAAATTACCTGTAATTATTTCAACTACAACCAATTAATAACGTGAGGTAGATGATAATGTCTGAAGAAAACAATCGTGGTTCTGAAATCGTCTTTTCCACCGAGCATGGAAGAATGTGTCCAAAATGCGGCAACCCTTTAAACAACTGTAGTTGCAGGAAAAAAAAGCAGCTACCAGCGGGAGACGGTAAAGTCAGAATCTATTTGGAACGGAAAGGTCGCAAAGGAAAGGGTGTTACTGTAATAACCGGTTTTCAGCTTGATGATGATAAATTGAAATCACTTGCTAAACAGCTAAAACAGAGGTGCGGTACTGGGGGAACTGTTAAACACAACACTATCGAGATACAGGGTGATTTTAGAGATATTGTACTCCAGGAGCTTACAAAACAGGGATACAAAGCCAAACGTGCGGGTGGTTGATTCTTTTTATCTCATCTAAGTGGAGTTAGCTTGTGATCGAGCATGCGATCTTTTTCGAAAATGAATCTTCCGAGTATCCGTTCTCCATTCAGTACTTTCGGCAACCAATACCAATCATCTTCCCACATTTTTCCATAGGGAATTTCATCGATTTTACACCAAAAGGGATCTGCTTCATATGTTGAGACAGGTGTTCCGGTGTAATCATCTGCAAAGAACACAATCCCTCTCAATGAGTATCCATCGATAAAAACAAACTGAAGTTCAGCCACATGTCTTAGTTTCTTTGGTGTTAATCCTATTTCCTCCTGGCATTCTCGAACTGCCGCTGATTCCGGCTTTTCATTTCTTTCAATTCGACCTCCCGGAGCGTTAATTTTTCCCTTCCCCAACCCTGTTTTCTTATGTATCAGCATCAGTTTTTCTTCTTTTTTTATGAAACACAGGACAGCATCCTCGGTGAACTTCCATGTATCCCAGTTTATTTCATGTATCTTTTGTGGTACAAATTTTGATTCTCTCATACCCCAATAACCCTTCACCCAATGTAATTTGTCTGATTAAATCCTTTGAACTCTCCAAAAAAAATGTTTTTTTCCTCTTTCTTACCTAGACAGAACATCTCTGAAGAGATGTTTTGCACAATTTAGATGGCTTAAGGATAAAAATCGCACGTAAGTGCACTGCCAAGGCTTTCCAGCATTGCTGAATCTCTTATCTTCAGAGAATTTGTGCGAATCGCCGCGAGAGAATCGCTCAATTAATCGCAGTTTATAAATATTGTATATTTTGTTGTCAAACTCTCCACTGATGGCGGTTTTTACCTGGTCTGGGAAAGGATTATGATGGAACCAGTAGAAACGGTTGCTTTTTTCCGTAATTCATTCTTTCCACTAATGGATTCTTATGGATTCAAATGGCAGGAAGGTAACGATATCGACTCGAAGGGCGAAAAATTCGCCTGGGGTCAATTCATTAACGGCGAACGGAGAATTCGCTTTGCCTGTGGAATTAATTTTTTCCTTCTCCGCTATCATATCAAAAAACATGATCTGTCACACACACATTTCATGGAACTTTGTAATCATAAAAGTCCTGATTTTAGTGACTTTAGTGGTAATTTACACGAAGACTTAAAATGTATTCTTCAGGATTTGTCTACCCGTGGAACATCTTTCCTCAATGGGTCGGTTGTCTCGATTCTAAATCGCCTTACAAAATAAGACAGGCTCGCATCCATTTATGGGTGCGAGCCTTCTATTCAGTTATTTCGTAGTATCAGTTAGCAGGTATTGTTATCGCCCAGGCGCTATATCCTGGAATTGTAACATTAGTTCCTTGCTTAACTGTAATATTCTCTTCCGGAAGACCATCGCGAGATGTTTCAGGCTCATATTTTGCGATTGTTGCATTACCGGTGAATCCGGGAATGTCAATTGTTACAATTGCCTTAGTCTTCTTCTGCTTGTTAACCACAAGAAGTGTTCTGTCACCATTTTCCTTTTCTGTCATATAGGTGGTAACATCCTCGTTATTCGATTCTGATTTCACGAGTTTCCCGCGAAGAGACTTACTCGCCAGTCGAAAGGCCCAGTATGATGGTCGCGGCACATTATCACCATCGGGAGCCCCTGTTCGTGATAAATATCCATAGTCACCCCCCTCAGGTGTCACAGAGTTGTGAACATCCCAATAGGAGGCCTGTTCTATGTTGTGGCGCGTAAGGACACCAAGATAATCTATCACAAACAATCCATTCACCGGCTGCAGGGTCTGGGGTCCCGGATTAAAGTCTACCGAGTTCCACTCTGTGAGCCAGATCTCATAGTCTTTGTCAGGATTACCCCACTTTTCGACCTGTTCTCGGACGCCCGGAAGTATATCATCCAGAGTTTGCGGTGAAGATAGAAGAGCGAGATCGTTTTCCTGACCATAGTGCTGAGGGTAATGGTGAACAATGACACCATCAGCCAGATCCTTGGTATATTCGAACACTTCCCTGTTCCAATCACCTTCAAGCACCCAGACAACAGCAACTTTAATGGTTGGATCGACCGCTTTCATCGCTTTTATGAATTCCGCCGATCTTTTTCCGTACTCCTCGGCAGTACAGTGATAGTTGTGCCAATCACCATAAAGCTCGTTACCAACTTCCCAGTACTTGATATTGGCTTTGTTTTTAATATTCATGTGCTCGACCCATGCAGCCGCCTCTTCGGGGGTTCCACGACCAAAGTTGACGGTGATCATAGCAGTGTTGTCGGTCTCCTTGCAGAATTCCCAGAATTCATCAGTATCAACCATCCAGTCCTTGGCTTCCAGGACCTCCTGCCAATGATCGTCATCCGCCCGTAGCCCCCCGGGATACCGAAGGACCCCGTGGTTGACCGCCTTGACATACTCAGCTGTTTTGGGCTTTAGCAGATCACCATCCCACAGTGCGACATTGATACCGAAAATTCCATCATTAATTCTTTCTGTTATCGTTTCGTCGAAAGAACCGTTTACCTTTACCGCAACCTGCTCCGGTACTTTCCGCCGTTCGATTTCTCTTTCGTTAGTCAGCTTCACATTATCAACTTGAAAAGATCCTTTCGTTCCTTCACCGGAAGGTTTAAAGTCGATTGAAACGACATTTTCCAGATCGAAGAGGCCATTAAGTTCGGCATCCGGCGGCTGATAGTAGGGGAATTTGTTGAATTTCTTGAATGGTACCAATATCTCATTCCACCCTCTTCTACCACCGACATTCTGTACGAAAAGCTCGTTGCCGGCATCCGCGATCTGAACCGTTATAGCCTGATATGCTTTTTCCGTATAGAAAGAGAACCGTAATCCCCAGTGTTTTGACCAATCACGTTTCTCCCGGGGAGCATTATTATTTTGATAGCTATAAACAACATCACACCAATCCCGCAACTTAAAATCGATCTTCATGGCATTTTTACCATACTTGCCGGCATCATCGTTAACCGGAACGATATCGTATGTGACTGTTGACTTCGGTCCTCCGGACGTTTCCCATTTGTGATCGGCCTCCGTTTCGAAGTCATGAAGGGTCACCTCCGGCTCATCCGACTCGAAATCAGCCCAAAACTCTTCCGGATCGACATAGCCGGGAATATCTTCTATGATTGTAATATCATCGACATAAATCGGTACAGGTTCTCCTTCTGGAGTTCTGTTTTCGAAACGATTGATAGAAAATCGCACCTCATTTATTTGATCCCAGCGGATACTATCAATTACTTCCGCCTTTTTCTCATTGTCCCAGTAGAGTCCTGTTTCTGCGAACTGCTTTAAGGGTACCATGAAATATTTCCAAGTGGTGTCGATCTGTCCGAAATCGCCGAGGTCTACTTTTGTCTGCACCTTTTTGCCATCGGACTCATCATCGAGAAGACCAATATAAACCTTGTTGACCTTCGGTCCGGCTTTGGCCCAGAAAGCAAGCCCGGCTTTGGTCTCGCGCTCCTTTGTAAGGTCGATGCTGTTACCGTTTCCGAGTGCAACGGTAACACCGGAGTATTCGGAATTGTCATTATACATCGCCAGCACGTTTCCGCTACCGGTCGTCGGTTGGATAGCGTATGCTGTCTTCCCTCCGTATACATAGGCAAATCCACCCGGCGCCATCGCATCGTCAAAAATCGTATGCACCGGCGTTACATCAGGCCGTTCACTTACCGGCGGAGGAGTTATCTCCTCTTCTATCTCATCCCAGTATTGCTCCTCATCTTCCTGAGCCTCCTCAAACTGGTCCCTGAGAACGAAAATGTCATCGACCCACACTTTAAACTCTTTGTTGTCGGCCTTCTTGATTTCTAGCCGAAATTCTCCAACCTTATCCCATTGAAAATATTCCGGTACCTCGACGCGCTTTTTTGCATCCCAGTAAACACCGCGTTTACCGAAATCTGCAAGCGGAACTGTTATTTTCGTCCATTCATCCTTAATTCCGCCATAATCGTTTAGTGGCAGACGTACAACGGTTTTCACCCCGTCACTGTTTTCATCATCTACCAGAGCAACCCAGGCGATTTCTCCACCGTTTTTCCCCTTGATCCAGAAAGACAAACCACCGGTGCTGTAATATGGTTGCAAATCGTACAAAAGATTGTACAGACAAACAGATCCACCAGAAAAGTCGTTTGCAATCAGATCAAATTGAAGGGCCACTTCGCCATTCTTACCCGATTCCTCGGGTATAAATACCCGCGATTCATCAGGATACCAATACGCATAACCACCAGAGACGTAATCTTCATCGAAGAATCGATAGACAAGATCAGGATCGGTCTCTCCTTCTTCTGATTCTGCGTACTTTTCGACGATTTCCGGTAGTGGGGTTACTTTTAAGCCCGCGTATACCGGAAAAAGTATTCCAACAGTTACAAACAGTAATAATAATAGTTTTTTATGCATGAGTATTACTTTCCCTTTTTAGCTGTATCAGAAAGGTACGGTTAAAAACAATTCAGGCTGCCACACTGAAAAGTCGTT
>CAYQOU010000007.1:68035-90317 GCA_964419255.1 uncultured Fibrobacterota bacterium | reverse complement strand
TCAGAATTGCGGTCAATCAGGTGAGCAACTGATGGGAAGCGTTGATATAAAAAAGGCGTTGATATAAAAAAGAAAAGGAGGCTAGCGCCTCCCTTTCTCCTCAGGTTTACACCTGATACCCCATCATCATCACACACATCTACCACTTCTAATGGCATAACACATCTCTCATCGGTCTTATACTTGAGCAACCGGTGTGCCAAACTGCTTTTTTGGTCTGCCGAGATGTTTGCGGGGAGGGGGTCAGTGAGCGCCAATGGGAAACAGCTGCGACCCGAATGTTACGCGTAACAAACTGTAAGTAAGCAAGATAAGAAAGTGTTCAGGGAGCCGGCAGATATCAGGGAAGCGTAAATTATTAGGAGTGGTAACGGGACAAACGTGAGTGAACCTGGGGTGGTATCCACTATCGCCACCGTAAGGAAAATGGTAAAAAATGCGTAAAAAATACCGATTGGTGACAAACTTTCTCGCCGGTTGGTGATGGGGGGGGTGAGTGCCGGAATTGACCATCGAATCGAAGAAGTGGAATGTTGATCACCTGTGATTGTGATTATGTATTTTTGTTTTTATCAGGAGAGCGTTTGTTTCGGGAAAAAGGCATCTGAGATAAGGTGTAATCTACAGGTACTTATCCGCTGTTCCCTTCATTTATCGAGTGAGATGGTTTGGTAATGGAAACATTTCGGCAGGCGGTTTCGAGTGTTCAATAAAGATGTACCTTCGCAAGAATACAAGGTACTCAGCGCACTGAAACCATTTCTGAATTTCACTCCGGGCAGCAACTACAGCAGTGGAATCGGTGATGATGCGGTTGTTCGACGGTGTACAGCCGATGAGAGGGTGGTATTAACAGCCGATATTGCCGTGGAGGAGGTGCATTTCTCTCGCCGATATATGTCTCTGAGCGAAATTGGCTTCCGTGCCATGGTCAGTAACATCAGCGACTGTGCAGCAATGGGGGCTTCTGTAGACGGAGCAATGGTCCAGCTCGTATTCCCTGATAAGCTGGAGAATACAGAAGAGCATATACAGGAAATATACCGGGGATTTCACCGGGCGTGCAGAAAATGGCAGTTTCCGATAATCGGTGGAGACCTCTCCCGCGGTCCGCAATGGGTATTGGCAATAACACTTCTGGGAAAAGTGGCATCCGGAGAGAACGTGCTTTATCGTTCGGGGGCCAAGCCGGGAGATGTCATCTGGGTAAGTGGTCACCCGGGACAGAGCGGGGCGGGGTTGGAGGTTTTGGAGAGATTTGGACGTGAACAATTGGAATATCGGCAATTGATTGATGCCCATGTGCGCCCATCCGCTCGTATTGAATTGGGACGTGCTCTGGCTGCAGACAATCGCCTGCATGCTGCTATAGACATTTCCGATGGTGTGGCAAAGGAGAGTCGAACGATAGCATTCGAAAGCTCAGTGACGATCGAATTGAATTTGCCGGAGGAGTTGTGCACCCAACAGATGAGGCGTTTGTCGCAGGAGACAGGGGTGGACTGGCGACATTGGGTGCTAAACGGTGGTGAGGATTACGAATTGTTATTTACTGCCGATCCCGACTTTAAGCCGGGGGATCTAAAATTAAGGGAACTGTTGCCACTTTATCCTATCGGACGATGTATCGGTCAAACGCCCGGAATGGTGGTTCGGGACCATAGGGGCAGATCGATAGAAAGCAGAGCAAATGGCTACGATCACTTTTCTGAGGATAGAAAAGGGTAGCCTGGTACGATTCCTCGAATTACTATAAAGGTAGGATGACGCAGTATTTTTTCGTTTTTTTTCTGCATCCTAAATTGCGCGATTCATCCACTCAGAACTGCACAATTTCGAGTTATGTTATATTTTGGTTAATCATATGCTTTTTACGAAAGTGAAAAGAAAATAGTTGCACTGCAAGGCGAGTTTTACATGCAAAGACGTCGAAAAAAACTCGGGGAGATTCTCATCGCTCAGGGGCTGATTACTAATGATCAGCTCATGCAGGGGTTGGAGGAGCATAAAAAGACAAACATGAGTCTGGGCAGTGTGCTGGTTAAGCTCGGCTATATATCCGACCAGGATCTCAGCAGTGTTCTGGGTAAGCAGATAGAGCTTGATCAACGCAAGAGGCTGGGAGAAATACTCGTTGACCAGGGACTTATCTCCCCTCAACAGCTTCAGCATGGGTTGGAAGAGCAGACGCGCACACGTGAGCAGCTTGGCAAGTGTTTGATCGGGCTTGGGTATATCTCTGAGAACAAGCTTATCGATGTGCTCAGTGCTCAGCTTGATATTCAGCATGTGGTATTGGATAATTTCTCGTTCAGTCCCAAGTTGCTCAAGAAGCTTCCCGAAGAGATCGTCCGCAAGTACAAGGTGATACCTCTGTTTGAGAAAAATGGTGTTATCACTGTTGCGATGGCGGATCCTACAAATCTTCGTACAATCGATCATCTGAAGTTTAAAACGGGATGTGAAGTCGAGCCGGTTATCGCATCAGAGCGAAGCATTCTTGCTGCTATCGAGCAGAACTATTCCAGCAGAATAGAAAAGATATCCAGCCTGCTGCATAATGCGGAAAGTGCCGAGTTGGAGGTGGTTCATGAGCAGGAGGATGAAGACGAAAGTGTTAGTGATGATGACGGTAAGCAGGTAGTTAAGATTGTCAATCTACTGGTTACCCAGGCGGTTAACGAGGAGGCCAGCGATATACATATCGAGCCGATGGAGCGTGCCGTGCGACTACGCTATCGCATCGATGGGGAGCTGGTTGAGCGCAACCGAATTCCTCTGCAGCTCAGCCCACAGATTGTTTCACGTCTGAAGATCATGGCAGGAATGGATATCGCCGAGAAGAGAAAACCTCAGGATGGTCACTTTCAGATTCGTCATCAGGGGCGTGAGATAGACCTCCGCGTCTCTACCTTTCCTGCAATGACCAGGGCTCGGGGAGTAAACGAAAAACTGGTCATGCGAATAATCGACCAGCAGGGCAATCAGCTTGGGTTGGATCAGCTTGGTTTTCTTCCCAAAACGATGAATACGTTCGACGAAACGATTAAGCTACCCGATGGCATTCTGCTGGTGACCGGTCCTACAGGCAGTGGTAAGAGTTCCACCTTGTACGCGGCATTGAGGCGGATAAATAAGTTTTATCAGAACAAAAAAAACATAGTGACCATGGAGGACCCCGTTGAATTCAATCTCGATGGTATAAATCAGGGACAGATCAATCTGAAGGCGGGTTTTACGTTTGCCGAAGGTATGCGTTCGATCTTGCGTCAGGATCCTGATATAATCATGATTGGCGAGATGCGGGACAAGGAAACCTGTGAGATGGCCATTCAGGCGGCTCTCACCGGCCATTTCGTCATGTCGACTCTTCACACAAATGATTCGGCCAGCGCATACACCCGTATGTTTGACATGGGAATGGAGCCGTATCTGATAGCTTCGACGGTTCGAGGTATTCTGGCGCAGCGTCTTGTCCGCAAGATCTGCGACAAATGTCGTCAGGCATACGATCCTGACCCCGAGATTCTCAAGAAAATCGGCATTCGCCCAGGGGTTAAAATGTATCGGGGGGAGGGGTGTCGCGCGTGCAACAAGACCGGTTATAAAGGGCGTTTGGGGATATTTGAGCTACTTATACCCGACAGTCACGTGAAAAATCTGGTTGTACAGCGCAGTGATTCAGATACGATCAAACGGCATCTGGTGACCACCGGACTGTTTGATACTCTTCGCCGTGATGGTCTTCGGAAGGTTCTCGATGGGCACACCACACTCGAACAGGTTCTTGGAGTAACTCAGAATGACTAAATTCGGAACAAATCGGCCTGTCATTGAAAGAATCATTCTCAATAAGGTACAGAAAGAGGCGGTGGCCTGCGATCAATGGCCACAATTGGTATTTGCCGGCGCAGGCTCGGGGAAAACACGTGTTCTAACGGCAAAGATTGCCTATCTTATCGAAGAGAAAAATATCTTTCCCAGTCAGAT
The DNA here is from genome assembly GCA_964419255.1 of uncultured Fibrobacterota bacterium. Classification (GTDB taxonomy): domain Bacteria; phylum Fibrobacterota; class Chitinivibrionia; order Chitinivibrionales; family CAYFVL01; genus CAZPHU01. The sequence continues at coordinate 86,327 of CAYQOU010000007.1, read as the reverse complement.
ATTTGCCGCCACGTTCACAAACAAGGCTGCCCGGGAGATGCAGACCAGAATCGAAGAGCTTTTGGGCATGCCCTGCAAAGGCCTATGGATCGGTACCTTTCACTCGCTCTGCGCCCGCATCTTGAGACGGGAAGCATCACAGATAGGGTATAACTCCTCTTTTTCCATCTACGATACTGCCGACCAGCTCTCGGTGATAAAATCCATCATGAAAGAGCTTCAAATAGATGAGCGAACCATGCCTCCGCGAAGGCTTCTTCATACCATCTCCAACTACAAAAACGATTGTATGCCTCCCGAGCAGGTTGCACAGACTGCCGATAATTTTTATCAGGAGGAGCTTGCAAAAGTGTATGAGCGGTATCAGAAGATGCTAAAAAAGCAGCAGGCTATGGATTTTGATGACCTGATAACAAATTCGGTCTATCTGCTGCAGGGTGATTCTGACCTGCTGACCAGATACCAGCGAACGTTTCAATATGTTCTGGTTGATGAATATCAGGATACAAACGCCTCTCAATTTAAACTGGTGCAGATGCTTGGTATGGCTCACCAGAGAATATTTGCCGTAGGAGATGATGATCAGAGTATTTACGGGTGGCGCGGCGCACGAATCGAAAACATACTGAGCTTCGAAAATATTTTCCCCGGCACACGTGTCTTCAAACTGGAGGAAAACTACCGCTCTACGCCATCGGTGCTGGATTTCGCAAACGCGGTGATAAGTGCAAATCAGGGACGTTCAGACAAGCGTCTCTGGACCGGTCGACAAGTCGGTAATCCGGTTACCATACTGCACTTTCGGGATGACAGACAGGAAGCCCAGGGTGTTGCCGACAAGATCCAGAAACTGATCTCCAGTGGTACTCGCGGAGGGGATATTGCCATTCTATTTCGGACAAATGCTCAATCCCGCCCTTTTGAGGACGTGTTGAGAAGACGAAACATTCCATACGTGTTGGTTGGAGGCACAAGCTTTTATGAACGCAAGGAGATAAAGGACTGTATTGCTTTTCTGCGCCTTCTGGTTAATCCAAAGGATGATGTCAGCTGTGAGCGGATAATCAATGTGCCTGCGCGCGGTATTGGCGCAAAGTCCTTGGATTCGATGCTTACCAATGCGGCCACACAGCGCATGTCACTTCTCGAAGCAATTCTTGCCGGTAAATTTGATGGGGTCAGTGGAAAAGCGCTTAAAGGGCTCGAGGAGCTGAAAACGGTCTATAATCTTCTCATAGATCTGCAAAAGGCGGGGGAATCGCCTCCTGAGCTGTTGCGGCAAACTCTTACACTGACCGGGTATGTGGATGCACTGGAATCGGAAGACGGCGAAGAGGCGCAATCCCGTCTGGAGAATCTGAACGAGTTTACCAATGCTGTAGCGATCTGGAGTGAGGAAAACCCCGACCGGTCGATCGATGAGTTTCTGGAGGAGATCTCGCTAAGCAGCGATGTCGATAAGTGGCAGGGGGCACACGATTCGGTTAATCTGATGACGCTTCACTGTGCAAAAGGCCTGGAATTTGAGAATGTTTTTCTGGTGGGGCTTGAAGATGGTATTTTGCCATCCCGGCAGAACTTCGATGATCGTTCTAAATTGGAAGAAGAATGTCGCCTCCTGTATGTAGGTATCACAAGAGCACAGACTCTGCTGTATTGTTCGTTTGCCGACCAGCGATGGAGGTTCGGGAGTATTATTCCGATGGAAACTTCACGGTACCTAACGATTGTGCCTGACGACCTGTATAAGATCGAAGATCATAGTCGGGTGTTTGATATCCACCAGTCAGCGCCTGAAGTCAGAAAAGCGCCGCGGGCGGCATCTTTGTCTTCACGTGCCTCTGCCAGTCGCAGAAAACCGCAACCGATACAGAAAACGACTAGAAAAACAGCACCCGAACCCGAGCCGTTTTCACAGGAGGAGGTGCAGTTCAGAATGGGACAGCTTGTTTTTCACAAAACATACGGTCAGGGGAAAATAATCAGTATCAGTGGTTTTGGACCTGACATGCGCCTGACTATCCTATTTAATGATGGATCCCGTAAAAAGCTTATGGCTCGTTTTGCTAACCTGGAGGTGTAAACTATGATTGAACGCAAAGATGTCGAATACATTGCCCAACTGGCTCGATTAAATCTTACATCCGAAGAAATTGAATCGTTTACTCAACAACTCGGATCGATTCTTGGATATGTCGAGGAGCTCAAAAAGCTCGATACTGAACAGGTTGAACCCACCTGTTTTTTTTCACCCGAGCATGATCCTCTGCGTGATGATAATGACCGTCCATCCCTGACTCAGGATGAGGTACTTCAAAACGCGCCCCTTGCAAAGAAGGGTTTTTTCGCCATCCCGAAAGTGATAGGTTGATGTTGTCGAAAGTCCAATCGTATGAATACGAATAACTCGGTCCTCTGCGTTATACCTGCTCGATATGCCTCAACGCGTCTTGAAGGCAAACCGTTGCTGGAAATAAAGGGCAAGCCTCTGGTTATGTGGTCGTATGAACAGGCGCTTTGTTCACAGGCTTTCGAAAAGGTATGCATCGCAACCGATCACGGGCGTATATATGAAGTGGCAAAATCCTGGGGGGCAGATGTCGTGATGACTCGCACCGATCACCCATCGGGAACCGACAGGGTGTATGAAGTGGTGGAAAAAACCGATTTGAAGTATGTGGTTAATCTTCAGGGAGATGAGCCACAGATTCCCCATGAGCTGTTGAGGATGATTTCAAAAAACGTTCAAAGCCTTGATGATAATAGCTTGCTAACATGCATTTCTAATGCTACAATTGAAGAGGCAATGAACCCTAATGTTGTGAAAGCTGTGCTGCAAAAGGATATGAATGCACTCTACTTTTCTCGGGCAATGATTCCATATAACCGTGATGGGACAGGGAATATGTTTCTGAAACATCATGGGATCTATGGGTTTTCACGCGGGAGTATAGCGCGGTTTTGTTCTCTTCCGCCGGGCAAACTGGAGCGAATAGAAAAGCTTGAGCAACTTCGGGCATTAGAGGGAGGAATGCGTATCAGGTGCATAAGATACGATTTCAATTCTATCGGCATTGATACTCCTGAGGATCTTGAATCGTTTCGTCGCCAGGTCGGCTGACATATCCAGTCGCCAAGAGAAAGCATGATAAATGAACGAGACTTTGACCCGAGAAAGCAAGCTGTTGATTGTAGATGATGAGAAGTCTATCTGTGATATTCTCGTTTTCTACCTCCGCAACAAGGGCTACACAGTCTATCAGGCCGGATGTGGCGAAGAGGCCATCGATATATTAAAGAAAAACAGCATCGATCTGGTATTATCTGACATAAAAATGCCGGGAATCTCGGGTGTCGATCTGCTTAAATGGATAAAAGAAAACAGACGGCAGACGCCTGTTCTGATAACCACCGGCTTTCCAACTCTGGATACCGCAATCGAAGCGCTGAAGCTTGGGGCCTTTGACTACCTCACAAAACCATTTCATCTGGAAGAGATCGGTGAAAAGATTAAACGAGCCCTCACGAATCGACAACTTGAGGAAGAAAACCTTCTGTTTTCCCGGCTGGTCAGCTTGCATGAAGTCACAAAAGTACTTTCCTCCACACACGCGGCAAATGAACTGAATCACCGTTTCCTTGATTATTCGAGGAAAATCACCAGGGCCGATGGAGGTTCGGTGATGCTGTGTGATTATGGGAATCAACTGAATGTGGCCATAAGCAGCCAAAACTATCCTGATCGATTCTGGAAGCAAAACGCTTTTTCCCGTGCTGCCGAGTGGGCCATAGAAAATCACGAGCCGGTTGCGATCGATCGAAATGTAAACGGGTTGGCCGCGGGCCTTGTACCACTGCCAAGCGGGATAGAAAGTCTTCTGGTTTTTCCCCTGCAGACTCCAAAAAGGACGCTGGGTGTTTTGAATCTGGTAAGGACAAGCGGCAGAAAACCCTTTAGCAGTGTCGATTTTGAAATAATCAATGTTCTTGCCTCCCAGGCAAGCATTTCTATCGAGAACACCCGCCTGTACTATAACATCCGCGACAATTATCTTAAAACGGTGCGAGGTTTTGCCCTGGCCGTGGAGGCAAAGGATCAGTACACGCATGGTCATTCCGAGAACGTGATGAAGTACACGGTCATTTTGGCCAAACACATTGGGTTGACTTCCAAAGAAATGGAACAGATAAAATATGCTGGTCTTCTTCATGATATCGGCAAAATCGGCGTGGCAGAATCTATTTTAAATAAACCGGGGCGCTTGAGTCTGGAAGAGTTCGAAGAGATAAAAAAACATCCGGATCTGGGTGCTCGTATTATTTCAAATGTGCCTTTCCTCAAGTCTCTTGTACCGATGATCAGGCACCATCATGAGTTTTATGATGGTAAGGGATACCCCGATGGTATTGCCGGAGAAGCTATCCCGTTTGGGGCAAGAATCTTATCCGTGGCAGATGCGTTTGAAGCGATGACATCCAACAGGCCATACAGAAAATCTATGCCGCTGACAACCGCGTACGATATATTAATAAAAGAGAAGGGAAAACAATTTGATCCCGATATTGTCAGTGCTTTTCTGGAAATCATGAAGAAGGAGCCGGTCAAATAATGATTCGAAAAGGGTGGATAGGACTTTGGGTATCTGCCGCAGTTCTTTGGACCCTCGCTTTTTTTCCCCGCAATACTTCCTCTACTGAAATCGAAATACTCGAGACCGGTAACACTGAAAAATCCGCAGTATATCCAGATAGTTTATCAAACCAGAGTTCGATAAACCGATGTGACAGCACTCAAGCCATCGGGTCACCGAAGAAAACCGAAGACAAAACATTAAATGTCGACCGGCAGGCAAGCTGCATAAATGTAAATACCGCGGATGCTACGCAGTTGCAGGCATTATCAGGCGTCGGGCCCGTAATCGCCAAAAGGATCATTGCCTACAGGGAAGGGCACAAAAAGTTTGCCAAACCGGACGATCTGACCGCGGTGAAGGGCATCGGACCGGTAACGGTCGAAAAAAACCGCAATATTATTTGCTTTTAACAAGATAAAAGACACATATTTCTGTATTTACTCAGTCTCCTTCAAGGGCGAAAAAATCCGCAATGGCTCGAAAAAAGCAAAGCATCACCGGCCTGGATATCAACGGACGCTATATCGCATGTGCACAGAGCGTGCCTGGAGATAATCTGGTCACAAACGTCAGTATACAACTGCTCACAACCGCATCGTCGGACTACTGGTATTCGGTCGAGGAAAACTTCAAAGAACTTGCCGAGGAGGCAGGTCTGAAGGGAAGTCTGTCCGTATGCTCACTGCCGGGAGATTTTGCTGTCATAAAAGTAATTGCCATCGATGATGAAGAAGAGGATGTTGAGGATGCTCTTGGTTGGGAACTCAGTCAGCACATTATTGGCTCAATCGATGAGTATGTCTTTGATTACGAAAAACTTGAAGACGCTGCTCAGAAGAGACGATACCTGGTAGCCGGCTACAAAGACAGCTCAGTTAAACGACTGGTTACTCTTCTAAAAGAAACAAAAATTACACCGCTGGTTATCGATCTGGACTTATTTGCACTTATAAATGTTTTCGAAGTTAATTATCCGCAGCAGTTGCAAGCACCAGCACTTCTTATTTATGGTGATGAAGAAAAAACGCGCCTGATTCTCACAAAAAAGGGTAAGTTTTTTGATGTTGATATGATTTACTATCAGGACGGTACAATCCCACCGCAACGCTATGGCGAAGCTCTTCAAGATACGGTGAGCAGAATGCTAAAAGCGCATGCAATCCGGTCAATCGAGGTACCGGTGTTTACTACGGGCACGCTTTTTTCTTTTGATGATTACACCCAGGCCGTTAGTGCTTATTTTCCGCATGCTGAATTGCTTTACCCCTTTCGCAATATTCAATGCAGTGCTGGAATGGATGATGAGAGCCTGAGAAAATATGCCCCTCAATTAGCCGTTGCAGTTGGCCTAACTTTGCGTGGGAACGATTAGAATATGGTCAGAATAAATCTACTCAAAACTAACGTCAGGAAAGCGACACGTTCGCCTTCCATAATGCCCCGGGTGATGATGGCTTTGGGGATTGTAGCAGTTATCGCGGTGATTGGCGGGGGGATTCTGGTCGGGATAAACTATGTAAACAGCGGCAGTCAGCCAAAGCCTCGGATGGTGACCGAAAGCAAACACGCTCCATCAACTTTCTCTCAAAAGAGAGTCGTGGAGGAGGTGGTACGTGAAATGGAGCCGCAAGAAAAACTCAACCATACCAGCGGACATCTTAGTCTGTCGTATGACGAGTTGTCATTCGAGGATAAAATCAACTACGAGATTCATTTTGCCAAAAACGTGTGTGAATTCCTAACCGATGTAGTACCTCAAGGTATTGGATTCAAACGATTTGTGGCAAAAGACTTTGAAACTCTTCAGGGGTCCGGTATTAGCGATTCCCGTACACTGGTTGCGGGAATGTTCAAAGGATTCATTCAGAAAGGCACCGAACTTCTTCCCAAACCTTATACGGTGATTCGTCCCAAGGATGACAGTTACCAGTTTACGCTTTCCGGATCAAAGCAATTCGGCCTTGATTTAGCAGCACCATTTATTATAAGTCCCCAACAGCTGCCATCCAGAGATGACGTTGCCTTCAAGGTTAAGGAGATCGCCCGCCTTGGCAAAGAAAATGGATTGCGTTTTCAGGACGATATACAGGCTCAGACAGTGGAAGCCGTGGGCAAATCGCGTCGTCATCGCTTTACTTTCTCCGCACATGGCTCCTACGAGCAGTTCGTTCGTTTCATAGCTCAGCTGTATGATTCCAGAATACCGTGCGCTATTGAACGGTTTGAGCTTAATGCCGTCAGTAAAGATCAGCTCAACATCAACGGCCAGCTTTTCATAACGACTCTCGACTGAACACGCGATGAAATTACGCATTAAATCGGGGACTTTGGGACGGAGAGTTATTACAGTTAAATCCTCACGGGTGTCTTTTCGGCCAACACTGGAACGAGTCAGGCAGTCGGTTGTAGACAGTATCGGGCAGCACATTCCCGGCGCTCTTGCCGCGGATTTTTGTGCCGGAAGCGGTGCTTTTGGTTTCGAATTGATCAGTCGGGGTGCCAAAATGGTCCATTTTGTAGAAAAGGACCGAAACCTCGTGCGTTGTATAAGAGAGCACCTGCACATTTTCTCCGTACAGGATAATGCCCGGGTCATATCGCAGGACCTTCGTCAATACATAAAGAATACCTCAACGTCTTACGATATTCTTTTCTTCGATCCTCCTTATTTTGATTCCTCCTTAAATGCCCTGGTAAACAACCTTATGCGTTTGGTTAATCCCGATGGTATTTTACTCTATCAGCATGACCGGGGGATTGCGTTTGAGGTTGCTGAGAATGCCGCCATCACAGTCTCATGTCGCAGGTACGGTCGTACAGTGGTAGAATACGTGAAACATTCAGCCTGATATACTATATTACTATTCTGCGGGTAGTTTTTCCGCTGCAGAAAAAAAACAGCAAACGCGAATCATTTAACTCTCAGAGGTGTAGATAGCATGCCAACCGCTCTGTATCCGGGCACTTTTGATCCTCCTACCTTCGGGCACATAGATATTGCGATCAGGGCATCAAGGATTTTCCGCAAAGTCATAGCCGTGGTTGCAAACAACAGGGGTAAGAATAGAATTTTTTCCGCAGATGAGCGAGTCGAGATGGTCAGGCAATCTCTTCGTGATATGCCCAATATCGAAGTTATTCGCTATGACGGGCTAATCGTTAACTGCCTGCGGGAGTATAAAGCATCAGTACTTATTCGCGGACTCAGGGCACTTTCGGATTTTGAATATGAGTTCCAGATGGCATTTACAAACAGGAATATGAATGAAAAGGCGGAGACGGTTTTTCTGATGCCAAGCTCGGAGTATACTTACCTGAGCTCTTCCATGGTAAAGCAAATCGCCGGTCTTGGTGGCGACATAAGCCACTTTGTACCCGAGGCAATTCGTAGTCGTATACTCAAAAAACTAACTCCTGCAGCGGGGAGTACCCCTCTATGATGGCAAATCGCACGACAGGAGTACCACCGGGGCTCAAAGCCATTCTGATTGCAACGATAGGCGTTTTTGTCCTGCAGGTGCTTACCCAGGGCACTGGTATTCTCATAGCATATGGCGCCCTTGTACCGAGACAGGTTTTTGCCCATGGACAGATTTGGCGTTTGGTGACCTATTTGTTTCTGCACGGCATGGGGCCGTGGCATATCCTGTTTAATATGCTTGCACTCTGGATGTTTGGGGTAGAGTTGGAGCAGATGTGGGGAACCAGACGATTTGTTACATTCTACTTCATAGGAGGCATTGGTGCAGGGTTGCTGAGTTTCTTTACCTGGAATGTACCCATCATTGGTGCATCGGGAGCTGTCTTGGCCATTCTCACCGTGTATGCCTACTATTTTCCCAATCGGCAGGTGTTGATGTTCTTTATTTTTCCTGTGCCGGTGAGAATAGCAGTGATAATAATCGGTGCGATTTCGATCATTGGATCCATGCAAAGCCTTGGAGGAATCGCACATCTGACGCATCTGGGAGGTATCGTCGTCGCACTGATCTATTTGAAATCGTATGAACCAGTGATGCGCTGGTGGGAAGAGCACAACGAGAAAAAATATGAACGGGAGATGAGGAATCGGGCCGAAAGTCGTGCCTCTAAGGAACGGCACTTCGAAGAGGTCATTGATCCGATTTTGAAAAAAATTTCTGAAAAAGGAATGGACAGTCTGACAAGGGAAGAGAAGAAGAAACTCTCAGAGGCATCAAAGAGTCACAAAGAGCAATTTAAAAAACGGCGGATATTCCCGTTTGACTCGAAGTAGCAGGTGGTGTCGGCCTAAAAACCATTCCGCAGGTTTAATAAAAGGACAACACCCTTTAAAAACCCTTCGTATAGATCCTGGATGCTTATTGATAACATTTGTACTTACGCTATTCTTATTTCGTGACGCACAAAACGGGCCACTTTTGGACCAATAACCTCTTCACGTACTATATGCTGCCTTTCGCCGATTTTTATGATCGTCCCCGGCAGGGCCGAATGGTCTATTCTAACACATGCATCAGAATAGTTATAAATCTTTCTGGTAATCAGCTCTTTTCTTTTTTCAAGTGAAGTAATCTCTTTTTCATATTTGACAAGCGTAACCTTGATTTTTTCGTATATAGCCAGTTCTTTCTGAGGTAGTTTTCTTGTCTTTTCCAGACGGATATATTGTTGGCTCGTTTTCTCAAGCTTTGCAATAATCTCCTGTATTTCGCTTATTTTGCTTTCTGTTTTCTGAAGCTCTTCTATGAGAGTAAAATCGGTGCCAACCTCGAGGATCGTTCTAATTCCACTTGTATTCCCTGCCGTACGAACGCGTATCAGATCACGGGCCATAAGAAGGCCTCCGGCAACGCTCAGATGATTGCCTCCAACGATGATCGATTTTCGGGCAAAGATGTTCCCATTTAGAGCTTCTCGTGCTATATTCACTCGGCCGCGGCACCGAATCGTTTGATTTTTCAGAAACCCCAGATTCACATCTCCATGTGCTTCGATGATTCCTTTTCCCTGGCCGATGAAGCCGTATTTGCATAATACATGGCCGCCTGTTTTTACGTGAGCATCTTCGATTGTTCCGCCAACTTGAAGATCGCCCCCGCATTCTACAGAAAAACCGGATTTTACATCACCACCCACCATGACCGATTTCGCATAGGAAACATTGCCGGTGCCGAAATCTACATCTTCTTTTACCACAAATCCTTCACTAACCTCTATTGTCGTTCCATTAAACTTGACGTTACCGTCTACCGTTGCGATGAGCACATTCTCTTCTTCGTCAGATACCCTGGTGTTTGGTCCGGCAGGCAGTGTAGCGGGAATACCATCCTTTGCCGCTAATTCCTTTCCATATATGTCACGTCCTGAATTCCCTCGGGTAGGAGGTGTTAAGCCGGCCAGTTTGTCCCCTGCGCTGACCCTGTGAATGAGATTGACATTCTTGTAATCAACCGTTCCGTCAGGATTTTGCTGTGGCTTCAGTGACGTTTCGGTATTAAAAAAGAATGTAACACTACCATTTTCACCATCTACCGGTGGTTTGCCTTCGACCACAATGATCGGTTTTTCGGGAGTTATGCCTTGGCCAAGTTTTCGGCTCAGTTCACTAAGAACATCTTTCCTTATTCCGAATGTGATTCCCTGTTCTCTGAGTTGGTTTAAGATCGAATCTTCAGAAGGGGTTTTACCGCCTTCCAAAGCTGGGTGAATAACTACTTCCGCCGTCAGCCGATCCGGTGCTACAAAAAGATCAACATTTCCGTCAAAGCTAACAGGTAATACACCCAGTTGATTGTCGATAAAATACGCAACCCCCTCCTTCAAGCTTTGCCAGCAGCCCGTGTCTTCGATAAAAGAAATCGATTCATCGTCGAAATTCACTTTCCTGTGGAGTGCATCCAGATCCGGTTTGATTTTTTTGCCGGTAACAGTCATTCCTTGGGTTTCTGTAAGACCCTTTTTTATATGTGCAATTGCCTGACCGGCTTTTACCCGCTGAAATGGAATCCCGGCATTCTTTAGTTCCCAGGCTCTGGTGCATCTTTGGGCTTTTTGCAGGTGTTCTTTGCGACTAATATGTGAAACCACAACTTCTATATGATTAAGGGAAAGTTTGGCCGGTGGAGAACCTGTTGCGACTCCGTGGACACTGTATTCTGCGGGTGAATGATTCCATCTTTCAACCAGCATCCGCAATTTATCATCGTGAATGCCGGAGCAGACGTTATGTTGTCTGAGACTCCCGTAAAGATCTTCTTTGGTCAGCTGCTTACCCTCCGGATGTGTTGGTTTAATCAAAATGTCTGCTCGATACTCATCTTCCGAGATTGATACTGCTATTAGTGGTGATGACGATGAGAGGGGGGAATCCGTGGCTGGTTGATCGATGCTTATTTCCTGAACGCCGTGTTTATTGAGTATATTGATGAGTTCAGATGTGAGGGTAACAGGAGCTCTGAGAATGAGAGTGCCGGATTGGATAACATCCTGGCTGAGTTTCATCCCGGGAGTCGCCCGTGTGAGAGATATTTTCACTGTTTTTTCCTTTGACTTTGTTTGAAATCTGAAAGACCGCATTTGCGTTCACTATTGATTGTATCAGCATATCAAACGCACGGTCAAGTCATTTATTCCGCTTGTGATACATATGGTTGCACAAATAGCATTTCCCATTTCAATACCAGGTCTCTACGACTACTCGATACCCGATTCCTTCCAACAAGCGTTACAACCGGGTACACCTGTTAAGGTGCAGCTGCGTTCCCGGGAATTGTGGGGAGTGGTATTCAGGATAGTTGAAAAATCTGAATTCAGTGAGCTAAAGCCGATTCTTGAGATAAAAAGCAACAGCTGGGCAGACACTAACTCCTCACTCATACGGCTGTATGAATGGATTGCAGCCTATTACCAGTGTCCGATAGGGAAGGTGTTTAAACCGCTTATTCGGAAACGGCTGGTTGAAAAGAAGGCGAAATTGATCACCAGGTACCGTGTTTGCGGAAGCCTTCCCCAGGGCTTGACCAAAAAACAGACTCAGACCGCCGAAAAACTGAAAGAAATGTCAGGAAAAAGCCTCACTCGCAATGAATTGCTTGAGGACTGGGGGGTAAGTACTCATATGATTTCGGCGCTGGTGGATGCAAAAGTGCTGGAAAAAGAACATAGACAGGTGATCCGGAAAGCCGACGAGCTTATGCAGGAGAGGGGCGGACATAAGATTACTTTGACGAAAGAGCAAAGATGGGCGGTTGAGCGAATCAGCAGACATTTCGGAACACAGTCAAAACCTTTTCTGCTTCACGGTATCACAGGCAGTGGTAAAACGCACGTGTATATAGAGCTTGCTCAGAAGGCGCTCAAACAGCAAAAGGGCGTTATCATATTGGTGCCCGAAATCTCCTTGACGCCGCAAACCATTCAACGATTTCGTGATGCGATGGGGGATGTTATTGCGGTTATTCACAGTAGGATGTCGGATGGAGAGCGGCGTGACAGTGTAGAGGAGATCGTCTCCGGTAAGAAGAGAGTTGTTATTGGGGTAAGAAGTGCCATAATGGCACCGATGAACAACATCGGATTAATTATTGTCGATGAGGAGCATGACAGCAGTTATAAGCAGGAGGACCTGGAGCCGCGCTATCATGCTCGTGATACGGCGGTGATGCGTGGTCAGTTTCAAAACGCGGTTGTGGTACTGGGCAGCGCGACTCCAAGCTTTGAAACATACTTCAACGCGCAATCCGGCAAATACGAGCTTATACGGCTTCAGAATCGCTTTGGAAACGCCATCTTACCGCATGTGAAGATAATCGACATGAATAAGGAGCACCGCGACAACAACTGGACATTTCTTTCACGATACCTTCGGGATCGCATCGCAGATACGGTTTTGCAGAAACGTCAGGTGATACTTCTTCTAAACAGACGTGGCTTTTCGGTGTCGCTGATGTGCAAACGATGCTCACACACCTATGAATGTCCCGATTGTTCGGTCAAGTTGACCTATCACAAAACCGGAACAACTCTGAAGTGTCATCAGTGCGGCTTTAGCCGGCAGGCGCCGGATGTATGTCCGAAATGTAAAGGCGAGCAAATTAAATATCAGGGCACCGGCATCCAGAAGGCTGAGGAGATGCTCAAGGAGGTTTTCCCTATGGCTCGTATCCTGCGAATGGATCAGGACACCACCCGGCGCAAAGGTGCTCATGTGAAGCTGTTATCTTCTTTCGAAAGGGAAGAGGCTGATATTCTTCTGGGTACACAAATGGTTGCAAAAGGGCTCGATTTCCCTAATGTAAAACTTGTTGGTGTGCTTCAGGCAGACATCGGGCTGCATATTCCCGACTTCCGTTCCTCGGAACGAACCTTTCAGCTTCTTGCGCAGGTGGCGGGCCGTGCCGGTCGACTCGATAATTCCGGGGAAGTTGTCATACAGACCTATCAGCCGGAGGATTCCTGCATCGTTTACTCTCAGACGCACGATTATACAGGCTTTTTTCACCTGGAGATTCAAACCAGAAAAACCTTGCGGTATCCTCCTTTTGGCCGTCTTGCCCGTATCCTGATCGAAGCAGAAAAACTAAATGATGCGGTTAGGTTTAGCGAATCCATAGCCCAGATGATCAAAGTGGATGGGGGCAGGAAGGTTGAGTTGCTGGGGCCGTCTCCTGCTCCTCTGGCTCGGCTGAGAAACGCTCACCGGTATTCGATGCTTCTTCGCTCCTCGTCCGTGCAGTCCATTCAGAAGATATGCCGAAAAGTGCAAAAAGAATATTCCCGTTTGCCGGCTAAGGTAAAAATGATCATCATTATTGATCCGCTGAATATGCTCTGAAAAATACTCGTATCGCGATCGCTTTTGAGCCGTGGGGTGGGCGCAGTGTATTTTATACGAAAGACTGGATCAACACTAATCGAATTTGGAGCTTAAAAGAAAGCGGCTTCTGTAACCAGCCCTGGTCTACGAAAAAAACAATGGATCTAATTAAGCGGATAAATCGACAGAGTGCGGCTGGTGGAGAGCGGATTTGGCGGGTAGTAGCCGGTAGGCATTTTATCAATGTGGCGAAAATCATCCTTACGCTTGCGTTTGTGTACCTGGCCAACCGTAAACTCAACCTTGGTCAGCTTTCCCGTCTATGGACCGATTTTAAACTGTTTCCCTTCGCCGTAGCATCTGTTTTGGGCGCTGCGGCGATTATATTACACATTGCCCGCTGGAAATTGCTTCTTGTGTATGAGGGCTTTGAGGTATCCAGTCGAGTGGCTGCAAAAACATTTTTATTTGGTTTGTTACTGGCCTTTATTACGCCCGGACGACTTGGAGAGCTGTTCCGCGGTTTAGAAATTTCAAAAAAGGACAGGGCAAGTACCTTTTTACCCGTTGTGGTCGACAAGCTTTTTACCATTGCGGCGGTTTTTTTATTTGCATTCGGTTGCGTATTGATGCAGGCGGTCTTTTTCAAACGTCTCCCACATGCTCAATTCGGTGTTCTTTTGGCTATTGCCGCCGTTATTTCGTTGATCGTCCTGATTCTTGTAGCACGCGGTACACTGTTCAGTAAATTTCTAAAACGGTACGGGCCACAAATTAAAGATCTTTCTCCGCGTCTGTTTTCTTCTACGGGAAAGAAAGTCGGTGCATGCACCTTGGGAGCCCACGTAGCACTGATTGCCCAAACTGTTGTTATTTTCAGGATGTTTGGCGATGTAGGCTACATAGAAGGGATACTGGCTGCGGGGCAGGCCTATGCTTTTTTGACTTTAATGCCCTTTTTTATGGCCAACATGGGAATACGAGAGTATTCTTTTCAATTGTTTATTCAACAGTTCTATTTTGCCGGCGAAATGACAAACATAACCGGACTGGCTCTTAACACCTCGATATTGATATTGATGCTCAACCTTATCATACCCGCATCGATAGGCCTGATATGGAGTCTGGTTCCGGCGCAAGGAAAGCGGAAAAACGATGCTCGATGAAGAAATTCAGCATATATTCACTACCAAAACAAACAGTTGGGTGCCAATGCGGGCGCCGCTTCATCTCGTGTTCGATGAGCATGAACGGGAGATGCTGGTTGCTGCTCGAAACAAATTTGACACCACAAAACGAAAGGTCATTTTTTTATCTTTCGAAAACAAGTATGCTGCATGTGGCGGATTGGCGGCAGTGGCACGGTACTTGCCAGAGCAGCTTGCTCTGAAGGGGGAGCAGCTGTGTATCGTCTCTCCATTCTATCCCAACCAAAAAGCAGTTAAAGAGGCATTGGACAGGGGACAAATAATACCCGAATTCCATAATCTTTCGGTGAACATCGGTGAGACCGAATACAATGTTTACCTCTATAAAGACAATTCGCCGTCAGTTGTCACCTTTTTTATCGGGGTAGAGGGTTTCTTTCAGGCGCAAAATGATCCGTATGACTATGCCGATAATCAACAGCTGCTTATTGATGCTTTGGTCTATGCTGCTGTACTGCCTTCGGTGCTACAGAAAATCGGCATGACCGATAATCTTATTTTACATGCAAATGATTGGGAAACGGCATTAGTGGCGATCAGCTCAAAAAAGGCACTCTTTTCCGGCATGTTTAAGCATGCAAATACAGTACTGACTCTGCATAATTCATTCGACAGCCATTTGCCTGAGCAGCTTGCGGAACATTTTCTGGGAATAAAGCCATTAGGTCAGACAGTACTTCAATCATCGCTTCCTTTCCTTGACAGTCCCTTAACCACAGTGAGCACAGCTTTTGCCTGTGAGCTTCGCAACGATCCGATTCAGTGCCAACTATTTACTCCACATCTTCAAAACGGATTCGGACAAAATCCGCCGATTGGGATCGAAAATGGCCTGTTTGGAAAGACAATGCGGCTGCGAACCAGCAAAACCACCAATTCCGCAGAGCATGAGATGGCTGCAATACTGAAGGACAAAAAGCAAAAACGCAGAAAGCTCGAAAAATATCTTCTGTCTCCCCCTGGTAATCCGGTATATGGTTCAATAACTTTTAGGCGTGGACGGGGCCAGGTGCCGGTGTTTTTTATGAGCGGGAGACTCGATTTGGCGCAAAAGGGCTTCGATGTTATTTTCAGGGCTTTTCGACGACTATCACCCGGGAGTGCAAAACTGGTATTTACCCCGAGTAATCCACGAAACGGAAATGAGCATCAGTTATCTTTTTTCAAGAATATGTGTGTCGAATGTAGCGGAGATATAACTATTTGGCCATATCGAGTGGATGAGAAAATCTATCACGAATGCTTGAGTGGGGCATCATTTCTGATCATGCCATCGTTTTATGAGCCGTTTGGGGCCGCTACGGAGGGGTTTTTGCATGGAACTCCTGTCATCGCCAGGGCGACTGGAGGTTTGATCAGCCAGGTAAATTCGGTAATCAAGATACAATTGCCTGCTTTTTATGGACATTTCGCGTCCAGGGAAGCGACAGACGCAAAACCGAACGGTATTCTATACCGGGAGGAAACATTTGACGAAAACGCCTCCGAGCAGTGGCGCACCATACTGTCTCTTTCGGTGGAAAGACGGGATGAAGTTCCGATCTACAACAGAATGGTAGATGCTGCAAGCCAGGCGCTGGAAACTGCGTTGTCGGTGTACCATGATCAGGTTCGATACGCGACAATTATACGAAACGGAATGGATTCTCTGCACAGATTTAGCTGGGAAAGTTCCGTCAACAGGTATCGAACTATATACGATCTGACGGCATCCGGCCGGTAGACCACCTGCAGACGGCGAAAACGTTTGGGTGTGTGCGTTTTTCCGAAAAAATGCACACAAAATGCTGTTAAAATACTATCATTTATCTGAAAAGGTGCTGCTGGTTGGCAGTGTACATTTTAAAAAAAATACACCTTTTTTTGTGTAATAGACCAGATTTGTATCATATAAGTGCTTAAGTCCTTGAAAATAACATATTTTAATAAGTAGGCTAAAGCTAAGATTGCCATTGGGTGATCCTGTTTTTTCCATGAAAGGATGAGATATGGAAAGCTATCTCCTGTTTATTGGCTTTATTATCGGTGTGGTTGTAACGGCTGCCATCTGGATCGGTATTACCGTCAGCAAGGCAAGAAACGAAAAGAAGAAACAAGAACAACGTAACGAAGCGATCTCTTCGATCGAACAGCTCTGCAGCGTGGTTGAGCATGCCTTTGCCTCTGTTTCAGTCGATAAGAGCAGGCAAGGTGTATTTCGAGACACCGTGTTGCCGAAGTTGGAAGAGATTAATCGGGAACTGCGCACGAATATGGCTGTTGTCGATGCCTTTTTTATTAAATACATCGAAAGTTTTCTTGAGTATCGGTATGCTCTTTTAAAGCAGCCGGGTATCGCTGCTGCCGATAACTATGCACCCCAGCCGGGGCAGGATGTCAAACAGCAAGAGTCGGCATCAGCTTTGGCTGAATCAGTCGTTAAAGAGCCGACCGGTCAGCCACAGGCACAATCTGCCATTGGTATGGACGAGGAGCAGGTGGCAGACACCAGCTACGATATATCTGAGGATATTGAGGACGTTGCAGAGATATCAGTGCAGGCTTCAGAGCAGGAAGAACAGGTCGATGAGCAACGCCCAGCTGAGGAATTTACGATTGAGGATACTGCTGCCGCCGATAGTCAGATTTCCGAAGAGGTTGCACCCGAGCAGTTTGCTTCAGATCAAGTGGAACCGGACGAGTTTTCCCTCGAAGAGGCCGCTGAGAAAGAGACACAAGGGGAGGCCATTTCGGAAGATTTTATATCGGAGGAAGTTTCAGAAGAGATCACCTTTCAGCAAGCAGCTGCCAACGATGAAGCTTCTCAGGTGCAGCATCCGAATCCATCGGAAGAAGTTGAAGCTGCATTCAAAAGAATCGATGAAGAGGATCAGCAGGATGATGAGGACCTGTTCCTCGGAGATATAGAGGGGCAGGAAGAGCCTTCCTGGCAGGAGGAGTTTAATAAAGTAATTTCTGGAGATGATGACTCTGAAGATGATACCCAGGAATCTGTGGAGAAAATTAATCTTGGGCAACCGGACAATCAGATGTCGGATTCCGACATAATCGCCAGGGATGAATCGGAAGAAGAAGATGCATTTGAGGTGGCAAATACTCAGCTGTATTCACAGGATATGTTTTCTAAAACACCGTCTGATACAGACGATGGTATAGAACAACCATTTAATGGTTTAGAAGACGGCACCGATAAGCAGGATTTAGGGGATGCAGAGGGAGCTTACTCTGATGATGAAGCGCTGTTCTTCGGTGAAGAAGAACAGGATGAGGAGATGACAAACGATCCGAAACGGGCTACCTTTGAAATGGAATCAGCCGATTTTCTTTCAGAAGATGAGGCTGAACAGAATGCTTCTGAAAAAGCCAGGTCCTCGGATGATCAGGATGATTCCTTTGTCACAGGTGACGATGTCATGAAGAAAATGGATAATTTCTTCGGCTTCGATAAATAATTCATATTAAATCTCTTGTCCGACACAAGTCCTCCCGCTCGCCCGTTTTGCTTCAACGGGACGACGGGAGACAACGGGGAAACACGCTGTGGGATTTTTTGCTGTATGCTTTATACTGAGCAAACTGTGACTCCGAAAGCTTAAAACCGGTTACGTCTATACCCGGTTTTAGTCTTTGAAAGCGAAACCACGCTGTCGTGA
>CAYQOU010000007.1:0-67935 GCA_964419255.1 uncultured Fibrobacterota bacterium | reverse complement strand
CCGGTTACGTCTATACCCGGTTTTAGTCTTTGAAAGCGAAACCACGCTGTCGTGAGGTCTCATACAGGAAGATACTTGCGGCAGCGCTTACATTGAGGGACTGAACCTTCCCTGCCATCGGTATAGAGACCAATGTCGAGCATGACTTTTGCAAATAGGCGGGAATGCCCCTGTGCTCTCCTCCCATGATCAGGATTGTCGGACCACGAAGGTCAACATCATACAAAGGCGCTTGAGCCGCCTCTGATGCTCCCACAACTGCAAAGCCTTTTTCTTTGAATGCGACAATCATTCCTTCCAAATTATATGGCTTACATACCGTAATATGTTCGAGCATTCCCGCAGATGCTTTAGAGACGGTTGCGTTGAGCGGCACCGTGTTTCGCCTCTCCAGAAGAAGTGCCGTGATTCCAAATGCAACGGAGGATCGAATGATTGCTCCCAGATTTTGCGGATCTTCTATCGATGCTGCAACTAAAAGCAGTGGGTTTGCGGAGGATTCAACGCGTTTATATACCTCCGTTTCGGTAACGTAGTTTTTTACGCTGGTTATGGCAACGATACCTTGATGTTTTGATGTGCGGGCAAGTTGGTTTAGTTTGTTTTCTGGGATGTGTTGAGTCGGAATTTTTTTCTTTCGGCTGATTTTTAATATCTCGAAGTTTTGTTGAGAACGTCTATTTGCATCGAGATAGATTCGTTCGATGCTTTGGGGATTTGAATTCAGACGTTCTTTTATGGGATGAACACCGAAGAGTAAGTTGTCAGAAGAAGATGTCAAATGTAAAATCCTTTAATTATCAGTGAAATAGCGAGAAAAGCATGGTATCTGAACTGCGCGAATCATCCACTCTGAATCGCACAATTCAGTGAACAGATAATTTACCTGCAGAGCAAGTAATATATTTTATTGCAGCAGGTGCTTTCATAGCCGAGTTTTTAATCTGAAAAGAGGTAACGTATGGGATTTCCCGGCGGGCAGGAATTGATACTGATTTTGGTGATTGTGATTATTCTTTTTGGCGCAAAGAAAATTCCTGAATTGGCTAAAGGGCTCGGGTCTGGAATCAAGGAGTTCAAAAAAGCTACGCAGGAAGATGAAAACACCCGGTTGAAGGATAATAACCAGAAAATCGAGGATTCGAAAAGCGATAACCGGCAGCAGTAATTACACGCATGTCTACAATTCATGAAGAGATGTCATTTCTCGACCATCTTGAAGAGCTTCGATGGCGAGTGATCAAAAGCATAGCCTCTGTTGCAATCTGTGCCATACCATGCGGTATTTACTGGCGGTATATTTTTGATCTGGTGATGATTTATCCTCTCCGCTATGCGGAGCCAAAACCGCAGCTTATCTTCACCGCACCTGCCGAGGCGGTTGTGCTCAGTATAAAAATTGCCTTATTTGGAGGCATACTGCTATCCGCTCCGGTTATCTTTTATCAGGTCTGGCGCTTTATCGCTCCGGGACTGCATAAGCATGAGAAGAAAACTATTTTACCCGCAGCTTTCTTCTCGACACTCTTTTTTCTGGGCGGGGTCGCATTAAGCTATGTCATGATTCCGCATGTACTAAGGTTTCTTTCGCAATTCGCCGCCGGGCGTATGGAGCCTTTCTTTAGAACAAATGAGTACCTGAGTTTTCTGATCAAGCTCTCTCTTGCATTCGGAGTTGTCTTCGAGTTACCGATTATCTCTTTTGTTTTTACCAAACTGGGTTTTTTGACCCCTGGATTGCTGTGGAAAAAATTCAAATATGCCTTGGTCATCGTATTTATACTTGCAGCACTGCTGACGCCACCCGATATTATTTCTCAGATATTTCTGGCGCTACCACTGTTAGTCTTGTACGGGATTAGCATAATTGTATCCTTTTTTGCTCAGGAGCGAAAGAAAGCATGATAACCGGTCTGGGTATTTCGGAGATGATGCTGGTGTTGGTGCTGGTGTTGCTTTTTTTCGGATCTAAGGAGTTGCCGACCTTTATACGGGAGGCCGCACGGTTCGTCTCCAAAATCCGAGGGTATGGGGATGAAATCAGGCGTGAGATCAATGGTGCATCTCAGTCGATTGTCGCATCAGCCGACGCTATGCCACAGAATACCGGACAGCGTAAAGCAGAATTGAGGAATCACTTTATTGCATTGAGAAAGTCGCTCTCATCAGAGGAGCGCGCAGAGAAATCTATCCGAATCGGCCACCGGTTGACTCAGGATGAAGCTTTCAGGAACGCACGATCGGTGATGATATACCTCGCCACAGATGATGAAGTATACACCCGTAATTGTATCGAGCAGATGCTGACGGCGGGAAAGAGGGTCATTGTGCCGTATTGCTACGATGGGGTATGCAGGCTGGGGGTTGCAGAGATTAGCGACATGAAAAAAGATCTGGTGACAGGGAAATATGGCATCGAGGAGCCACATGAGACAATCAGGAAAAACTTTCTTAAAAGCGATATAGATCTGGTCGTATGTCCGGGGGTGTCTTTTGATCGATATGGTGCACGACTTGGAAGAGGGAAAGGCTACTATGATTCCTTTCTCGAAGAGTTAAAGGGAAGAGTGCCTTTGATAGGGCTTGCGTATGAATGTCAGATCAGCTCCGATCCTCTCCCCTTCGATTACCATGACATTGCAGTCGATCAGATAATCACAGAAGATGGACCGATAATATCCATTCCATCCTGAGGCCGGGTTAAACAGTGGGACTCTTTCTGACAATACTTCTTTATACATTTCTTAGCCTTATTGCTGTCGTAATCCTTCTTGTCCTTATTTTGCTCCTATTTCCCTTTCGCTTCTCAGCATCGGGGCGCACTCATGAAAACATGTCAGGTGCGGTTGAAATCAGCTGGTTGTCTCCCAGAGTTATTAGAGTAGTGTACGATACTCGCCTGGGGGCAGCCGAATTTCGGATTTTCGGACGAAAACTGGGCGGCAGCAATCAGAATAATCGGGGAACGGGGGGAAAAAAAGCCACGGAAAATGGCGAAACAGGCAGAGAGGTATCGGAAGGTCAATCGCGTGTAACGGAAGGCGGGGAATCGCCGCCTGCAAACAGCGAATCCGTTTCGACTGACCAGAGAGAAGATCAGAGCGCCGCAACAGAAACAATCGATGATAGCGGCTCCGATGAGATTTTGAATGCCCCTGAAAGCACTGATGGACCGTCTTGGGGAGAAAATGCTTCTGAGCCCCTGCCGTCAGCTGATCATCGGGACATAACTGCCTCCGACAAGGATTATGGAGGAATGGAATCCTCTGACCGACGCTCCACTCCATCTGCAGAGCCATATAAATCTTCTTCTCAAGCCGCTTACTCTGTACCCGATACCATATATGACGGACAGAAAACTGAGCATAGATGTGATGGGCCTAAACCGGATGAAGGTAAAAAGGACGATGGTGTTTCCCTTATCAACCGCTGGCGTGAAAGTGAGGCCAGGTTTTTTCTTCGCGAAAAAAAAATTCTCGGCAAACTGATCAGACTCGCCGCAAGATTTTTAAGAGCTTTGTTTAGAATCATAAAGATTGATCGATTTGATGTAGTCATACGTGGTGGAGCACCTGATCCGTCCATCACCGGAATGGCATTCGGGTACATAAAAGCCGCCCAGGGCTTTCTGGCCGGAAAAGACAGGACTTATCAATTAACGGCAGTGCCGGTATTTGGTGAAGGAATGGTTGTGCAGGCCAGGGGTGAAGTTATTATTCATACGTCACTGCTTCGGCTGCTGTATCCCGTTTTGATTGTGCTGTTCACGTTTCCTTACTTGAATGCACTGATGGTGTTTTTGCGTTTTCGTCGTTTCAGGCGGGCAAAAACAAAGCGGGCCAGGATCAGACAATCCCGGGCGGATTAAAAGCTCAGGAATTTGAAAATTGGAGAGGGGCAGGATTAAAAAAAAGGCGACACTTTTGAAAGATAATCAAAAATGTCGCCTTGGTAGTCCGTAGGGGAATCGAACCCCTGTTGCAGGAATGAAAATCCTGAGTCCTAACCACTAGACGAACGGACCAGCAATTCAATTGAGATTTCTAATATACTCGATGCTCAAATCTCATGCAAGACCACCGGGCAAGTTTTGATATTTTGTGCAGTTATGCTCAATAAACCATTTTTCCATACCTTGACCAAAGCAGCCACTTACCACAGAAGGGTTTTTATTCTATGGCCGATTCATACCGCGTTTGTATAGTGGTTCCACAGGGATATAAGCATAGCTATGCCTTTCTGGAGGCAGCCACCCTGATCTTACTTTCTCTTCGTGATCTCGGGTATGATTGTGATCTTAGGCCTAATGAGCTTGCCTCCGACCGGGTAAACATCGTTTTGGGCTATCATCTGGTTTCTTCGGCGGAGGTTTTCAAGGGGGTGCGATATATCCCATGGCAGCTGGAGCAGTTGAGTGACGGGGAGGGGATTTTTTCTGAAAGAATCCTGGGGATTCTCTCCTGTGCCGAACAGATTTGGGATTATGCCATCGAAAACATAGCGTTTCTGGAAAAAAAAGGGCTTGAGGCAAAGCATCTTCCTGTTGGATACCATTCCGGTTTGGAGCGGATACCTCACAGAGAAGACAAAGACATTGATGTGCTTTTTTTTGGTTCCGTTAACCAGCGAAGACGCAAAATCCTTCAGGCAATCGCCAATGAGGGAGTTGGAATAAAGACGCTTTTTGGAGTATACGGTGAGCAACGGGATAAGATAATCGGACGGTCAAAAATAATAGTAAATATTCACAACTATGAAGCGCAGATATTCGAGTCTATTCGTGTTTCTTATCTGCTCAATAATGGTTGTTTTGTTTTATCTGAGACATCCCCCGTGTATCCTTACCCGCATGTGGAAATGATCAGAACCCAACAGGAACGGCTTGCCGAGGAGTGTCTGCGATGGCTTTCCGATGGCGCGTTCAAAGCTCATGCTCGAAAAACCCACGAAGAATTTAAAAGCCAATATCCCATGGCGCGACTCATTAAAGCCGTTCTTTCAAAGACATAAAGAGTGCGATCTCTTGCGGAGATTTGTACAGCCCCTTGGGCATAAGGCAATCAGCAATTCTTGGAAAACCTTAGGAGGGTATTTCTCACGATCGCTTCAGCCCATTTCTTCAAGGGATTGCGAAAATCATCCACTCAGAACCGCTCCGGTTAGGCAAAAATAAAATAAAAAATGTGCTAAAGTTTTACACTTTCCTGCCGATAGACCTTTTAGGGGAAACGTTTTTGGTAAAAAAACTTCGTATAAAACTGTTACCCGGCAGAGAGGGGAAGCTTTGTCGCTGGTGACATGGATATTATTCTACCAAGGGAGGTGTGTATGATCGGCGGGGTAAACAATCTCAACCAATCACTAGCCAAAGTGTATTCCAACAATAATAATGCTTTGGCAGAAGTAATGGGGCGTATCGCTTCAGGGAAGAAAATACAGAAGCCCAGCGACGATTTCTCAGGTTATGTACGTGCAAGCAATCTCGAGAATGATATTTCCAAGTATGAGCGAATCAAGCAATCGTTGCAGGCTGCAAAGGCTGACACATCGAAAGCCGTGGAGGTGGGAACTGCGGTGTATGAGGATTTGAAAAATCTGAAGACGATCGCATCAGACTATTATGCATCGAGCGATGATGACGAAAAGAGTGCGCTGGAAGCTGAGTTTAAGGCGTTGCAAAAATCTATCACTCAGACGATCGACAACAACGATGATGTGTATATCACCGGTGCTGTTCAGACCATCGATGTTGATGCCGGGACCGCTGTGCAGAACTTCGCCATAGATTTCTACAGCCAGGGAACTCTTGCGGATGCCGAGGCAACCGCAATCAAGCTTCCCTCGGCATCGACCGCCTCAACATCTGCTAATCTCACCGCGATTCAGGGTGAGATCGACAAGGCGGTGGAGTTTCTCGTTGGGGCCGAGCGGATGGATAAGGCAGTGGACCGCCAGGTGAACTTTACCGATACGATCATCGAGAGCAAGAAGTCTGTAATCTCCTCAATCACCGACATTAACGATGCTGAGGAGATCGCGAAGCAAACAGATAAATCTATTCGTCAACAGGCTGTGGTATCAATGATGTCACAGGCAAATCTGTCACAACAGGGGATTCTTCAATTGTACATGTAAACTGAAACCGCTGGTATCGCATTGTCATGGGCGGGCGATTTCGATCTGAAATCGCCCCTTTTTTTTGCGGTTTCTAATAGAAACAGCTAAAGTTTTTTCCTGTTTCTGTCGATATAATTACTGGGGAAGATACACGTTTGGTAAGCAGGTCTTTTTAACGGGAGGGGAAGCCCGGTAAAAAGGCAGGGAAGCTTCGGACATACACAAGGGAGGTGTAGAATGCTCAGTGGCCTGAATTTTACCACAATGCGTCTTGTCAACACGTACAATACATCCCAATCATCACTCGCAAATTCGCTGGAGAGAATCTCTTCAGGAATAAAACTCCGCCAACCCAAGGATGGCATATCAGATTTCATGAAGGTAGAAAGCCTGCGTCAGGACCGTGTCGGGTATAATTCCGTTAATAAAAGTCTGAGAAGGGCATCGGGCATGCTGGATATAGCCCAGACCGCCGGTGATATGATAACACAGAATCTGAGGCGGATGAAAGAACTGACTACTATATACTGGGAGGACGGTACCACCGGTGAGGAGCAAAAGGCGCTTGAAGCTGAATATAACGCACTCAAGGAGGATATTGATCGTATCGTAAATACATCACATTATGAAGGGCAGGCGCTGATTCAGAACACTACGACGCTGGAGAGCATAGCGCTTGATCCAAATGACACTCAGAACACCCTGGATATTTCTTTTTCGGGTATAACCCTGGTTGATACATCCGTGCTTGATATTACCGGAGGCGCGGATAATACCCGGGAAACGGCGATGGAGCTTGTCGAAACAGAATACGGGCACTCGTTGGATTATCTGGCAAAAACCACCGGATTTATCCATTCCGTGGAAAGTCAGCGCAAGCTGAACGAAAGTTCGATCGAAAACAACAGTGCATATGAGTCGACGCTTAATGATATAAATGATGCGGAAGAGATGAGCCGCATGATCAATAGCGAGATCCGTCAGCAGGCTTCGCTTTCGATGATTCTTCAGGCAAATATGTCTCGTATGAGTGTGGTCCAGCTTCTGGGATAAGACGATATGTACCTTCTATGAGATCAACAGGGGGAGATTGATATCCACCCGGGCTCCCGGTGGGGGCATGTTATTGATAAGTGTAACGGTGCCGTTGTGGCTTTCTACTATTCGCTTTACAATGCCTAAGCCCAGACCGGTGCCGCCGCGTCTGGTGGTAAAGAACGGCTCGAAAAGACTTTTAAGATGCGATTTGTCAACTCCACACCCCTTGTCTATTACAGAGATACGTATCTGATCGTGGCTGTTCTGAGCTACCTCTATTTTGATTTCTTTATCGGCTGCTGAATGATTGCAGGCGTTTTCCAGCAGATTGAAAATCACCTGATGCAGCCTGTATGGATCACCCAAAATCCGGCTCTGCGGCGGACATCGGGCATAATCCGTCACGATTTTTCTGCCCCCGTGACGGGAAGCCAGCTTCCAGGACCCCACGCCGTCCTGGAGCACATCCAGAAGGTTAAAGGGATGCATATGTCGCGTCTCAACGGGTCTCCCCAGTTCCAGCAAATCGCTCATAAGGATTGTCAGACGATTAACCTGCGATTTGATATGGGTGAGGTATTCGTAAAATTCCTGATAGTGTCCAAGCTCCTGATGCATCGCTTCGGTGAGCGCCACAATCGCGTTGAGTGGGTTTCTGACCTCATGTGCGACACCCGAAGCTAACTGTCCCAGCATTCGCATCTCCTGAGACTGACGAAGTTGAAGTGTGAGAATTTCCCGTTCAACTTCATGACTGTAATACCGTGCAAAAATCTCCACCAGATGAATCTCATGTTGGGTAAATTGCCGGTTATCTTTATCCATGATTACAATAACGCCACAGATTCCGCCCCCCCGGTGAACCATAGGCACCCCGAGATATGAGCTGTATGCTCGACATACGTCGTCGGAAAAGTGCTCTGACAGATCACCATGAATGGTTACATTTTTCTTTTCGGTGATGGGAGGCTGGAGCAGGTGTCCCTCGACTTCTTTATCGTACGAATGTGAAATGCGGCTATTAGATAGCACGGAAAATTCTTTTATGTATCGTCCATCGATTCTTCCAATTGCAGCAAAGGAGATCTGAAGAACATCATTGATATTGAGAATTATCTGGTCGTTGAGCGATTGCAGACTTGTACCAAACGCAGTGGCCATCGCATACACCAACTCGAGCGCCTGCTGTCGTTTCAGTGTATAGTCCACCATCTCTGTGATATTCGAATCTTCCGTTTTGGAGTCGAAAATCAGAAAATCTGGCATATTTGTTGAGGAATTCTTGGCAGAGAAGAGATCCTGAGCAATCAAAGAATGTAAAGCACACAACTCTCCGATAAGTCTCTTTTGTGAGTCTGGTTGTTCTCGCATATTGAACCTGCTTATAAAGAGTGACGGTGTGAAATAGGCAACACAAAAATAGTATTATAAACTGCGCATACAAACCATTTATTCAAATTAATTAAACAAATATTTCACAAAATTACATCCTCTGACCAATAGGATGCACTCGGGAGGAACCATGTCGTTGGAAATCAATGATTTTGAACAGGATGTAATAAACCGCAGTCACCATCGGCCGGTGGTGGTTAATTTCTGGGCCCCAATGGTGCGATCCGTGTAAACTACTAAAGCATGTTTTAAAAGAGCTGTATAGCCTGCATTCCGGAAGGTGGCTGCTGGCCAAAGTGAATGTCGAAAAGAGTAAGACGACAGCTGAAAAATGCAACATCAGGGGCATTCCCACTGTAAAGATGTTTGTCGAAGGGGCGGTTGTGAATGAGTTTACGGGTGCGTGGCCATCGGTGGCGTGTTCGTCAGTGGTTGGAGAAAGCGTTGTCGCGAGCAAAAAATCAAACTGGTTGATTCTATGCTCCAGAAAGAAAAAAAACGTCAATCGGGGCAATCATGGGTACGAAATTTGATTCAATTTTTTGAGGGGGACCATTACTCTTTGGATAGTACACATGCAACAGAACCGGAAAAAAGGAGGCACTATGAGTCTCATAGCCAATCCAATAGACCTTGAACACTATCTTGAACAGGCTCAGTTTCCTACAGACAGAGACCAGCTTCTTCAATACGCACAATCTCACGATGCGGAGCAGTCCATCATAGCAGCGCTACAGGCGCTGCCTGCCGGTCATCAATTCCAGAATGCTTCGGAAGCTGCAAAGGAGCTGTGGATACCCAGAGATTCAGAGCAAAATAATCTGCTGGGAGCCGACTCACCGGATGATGAATAGGCATTCATCCCGATGCGCGATAGAGACGCAGCCGCGTATGCGTCTCTAACGCCTGTTTATGCGCAGACCATGGGCCCTAAAGGCTTTCCTCCGAGAAGGTGCAGGTGGAGGTGGAAAACCTCCTGCCCTCCATGTTTGTTGCAGTTGAACTGAAGCCTATACCCATCGGCCGATATGCCCAGCTCCTTGGCAATCGTTGCCGCAACTCTGATCATATGACCCACTAGCTTCTCATCATCCTCACGTATGTCGTTGGTAGTTGAGATCGCTTTTCGCGGGACGATGAGAATATGCACCGGCGCTTTTGGTTGTATATCCTTAAAAGCCACGACCTGTTCATCTTCGAATACAATAGAAGACGGAATCTCTTTTCTGATTATCTTACCAAAAATCGTATCGTCTGCCATTTTCTTGCTCCTGTACAATAGAGGTGATAAAGCATTCTCATGTATATCCGCTTCACATAAGCAGCAACAAACTGAGGGCCATCACAATCATGCCGGCTATCATGCCATATATCGAAAGATGATGCTCACCAAACTTTTGTGCGGCAGGCAGCAGCTCGTCAAGCGATATAAAAACCATGATACCGGCTACTCCGGCAAATAAAACGCCAAAGACGAGGCCATTAACAAATCTCATAAGTATCACATACCCTACCAGTGCTCCAACCGGCTCTGCAACACCCGATATGAAGGAATACAAGAAGGCTCTGCGCCGACTCCTGGTGGCATAAAACACCGGCACGGATACAGCAATACCTTCGGGAATGTTATGGATCGCGATTGCAACTGCAATCGATACACCCAGAGCCGGGTCGGTGAGTGCGGAGGTAAAGGTTGCAAGCCCTTCGGGAAAATTATGAATGGCGATGGCCAGGGCGGTAAACACGCCCATGCGCAAAAGCTTACGTTCCTTCTCTCCCATGCCGGCAACCTGACTTTCTATCTCTTCGACGGAATGCATCTCATGAGGATTCTCGAAAGAGGGGATGAGTTTGTCTATTATGGCGATCAGAAATATCCCCCCGAAAAACGAACCGACCGTCAGATATGTTCCCTCACGATTTCCCAGCACGGAAACGAGGCTTTCCCGTGCCTTTACGAAGATCTCCACAAAGGAGACGTATATCATGACACCGGCGGAAAATCCCAGGGATGTGGAGAGAAACTTGGTATTTGTATGATGGGTGAAAAAGGCCAGGACACTACCTATGCCGGTGGCAAGACCGGCAAAAAGAGTGAGGCTGAAGGCAATAACAACCTGCTCTGTGCTAAAATCCATATTTTCCGCTCCCCTCTCCTTATACGCATGCTACTTTCAGGGTACGCTTATTGCTGTGATAAAAAATAAGTTACGGCTGGCTGTCAAAGCTGTCAAATCTTACAGTCGTCTGCCATAGGAGGTTTGTGGCCTGAGACGATCATCTAAGGCTTTGATCCCGGCAACAGGAAATAGAAACGTTTTCACATGTTCGTTGATGTAATCATCTGCCGCATGATATAATAATTAGGAGCGTTTAGGCGATAAAACGGGAGCATGTGTTTTACCGGGGTGTCTAAAATGAAGAAAATAATTCTGGGAGTCATTCTCGTTTCGGTCATTACCGGCTGCACAATCCCGGCCTCTATTGGTAACCAGCACGTGTACCAGCCGGATGTAGACAGCCTCTTTATGGTCGCCTGCCGATCATCGTCCATCGAACGAATAATCGCCCACACATCTATGGCTCTCAAGGAAGATAGCTCGTGTGTGGATTGTTACCTACTCAGGGCTGTATCGTGGTTGCGTATAGGGCAGCTAAACGAAGCATATGCGGATATTCGAAGGGCTGCATTCATCGAGCCGACTCTGTTTCCCGCTGTCAAAGAACTTCATCTCGGTAAATACTCCTACCGCTCTCTGATCGACCAATTTCGTGCATTATATGTCGGGCGACTTACCGACTGTCAGTGTGTCAACAAAACCATATTTTCCAACACATACACCGCAATATCCGAGCCCCTCGACAGTGTAGAAAAGATTTCTATCAGCACCTTTTCCGAAAGAAAAAGTCAGATCAATAATTCGTCTCCCGAATATACGCAGAGTGAAAGAGAAGAAAAACATCTAACGGCCACAAATACACAAACAAAAAGAATTTCTAAACGTTCGAAAAACCAGGAATCACCCGAAAGTTCCTTCGAAAAAACAGCGCGGCAGACTGATGATCATAGGCCTGTCAACAAACGACAGAGAGAAAACACTGCGCTCAATGAGCACAGCCGGAATGGTTTGGCCTCGGATTCCTGCTCAATAGCGCAGGCTCGCCGGGAGAAAAGCTCCGAAAAATATCTCTGCATCCTCAGCCGCATGTATAAGAATCGGCAATTTAAGAAACTTCTTTCTCTCAGTCGTGAAGCGATGAAGCTTAAAAATGATTTCGGCGATCTACATCTGTTGCGTGCAAAATCTTTCGGTGCACTGCACAAATACCGCAAAGCTTTAAAAGCGGTGCGTAAGGCTATACGACATAGCCCCAATAATTCTTCCTACTATCTTGTGGAGGCTTGGATTTATCACTGTCAGGGCAAATACAAAAAGGAGCGCAAGTCTCTTCACACAGCCTTGCGTCTCGGCTCCGATAAGCGCTCTATCATAGAAATGCGCCTGGAAAATATCGCCGATAAATAGTCCTCTTTAGAATAAGTGTATTATCGAGATGATTTCCGCAATTGAATCATCAGTGGCTCCAAGTGTTTTTCGTATCGTTTATGTCGACCAATACTGCTGGAATACAGCTTCTTTCGTACCTGGGTTCTGCTTGCAGTCAATACTTTTCGCTCGGTTTTGTGAAATTCCATACAGGCATCCTCCCACTCAAGCCCGCAGAAATCCAAAAGCCTTTGAATCGTGCCTCGGATGTCTGCGATAACTGACTCATAATTCACCTCCAGTATCGGATTTGGAAGAGTTTTTGCCCAATGATTCATCATCGAAGCACTACGGGCATAATAGTAGCCAAGGTCGGCCAGGTCATTGGCATACAGATGGCGTTCGGTGAAATTCTTTATGAAACAGGCCACACACGTGTCCACAGGATCTCGTTTGCAGTATACTATACGTGCACGGGGAAACATAAGGGCAATAGCCCAGAGGTAGAACTGGTTACCGGGCATCTTGTCGACAATGCGTGAGGCGGAGGGCGCCAAAGTTTGTATGTAGGAAAGATATGTCTCGGCGGCTTTGTATACTGCCGATCGGGAGATATGTCGGGCCGATTCAAAATCCCTTTCGACATCACACAGGGTTGCGGCAAGGTGGGAAATCTGCTTGAGTTCCCCTGCTCCATACACTTTCGAATGGCTTGCCAGAATCTGCTCCACCAGTGATGTACCCGAGCGTGGCATGCCTACGATAAACACGGGTATTTCTGACGCAAGACCATGCTCTTTGTGCCCCTCAAAATACTTCCCGGTAAATATGCTCTCCCATATATCGAGGCGTCGGGTGAAGAGATCTCTGTCGAAAAGGCCTGTGTATGTCTTTCGCAGTTCGTTTGCTCTGCGGTAACAGTCAAAAGAACGGTCATATTCACCCGTGTCTGCATACATTTTACCCAGCGAAAAAAGAATACCTGCTCGGGCCTGATTGGTCAGAGACCCGTTATCAGCCTGTTTTTCCAGGAAAGAAAAAGCCGGGTGACCGGGGGAGAACTTTTCGGTCTCCGAAAGCGAACAGTATGCATTGATGTTTTCCGGGTCGATAGACAGGACCGATTGAGCATAGGCTTTTGCTGACTCAAGCTCGCCGGTACTTTTCAGGCACTCGCTCAAATACAATCGACTTACAGTATTTGAGCTTTGCAATTGTAACGATTTCCTGAAAAAGGGGAGTGCCGAATGAGGCATCTGAAGCTCGTACAGAAGCATACCTGTTCTGGTAATGAGCGTAACATCATCGGGAAAGCGCCTGAGCGCATCAGTATAAAGATGGATCGCCTGTTGATAATTTTGACTGCGTGTGTATACATGGCCGAGGCGGTTTATTATATCGACCGCATCCGGGTTTAGCTTCAGCGCGGTCTCATAACAGGATATCGCCGCTGTTCGGTTATCCATGCTGTCGTAAATCTGGCCAAGATTGTAGTGGATGTCGAACCTTTGGGGAGCCTGGGTAAGAGCCTGCAGGATGATCGAAATTGCCGCGTTCTTCTGGTCGTGATGAAAAGCAAGAAGCCCCATGTAATGCAGAGCATCGGGATTTTCGGGAGAGAGGGAAAGTACATGATCGAAAAGAGTTTGGGCAGTATCCATTTCACCGCTTTGATAACTATCTATCCCCAACTGAATAACCCGGTTGATATCTATACACTGATCATATGCCGGTTTACTCTTCTGTGAAGATGCTTGTTTTTTCATGCGGTCACACCTTTAGTAGTACCTCGTTTAGCGGATGGGAAAATCCGTGTCGTTGACCAGATATGATACTCTTCTATGAGCACGATCGGTCAATCAGTCGGATGATATAATATATGGCTTGTCCACTGTATCCTAAACTGAGCGGTTTTCACGCGGCGATTTGCTCAATGGGGCAGAAGAATTTCAGCAATCTTGAAAATACCCGCTGCGGTATTCCACGTGATTGTTTCAACCCTTCTGTCCTCAAAAACATTGGGCGATTCATCCACTCAGAACCTCTCAGTAAAGGAGTATATAGATTATATCGGTATGGTTTCGGTAATCTGAACAAGTGAGATAAAAAAAAGGCGGCTACCATAAAATGGCAGTCGCCTTTTTGGCATTGAGAAAAATCCTTCTGTTCACCGGTGGCATTTGCCGGTACTGCTCACGGGTAAATCAGACAGGAGAATCTCTCCCCCCCGAAGGTTACTTCTTTTTCAGCATCTGCAGTACTTTTCTGGTCATATCCTCTATCGTTAGATTTAAATCCTGCAACAGTAGATCCACTTTGCCGTGTTTTACGAACGTGTCGGGAAGCCCGAAGCGAATAATTTGTGGTGAATAGCTACTCTCGGATGCCAGCTCCAGAATGGCTGAGCCGAATCCGCCGTTTACCGCATTGTTTTCAAGGGTCACAATCGTGGTGTAATTGGCAAAAAGGGTCAGATAAAAATCCTTATCAAGCGGTTTGGCCGCTATACCATCGACCAGTGTAGGATTTATTCCATTTTCCCTGAGATGGTCGCAGAGCTGTTCGCCTTTGCCAAGCCAGTCGCCTAATGCAACAACCGCACAGTTTTTCCCCTCGCGAACGACCCGCGGCGTAAGACCGTGCAGAGGAGTTATCGGCATGATTTGCTGACCCGGACCGGTTCCACGCGGATATCTGATAAACACCGGTCCGTTAAGGTCGTAGATTGCCGTGTGGAGCATCGAACGGAATTGATTCTCGTTACTGGGGGCTAGAATCGTTGCATTTGGTACGGCCCGCAGGTAAGATAAATCGAAGGCCCCGTGGTGGGTGGGCCCATCCTCGCCTACCAGCCCCGCGCGGTCGATGCCGAAAACCACATGAAGATTATCCAGGGCAATATCATGCATAACCTGGTCATACGCCCGCTGCAGAAAAGAGGAATACAGGGCCACAACCGGCGTAAAGCCGCCCAGCGCAAGCCCCGCGGCAAATGTCACCGCGTGTCCTTCGGCGATTCCCACATCGAAAAACCGATCGGGATAGGTATCTCTGAACTGAGCCAGCCCGGTACCATCGGGCATCGCCGCGGTGATCGCAACAACATCCTTACGCTCCGCTCCTATTTCGACTAGAGTGGAACCAAAGAGACTGCTGTAGCTTGGGCCGCTTTTGCTGCTGTCGGATAATCCGGTATCGATGCTGAATTTACCGACACCGTGATACTTGGTGGCATCGTTTTCGGCGAAACTGTAACCCTTGCCCTTCTTGGTGATCACATGGACGAGTATCGGTCCATCGGTGTGGTTACGGGTAAACTTAAACACCTCGATCATATCGTCGATGTTATGACCATCAATCGGGCCAAGATAACGCAACCCCATATCCTCAAACAACTTGCCGGGGATCACCATATGCTTGACCGCCTCATCGATATTGGAGACTACGGAGCGGATCCGCTTGCCGACATCCGACATGTTCCCCAGCATGTCCCAGACATCCTTGCGAAGCTTATTGAAACGTCTGTCTGTCAGGATACGAGTCAGGTAGCGGGACAGGGCTCCGACATTGCGGCTAATTGACATCTTGTTATCGTTAAGTACGACTGTCAAATTGCTGTTGCTTGAGCCGACATTGTTGAGGCCCTCCAGAGCAAGACCGCCCGAAAGAGAACCGTCTCCGATAACAGCAACGATGCTGTTGTTTTCCTTTTTCAGGTCGCGGGCAAGGGCCATGCCCAGTGCTGCGGATATGGAGGTGGATGCGTGCCCCACGGAAAGAGCATCATAGGGGCTTTCTGAAATGCGGGGAAAACCGCTGAGGCCCCCATGCTGTCGAATCGTCGAAAAAGATTCTTTTCGGCCGGTCAAGATCTTATGAGCATAGGCCTGGTGTCCAACATCCCAGACGATCTTGTCATCCGGTGTGTTGTAACAGTAGTGCAGGGCAATGGCCAGATCGCATGCGCCAAGACTCGGTGCCAGATGTCCGCCGCACTTACTGACCGCATCAATCATAAAGTCGCGGATTTCGGAGGCGAGGGCGGGAAGCTTATCCTGTTTCAACGAGCGAAGATCTTCGGGAGAGTTGATAGATTCAAGCAAATTCACTGATTATTTTTCCTTATACAGGTGCTCACAAAGAGCTTTTGTTTACGGGTAGTCGTATGAAACACAAAGATTTATCGAAGTAAACCGCACTGTGTCGTCTGCCGTTCGGTATTCTTTTCAAACCATTTAAAGATACGAAAACCGTACGTCGCAATCAAGGAGTTAAAAGGCTCCGCAGGCGAAAGCACTCAAAAAAACGCGCAAATCCAATTTATTACGTTTCAAAATTAAATTGCGTAAAAAACAAATGATGTATTTGGCGCTGTTTAAACAACGTCGCCCGTCGGATTGTATTTTCCATTAATTAGTATCTGTTCAGAATAGCAATCATCCTTGAGGTTCTTTTATGAACAGAAACTAATTATCGATACACATTAAACAGCGAGGATGCATGCCGGAAGAAGTATTCAGCTACAGCGTGGAAAAAGAGGATCAACACTCTCAGGCTCGGGCGGGACGATTTGTGACCGCTCACGGCACAATCGAAACGCCTATTTTCATGCCCGTGGGAACTCAGGCGACGGTCAAATCGCTGTCGCCACATGAGCTGGTGGAGTGCAAGGCATCGATTATACTTGCCAACACCTATCACCTTCACCTGCGGCCCGGGGATGATCTGATCCGGGAAGCGGGCGGACTGCATGCCTTCGAAAACTGGCCGGGTGCTATTCTTACCGACAGCGGTGGTTTTCAGGTGTTCAGTTTGCGGGATATATCCAAAATCACCGATGAAGGGGTGTGGTTCAGGTCGCATGTGGATGGCTCGAAGCGGTTCTTTTCGCCCGAGAGTGTCATGTCGATCGAGCATAATCTGGGAGCCGATATCATAATGATGTTTGACGAATGCCCTCCGGCGGGGGCCGACCCTAAACATATCAGAAAGGCTGTGGATCGTACTCTGCAATGGGCGAAGCGATGTGTCAAAGCTCACGAGGAGACTCCGTTTCATTTCGGCTACCCTCAGGCGCTTTTCGGAATCGTTCAGGGAGCCACTTATCCAAAGCTTCGGGCGCTCTGCAGCCGGGAGCTGGTGGCAATGAATTTGCCCGGATATGCCATAGGAGGCTGCGCGGTGGGGGAGGCGATCGAGGATATGTATGAGGTCGTTGCGTATACGGCAAGCCTGCTGCCTCGGGACAAACCGCGGTACCTGATGGGTGTGGGAACGCCGGAGAATATGCTGGAGGGGATCGAGCGGGGAATAGATATGTTTGATTGTGTGATTCCCACCCGTAATGGCCGAAACGGCGGAGCGTTTACCCGGGGCGGCAAAGTAAACATCCGAAACGCCAAACATGCCCGTGTCTTTGACAAGGGACTCGATCCGGAATGCGGCTGTTACACCTGCCGTAATTTTAGTCGTGCCTATTTACGTCATCTGTTTCAGGCGGGGGAAATTTTGGCGATAAGACTAATTACTTACCATAATATTCATTTCTACATCGAAATTATCGAAGAGGCGCGCAGGCGAATCATCGACGGCAGCTTCGGGGAATGGAAGAAAGCGACAGTTGCCAAAATGGCTGTGGAAGAGTAGACTGTGAAAATTTTACGGAAAGCAGGCTGCTGTCAAGCATAGTATACCCTGTATTCATTAGACAGACTACATTTATTCAGTAAATGCACACACGTACAAAAGAGAGGAAAGATATGTTTGAGCAAATGAAAGAGTGTGCCGATATAGCCTTAGGTAATTGTCTGAAACTGAAGCGCACCGAGCGGTTGCTTGTGGTCTGCGACCCCCCCTGTCTGGAGATCGGGCAGGCGTTCTGGGAGGTGGGGCGCAAGCGCTGCCGGGAGGCGGTGATGGTGCAGATTGCGCCGAGACGGGAGAACGGAAACGAGCCACCGGAGCCCACGGGGGAGTGGTTTGGGCAGTTTGATGTGGCGGTGATGCCGACATCAAAGTCGCTGTCGCATACAAAAGCGCGCCGAAACGCGTGCCAAAAAGGTACCCGCATCGCCACCCTTCCGGGAATCGAGCCGGATGTGTTCATGCGCACCATGAAAACGGACTGGAGCAGGCTTGGGATGTACACGCGTAAGGTGGCCGCACAGCTGAGTCAGGCCAAAAAAGTACGCATACAGACCGAGGAGGGAACCGACTTTACCTTTGAGACCGGGGGCAGGCAGGCCAAACCCGACGATGGAAAAATAGATTCAAAAGGCGCTTTCGGGAATCTTCCTGCCGGTGAAGCTTACCTTGCTCCGATGGAGGGTACGGGGGAGGGGATGCTGGTGTTTGACGGATCGTTTCCGCTGGCCGGTCTTCTTCAAGAGCCCCTGAAAGTAAAAGTTAATGGTGGTATGGTACGATCTGTAAACGGACACTCCTGTGCACAGCAGCTGGAGAGGCTTTTTCGTACCTACGGGCAGGAGTCGCGCACTATCGCTGAATTTGGCGTCGGAACACTGGATTCTGCGATAATCAGCGGTAATATTCTGGAGGATGAAAAAGTAAAAGGTACGGTGCATCTGGCGATAGGGGATAATGCATCCATGGGTGGAAACGTGCAGGTACCGATGCATCTTGACGGAATAATAAAAAGTCCGTCCGTGTGGCTGGACAATCAGCTCTGGATGCAACGGGGTGAGTTGGTTTAGCCGGCTGAAAGTTTGAGGATTATGAGTGATCTGGAAGAAAAAAGACGTGAGCAGATCCTGCGGTATCTTGACAAACACGGAGTGGTGGATAAGGACAGTGGTCTCGATGCGCAGCGTAAAAACCTGAAGCGGTTTGTTGAAAAGAATAAACGCAACTACCGTATCACGCTTGATCTTCATGGCAAAACCCAGCAACAGGCCGAATCGATGATTCGGGGAGCCGTGCAGCGCTGTCGCAGGCAGGGAATAAATCAGCTTCTAATCATACATGGTCGGGGGCATCACAGCCCCGGTGAAGGCGGGGTGCTCAAGCAACTGGTCCGGATCATGCTGTCCCATGAGCTACGCCCCTACATCCGCTCCTACGCCCCCGCCCGTCCAAAGGATGGAGGAGCAGGAGCAACACTGGTGCGGGTATATTGAGGATTAAAGCCTCGCTCTCATTCCCCAGACCGGAACATGACCCGTCTGGGTACCTGAAATCAGAGAATAGCCGACATTTAGGGGTGAAGACACAACTCACGGCCGTAGATCAAAAGCAGCTACACAATCGCGGAAAATATTTGACGTGTCCGCATGCGTACATGCATGAGCGGGTGTTTCTCTTTTGTGATTATTGCGTTGCCAGGCAGTGCCTGTGCAGCTCCGTTCTCTTTCGGGCTACTAGTCTCCATAAGAGACGACAAAGATTCTTTCTGCCTTTATCAGCAACACGTTTCTGTTTCATACTCTCTGCACAGAGCCTTGCAATCTGTCGTTCAATTTCCTCTTTATCCCCGTGTTTTCTGAGGGAGAGCAGGATTTTCAGATTTTTGATCACGGCTTTGTTTTCGGAATCAAATTCATAGTATTTTTCCACGAAACCATCCGATGCGCTGCCACTCAGTATGAGATCTGCCATATTGGTCCTCCTGGTACATATTACAATAAACAATATAGCGGATCATCGTTTTTCGTTTATTAATCTGTTGTTAGAAATGGGTTAGCAGAGACATGAGGCCATATATTAGTCGCTTTGCTCGACAACACCGGCTGTCGTATTGATGAAAAGGATTCTTTTCTCGATTTCTTTAGAATCTCTGTTTTCATCCCACCACTCTTTTGCACCGGTAATCGCTTTTTGATTTAAAGCTATTTGCTCTGAGGTCGGGTTTGCAACGGTATACGAAAACTCTGGAAAGTATTGACGCAGCCAGAAAACGGCAAATTCTCTGTTGTCGATACTCTGTTTTTCGTCCGTACAGATAGAGAGAAGAAGGTGGAAGGAACTCTGCTCTGCTTTTATGGTTATGTTTACATCATTGGAAACTTTTGTGACCGTATCATCCGTCCGGTCAGTAACTGTGAGAATATATAATCCGGGAGCAAAGATATTCATATGCTGAGCGTAAGTAGATGGTATGAAGCTGTATTCCTCATCGGCTTCGATGATGACGTCGTCGGCCGGCTCCCGGAACTCACTTGTAATCCCGAATTCATCTGTCTCAGTGAATATTTTACCGAAAGGAAGTCTGTGTTCCAAACTATCGGAGAGGTCATTGACCGTAAGCATCACTTCCCATGTTTTGGCGGGGTCACCAAGCGTAACCGGTGAATTACCGCCGTTTTTGTATGTTACCACAAGCTCAATGGGTTGGCCTAGAGAAAAGACCTCTTTGCTGCTTTTCAAAATAATTTTTACATTCGCGTTTGCGGTCATTGTATATCCCTTGTTGAAAATTCCATCAAAAAAAAACATGCACATGCATATGAAAATAATTCTCATGGTTTAATCCCGCGTAAAATTTTCTTTTCCCTTGGATTGAAAGATGCAACACTTCCTGTCGTGTCCATCAAGCCCGCACTTGCCGAATGATCACCCCCGCCGAAAACATCTCGTTTAAACTGGTCTTTTGTTACGTGGCCAATTTCATGAGCAATAACCACTTCATATCGTGCAGCGGTCATTCCCGCAAGGATAAATACGCGAGTTTGAAATGCAAATGATTGTGCGCGGCCCCATCGGGCATCAGGATGGACATTGTGCCCGCGATAGTTGATCCGCAGCCAGGGATATGCCGCCCATTGACTGGTCTGGGCATCGGAGGACGGCGATTGAGAATCATATTTGGGATGACAGTATTCAAGAGCCATAATAGAGTTAGGGGGGATACCCGCATCCGTGGGCCAATGAATAAGAGCACCGATCATGTTGCCGTAGATGCGATCCTTCCAGGCTGTCGCCTTTGCCTGAATCGCGGCACGTGCCGCCGTCCGGTCCGCTCCGGCCGACCCGTTTGCCTTGCTTGTCTCATCGGCTGTGGGTGTTTCGGCGGGAGTTTTCTGCTGTTCCGTTGCCCAGCTTCTCTGTGCGCTTGTGGAATGATCCCACAAACCGACATACTTTACTTTATAAGTCGCACCGACAGCATTCATGGTACCGCGAATATATCGAACATACATGTCATTAGTATAGTACTTGTTCATTTTAGATTCCGTGCCGTGGGTTGACACATGAGAAAACCCCGCCATTTCATATGCGGTCAATTCGACTTTTCTCCAGATACTGAAAGCATTGGATTCCTTTGATTTCAACACCGTAGTCCCATCAGCCGCATAAACGGTCGCCTTGATCTTGAATTTATCCCCCCCGACATTTGACGGCTTGAAATAGATTTTGGCCTTCCCAAGCTCGGAGGACCCGCTGGTAGTAACGGTCTTTACTTTACACCCGTTTTTGTAACCGTCGCCACTCGATGAGCTGCAATCGGCATGTGCTTTCCAGAACACCGCCGCCGTATCATCTGCTTTGCCTAAAAAGTTTCCTGTGCTGTATTGGAATGAATCGACTTTTTTAGTATTCGCCGGGGCAGGATCAATATACGTGAAATCCACCGTTACGGGCACCTCAGAAACAACTTTCGTTCCGTCACTCTTTTTAACATATACCGTTGCGACGACTTCAAAATCCTTACCCGGTGTATTTTCAATCAAGCGATTGTGGCTATTGACATCCTTGATTTCCAGATCAATTTCTCCGACCTCGACCTTAACGCTCTTCTTTTTGGACTGAGAGGCCGGATCCCCTGTTTTACTTACCGTTACGGTAAAAGGACCTTTGACCAGGTCGGGATACTTTCCATCGCTTCCCTTACCGTCCCATTTAAACTCGTGGACCTTATTCTTCTTAAGAGCCAAGTCTTTTTTTTCAAAGATGACCGCGCCTGATGTGTCTTTAATAACCACCGTACTTTTACTCCCGGAGGGAGGGTCGCCGTTCACGGCCTTGTATTTTATGGTACACCCTTCCGCAGAGGGAGCACAGGTTCCCGGAATATCGGTGATCTCCATCTTAATGTTTTCTATAAGGACGGCATCCACTTCGACAGGTTTTTTCTTCCATGCTTTGCCGGTTATGGGGCAGTGGGAATGTGAACAGGTGCGCGTTGCGGAGGGCTCGATCAGCTCTCCCGCTAATTCGCCTTTGTCATAAAACACAACCTCTATTCTTCTGTCAAGACTGGAACGATACTGCGTCTCGGGGGTTTTGGGTAGACATTCACCGCAGGGATAGACACCTCTGCCCTTATATCCCCAGGCACAGGATGGTAACGTCTGAGATCCTGTTTTTGCCTTAAAGGCATTCCGAATTAAACTGTGACAGACAAACAGCATCGATTCCCAGGTCTTGGGGCCGAAAATACCATCAATCTTTAGAGATGAATTAAACCGGCCGTTGTACTCGTGTTGATAGTTTTCAACCGCTTTTTGCGTCATTGGTCCGTCCTGATTGTCCACATGTCCCGGATCACACGACCAGCCATGCACGTCTGCAAGTGTCTTGAGAATTCTCTGCCTGTCTTCAACCTTACTCTTTGCTGTGCGAATTTCCTCCCAGGTACCCGAGTCTTTTTCCAACAGCGCCTTGAAAGCTTTTGAGCGCAGCTCCGACAGCTCCAAGTTATATTCATTATCCGCCGACCTGTCCGTATGACCGAATATAACTACATGCTTGTCTTTATTTTTTTCAGCCATGACAAAAGTCGTCATCGACGCCTCAATTAACCAGTTATTCGGATCAAGGCATGGAACGGCACTGTTTAGATGAAACAGAACGTCGGGAACTTCCACGAAATCAACTTCCAACTCATCCGTGGAAGCTTTCGGAGGAATAATCAGGGTATAGTTCTTTCCCTTTTCCAGTGTAACGGGTTCAATACCATCGTCTTTCCAGACTATCTTGATTGGCTCACCGTGTGAATGGCCACTCATATTCCCGACCTTTCTGTAAAAAACAGTTACGGGGAAGCGTAGATGCATCGATTATTCCGTGTAATATAGTTAATTCATAGCACAAGGAATACAGATTTTACCGGTTGTATCGGTATTCGCACTGGAAAATGCGGAGTGTCAGAAAGTGTCATTTTTAATTGTCTGTATATTACGCTGGTGGTATCGCATCTTGCCTTCATCGAAAGAGTCTTCGAGTGACTGTCTAAAAGACCGGTATCCAAAGGGGTTATTTTCTCTTCAGGTGTGAATAAGAAGTGATAGCGAATGTTGTATTCATTGCCATAGGAGTTATAGAGACCATAAAACACCTCAAAGTTTGTAACCATTCGGCATCGCAAAACTTTCAAGGCTTTATGATGTAGCAGCCTTACGCCAGCCCCCTTGATTTGTGATAATTTCGTTAGATGTGCGCGCCACCGCAAAGGCATATCTGGAACAGAATTCGGCAACATAATAATTCTGCTCATATTTATATCCATCATATCCTTCGGGCATTTTTGCAACATACTCTGAAGTGTACTTTGGCGCACACCGAAGAAGTATCCCGGTAAAAAGAAGTAATAAACAATTGTGCATTATGGAAGATATCTTTGCACGATTTAAACGAGAATCGAAACCGGAAATGGTAAAAAATCCCGTGATAAATGAAGAAACCATTAGAAATCTCGTGGACACCTGCATATTAGTGGATAAAGGATCGAAAGAAGCCATCTCTGGACATGCGCACCTGTTAAGAGGCTGGGCGCTTTACCAAATAACTTTCTTACTGCGGTTTTGTGCCACTTCAGTATGGACAGAAATATTTCATCCGGTGCAAAACGGTCCCGGACAGGGGAGTAAGACTGCGCGGAAGCTTCGTGAATGATTCTGTGCGTAAAAGAGGAAAGGGGACGGAGTCAAATAGTTTAATTTGGTGTGTGGAGCATACGCGCGGAATTTTGCCACCAAATGGTACTCTGGGGCAATCGGTGTGAGTCCGAGAGTGATGAGAAAGGGGACGGAGTCAAATAGTTTAATTTGATGTGTGGAGCATACGCGCAGAATTTTGCCACGAAATGTTAGTCTTGGGCAATCGGTGTGAATCCGAGGGGGATGAGGGAGGGGACGAACGCATACTAAGGAATACATCTGCTAATGTTATTGAAGTCTATACTCCTTTATCTTCATAGCCTGTTCTATATTAATGGTGATAAATGGCTGCTTACCCCAAACAGAGAGACTTGCCATGAAAGCTGCTGTTCGTGATACGTATGGCCCGCCCGCTGTTTTGCGAATCGAAGAGGTAGACAAACCGTCTCTGGGTGACAACGATATTTTGGTGCGGGTTCATGCCGCAACGGTCAATCGCACCGATTGTGCTATCCT
This sequence comes from uncultured Fibrobacterota bacterium, assembly GCA_964419255.1. Classification (GTDB taxonomy): domain Bacteria; phylum Fibrobacterota; class Chitinivibrionia; order Chitinivibrionales; family CAYFVL01; genus CAZPHU01. Next base: position 43,550 of record CAYQOU010000007.1, on the reverse strand, counting down.
TTCGGCAAAGCCGTTTATTATGCGATTTATCACAGGACTGCTCAAGCCGAAAAATCCGATCACCGGAACGGATTTCGCCGGAGAGGTGGACTCTGTCGGTAAAAACGTCACCTCCTATGCGGTCGGAGATCGGGTTTTCGGCTTTAGTGATGATGGCATCGGCTCCCATGCAAGGTTCATCCCCCTCCCCCAGGAGGCTCCCATGGCGGCAATACCGGATTCGGTATCCTACGAGCAGGCGGCCGCAAGCCGGGGCGCATTACGCCTATAATTTTTATGGCTATATCCAAGTTCTCACTTAGCAGAAAAGCAATAGCCCCTTAATAACTGGTGTTTAGAAACAGATCAATAAGTACAAAAAGTACGGAGAGTAGTAGTCAAGAATGTCGACATCTCTATCCGTAAAATTAATTAAATCTTTAAATGCTTCGAGGTTTGCAAGTCCGCTTGCTCTGTTTTTGACTTTTCGGATAATTCTGTTCATCCCTTGGGGCGGAGTCAAATGTATTATTTAGGGAATCCAATCTGTTTGCCGATTTCTCCCACGATCTGATCATAGCGGAAACCGCTGCGATTCCTACATTGCAGTACTCGGCTATAATGCGAGAAGGTACACGATATGCATGGGAGGCGATGTAAACAAATGTTTTTCGGGCTTGGGAGATCTTTCCTTTGCTACACCGATTGCGCAGGCTATCCCTGGGTATTCCAAGGCGGCCCGCAACAAGTTCTGCAATATCCTCTATTTTGCCGCCATCTTTCTGAAATCGGCTGATTTGTAAGCGGGATCGTTCCTTTTCCGAAATGACTCTTTGTACAAACTCTCTATCACCAATAATCCAGCATGAAGGGGTTCGTCCTGACTCGACTCCCGCATTGCTCTTTCGCACTAACGGTACTATGTCGTCATCATCATTCCCTTCAAGTACCTGCTGCAAAAATGCTCGATAAGCTTGGCGTGCGGCACCTGTTTCTGCTCCGAACCCGGATAAAACCGTCGCGACATCCTGGAACAGGTGGTTATGTTTGCCCATCAAAGCACAATGCCCGGACCATTTGTATTGATCAAGTTCTGAGATATCACTGCAGATTCCCGCCCTAACAGGATTGAGGTGAACATAGCGGACCAGTTCTCGTGTGTAGTTTTGATCCTGAGTGATTATCGACTTGGGACGATCCCAAAACAGGGGTCCTTGTCGGTCATACCGTTGTTTATGATAGAAGGCATATGCCGTGTGCAGAGGTTTTACCAGCCTGCTAAGCTCCTTATCGCTTGCTCTGACAACAATATGGTAGTGATTGGGCATCAGAACCCAGGCATAGCAGCGATAGTCCACATGTTTGAGGTGTCCCGCGAGCAGATCAAGGAAAAATTGGCGATCGTTGTCGTCGGAGAACATGATTTCACTTCTCAGACAACGCGCCATCACGTGATTAATAGCTCCCGGTATGTTTAATCTGGCTTTTCTTGGCATGCTATAATATAAAAGTATCTGCTAGTTAACGTGCAAAAGAAATTAAAATATGTGGTGAATATAGCGTTGCTTTGTGGAGGATCGTCGAAGGTGTGAATTAAATTATTTGACACCGTCCCCCGATTAAAGAATAATTTCCGACGTTTTCGGCACTAATGTGGCTAAAACTAGCAAAAAACTGGGGACGGAGTCAAATAGTTTAAAATAAGCTGTCAATTTTTTCTCTGATAGATTTCTCTAATAGGTGCTCATGTATCCACAGCCAAAGATTTAATTGAACATAAATTTATCAAATACGGTAAAATGATGCCGTATGCAGAGTAGGTTTCTTGACGCAAATTAAACTATTTGACACCGTCCCCCGATTAGAGAATAATTTCCGACATTTTCGGCACTAATGTGGCTAAAATGAGCAAAAAATGGGGACGGAGTCAAATAGTTTAAAATGGGCTGTTTGATCTCCGGGGAATTTTTTGCCCTCTTCCCCCGGCAGACTCTGCCACTGTTCGCCTCTTTGATTATCTCATGAGGGACTCGACATGTTATGTAACCTCCAAAAAAACAGTGCTTTAAGGCTGTCTTCCGCCGTGTGGCATATCGCTTGCATTGAAGCCTCTCCGACAGTTGTCTTTTTAATCCAAGGATTGGAATATGCGAGCAAAGGACATTTTGGCGATTGCGCTGGTGGCGATACTCTCTTTTCCCCTGATGTATGGGATCATGCTGTTTGCGACGGGGAATGCGAGAATCGAGTTTGGGCCCAAGACGGTTGCCGAGCGTAAGGAGGAGGAACACAAACTTTTGCGCCAGACCGCGCGTAAGGATTCGCTTTCCATCGCCAATCTGCAGTCGTTTCAGGCGCTTCAGCGCGAACGGGAGCAGCTCCAGAAGGACCTTGAGAAGCTTCGTGAGCAGCAGCAGAGAGCGGATCTGGTCTCCCGGGAGCTGCAGCGGGAGCGCGATAAACTGGCGCAGCAGAAAAAGAAGCTGGAGAAGCTGGTCAACGAAAATGATGAGCTGGAGCTAAAGCGCCTAAAGGAGCTGAGCAAGGTATACGGGGCGATGCGTCCCCCCGAGGCGGCGGCTATCCTCGAGACTCTGGAAGACTCACTGGTGATAGGTATTATTTCGGGAATTCGCGATGACCGTCAGCGGGGAAAAATCCTGGCCGCGCTGTCAAACGGCAAAGCTGCACGGATAAGCCGCTTGATGGGATCATCGAAGATTCGGAAATGACTTAAACGATTCGGAAGGAGGTGAAAAAGATGAATGAGCGACTCGGATATGATATGATGCTTTCTCGCAGAGATACTGCTCGCAGTAACGTGCAGTTTGCTTCCAGACGAGCGCATAAGTCAAGCTTTCGGGAGGATACCGATGTGACAGATAGAACCGACCGTACGGATTTCCGTACGACCTACGATGCCGTGGCGCGAACCAATGAGCATGCCGATCGGTCGCGAGTGGATCGACAGGATCGGCCACGGAGGAGCCGAGGGGATTGTTCGAGGATGGAAGGTGCGGATGAGGGGCACAATCGGTATGATGATGAGATCCGCAGTCGACGCCCGGATGAGTATGCCGAAAGGGATAATCAGGTGAGGCGGGAGGAGACGGATTCTTCACAGGATGATCGATACAGCCAGGCGGAGAAGGTTTCCGATGATTCGCAGACGGTGGATGCCGCTAAGGCCACTCCCGTTGCCGAAAAGGCGCAAACGCATGTCGGAGATGATCAGCAAAGCCTCCCGGCTACTTCCCGGGATCAGGGTTGGCAGATTATCCGCCAGTCTCTGGCGGTGATCTCCGAGATCTTTCAGCTCGATCTGGCCGGTCCGCTAGAGGATCTGGACATAAACGAGGTGAGCGATCAGGTGGTTTCTCAGTTTGCCGAGATTCTTCAGATGCTCAAGGGTATGGCCGGTGTGCTTGACGAGAGTGCACAGGAGAAGATGGCTCTGCAGCTTCAGGGTATGACGATCGAGCCCGACAAGGCAGTGGAGCTGAGTAAGGCGATCCGCTTTGAGGCGTTTCGCCTGGAGATGGCTTTCTGCATGATCGGTGTTGGTGAGAAGGTCGGATCCACGCTGGCTGCGGGTGAGGGGGGCCTCGGATTTACGGGAATCCCCGTCGCGCAGAATCCCGCAGAACTTCAAATGCCGTCCTACCAGCTCGACCAGATCCTGGATCAGCTTCTCAACAAGAGCGAATCGACGATAGATTCTATTGTTGGGAAGATGAAAGATTTGGCAGAGGGGGCCGACGGCGGGCAGACGGCTCACATCGGCCGGGCGGTTGCAGTTAAGCCTAATCAATCCTCTCAGGAGCAGCTCAAGGCTCTTGATTCTCCGGTGTTTCGCGCAATGTTAAAGATTGACGGGGAGCATCAGGGGAGTGTGATCCAGTCCTTTAACGCCGATAGTGGCAATAATGGCGGTAATCAGGGCAGCGGACATGGGGGAGCGTTTCAGCAGAATCAGGCTTTTCTGATGCAGGCGCTTACGCAGATGCAGCAGAATCCTGAAAACAGTGGTCTGGAGTTGTCGGTTGACGCAACCGGAGCGGCTGGGGACAGACTCACCACGCAGTTTCAGATGCTTGACTCGGTCACGCGCAGTTCGATTCCGTCCTATAAGACAATCGAAGAGAGCGTGATGCATCAGGTCAACGAACGTCTGTCTGCGGCGGTGCGCAACGGTGTTCATGAGGTCCGTATCCATCTTAGTCCTGAATCTCTGGGCGAGGTTCAACTCAAGATTCAGATGGAGGGGGATGTTGTCACGGCAAAAATCCGCGTGGAAAACCAACAGGTGCGGCAGATCGTTGAAGCCAATCTGCAGGCGCTGCGCGATTCGCTGGAGGAGCAGAATCTGCATGCCGGAAGTATTGATGTGGATGTTAATCATCATTCCGGTGGACAGACGCAGACTGCTTCGGGTGATAAGGGACACAATTACCCCGGCGGTCGGGCGGATATTTCTACAGTGGGTGAACAGATAACCGAATCGAGGGAAACCGGAGTGGAAACCGGCCGAAGATTCGGGGATAACACGGTTGAATATTTTGCATAACGAGAGGAATGTAATATGAGTATGACTGTCGATGCAGACAGCTTAGGCCGCAGGTCCAACAAGGAGCAGTACACCGCGCGTGCTTCGGTGTCCGATGGCCAGATTGATCCCTCCTCTTCGGAAGTAACCGGCGATCGTTCGGGGAAACTGTTTTCGGGGCAAAAAGAGCTTGGTAAACAGGATTTTCTTCAATTGCTGGTCACACAGCTTCAGTACCAGGATCCGCTTAAGCCAATGGAGAACACCGAGTTTGTTTCTCAGCTTGCGCAGTTTAGTTCCCTGGAGGGAAACTACAACATCGAGAAGGCTGTAAACAGTCTGGGGGATTCGTTCCAGGAGTCGGTGCAGGCGCAGAGTTTCAGCGCGCAGTCGATGACCAACTCCTCGGCGGTGTCGCTGATTGGCAAAGTCGTACGTCTTCGCGAGTTGACGGTCAATCACGATGCGGGCGATCAGAGCGGAACCGATATAACGGTACACCTTGGCAACAACAGTGAAGCCATGGTGCAGATTCTGGACAGTGAGGGAACGGTTATTCGGACTCTGGAGACCGGCGGCAAGGACAGTGAAAATTCTGCTGTAGCACACTGGGACGGATTTACGGATTCCGGAGAATTGGCGCCGTCGGGAGAGTACGACATACAGATCGCCGGCGCCGAAGATGACGGTTCTATGTATGCGTATGTGCAGGATCAGGTGGAGGGGGTGCGCTTTACTTCCGAAGGCCCCTTGATTAAAGTGAATGGTAAAGAGTTGTCGATTGACAATATCATGGATGTAGGGATAGATGGCGGCTCCGGAGCACAGTCATCACAGGGCGGCTTTGGTTCACTGGCGCCATCCACTGCGGTATCTTTGCTCGGCAAGACTATCCGGTATCAGGATACGACGCTGCAGTATGAGGCGGGCAATGCGGTAGAGATGGATGCATATCTGGGATCCAACAGCAGAGCAGGGGTGGAGGTGGTTGATGCGTCCGGGCAGGTGGTGCGAACGCTTGACGTCACAGCGGGTGCGGGCGGCGTGGGCACGGTAAGCTGGGATGGACGAACCGGAGATGGCAGCGGGTTTGCCCAATCCGGCTTCTACACCCTGAGATTTGCCGGCGATGCGCGGAATACGGGAATGTATATGTTTGACGAAGGGAATGTCGAAGGAGTAAGTTCTACGGATGGAGTGACGTATCTGCGTGTCAACGGGAAAAGAGTTCCATTGTCGGCGGTGCTTGATATCGCCGCCTGAGGGCACAGGGATGATATCATATGAATAATAATGTACGGACAATTGAAAATGCGGCAAAGTATGCGCGCAGCAGAATCAACGCGCAGCGGAGCAGCGGTATCTCCTTTGCCGAGGTGCTCAAGACAAAAAGCCCGGAGGTCAGCTTTTCGGCCCATGCTCAGGCGCGGCTTAAGAGTCGTAACATTGACATGACGCCGGAGATGATGCAGAAGCTGGGCAAAGCGATTTCGGGAGCGCAGAACAAGGGCTCGCAGGATTCGCTGATACTGTTGTCAGATCTGGCATTCATCGTAAATGTTCCGAATCGAACGGTAGTAACCGCCATGGATGGGGAGTGTGTTAAGGATAACGTGTTTACCAACATTGACAGCGCAGTTATTGCAGGCTGAAAAAACATACTGGACTGCTGTGCCGCGGGTACAGCGGGGGTATGCAACCGCCGACCGACAGACGCGGTTGAAGGCGTGCAGGAACTGCCGGTAACACGAGGAGTAAGGTATGGTTAGATCTCTTTACAGTGGGATCAGTGGCCTTCGCAACCATCAGGTTGCAATGGATGTAACCGGTAACAATATTTCAAATGTAAACACCACCGGATTCAAATCCGGACGGGTGACTTTCGAGGAATCCATGTCTCAGGTGCTCAAAGGCGCCAGCCGCCCTCCCGGTGATGCGGGGGGAACAAATCCCATGCAGGTTGGACTGGGGATGAGTATCGGCTCGATCGATACGATGTTGACTCAGGGAAATTTGCAATCGACGGGACAGGTCACCGATCTGGCCCTGGAGGGACGGGGCTATTTCGTTTATTCAAACGGTGAGGGAAATGTCTACAGCCGAAACGGTGCACTTCAGATGGATTCCACCGGGAGGCTGGTTTCGCCGACCAACGGTTTTGTGCTGCAGGGCAAGATGGCGGCAAATGACGGTACGTATCCTCCCGGCTCACAGATAGGTGATTTGCGGGTGCCGTTTGGTGAGAAGGCGCCGGCTAAAGCAACCACAGAGGTTGCATATTCCAGTAACCTGGACAGCGAATCGGAGGGTCTTGGCACCATCGCGCATACCAATCGGTTTCTGGCGGTGGGGGAAGACACCGATCGGCTCACCTCGATGTTTGACGAAAACGGTAACAGTCTGGGCATACAAGTGTCCGACCGAATCACCATCTCAGCACTCGATCCCAACGATCCGAGCGGTGCCGAGATCACCGAGGATTTTGTTGTCGAGGAGACCACCACGGTTGACGATCTGTTGACGGCGATTCGTTCGGTGGTCACATCGGTCAATCCCAATGTCGAAGTGAACATGAATGCCGATGGAAGCATCGATATAAATACTCAGAATGCCGGGGGTGATCAGATCAATAACCTGACGGTTTGTTCATCCCGCCCGGGATCAAACAGCTATGTCAGCGACCTGTTTTCCTGGGAAACTCAGCTAAACTCAACCGGGGGACCGGCAAGTGACGGAATCTATACCTCGGCCGGTGCAATTCGTGCTCCGGCGATGGCAGACGATCTTATGAGTGATGTTTTCGATGCATCCGGTCAGCCGCTGGGGCTGGAGGAGGCGGCCGCGCCGGGGGAAACCGGCGATATGATCAATATCAACGGGGCCGTTGGGGGAGATACGATCAGCCAGCGGTCGATCGAATACACCGCCGGCATGACCATGGGTGATCTGCTCACCGCAGTGCAGGAGGCGTTTAATCTGCCCAGTACCGACGGTACTCCGCAGAACAACCCTTCGGTTTCCCTGAATCCTGCAAGTACTCCAGACGATCGTCTGCCCGATGGCTCGATTGTGTTTCGTGGACAGCCGGAGACCGACTTTGCGCTGAGCAACATTTCCATCACCGCCACCAATGCGGATCTGGACGACACGGCGCCGCTACGTTTTACCTCAAACATGGGCTCCACCGAGATACAGACCGCCCGGGACACCGGGGTTCATTCGACCTCGATCGAGGTCTATGACGAATCCGGGGATGCGCACACCATGACCACCACCTTTACCCACAGCGGAACGCCGGGGGAATGGTTGTGGGAGATAACCATGGAAGGCGGCGAGGAAATACTGGGAGGAAACTCAGGCCGTCTGACTTTCGGACAGGACGGATCACCCTCCTCGTTTATCTTCAACGATTCGGCCACCAGTTTTCGCTTCAATCCCATGAACGGCTCAAACGAGGTCGATATCAGTCTGGATGTCGGCTCTCCCGGATCGTTTAAGGGAATCACCGGTTTTCGTGCCCCCTCCACCACCGCCGCCCGCAAACAGGACGGCTACTCGATGGGTAAGCTGGATGAGATCTCGGTGGATGAGTATGGAGAGGTCAGCGGTATCTATACCAACGGAGTCAGCAAGTCGATCGCACGTATTCATGTGGCCGATTTTGACAATCCTGCCGGGTTGACGAAGCTTGGTGACAGTATGTACGGACTGTCGAGTAATTCGGGGGAGGCGGTTATTCGCCGCCCCGGAGTAGGCTCCCCGACCAAGATAAAACCGGGGGCGTTGGAGATGTCAAACGTGGATCTGGCATCCGAGTTCACCAACATGATCACCACACAGCGTGGGTACCAGTCCAATGCCCGAGTCATCACCACCAGTGATAATCTGTTACAGGAGCTGGTACAATTGGTTAGGTAATCTGGGACCGGCGGTACTTTCGGATGAGAGTACCGCCTATTTTCCGGAAAAATCATTGACCGGATGTAATCATCATGGTACAGTGTAGACGGGGTGTAGAGGCGAAGTAAAAAATGGTTTTCTTAATGCTTGATTTTTTTACAGTATCTCCGACCGATCTCACGTGAATTCTACCATCTCGCATGTGAGCATATGAGGTGACTTATGATAGCCCTTCAAAGACTGAATGGTGCCCCCTTTGTATTGAATGCCGATCTGATAGAAACGATCGAATCGACTCCCGACACAGTTATTGCCCTGATTGGAGGCAAGAAACTGGTAGTGAAAAACAGCGTCGAGGATGTCGTACGCAAAGCGGTGCGGTTCAAACAGCTTTGTAACCAGACGATACGAATAGAAAAAGGGGCTGGCGATGGTGCACAAGAGAATGCACAGTAAGAGTTGAAGCATAAAGGATTGTTTGCGAAAGAGAAAGTAGATGGACATAGCAACTCTCATAGGCCTTATCGGCGCGTTTGCACTGATAATCAGTGGTATGGGCATCTCCCGGCTGGGGGCTTTTATCGATGTCCCCTCCATTCTCATCGTGATTGGCGGAACGGTGGCGAGTCTTTTCACCGCCTTTCCTCTCGCGCGTGTTTTATCGGCGGTCGGGGTTGCCAAAAATGCCTTCCTCACAAAACCCGCGGCTCCGGCCGATACGATCAAGCAGTTGGTTGAGTTTGCCGAGCAGGCGCGGCGCGAGGGGATTTTGGCTCTCGAGGCGCGGGCTTCGGAGATTGAGGATGAATTTTTGCGCAAGGGCATACAGCTGGCGGTTGACGGAACCGAGCCGGAGCTGATAAAGGACATCTTGAGCACGGAAATAACGTTCATCGAGAATCGTCACGAAAATGGCGGTAAGATTTTCGATTTTGCGGCCACTCTGTCTCCGGCCTTCGGTATGATCGGGACACTCATAGGTCTGGTTTTGATGCTGGGGAACATGAGTGATATCGAGAGTATTGGACCGAATATGGCGGTGGCGCTTATCACGACACTCTACGGATCGATAGTTGCCAATGCTATCTGTCTGCCGATAAACGAGAAACTCAAAGGATATTCGGCTCAGGAAATCATGGTAAAGGAGCTGATGCTTGAAGGAATAATGTCGCTTCAGTCAGGAGACAATCCGCGGATCGTCGAACAGAAGCTGACCGCATTTATCGAGCCTGGGCTGCGGGCCTCGGCGATGAAGGATCGCACCTGAGGATAGTTGTCTTATGGCACGACGGGAGAAGAAAAAAGAGGAGAAAAAAGGCGCACCTGAGTACATGACCACCTGGGGTGACATGTGCACGCTGCTTCTTTGTTTCTTTGTGATGCTTCTGGCCATGTCCACGATAGATCCCAACAAGTTTATGGTGGCGGCCTCATCCTTTCAGAATGCATTCAGTGGGGTGTTGGAGAGTTTCCCCACCATACTGATCAGCAAGGATGTGCTCGTGCCACGGATGGGAGGCGATGAGCAGAACAAGAAGATGGCCATAGAGGCTGCATTACAGGTACGTGAAGCGGTAAAGAAGGAAAATCTCGAAGATGCCGTAAAAGTCAAGGTAACCGAAAAGGGGCTTGCGGTTAAAGTGGCCGATCCTATCGGCTTTGACATCGGCGAGGCCGAGATAAAACCAAAGTTCGCCCGCATACTGGGGGAAATCGCCAAGATCATAAACAAACTGCCGGAAAAGAAGATTCGGGTGGAGGGGCACACCGACAACATACCGATTCGTACACGGGAGTTTCCCAGCAACTGGGAGCTGTCCGCCGCGCGTGCGCTTAATGTGGTTAAGTTTCTGTATTCGCGGGGAGGAATCGATCCGGCTCGTTTGAGTGGGGTCGGTTACGGTGAGTACAGGCCTCTTGTGCCAAACACATCGGCGGAAAACAGAAAGAAGAATCGGCGGATCGAGATATATGTCGAATATCTGGACAAACAGGAATCATAGTTGTTGGTTATTGTTCTCAAAAGAACATACGTTCGCGGAGTGAAAGATGGCTGCAGAAGAAAAAAAGACGGATACACCGGTTGACGCACCGGCTTCGGGTAAAAAGAATTCCAATAAAATAGCTTTTATCGGCATTCTGACGGGAGTGGTCATACTCAATACGGTGATAGCTTTTCTGTTGATTCAGATGACCAAGCCCAAAGCTGCTCCCAATCCTCTGCAGAGCATGGCGGTGGATACGACCAGACAGAAAAAAAACGATCGCACCACACTGGGGGCCATAAGCGATCCACCTGTCGAGGCTATTGTCAACATTGCCGGGACCGACGGGATGCGCTTTTTAAAGGTTGTGGTGCGGTTTGAATATGATGACAAAAAGTATAAGAGCCTGGGAGAGGAGCTTGTCAGGCGCAGTCCCAAGCTCAAGGACCTGCTCCTTGATCTTTTATCAGATATTACGTTGGAAGAATTGAGAAAAAGCGACGCAAAAGATGAAATCCGCAGAGATTTAAAGCGTATTGTGAATAATACTTTGCCGACGGAGGTCGGGAAGATAAGAGATGTTTATTTAAACGATTTTATCATTCAATAAAGGTACAAATGTCGTGAGTGACATCCTTTCACAAGAAGAGGTCGATGCTCTGTTAGCCGCGGTCAGCTCCGGAGGGGCTGGAGACAGCGTCGGGGGAGCGGATGATACCGGTGGCGGCTTCGAAGCTGATGCCGACGGTGAAGCATCATTGTCTTTATATGACTTTCGTCGCCCCGATCGTGTGTCAAAGGACCAGATGCGTACCCTGCAGAACCTGCATGAGGGGTATGCCAGGCAATTTTCGACCACTCTTACCAATTTTCTGCGCACATTTGTGGAAATCGAGCTGGTCAGCGTCGATCAGCTGACCTATTCGGAATTCGTCATGTCCATATCCAGCCCCAGCTGCATTTACGTTTTCAAAATGGATCCGCTGGAGGGCAGCGCGATAATCGAGATCAATCCATCGCTTGTCTTCTTTATAATCGATCGGCTTTTTGGCGGGCAGGGGCGTCCCTCCGAACAGAACCGCGAGTTGACGTTGATAGAGCAGAATGTTATCACCCGCATAGTCGAGCGCAGTTTGAATGATTTAAAAGAGGTTTGGGAGCACATAGGCGTTTTCAGTCCGCATATCGATGCGTATGAGACAAATCCTCAGTTTGTGCAGATTGCACCGCCGGGAGAAACCGTTATACTCATCTCTCTGGAGGTGCGCATGGAGAATGCATCCGGTCTGATGAGCATCTGTTTCCCATACATGCTTCTCGAAAGCGTGATAAACAACCTTTCGGGCGAATCGTGGATGTCATCTCAGAGCGCGACGACAAAAGAAACGCGCTCCATGCTGGAAAAGGAGATAGAAAATCTGCCGGTTCCCGTATCAACCGCTATCGGGCAGATGAAACTTACCATACGGGATCTGCTGCAGCTCCAGCGCGGTGATGTACTGTGTCTGGACAAACCGAAGGATTCCGATTTGATCATTCAGATTGGCGGCAAGACGAAGATGTCCGGTAAAAGCGGCTTGATCGGGCGCAAGAAGGCCGTAAAGGTCACGCGCATACTTGAGAAGGAGGTTCCGGGTAGCGATGAGTGATATATTGTCCCAAGACCAGATTGACGCATTGCTCAATCAGCAGAACAGTGGCGATGGTGAGGAAAATGACAGTGGGGGCGGAAAAGATTATCCGTCTCTGCAGAACTTTGTCGAGCTGCTTAACGAACAGGGTAAATCGGTTATGTCAACCGTGTTGAATCGGGATGTAGCATTTGTCGTAGTAGACAGCACTGCAATAGAGGGTGAGAAGCTTAAGACAAGCGTAAATGTTCCTCTTCTCATGTGCACCATTCCTTTCGAGACCGGTTTTGACGGTTCTATGTATCTGTTGATCAGCACTGCCGATACTGCCCGTCTTGCCGATCTTATGTTGATGGGGGAGGGGACGGCCGAGTATACGGAAGATCACAAGGATGCATTAAGCGAGCTGCTGAGTCAGATATTCGGATCCTTGACAACAGAGTTGGGTCAGCAGTTTGGTGAGACATTTTCCACCGAAGCAATAGAGGTTCAGGAATTTGATTTTGACAACCCACCTTTTGCCCTGGAGAGTGCGGATATGGTCATCGAAGAGATGACTATTCCCGAGCTGAGCGAATCGAAGATCGCGTACATTTTCCCCGATGCAGTAAGTGATCAGATCATGCAGCGGATGAAGGCTGGAGGTGGTGACGAGCTTGGGGATGTAGGGTTGAATGCCGCCGAGCTTGATGACCTGTCCAAGGTGACTGATTTTGGTGATTCGGATAGCTCCGAGGGATTTACGGAAACGTCTCTTTCCGGTGAGCCGATAACAGCTGGTGGACAAAGGGAAAGCATCGATATGTTGCTTGATGTTGATTTGGATGTGAGTATCGAGCTGGGGCGCACCGACCTGTCGATTAAGCGGATTCTCGAACTGGCACCCGGCTCCATTATCGAGCTTGATCGTATGGCGGGGGAACCGGTTGATTTGCTGGTAAATAATAAGGTTGTGGCTAAGGGAGAGGTGGTCGTCGTGGACGAGAGCTTTGGTATTCGTATCGTATCTCTTGTTACACCTGAAGAACGTATTAAGAGTCTCAAGTAGGCATTTACAAAAGGATATAGAATTGAATGGATTAATAAGAATTACCTGCTTTTTATGTGTGTTGACTGCTCTGCCTGTTCTGGGGAAAAAAGAGAGTGCCGGAGAATTTGACATACACAAAGTGCAGCAGGCCATTGCAGAGAACCAGAAAAAGGCACCAACGCAACCCTCTGCCAGTGATCCGGCCGTACAGAAAAATCAGCCAGAACCCGAAAGCGTTGCGGCGATTATATCGCGAATAGTCGCATATCTTGCGCTGATTATTCTCGTAGTACTGGTCATATTCTGGTTTGTTAAGCGAAGTGGTGCAGTCACCGGGTCAAAAGGCGGCGGCGGTGTAATGGATGTCCTTGAGACACTGCCTGTCGGGCAAGGGCGAATGATCGTGCTGGTGCGGGTAATGGATAATGTTCTTATCCTCGCTCAGACACAGCAGAATATTACCATGCTTGATAAAATCGAAGGGCAAAAGGCCGTGGAGATGATAGCATCTACCAAAGATGGAACGTCTATTGTACAATTCAAAGATGTATTTAATAATTTCGTAAACAAGATGAAAAAACCGTCATGATCAGCAAAACCACCCACACTTCTTCTTTATCGGTATCGACACGAATGGCCGGAAACTTTAGTGCTTTTTTCAGATCGTGGAAAACAAATGTCACCGCAGTGATACTTTTGTTCATTTGCAGCCCCATATTTGCGCAGGTGTTGCCAAAGGTTACGGTAGCTGTTGCAGACACTCAGAAGCCGGCTGATGTTGCGGTTGCCCTGCAGGTTCTTTTTCTTATAACCATTCTGGCTCTAGCTCCATCCATACTGATTCTTCTCACATCGTTTGTACGAATCATTATCGTCTTTTCTTTCCTGCGCAGGGCGCTGGGAATCCAGACGATGCCCCCGGATCAGGTAATGATCGGATTGGCGCTTTTTCTGACCTTTTTCATCATGATGCCGATATTTACTGAAATAAACGATCGTGCGATTCAGCCCTATCTGGCCGAAGAGGTTACCTTTCGCGAAGGATTGGACAGAGCGATTGTGCCTGTACGTAATTTCATGCTCCGTCAGGTTAACGAAAAGGACGTTGCGCTGTTTGTTCGTATCAGTAATGCAGCCGCCCCGCGCAATGTCGATGATTTATCGTTAAACGTTATAGTGCCTGCATTTATTACAAGCGAATTGAAAACCGCCTTCATAATAGGCTTTATTCTTTACATACCGTTTCTGATAATCGATATGGTTGTGGCAAGTGTCTTATTGTCGATGGGGATGATGATGCTGCCACCGATTATGATCTCGTTACCGTTTAAAATTATCCTGTTTGTGCTTATTGACGGCTGGCATCTGATAGTGCGGGAGCTGGTCGTATCATTTCGGTAGGTGTCGCGGGCGGGATAAGCACTTAATTTATTAAGAGATAGCTTGCACATGAGTCACATTCATAAGATAATTATTGAGACGAGCAGCAAACATATTACAGAGGGGGACTTAAACATATGAATCCTGCGGTAGTGGTTGATATCGGAAGGGATTCCCTGATTCTTATGTTAATGATATCCGGGCCTATTCTGGTGGCCGGGTTAGTGGTGGGGCTGGCTGTAGGTATTTTCCAGGCGGTCACTCAGATCAATGAAATGACACTTACCTTTATTCCCAAAATTCTGGCGATTTTCGGGGTAATGGTGGCATTGCTTCCCTGGATGATGATTAAGATGGTTGACTACGTTGTCAGATTATTTGAACAAATCCCTTACTTGATAGGATGATATGAACTTGGCTGACCTGACAAGCGAACAGATACAGGTTTTCCTGTTAATTTTCGCTCGAATCACCGCCATGATTGCACTGCTCCCGATTCTGGGGGCGGCCAGTGTACCCACGCAGCTTAAGGCCGGCATGTCGTTTCTTCTGGCAATAATGATTTTCCCGCTGGTAGAAATTGATCCCCAATCTACCTCTCAGGCAACCCTCAGCCTCTTTTTTATACATATGATAAAAGAGGTAATGGTTGGTATAATCATAGGATTTGCCGCGGGATTTCTCTTCACCGCAGTGGAGTTTGCAGGTCATCTGATAGACACGCAGATGGGTTTTGCCATGGTGCAGCTGATTAATCCGTTTACCGATTCAACGGTTTCGACAACTGGTCAGTTTCATATCCTGATATTCAGCCTCATATTTCTTTTGCTGAATGGTCATTATTTTCTGATACTTGCCATACAGGAAAGTTTCGAGCTGATACCGCTGTTTGGGATGCAGTTTGCCCCCGATCGAATGGCACTCTTTTTTACCAATATGGTCGGAAACATTTTTATTCTGGGAATTAAGCTGGCAGCACCGGTGTTTTCTGTTCTGGTGTTAAGCGAACTTGCGTTGGGTATTGTGGCACGCACGGTACCGCAAATGAATATCTTTTTTGTCGGTATGCCGATGAAAATCGGTGTGGGAATAGCGACTACCGTAATCGTGTTACCGGTTGTGGCCAAACTGTTCTGGTCGGCCACACAGGGTCTGTTTGAAGATATTTGGAAACTCCTTTATATGATGGCGTAAAGCAGTATGGCTGAAGGATCGGATGAAAGGACTGAGGCCCCAACCCCCAAGCGCCGTAGTGAGGCGCGGGAAAAGGGCAATGTCGCACGAAGCACTGAGATTAATTCGGTACTGGTGCTTTTGACCGGATTGATTATGCTTCGGGTATTCAGTCCATGGATGTTTTCTCAGATACGCTCGGAGTTTTACACCACATACAAGCTTATTGGAAACCCAGTGATGTCGCATACCGCTTTGCGGGAGTTGTTTGTTCATAGTTTGCTGGTGCTGGCAAAGTTGATACTGCCAATTGTTTTGGGTATAGTATTCATGGGCATTTTGGCCAATCTTATGCAGGTGGGCTTTTTGCTCACCGGTAAACCACTGGTACCCAAATTTGAAAAGATCAACCCGATTAAGGGGCTGCAGCGGATGTTTGGGCTGCGCTCGCTTGTGGAGCTGCTGAAGAACATGGCAAAGGTTGCGATAGTCGTGGTTGTTGCATACATTACCGTAAGGGGTGAGTTTGAGACAATGACGCAGCTGGCGCATACCTCTGTTGGCGCCATATGGGTCTTTATTTTGCAGACTGGTTTCACCGTTATCTTACGTGTCGCGCTGGTTCTGGTGGTCGTAGCAATTCTGGATTATGCCTATCAGCGCTATGATTATGAAAAGAATTTGAAAATGTCTCATCAGGAGATAAAAGAAGAGCGCAAGCAGATGGAGGGAGATCCGAAGGTGAAATCTCGCATACGTCAGCTTCAGTCGGAAATGGCACGCCGGCGTATGATGCAGGAGGTCCCAAAAGCAACGGTGGTGGTCACCAACCCGACTTATATAGCAATTGCAATACGATACGAACCTGCTGAGATGGAAACTCCGGTTGTCCTGGCTAAGGGAAAAAGGAAAATGGCTCAGCGAATAAAGGATATTGCCAGAGAAGAAAAGATACCTGTGGTGGAGGACAAACCTCTTGCCCGTGCGATGTATGATAAGGTTGAACCGGGGGAGCAGATCCCCATTGAATTTTTTACCGCGGTAGCGGAAATACTTGCATACGTATACCGCTTGAAAAATAAGAATGCAGCGTAGTTTAGAGTGTTTTCTATGACCAATACATTGAACAACTTGAGCCGGAATCTACTAAATAGTTTTGCCTGTGCAGCTCTGATGGTTTTCGGCACCTGCACAACCGAGCAGACAACAGCTCCAATGAATCCTTCCGAAATACACATCGAGCTTAGCCTGGGAAGAAAGGGCGTATACGAAACAGATTTCACCGGCTCTCCCATACATGCCATCGTGACTCTCAGCGACAGTGTGGAATTCAACCGAATAGACTGGTTTACCGGTTCGGGCCAGCAGATCCTCCCAAACGTGTCATGGAATCAACCGGTAGACAGCGTTGGGGTTGCCTTGTATTGGGCGGGAAATATTCCCACAAACAGAGACAGCACAACGGAAATTCCCTACGATACCATATTTGTGAAAATCGGCCTTGACAGAAGCAATGCTGTGCGGGTAAATGTGATCAACCGTGCACCCATAATCGACAGCATCACTATCGCCGACTCGAGCGTTACGATAAGAGAGAAGGTGTATGGTGAAGATGTGTATGTCTTCGAGCTGGATTCAGCCGGAATGGTTCCGATACAGTTGCATGCACGGGATTTTGATTACCAGAATCGCAATACCATGAATGTCGCCTGGCGATCAAGAGATTCTTCCCGTGTACAGTACGACAGATTTGCGCATTCAAATGGCATCTTTGAAGCAAGCTACCAGACACCGGAAACAAATTTCAGGGATACTGTTTTTGCGCAGGTTCTTGACGGCAGCGGTGGAAACACTCAGGTAGCTGTTGTGTTGTATCGAACAAACGGGCCTAGTGCAATCGTGGTCGACAGCATCCATGTGGGAGATTCCACGATTCAATCTACTGATTCACACATTACCTATGAGGTCGTATCAGTCGAATCCTTGTATATCAGTTTGTTTACTCGGTCAAATAACGTACAGTCACAATGGGAAGTAGGCAGTGACGGTACTCTGAGCGTAACCGATTCCGCAAACGGTTTGCATCAAGTCCTTTTCCGGTGCGATAGATCCGATTGCGCGGACACTCTATACACCGATACTTCGATTGTACTCGGAGAATTTACTGCGATTTTGAGTGACGGCAGAGGAGGGGAAGAACGATTTTATTTCCGGATACGGAAAGTACCGCCAAATCAGCGACCTGTCATAGATTCGATTTCGTTTGGTGATACTTTTTTTTTTCCGGACGACTCGTCGCAGCATATAGCTGTTTCCGTGATGGAGACTGTTGATCTGAGGGCGTTTTACCATGATAGAGACAATTCTGATGAGGAGTTGGAAGGCAACTGGGAGAGCCGGGTGGGTAATATAACTGCAGAGGCATCGGATGTGGCGCGATACACTGCACTGGATTCTGCATACACCGACACTATTACCTTTACCCTGCAGGATGAACTCGGATTTCAGACTCAGCACAGAGTTACTCTCACGGTAAGCTACTATCCTGTAGTAGACAGTATAACGATAAATGATACGACTCTCGTTGCGGATCAAAGTGATACTCTAAGCTATCTTGCCACACTTCAGGACACTCTGAACATAGACGTATGGGCGCATGATCCAAGCGGAGGCAGTGTATCTGTTTCTTTTCTTAACAAAAACCCCAGTATGGTAACAAAAACGGGAAGTCAATCATTTCGCTACCTGACCGCGCTACCGGAAAGCGATATTGATAGTACGGAAATAGTCATTGGTGGAAGAGACAGTCTGGAAAAAAAGGTTTCGCTGATCTTATCCATTCAAAACCAAAGGCCGGTTGTTGACAGCATACTGATTGAGGAAGATATGTATACCGCCGCAGATCCTCTATACTCCTATGAAGCAACAGTGCTGGATTCGGTATCTTTACAGGTGTTCACTCACGATCCGGATAGTGAAAACGTTGTGGTTGGATGGGAGATCTTAAGCGGAGAGGTGTCTTCAAACATACATCCCGATGGCTACCAGGCCCAGTATGTTTGTCTGGATACGCTCTATCAGGATACGATTTTGATTACGGCACGGGATGAAACAGGGGGTGTATCCGAAAAAAGAGTTCTGATTCTGGTGAATAACTCCTTTCCTGTCATAGACAGTATGCGTATAAACGATATTGTCTTCGTACCACAGGGGCGGGATGACAGTCTGTTTTTCTATGAAAGTATCGCTCCGGATACGGTCGCATTTGAATCGTTTGCTCACGATCCGGATATCGGGGATGAGATTTCGCCGGAATGGCAGTTCAGGGATCAGGATCAGAGATTACGGGTCTTCAAAGACAGACCTGCCATTGAGTATATAAGTGCAGATTCCAGCTACGTCGATACGGTAGTCCTGCGGGTTCTGGACAGCCGGGGTGCTGTGGATACTAAAAAAATTCTTATGGCTTTTTCCAGGCAAGAGATTCGATGAATTTAACGACATCCTTCAACTCAGCCATGAATAGTCCTGTCGCTCAGGGTCTGGCTCGTCATCGTGATTTGGCGATCGTGCTTGGGGTGGTCTCCATTCTCATCGTGATGATAATTCCGATTCCCACGATGTTAATGGATTTGCTTTTGTCTTTGAATCTATGTGTCGCACTGATTATCCTTCTGGTCTCCATGTACAACACCGAGGCACTAGAATTTTCGGTGTTTCCCTCATTGCTGTTGACGGTAACACTGTTTCGACTATCTCTCAATGTTGCAACCACACGACTTATTCTTTCTCAGGCCGATGCCGGACAGGTAATAGAGGTTTTCGGAACCTTTGTCACCAGGGGAAATGCAGTCGTCGGATTTATCATCTTTATTATTATCGTTCTGATTCAGTTTATTGTTATAACCAAGGGTGCGGGAAGAATCGCGGAAGTTGCTGCCCGGTTCACTCTGGATGCGATGCCCGGAAAGCAGATGGCGATCGATGCCGATTTGAATGCGGGTATAATAACTGAGGAGCAGGCTCGTGACCGCAGGGAAAAGATTGCGCATGAGGCCGACTTTTACGGAGCCATGGATGGTGCGTCCAAATTCGTACGTGGTGATGCGATAGCGGGTATTGTCATAACTATTATTAATGTTGTTGGCGGATTCATTATTGGTATCGCGCAGCAGGGGATGAGCCTGACTGAAAGCCTGAATATATATACCTCTTTGACAATCGGTGATGGGTTAGTCAGTCAGATCCCCGCATTGATGATATCCACGGGCGCCGGTATACTGGTCAGCCGCGCTGCTTCGCAAAGCAATCTGGGACAGGAAATCGGATCGCAGCTGTTTTCAAATCCCCGGGTCCTGGGGGTTGCCGGAGGAGTGATGCTTTTCTTTGCTCTCATTCCGGGGTTTCCAAAAATACCGTTTATCGTTTTGGGAGCTGCAAGTCTTGCTGCAACATATGCGGGAGTAGTAAAAAGTAAAGAAGCCCAGAAAGCCGCAGCCGAGCCTGCACCGGAGGCTGAAAGGCAGCAGGAACGAGTGGAAGATTATCTTCATGTCGATGCGATGGAGCTTGAGATCGGCTACGGTCTGATTCCTTTGGTGGATGCCAAGCAGGGAGGGGATTTACTGGATAGAATTACTATGATCCGCAGGCAGCTTGCAGGTGAATTGGGGATTATCATTCCGCCAATCCGTATACGGGACAATATCCAGCTGAAACCTAATCAGTATCGAATCAAAATTCGCACGATTTCCGTTGGGGAAGGAGAATTGATGAGCGGGGCTTATTTGGCAATGAATCCCGGAACGGCAACCAAAAAGATTCGGGGAATAGAGACCGTTGAGCCTGCATTCGGGTTGCCCGCAATATGGATAACCGAAAGCCAGAAAGAGGCCGCGGAAATGGCAGGATATACGGTCGTGGAGCTTCCGGCCGTTCTGGCAACGCATCTTACCGAAGTAATAAAAGCAAATGCCGATGAAATCCTCACCCGTCAGGATGTTCAGCATCTGATAGACAATGTCAAGGAGTCAAATGCGGCGGTGGTGGATGAGTTGGTGCCCGGTGTCATGAGTCTTTCAGAAATTCACAAGGTTTTACAGAATTTGCTTCGGGAGAAGGTCTCGATCAGGGATATGGGGCGAGTGCTTGAAATATTGTCTGATGTTGCACCGAGAAATAAAAACACAGACATCCTCACAGAGTATGTAAGAAACGGGCTGGCCGCGCAGATATGTGAAAACTACAGAAATGAAGAAAATGTGATTCCGGTGATAACTATGGATCCCAATCTGGAGGCTCGTCTGGAAGGCAGTATGCAGGAGACCGATTCAGGTTTTCGACTGGCACTTTCTCCAAACGATGCCGGACGAATAATTGAGGCCATCGGACAACAGGTTCAGCAGGTAAAGGAAATTGGTGAAGTGCCGATAGTGATCTGTTCGCCGACGATCAGGAGTCAGGTAAAGCGACTGACCGAAAACAACTATTCGGATCTGGTGGTATTAAGCTATAATGAGATAGTGCCCGGTATCGAGATCCAGTCTCTGGGAATGATTACGTTAATGGGTGAGTCGAATGGAAAAAAGTAAATTATTCGTTGCAGCAGGGAATTGATAATGAGAATCAAAAAGTACACCGCACCTTCTATGAAAGAGGCTCTTATCCAGATCAAGAGGGATCTTGGAGAAGACGCTATGATTTTGAAGACAAGAAAAATACCCAAAAAAATCTTTGGTCTTGGGACACAGGAGGAAATTGAAGTAACTGCAGCCATAGATGAATCATCTCAGGGCACGCAACCGATGAGACCCCTTCAGGTAAGTACTTCCGGTACTTATAACAGGCCGAGAGCGACATCCAGAATTGAAAGCACCATCACTCCCGAGCAGCTTCAGTCTAAGCCGGTTGCCGTGCAAAACCATACCGCATCCGCCCACTCTTTATCGGCTACTCTGGAAAGAGAGAATAAGAATCGGGAGATTCTGGAACTCCGTCAGGAAATCCGGGAGCTTAAGGATGCTGTGCGTACAATAACATCTCCGGCCCCCGCGGCTGCAGCCGGTAACTTCTCCGGGGTATGGGCGATGCTTTACAAAAGGTTGATCGAAGCTGAAATCAAACCACTGATAGCCGAGGATCTCATAAAGGAGATGAAAGAAAAAAGCGGTGCTGACCAACGCGTAGAAAAAAACTTCATTTCCGTTCTCAGGAATCATTTCACTGTATCTGGTCCGATCGCGGAAAAACAAACCGACGGACCTTGTGTTATTGCATTTGTGGGACCTACCGGTGCCGGCAAAACCACCTCCCTTGCCAAGCTCGCGGCACACTATTGTCTTGAACGGGAGAAGCGGGTTTCTATCGTAACGGCAGATACGTATCGAATAGCGGCTATCGAGCAGATTCGTGCTTTTGCGGATATTGTGAATATCGGATTGCAGGTTGTTTTTTCTTCCGAGGAAGTCGAAGATGCGCTGCGTACATGCGAACATGATGATTTTGTTTTTGTCGATACGGCAGGGAGAAGTCAGCGCAACACGGAGCATATGCGGGAGCTTGATCAACTGCTCAAAGCCATTTCACCCCATGAAACCCATCTGGTTCTTAGTGCAACGACAAAAGACAGCGATCTGCTGGATGTGATCAGCAGATATCGTGATTATGGAGTGGGGCGTCTTCTCTTTACAAAGTTGGATGAGACGGTACAGGTGGGTAACATTTTCAATGTATCATACAAAACGGAATTGCCGGTTTCATTTTTCAGTGTCGGTCAAAGTGTTCCGGATGACATCGAGCTTGCTCAGGCCAGTCGCTTTGTGCAGTTGTTGTGGGAAAGGAGCAAGTTGGGATGAACGATCAGGCGCAGCGTTTGAGAGAACTTGCTCAGCAACACAACAGTGTTTTACCATCGTCCGGGCCAGGGGGGGTGAGAAAAGTCGCGCGTAGCCCAAAGACAGTGCAGTCGGCACATGCCATCTCGGTTTGTAGTGGCAAGGGGGGGGTTGGAAAATCCAATATAGCTCTTTCCCTTGCTTTGGCATTGACCAAATTGGGCAAGAGGGTTTTGCTCTTCGATGCCGATCTGGGCCTGGCAAATATACATGTTCTTCTGGGCATCGCACCGGTAAACAATCTTTCACATTTTATCTCTGGAAATGTCGCTCTGGAGGATATCGTGTGCGAGGGACCCGCGGGAATATCGATTTTACCGGGAGCAACGGGGCTGACCGAAATCGCAAACCTTCAACAGAGTCACCTGCAGGCGGTTCTGCAGAAACTGGGTACCATCGAACAACAGTACGATATGTTGCTTCTGGACATAGGAGCGGGAGTCTCATCCCAGACAATTCAATTGAGCGCGTATGCAGATACTGCTTTGCTTGTCATGACCCCGGAGCCAACCTCGCTTACGGACGCGTATGCGACTGCCAAGATATTGATACAAAAGGGAACTACTCGTATTCGTGTGATGGTCAATATGGCGGGGGATGAGAAAGAGGGGCGTGCAATATTCGAAAAGCTTTCGCAGCTGACCAGAAAATTTTTACACGCAAAACTTGAGTTGGCGGCGGTTTTGCCCATAGACAGGACCATACCCCGCCTCGTACGAATGCAGAAGACTATGATGCTTGAGCGGCCCTCATCCCCGTTTGCCGTTCGCATACGAAATTATGCACGGGTGCTTTGTGGAATGCCTGTAGTTAGAAAAGAGGGGTTTTTCTCGCGCATTTTCAATCGTGATGTGAGGTAGCGTTCATGGTAGCGTGGATTCGACGATTTGCCCGGCTTGGCGGCTTGGGAACATTTTTCATGCTTCTGTTACTGGGTGTCGACCTGAATGATCCTTTCGATCCGGCAACGTTGTATATAGCTCTTATAAAAGCGTTTACGGGGGGGCTGATCGTGTGGATGGCCAGTTTTGTTGTCGGCGACATAATCTTCAAAGGGGTGGTTGAGGACATACCCGAATTGCCGGATGATGACATAGAAGGGGGGCTGCTGCAGCAGGTCCACACTGCACGCAGAGCATATGCTGTGGATGCCCCGGAGACAGCGAATCAAGGTGATGCTGCAAAGAAGAAAAAAAATAAAGAGAAAAAGAAGTAGACTTGTTCTATCGGGCAACATATGATAAAATAGTAGGTGTGATTTACCGCTTCTACTCGTAATAAAACAGAGGTTGCATTTTGCTGGTGAATCGGGGTAGGGCCGATTATCTGATATATACCCATTTCAAGGAAAATTATGGCTGGACTTGAAGAGCTGTGGAAAGAATACAAGACGACCGGCTCCAAGATTGCAAAAGATAAGCTGCTTATTGAGTATGCACATCTTGTAAAATATGTATCATATAGAATCGCGGTGAATTTGCCTCAATCTGTTGATCGGGACGATTTGATGAGCTCCGGAGTACTTGGTCTCATCAAAGCAGTCGAAACATTCGATCCGCAACGGGGGTTTAAGTTCGAGACGTATGCGGGGCACAAAATTCGTGGGGCGATACTTGACGAGTTGCGTTCGCTGGATTGGGTTCCTCGATCGGTTCGTCAGAAAGCCCGTGATCTCCAGAAAGTCTATTTCAGCCTCGAAAACAAACTGGGGCGGCTGCCGTACGATGATGAAGTATGCCAAGAGCTCGGCATTTCCATGAAAGAATACGAGGATATGCTTTCCGATGTGACCCCTGCAACGATCATATCACTTGAAGAGGCTATGCCTGAGCGGGGATCGGATGCAAAAGAACTTCGCATTATCGATACTATAGAGGACCCCGGCAGTACCAACCCGCTAAAGGAAATGGGTTTCAATGAAATAAAGTCGATTCTCAAGGATACCATAGCCAACCTGCCGGAAAAAGAAAAACTGGTGGTGGCCTTGTATCATTATGAAGAACTTACATTGAAAGAAATTGGAGTGGTTTTAAACATTTCCGAATCACGCGTCAGTCAAATTCATTCCAAAGCTATACTAAAGCTTCGTGGGCGTTTATTACAGCGTATTAACGCGTGATCCGTTTGGATGGTACTATGGGCTCGGGTATAAATATGCAGGCATCGATACATAATCTGACTCAGGCAGAGCGTCTGCAGCAGGATGCGCATAAACTGCCGATTGCCCATCAGGTACAAAATGCCTTGAAAGTGATGAACGATGCACAGAAGCGGTTAACTGTTACTTCCCAGGCAGATACGATTGAGGGGAAAAACAGTGATTCAAAAGAGCACAAAAAGGTTTACCTTAAAAAAAAGCGCGTTAATAAAAGAAAAACCAATACACGAAAAGATCCCGGACATGCACAGGACGGACTATTTATCGATTGTGACGCATAACTCTACTCTCGAGGTCCGGCAAGACCGGTGAATATCAACCAGAATCGAGCGATTATCTCGCGGCGATTCTCACAATCCTTTAAGCACAAGGGCTTCAGCAATCTTGAAAATCCCTCAGAGGGTTTTCCACGCCGATTGCTTCAATCCTTCTGCCTCCAAGGAGTTGTGCGACTCATCCGCTCAGAACCGCTCAACTCAGCTATTATACCTTTTCAGAAAAGTCATGTATGCCGGATTCTCAGAGAATAAAAAGAATTACCGAAAGTATAATTGGTCTCCCGACACTCCCGACTGTTGTGTCAAAGATGATCGAGCTGGTGGATAATCCAAAAACATCCGCAGCCTCTCTGGCGTGGCTGATTTCTACAGACCAGTCGTTAACCGCTCGCATATTGAAGCTTGCAAATTCGGCCTATTACGGGTTCTCTCGCGAGATATCGACTGTTAACATGGCCATCGTCGTTATGGGATTTAATGCGGTTAAGGATATGGGGCTTTCTCTTTCGGTATTTGATATGTTTAAAAAATCCGCACCCGCCGGTTCTTTTGATATCAGCAGGTTCTGGGAACATTCCATAGGATGCGGAATAGCGTCACGTCTTCTTGCTCAGCGGTATCAGCATCGTATCGCTGGAGAAGCCTTTGTGGCGGGACTGCTGCATGATATCGGAAAGGTTATTCTCGATCAGTATGCTTACGAAGATTTTGTAAAGATAATGTCGCTTGCCTCCAGTTGTGCGGCGACGCTGGATGAGGCCGAAGAGAGCGTCATCGGTGTTGGCCATGCAACTGTAGGGGAGTGGCTTGCGGAAAAGTGGCGCCTGCCAATAATCATTACTCAGAGCATACGCTATCATCATACTCCCTGGGACTGCGGTACGGATAAAATTCCTGTGGCAATAGTAAACCTGGCCAACTATCTCTGTCACATAAGCGGTATTGGCCACTCCGGAAGAAACGCTCCGATTGCCCCCGATGACAGAGTCTGGGATATTTTCAACCAAGCCGGTATCGCTCTTGAGGTTACCGACCTGGATTCTTTACAGAGTGAATTTCTGCTCGAATTCGATAGAAACGATACCTTTCTCTCCTTCGTCAGTCCTGAAGACGAATAACATCCTCTCGTCAAGGCCTCAGGTTTTTCGGTCGGAATCAGTTTGTTTTTCGGAATACGGATGATCATATCCGGTGTCGCAACCAAAGTCGCAGAGCCGCCAAGAGGATGAGAAACCGACGGTGATAACCGATACTGGTCAAACATCCTTCTATCCCCCATACCCGGTATTATTTTTGCATTGTAAAAAGCACCTGAATCGAGTGATTCTCTTGCTGCTATTCGCACAAAGCTTGGGGGCACAAGGACCGCGGCAGCTTTGGAAATACTACGCAGAGAATTCCCTGCGAGTGAACGGTTGTTTCGACCCGTCCGCTCTCTGGGCGGATTGTGCGAATCAGCCGCTTGGTACCTCTCGATTCAGGATCTCTTCATGAATAAAAATTTCCGAGAGGCATATATGGATGATCTCATTTGCCATGAAGTGGCTTTTGAAGACGGAGAGACCGCGGTTGTTTCCCTCAATAATCCAGTCGCCCGATATTCACAGAATCCCATCTTAACACCTGCCGATGTAAACAAGATCTGGACTCGTCCGGAGCATCAGGTGGTAACGGTCCACAATGCCGGGATAATCGAGTGCGAAAATCAGGTTCTGATGTTGTTTCGCAGTCATTTGCGATGCGGAATGAGTGTGCTTGGCATTGCCCGGAGCAAAAACGGGCTGGGGAATTGGCAGATACAAGAACAGCCGGCTCTTAGACCGGCAGACCAAAATGATCTGTTTTCCAGCCATGTTTCGCGACAGGACCTGATAGCCAACGAATCCGGTGGCGTCGAAGACCCCCGAATCATGCACTTAGATAACACATTTGCAATTACTTACAGCGCATATAGTGCGTCGGAAAAAAACCGTGTGCGGGTCTCATTAATAACGTCAGAAAACTTCAGAGAATTTGTCCGGCATGGCCCAATGTTGGACAGGGATATGCGTAATGTGGTAATTTTCCCCGAAAAGATCAACGGATCCTATATCGGGTTATTTCGTCCAAATGATGTGCGGGAGGGGGATGTCGGTGGGATTTTCACTCAGATTCGCATCGGCTACACCGACGATTGGAAAAATGGGACATGGCAGATCGAACAAGACCCGGTGATGCGAACCGGGACGGGGCCCAGTGCATTCTCAGATAAGATTGGCCCGGGCGCACCACCCATAAAAACACCGAAAGGGTGGCTGAACATTTTTCATGGTGTGCGCACGACAATGGATGGAAACCCATACGTGCTCGGTGTTGCTCTACACGATTTACACGATCCCTCGCAGGTACGCGTGTCCGATATTCCGATACTGTTTCCATCCGCCTCCGACTGTCGGGTACCGTCACATTCCTATATACATGTACCGAATGTAGTGTTTAGTTGTGGATGCATAAGAAAAGATGATGGTACGATACTGATATACTATGGAGGAAATGATACAGTCATGAATGTCGGTATCACGCACGAGAGCGTTTTGACAGCCCTTTGCGAAAAATACGGCCGGCATCCTCTGACAAACAGACGCCTATATAAGATTTGAGTCCGGCAAAGCTGGAGCATTAAGGAATTGGATGCCGCCAGACGAAGTCCGGGCATTGGAATAGATGATAACAGATGATGATACTTAATACCACAGCTGGAATTCCAGGCAATTGCTTAACCCCTCCTGCTCTCAAGACGTTGAGCAACTCATCCCCTCGGCGCCGCTCAACTCAGCTATCATCATTTACGCTGGTTTCCCCGGCAATCCGACCTCCCAATGCAACAAAGCCCTAACAAATTGCTCCTGAAGGAACCGGAGCGTTAACATATTCGTAACATGATCTTAGCAAATTATTAAAATTGGTCTGCTATATTCAAATCTGAATATAAACCGTGTTTGAGATTTACTGGAGTCTAAACACGGCACATTTGAAGGTGCATTTACGCAAAGGAGTCTTTATGGCTAAGGCAGACCTGCATGTCCATTCTCGTTTTTCCGCACGTCCTTCCGAGTGGTTTCTTCAGAGGCTGGGGACCAGAGAATCATATACCACCCCGGACAAGGCCTATGGGGATGCCAAAAGCAGAGGTATGAATTTTGTGACTATCACGGATCACAACGAAATTGCAGGCTCTCTTATACTCAAGGAGAAGTATCCGGAAAGTGTTTTTACCGGAACCGAGCTTACCACGTATTTTCCCGAAGATGGGTGCAAGATCCATTTGCTCGTGTATGGAATAACAGAAGAGCAGTTTTGCGTACTTGACAAACTGCGCCCCGATATCTATCAGCTTCGGGATTACATAAAAGAGCAGCAGCTGGCCCATTCGGTAGCACATGCGACATACGATATAAACCATAAATTGACTTTCGCTCACCTGGAAAAACTCATTCTACTTTTCGATATATTCGAAGGCATAAACGGCAGCCGCAGTAAGCTGGCAAATATAAGGTTGATGAATACTTTAAGTCTGCTGACCCCCGATCGAATATATGATCTTTATCGAAGATATAAAATCGAGCCATTCAGCCAGGACAGTTGGATTAAGGGAATAACCGGCGGTTCAGATGATCATGGTGGCTTGTTCATCGGCAATACTTACACGGCGGGACATGGAGAAACCGTAGAGGAATTTGTCGAGACGATAAAAAACAAACAAACATTTGCCTGTGGCCGTCATAACGATTTCCGGGGACTGGCATTTGCAATTTACAAGGTGGCATACGATTTTTCCCGCACCCGAAGCGGAACTTGGCCCACATCGATGTTTAATGCTGTCAATGCACTCATTTTTGATCAGGACTCGCTTGGTTTTCGTAATCGTATAGTTTTACAGAAAATGAAACGGTCAAAAACTGCACGAGAGGACTCTATAAAAAAGGCACTTCTTGATCTGGTGAATGCTTTTCAGAAGAACAAAAATCTGAAGGTAGAGACAAAATTATCGATGGTATATGACAGAATAGCCGACATTGCCGACTCCTTTTTCGTTAATTTTATCACCGGTCTCGAAAAAGATCTCAAAAACAGTGATCTGATAGGAATGATACGAACGGTATCAACTTCTATACCCGGTATTTTCCTCTCTCTTCCTTTCTTTACGGCATTCAATGAATTGCATCGCAGTCGCAATATACTCAGTGAGTTATCTTCGACCTACGAGACACCGACTGCATCTGAAAAAAAGATACTATGGTTTTCGGATACGATAAATGATCTCAACGGAGTTGCAGAAACGCTGAAGAAGCTTGGTTGGATCACGTTTGAAAGAAATCTCCCACTTACCATAGCAGCCTGCGTACTCGATGAAGATCGACGGGGAAATTTGCCTCCCAACATGATTAACCTTCCCTGCATTCATACATATAATCCTTCCTATTTTGATTCCTATACGCTGCGGGTTCCATCTGCGTTAAAATCTTTAAAGATGATATATGATCAGGATCCCGATGAAATCTACATATCCACACCCGGTCCGGTGGGAATGCTTGGTTTACTTGCGGCTCAGCTGCTGCACGTTCCCTGCCATGTTGTTTATCATACCGATTTTACCCGTCAGGCCCAGCAGATTATAGGTGATGAGACTGTGAGCCGAATCGTAGAGGATGCCACACGGTGGTTTCACTGTCGTGCGGACTTTATCCATGTACCAACAAGGCAGTACATGGATCTGCTTGAACAGCGAAATTTTGACAGAAAAAAAATGCACCTGTTCCATAGAGGAATAGAAAAAGATGTGTTTACTCCACAAGCTGCTGAAAAAGATTTTTTGCGAAAGAAATACGGTGTTGAATCCGGCATTACGCTTCTGTATGCCGGACGCATCAGCAAGGAAAAGAATCTGGACTTTCTGGCGGATGTGTACGACCAGCTTGTTAAGAAATATGATCGGTTGAATCTGGTGATGGCCGGTGATGGCCCTTATATGAAGGAGTTTCAGCAGAAAATGAGTAACTATCCCCGCGCACACCTGCTTGGACGTATAGACAGAAAAGAACTGGCGGCAATTTATTCGAATGCCGACTGTTTTGTTTTCCCCAGCACTACCGATACCTTTGGTATGGTAATTTTAGAGGCTCAGGCTTGCGGATTACCGGCGGTAGTCTCTGATTTCGGTGGTCCTCAGGAGATCGTGATAAATGGTAAAACGGGGTATATAGCTAATACGAACAATTCCGGCGACTGGGTCAGGAAAATTTCTATGCTGGTGGATACAATCAGAAACAAACCAGAGGAATACAGGCAGATGCGGTCGAATGCGCATCAAAATATCGAGACTACCTACAGCTGGGACACTGTTCTGGAGAATATTTTTGGATGCTCAAAAGGCGAAAAGAAGGAAGACAAGGTTTTGCTTACACAGGATGCTGGACAGGAAAATGATTTTCTTGCAGCCGTGTGACGATGAAGTATCGCATAATTGACGGTATCGCACCATTTTTCATTAATACCACACCTAATACAACTGTCAACTGGTCAAAGGTACCCTTCAACTCTCTGGAGACGAACGGGTATCTTGATCTTGAACTGTCTGCACGGGTTATTGACAAATTCAGACTTTTTGTGCGACAGGCAGCCGAGATAGGCTATAATGCGGTAACACTTGACGATCTGCCACATCTGATTCCTGCCGATTTTTATCCCGCGAAACTCAACGAGAAAATTCGCGCATATCAGTCCTTCTACCGACGACTCATTTCTATAGCCGAATCTTTTGGAATGGTTGTTTTTATCACCGCGGATATCATGTATTTCAATGAGTGGATCGAAGAATACACGAGAAATCGGGATTTTCGAATCATTCGCCTGCTCGGAACAGCGATTCGTAATCTGTTCAAGAATTTCCCGTCTGTGGAAGGTATCATTTTCAGGATAGGAGAATCTGATGGCCTGGATGTACAAACGGATTTCGGCAGTCGTCTCACCATAAAAACACCCCGTCAGGCCCGCAGATTTGTGAGGAGTCTTCTGGCCATTTTCGAAAGATATGAAAAACTGATGATTATCAGAACCTGGAGTATCGGAGCGTATGCAATCGGGGATCTGATGTGGAACGCCTCCACCTACAGACAGGTATTTGGTGGAATCCAAAGCGATTCTCTTGTTATCTCCCACAAATTCGGAACAACGGATTTCTTCAGATATCTCGAAATCAACCCCTTGTTTTTTGAAGGGACACAGCAGAAGATAATCGAACTGCAAACTCGCCGTGAATATGAAGGATTCGGGGAATTTCCCTCCTTTGTAGGCTACGATTATGCACACTATAATCACGAGCTGTCCCTGACCGATACCCTGGCAGGCATATACGTATGGTGCAATACCGGAGGCTGGTCTCATTTCAACCGGTTAACATTTCTGGACAAAACATCATTATGGAACGAGGTCAACACGTTCGTTACTCTGAAAATTTTTTCAGAAGGAATGTCGGTGGAGGATGCGGTGAGAGAATTTTACCGCAAGTGGTTTCACGGACAGAAGGAAGATGTTCTTGTAAAGCTCTTGAAGTTATCCGATAAGGTAATTAAAACAGGCTGGTATGTGCCGGGTTTAGGGCAGCGGATACTGTATTTCAGGCGTCTGCGTGTACCGCCACTGCTGTGGATTTTCTGGGATACAATCATCGTAAATCATACTCTCAGACGAATACTTAAGCGCCTGGTGGCTGACCGAAGGGAAGCGATTAAGGACGGATACCACAGCCTGTTGCTTGTTCAGGAGATGAAGGAGTGTGCCCGACAGCTTCAGCTTGATCTCGAGCCGTTTGAGTTTCAGTTTGAAACTTTCAAGCTGCTGGCGGTTATTCGCGAATATTTCTTTTCAAAATGGGACCCGGGCCTTATTGATTCCGTTGAGAATGCAATAGAGCGATACAAAAGGCTGTACCCCGATGGATTTTCGGTCGAATCCGATTTCTCACCTTTCCCGTTACGTCGATCCATTATGGAGATGATTTTTAAAATCTTTCTTCGAACACGGCCGCAGTATAGCCGATTCGAAAAATTCTTCCTGATTCGCTTGATAAGGTGGGTATACCCGGTAATCGATACCTGGCAACGGCGTCGCCTTCCCGATATTTCGCGAAAGCAGGCGATGGGTATTCAAACTCTGTTTAAGTGAAGTCGGTTCGTAAAATACTCCAGGAAAGCGATTCTATCCCGGCAATTCACTCAATCCCTCAGAGCATAAGGGCCTCAAAAATACTGCAGATGTCCTTAAAGGGGGGGCGCGATTGCTTCAACTCTCCTGTTCTCAAGGGATTGACGACACACTCACTCAAAAACGCTCAACTCAGGTTAGGCATAAACCACATCAGACGTTTCTGCCGCTTAAGCTGCGAAGATCCGGCATCCTCGCGCTTTTCATCTAAGACAAGGAAGAAATGCTGTTCCTTTTTCAGTGATAAAAAAAAGGCAGCTGGTTAGCAGTAATGCAGTCGGTTATCTGTGGCAAGTCAGCAAGTGTCTCACACGGTGAGCTGCTTCTTTTGTCCCTTTTCGTCTACGCAGACAAAGGTTACGGATGTTGAGAAGACTTCTATATCGTTGTGCTGGGTACCTCCGGAGGTATACACGCGTACGCTGTAGGTCACCGAGGTTGTGCCTTTTGCCTCCTGAAGAATGGCAAACCGCAATATTGCTCCGTTGGCAACTCTTTTGCGAAACACTATTGTATCCATCGCCATGGTTACCAGAGTACAGCCGGGAAGGTCGCGTGATGCCGCAATCCAGGCAAACTCATCGACCCATTTCAGCAGCGCACCTCCGAAAAGGTATCCATGGTGGTTTAGATGTTCGGGGCGTACGATTGTGAAGGATTCCATCGAATATCTCCTCTGTTATCATAAGGTACGGGATGGCGGATCAGCTTATTTCTTTTGACATCCTCCCGAATTGCGCCACCCAACCGCTCAGAACCTTTCGATCCGGGTTTATCTTTCTTGAAAACGAATCCCGAACATTCGGCATCATATTTTTCATTTGGAAAGCAAGAGGCTGAAAAAAAACTCGGCGGTTTGTCCATCTGCAGGAAACTCCGACCTGCCCCTTTAAAATGGTCTCTTTTGGTATTATATTTATTTTGAGAGAATCGAATATCTCAACCCGAATCGTACGATTGTCTCGTGGCGATTCGTAATATAAGATAAAAATAATTTTCGAAAATCCGAAATAGCGAATTCATCGTGCGATACGTAATATGAGTATATTTGAACATTATCCTACCGAAGTTATCCGTCAGGCACTCCAGATGCTTGGTATCAAACGCCTGGTGCTGGCGATTCACGATTCAAGCTTTCCCTCCGATACCGATGAGGATACCGGAAGAGGCTCTCCCTACAGTCACGGCGGCAGGAAACTGATCTCGCTTGCCCATTCTCTCGGTTTCAACGGCATACAGCTGGGCCCCCAGGGTAAAACCGGCAGGAGCGACAATTCTCCCTATTCCGGGACCACGTTTTCCAAAAACACGCTCTCCATTGCGCCTCTGGCGCTCGCCGATGATTCGGAGTGGGGGCGGCTTGTTCCAAAGGAGTTTCTGGGTACACAGCAAACGGTTATGCAAAAATCAACCAAACTGTATCGAGTCAATTTCTCGCATGCCCGAAAAACTACCGATGCATTCATTGACATGGTTCAGGATAATTTCTCTTCTCTTCGAGATACTCATGGCGATTTGAACCACGCCTACGAAAAATTTATCGAATCCCAGACAAACCAGGCTATCAACTGGTTTGAACGTGATTCGCTTTTCGAGACACTTGTGTCGACATACGGCACGGACGACTGGCGAATGTGGTCGGCTATCGATAGAGAACTTTACAATCAACCACCGGAAAAACAACAGGTGGCGGCGTCACGCATTAAATTTCTGCTCCGTTCATCCCAAAAACTGGTTGACCGTTTCGCAATCGGTCAATTTCTGCTTCATATACAACATCAGAGACTGCGCAGCCTGACCGAGTCACTTAATATGATATTGTACGGCGATTTACAGGTAGGGTATTCGTTTCAGGACTTGTGGGCCTGGAAACGTGCATTCCTTGACGGGTATCTGATGGGGGCACCGCCCAGTCGAACGAATCCGGAAGGCCAGCCGTGGGGATATCCGGTGCTGGACCCCGCTCAGTTTTTCGTGCCCGGCTACGATCAGCGCAGCCGACCGGGGCTGTCCCTTCTTCTAATGGCTGCACGGGTAGACAAAATGCTTGACGATTACGATGGTATCCGTATCGATCATCCTCACGGTATTGTCTGCCCGTGGGTGTATAAAACTTCTATTGAAAATCCTTTCAAGGCGGTGCAGAACGGAGCCCGACTCTTTTCTTCCCCCGATTTACCCGATCATCCAAAAATACAAAAATTCTCGATTGTCGCGCCCCATCAGATAAACAGAAAAGTTTCCCGCTATGACGATAACTGGGTCGAGGGGCTCGATGAAAAGCAAATCCAGCGGTATGCCATTTTGCTTGATATAATAATGGATCGCGCGTTTGCGCATGGCAGGGTTCGAAGCGACATTCTCTGCGAGGTCTTAAGCACCTGGCCTCGTCCTCTCAAAGACGTTATGACCCGTCAGGGACTGGGACGTTTCTGTGTGACGCAGAAGGCGAATCCCGATAATCCCAACGATGTGTACAGAAGCGAAAATACCTCTCCCGAAGACTGGATTATGGTAGGAAATCACGACACCAATCCGTTGTGGCTGATTGTTCAGCAACAGATGGAAAGTACCTGGATGAAAAAACGGGCATGGCTGCTGGCTAAGCGTCTGGTTGCAGCCGATTCGCAGAGGGAGAGTTTCGTGGCTGCCCTGATAAATAATCCGCGTCTTTTCTGTCAGGCTATGTTTGCGGAGCTGTTTCTGGGGCCGGCGAGAAATGTTTCAATCTTCTTTGCCGATCTTTTCGGGTGTAGCGACATTTACAATCGTCCGGGAATCGTGGATGACGTGAACTGGACGCTGCGATTACCTCCCGATTTCAAGGAAATTTATGCCAGGAGAGTACAGCGAGGGGATGCCCTCGACTTGCGTCTGGCACTGGCGATGGCCCTCCAGCGCCGCTCCGTAGATTTGGGGGACAGGGCAAAGACCCTGGCGCGTATCCTGGTTTCGGATGCCGATGCCGATATCCTGGAGATGGTGTCTGCGGCCTGAATGTACAGATTCTTACTGAGTATCCGCTCGCAAATAACCATTTCTGTTTCCTCTGTCGTCCTCGCAAACTTTGGGACCGCGAAGACGCGGTGAAGCCGAATGCAAGCCACCAAGAAGTAGCTGCGGAGCAAATCCATTGTTTCTGATCGCAGTTAGACACACACATGGATGCCTCATCAAGTACGGCATGAAATCCATGATGTGGTTGTCTGTTCAGAAACTACATAAGCTGAGCGGTTCTGAGCGGATGAATCGCGCGAGTCCTTGAAGGCATCTCAGTTCTGGTTTTTCTGCGAATCGGCAGGTGCCCAGGTATTTTGAATCCATCCCTGCTTGGGTTTTTCAAGCAGGTGCGAGGCATTTTGCTCGATCAGCTTAAGAAGATCGGGTGCTAGATTGGCCTCATGGACGGTACGGGCTTTTCTTAAAGCATCATAAGTCAGACCGCGAACATCACTCAGGTTTGCGCCGTTGAGATAGGCACCATCCAGTTTGGCCCCGGTCAGATCGGCACCGGAAAAATTAACATCCTTGCAGAATGCCACCGAAAGATCCGCATTCCGCAGAATCGAACCGGAGAGGTCGGCATCCCGTAAATCGGCGCTGCTGAGATCAGCATAGGAGAAATCGACGCTCTTCATCTTAACATTCATCAGATCGGCCGTGCGAAGATCCGCGTTTTTCAGATCTTTTTGACCTTGGGCGATAGCCTCAATGAAGTAGTTATCCTTTTTCTTCTTTTCGGCATTAATCGAATCCTGTTTCTCCTGAAACGCTTTCTCGCTGAAAAGTGAGAGAAGCTGTTGTTCAGTCATACATTCGGTCTTTTGGCCATCGATGTACCCATACACCATTCTTCTTTGAAGGGAATCCACCGGCTTTTCGGTACACATAAAGACACTGTCTTCGGCTGTATCGTCGGCCCGGGTCGAAAAAGGGAAAATAACAAGGACTGCCAGAAAAAGTGCAAGCACCATAATACACTCCGGAAAAAACATTGGATTTGCAGTATTAGAACAATTCGTTGTAGATGATATGATATTGGAGGTTTCTTAAGCAACATTGAAAATATGTATTTTGGGAAGGAGGCTTTGCCATGAAAAAAAACGATCCGCGCGATCCAAGCGGACTATTTTCCGCTGTCAGACAGGGAAATGAGGTGCACATACAGAATATGACGAAAGGAAACTACTTTCAGAGCGGAGCACTCACTGTCCGACCGCCAGCGTGACGTTATACTTACCGGTGGTCTTATCAATATGGCCGCCTGTGATGTGCTAAACCTTGGTAAGTGAAATAGCGCAATTCGCCGTCGCCTGTAAGTGAATCTGAGGGGCACATGTTCTTCCCTTCTGCTTTGCCTGCGGTGCGACGTATGAATGAGCCCGTAGTGATGGGTATTTACCGGTCGGCTCCGATGGTGTTTACAGGTCTTGCAGATCGGTGGCGGCGTGCGCAACGGTAGCCGCGGGAAGAGAGATATAGAAAGTCGCTCCTTTGCCGTAATCCGACTCCGCCCAGATTTTTCCGTTATGCGCCTCTACAATTTCTCTTGCCACGGTCAGCCCCAGACCGCTTCCCCTGCTTTCTGTTCTCATCTGAAACTTGCTTCGATAAAACTTCTCGAATATCTTATTCAGCTCTTCCTGTCTGATGCCGGTGCCGGTGTCTCTGATACTCACGATAACCCGATTATTTTGATAACCCGCAGAAAGGTGGATGTGACCATCGGGAAAGCTCTGACGTATGGCGTTGTCGAGGATGTTTAAAATTACCTGTCTCATCCTACTGCTATCGCCCTCGATGACAAGCGGCCGGGAATCGGGAAGAGAAAGCGAGACATGTATTCCTTCCGGTATTCTGATCGATGCAACGGTATCCTTTAGCAACTGACCCATGTCAAATACATTTTCAGACATCTCCTGTATGCCTTTCTCGATTTTGGAAATATCCAGAAGATCGGAGATAAGCATTCCCAGTCTCTTGCTTTCCTGGGCAATTATGGTGAGGTATTTATCCTGTTCGGCCCTGGTCAGATGGATATCCTTGGCGGTCAATGTTTCGGCAAAGCCCAGAATGCCGGTTATGGGAGTTCTCAGCTCGTGGCTTGCCAGAGAGACAAATTCGGTTTTCATCGCATCCACCTCCTTGAGCTGAGCATTGGCCCTGTCCAGTTCACGATTTTTTTCTCTGAGCATCTGGTTTGTGCGACTCAGCTCGACTGCGTGCTCGCGTAGACGGCGTTCCGATTTCGCCAGAGCAATCTCCGCCTCTTTTCTGGAAGTCACATCTATAACCACGCCCAGCATTATCTCCTCACTGTCAGGTATGACAAACTTTCCCTGAATCGACAGCCATCTCATTCGTCCACCTTTTGAAAAAAACCGGAATTCGGTACGAATGGAAGTTCTTTTGATGCAGCCTTTTCTGAGCGATGTGCGCAGGCGTTTGCGATCATCTGGATGAACGTAGCTGAAAAATTGCTTTTCCGATACGCTCCCGGTGGAGGTTTCCTCCGGAAAGAAGACGAAGGAGGTATCCAGGTGTATGGAGTGGTTGCGAGTATCCCATTGCCATATTCCTATGCGTGAAGCTTCCATCGCAAGACGCAGCCGCTGCTCGCTGTGACGAATCTCCTTGTTCTGCGTCTCAATCGTATCGAGCATCGCATTAAGAGCCTGCGTAAACACTCCAAGCTCATCTTGTCCGTTGGGGAAGGCACGAATGGAGTAGTCCTTTTTCGATGATATCTGCCCGGCCACATGAGCAAGGCGATCAAGTCGCCTGACGATAAGATCCCTGAATCCGGAATCCAGCACGATTCCGACCAAAATCAACGCCACCAGAAGCGAAAGAATGGCAATCCCGTATCCAGGCAGTCGTTCCAGGAGGTTTGCAAGTGAGTATTGTATGGTAAGGTACCCTACGGTTTGCTGCTCGTATATGACTCGTCTGGTTAAAAACAGATATCCTTCCGAAAATCGATACCCCACCTCCGGCGAGTCCGGCTCGGCCGGCAAAAGCGTATCTGATGCACTCTGGCTATAAGAGGCGAGGTACTTACCCTCCGCATTCATCACGTATGCCGAAACGATGGATGGCTTAAGCTGCAGGGACCGTAAAACCCGCTGAGCCGCCTGCTCGTGGCCGAAAACCAGAGGCGCATGGAGATTCATAGAGAGAATAGCCGCCTGGGTTCGGGCATCTTCAAGCGCTCTGCGGCGATACGTGGAGAGTTCAAACAGTACAAGGACTCCGGTTGTGACAAGAAGCGATACAACACATGCGAAAATGATGAGAAAAGAAATCTTCTTTCGAATCGGTATGTTTCTGAGAAATCGCATACGAAAACCCTTACGTATAAACCTGAGTCCGGCAAAGCCGGAGAAAAAAGGATCAAAGATCAACAAACCAGTAAAACAAATCACATCATATGATAAAAATGCCGCCCGAGCCTAATCGGCTTCCCGATGTATGGTATCGGCCAGGTGAATAAAATAAGGGTCCACAATTAACCCACTTTCTTCTATACGGGTGAGATTAATCTCGAATCGAAGATCGTCGTTTTTAGCCTCAACTATCTCGATTATGCCTCCGGATTCACAAAACGAGTCATTCGTACCTATCGTCAGTATTGGCCTCTTCCGCAGAGCGTGTAATATGCCTGTGTCCAGACTGTCTCCCAGGAAAAGAAGAGCATCGCACTGCCTGATATCGGATGTATCCGAGAGTATTCTAACCGTAAACCAACCGTCGGATTCCCTGACCACCTCTCGGGCAAGCTCCACTGAACCTGTTACTCCCACACATGGTGTATTTCGAGAGGAACCATGCCATTCTACAAATTTGAGTATCTCATGGATATAGGAACATATCGCAGAGATGTCGTGATTGTTGCGGGTTGCTTGTGAAAACCCTCTGTCTTGCATCAGAAAAAGGAAAATGAAACATAACCGCATGAAAACACTTCTGATGGATAAAAAAAGAATGGAGCCTTTGCTGCACATCCGGCACTCCTTTATTGAACCTTTCAGCATTTTAAATGCGCGCAAAAAGAAGGCCAGAAAAACACGGGGGAGAAAAGGGAGAAGCGGGGGACTGCAGTAAGTAGGCATGAATTGACTGACGCCCCCTGATCGCGATGTTTATCCAAATTCGAATCGCTATCTACATCGAAATCGGGTTTTCTTTACTTACTATTCTTCCCGAAGACAATAATCGCTACTTTTACACCGCGGCTTCCTGCTGCTTAATTCGCTCGTTAAGGTCTGCGGTTTGAAGCGTCTGTACAACCTCTTCCAGGTCACCATTGAGGATCTCTTCCAGGCGGTAGAGTGTCAGGTTGATGCGATGATCGGTGACTCGACCCTGAGGATAGTTGTACGTACGAATCTTGGCACTTCGGTCGCCGGTTCCCACCATGCTGCGCCGTGTCGCCGTCTCTTTTGCCTCCGCCTCGGAGCGTATCCGGTCGTAGAGCCGGGACTGAAGCACCTTGAGGGCCTTTGCCCTGTTTTTATGCTGAGATTTTTCGTCCTGACAGGTAACCACCAGGCCGGTGGGGACGTGTACGATACGCACGGCGGAGTCGGTGGTGTTAACCGACTGTCCGCCGGGACCGCTGGAGCGATATACATCGATACGCAAATCGTTGGGATCGAGGCTGACCTCGATCTCGTCGGCCTCGGGGAAAACCGCCACGGATGCCGCCGAGGTGTGCACCCGTCCCTGGGATTCGGTCTGCGGCACACGCTGAACCCGATGAACCCCCGATTCGAACTTCAGAGCACCGAATGCACCCTCTCCGTTGAGCATGAAAATGATTTCCTTGATCCCATCGAGTTCGCCCGGACTGAAACTGAGCACCTCGATTTTCCACCCTTTTGCCTCTGCGTAGTGGCTGTACATGCGATACAGATCGCCGGCAAAAAGACCTGCTTCCACACCACCGGTACCCGCCCTGATTTCCACCATGGCATTTTTCAGATCGTCAGAATTTTTAGGAACCAGAAGCAGTTTGACCTCTTCTTCAAGCTCTGGAAGCTTATCATGGTACTCGTTGTATTCCTCCTGTGCCAGCTCCACCAGCTCACCATCGGTTTCGTTTTTCAGGATCGCAGCGGCCTCATCCAGCCCCTGGCGGACTGAAATATACTCCTCCAGCTTGGGTAGAGATCTTCCCAGGGACGTATATTCGCGCCCATACTCTTCCATCTTTTTGGGATCGCCCGAAATCTCGGGTGAGGCCATGAGCTGCTCGAGTTCTTTATGTCTGTCGATTATCCTCTGAACACGTTCTATCATAATGCCGCTTTCAGTGCCTGTGATGCAATCTTCAACTGTGAGTCATCCGGCTGCTTTGTGGTGATCCGTTGAAGCCACAATCCCGGCTGCATAAACATCCGTACCACACCGATTTGACGGTATTTGTCGGTCAGTCGAAGAATTTCGAAGCTTGTTCCTGACACGATCGGAATGAACGCTATGTGCACCAGAGTACGAATAAGTGTATTGGGGTAGGGGCCGACGAAATGAATAAGCAAGCCATCGATAACCGCAAATATTCCCACACAAATCAGTGCCACCAGGAGAAGAAAGCTGGTGCCGCAGCGTGGGTGAAAGGTCGTATACGGCTTCATATTATCGACGGTCAACTCCTTGCCGTCCTCGAAAGCAAAAATCGCCTTATGTTCCGCCCCATGAAATTCGAATACTCTGCGAATATCTTTCAGCATACTGATGAATACCAGGTATGCCAGGAAAAAGATCATCCGTATGGCGCCGGCCAGAAGGTTATACACAAGCGCCGATTCCTGCGGCACGAAAAACGAGAGGATCTTAAGTGGCAGGTACAGAAACAGTCCGAAAGAGATGACCAGCGCAATACCGATACTCAGCGCATTGGCGGCCCCGTCTTTCCAGGATTTTTTCTTGGTCTCATCGTGCTGCTCCTCGACCGAAAGCTCCGCGGAGCGGTTGAGGGCGCGAAAGCCCAGTTGAAGCGACTCGATCAGACTGACCACACCGCGAAATACCGGTTTTCCCAACAGTGTGATTTTTTTGCTCAGGGAGACAAAAGGGTGCCGCTCGACAACGACCTCACCGGACGGCCTCTGAACCGCCCAGGAGACATTTTCCTTACTGCGCATCATCACCCCCTCGATGATTGCCTGTCCTCCGACCCTGGATTCATGAGATTCGGAGGATGCAAACGCCGCGG
Source organism: uncultured Fibrobacterota bacterium (assembly GCA_964419255.1). Lineage (GTDB taxonomy): Bacteria > Fibrobacterota > Chitinivibrionia > Chitinivibrionales > CAYFVL01 > CAZPHU01. The sequence goes on along the minus strand of CAYQOU010000007.1, from coordinate 2,138 downwards.
TGATTGCGTTGAGTGCGTAAACAACAGGGATTCTGTTCATGGGTGCACCTCATGGTTGGCATAAAAAAATGGGACAGAAAAGAGATCACAATCAACCTCTCCCTCTGTCCCTGAAACAAATTGGTGGAAAGCTAAGCTTCTTTTTTAGCCTTCGCGTAACGCTTACGGAACCGATCGACACGACCGGCTGAGTCGATGAGTTTCTGCTTACCTGTATAGAAAGGGTGACACTGATTACAGATTTCGATGTGAGCACTCTTTACGGTCGAACGGGTTGTGATCTTATTGCCACAGGAGCAGGAAAAAGTCACTTCGTCATACTTGGGATGAATCTTTTCTCTCACGATTATTTCCTCCGGATTTTGCACGCGTTGCAGGTATAGACTGCATAATATACGAAGTATCTAAATGGCGCGTCAAGATACATGCAGTAAGAAAATTTTTCCAAACCGATGTATTGCGAGGGAGGAGGGCTATATATTGCATGACAGGTCATGATAATAACATTGATAATGATATACAAAGCATGTTCTTTCGTAAATATTTGAACATTTCCTTTGGGCATGCCCCCGGTTGTACCAACCGGGGTCGGGCCTCCTCCATGCTCCCTTCGGTCGGTACCTCCGTTCCTCATTGAGCCACAAACTCACTGGCTCATTCGTCACTCCGGCACTGAAAGGTTCACTTCGTTTCACCTTTCACATTCCGTCCTCCCTCATGCAGAAGACAAAAAACTTACTATGAAACCTACCACTCCTTAGCCCGAATACACAAAACTGTATATCTGGACAAGGGCACCCGTTGGAATCCTGGATATTCCCTCCGTAAATATCCTGTTGGGGCAAAAGCAGCGCAGCGTTTCCCGGCGGGAGAACTGTCGGGGAACTTCGATCCTGAGAAAATCTCAAACCGGCATGATATATGCTATCCAACGGAAAAGAAAAGGATGATTCACATATGAATTTAGGATATGTACCATGACTACGACAACTCTCGATGTTGGACACAAAGCGCCCGTGTTTTCGCTGGCAAATCAGGATGGCAAAAATGTCTCGCTAAACGACTTTCAGGGCAAATGGGTAGTGCTTTATTTCTACCCAAAGGATGATACGCCGGGTTGTACGAAGGAGGCGATCGATTTCAGTGAGCTTCTCTCCGAATTTACCCTCAATGATGCGGTCGTACTTGGCGTAAGTCCCGATCCTCAGCAGTCGCATCAGAAATTTAAGGCCAAACACGGCCTCACGGTACAGCTTCTCAGTGATCCCGAACACGCAGCGCTCGAGCAGTATGGTGTATGGAAAGAAAAAAACAAATTCGGCAAAAAGTACTGGGGAGTGGAAAGAACAACGTTTCTCTTAGACCCGCAGGGGGTTATCCGGCAGGTTTGGGATACGGTAAAGGTGGAGGGGCATGCCAAACAGGTGGTCGAATCACTCTGTGGTTTGAAATAGTTATCGTGTAAGCCCAATCCCGGGTATAACGAAGTAAGTGCTCACAGGCCGGTCACGAACGAACTCTTACCTAAATGGTATCTGTTCAGATAAGTACCTCAAAGTTGTCATGCCGTACTTGATACGGCATACATGCGTTCAAGATGACCATAAACGATGGATCCCCACGTTCGTGAGGATGACAGAGGAACCATCATGGTTATTCTGAACAGATACTAAACAGAGTGCGTACAGTTCGCCAAATAAACCGAAACAAAAAGGGAAACCCAAACCAGTGGTTTCCCTTTTTTACCCTGGGAGGCTTTTGGGGGGTATCTATTTGCTGATCAACACGTTCTTCCGAAGAAGGCGGTTTTTGTCCTGAAGAGCAATCACGTACACGCCGGATGGAACGCTCATTCCCGAGGATGATCGTCCGTCCCAGACCGCGCGGCCTTCCTGAACCGGAAGTCTTCTTACCGTACGCCCGTTTATGCTCAGAATTCTTACCTGACTGTTACGGTTGACTCCGGGAGCGGAAATCAGAAAAGAATTGTTGGGAAGCGCACGTATCGCCATGGAGGATGCGCGGTGTATCCGGTTAGCGGTAACGGAATTCTCCGGCATTGCCACGTATGGTTCTGGTGCCTGGTAGAAGGATGAGAAATCTCCCCCGAGCTTCAGGTCTTTGATGATAATCTCATT
>CAYQOU010000006.1:78431-96387 GCA_964419255.1 uncultured Fibrobacterota bacterium | reverse complement strand
TGTGTTGTTTTTTTGGGCACGATACGTCCCTGTCCCGAGTCCCTGGAACAAAATTTGCTCTACTTCGTGCGTGCAGGATCATCCGCAGGAGGAGCGGTTATGCAGGTGTACAAAAACGACGCGATGTGGTCACAGTACTATGAGGTGCCCGATGAGATGCAGAGGGGCAGAACCCTGCCGGTTTTTCCTCGCTCATCGCGCAGTGCTATCTCCGGCACCGGTGATGACAATCAGCGACGGCAGGCGCTTACGCTTCGCCCGATACCAAAAAGAACCGTTCGGCAGGCGGGAGCCTACTTTGAGACGCTGTCCAAAGCTGCACACCATTCCAACAAACGGTTGCAGGAGCTGAATCGTCCTTTTCGATTTGCGGTGTCTCATCCAGGTGAAAAGGTTTTTCTTGACATTGAACAGTTGAGCCAACGGGGAACGGTGATTTCGCAAACCCGGCGAGATATCACCCATGATGATTTTGTGCGTTGGATCGATGATATCTCAGAGATTAAGGGGCTCATAATAGATGAGGTCGCGTGATCCGGTTCGAGAAACTCAGCACGCAGGAAAGGGACAATGATTTCAAAAACCATAAAAAAACCAAAGCACCAATCCTTACAATATCGCACTCTGGGCAGATCCGATCTTGCGGTATCCCCCATAGGGCTGGGCTGCTGGCAGCTCAGCGGGGGAAAGGGGTGGATGGGCAAGCTGTGGCCCCCACTCGACTATTCGACCATGAAGCAGGTTGTCGAGCTGAGCCTGGAGGGTGGGGTAAACTGGTTTGACAGCGCCGAGGCGTACGGTTGGGGGGAGTCGGAGAAAAACCTGGTAACCATTTTAAAGGATCTGGGACGGCCTGCCCACAGGCAATATATCGCGACCAAGTGGTGGCCGCTTTTCAGAACGGCAAAGCATATCCGTTCCTCAATAGACCGGCGACTCGAATCGTTACAGGGCTATCCGATCGATCTCTATCAGATTCACCAGCCCTTTTCTTTTTCGTCAATCCAAAGTCAGATGGATGCCATGGCTGGGCTGGTGAAATCCCGCAAAATCAGGTATGTCGGGGTGAGTAACTTTTCGGCGAAGAAAATGCGCAAGGCACATGATGCACTTGCCGGGCATGGTATTCCACTGGTGTCCAATCAGATACAATACAATCTTCTTGACAGATCGGCGGAGTCGAATGGGGTGATTGATACCGCACGAGAGCTGGGCATATCCATTATCGCTTACTCTCCTCTGGCGCAGGGGCTTTTAACGGGCAAGTTTCACGATGATCCGATGCTGATCATGCAGCGGCCGGGTGTGCGCAAGTTTCAGCATAGTTTCCGTAAAGAGGGGCTCAGGGAGAGTCTGCCGGTGGTACAGGCTCTCAAAAAGATAGCCGACAGGCATGAGGCGACTGCCGCGGAGGTGGCGCTGGCCTGGTTGCTGCAGTTTCACGGGGATATGGTAGTGGCCATTCCCGGTGCTACCAAGCCGCATCATGTGCAAAACAACGTAAAGGCGATGCGGATTGTGCTTTCGGAAGATGAACTCGACGAACTTGACCGTGTAGCGGTGAGGTTTAAAAAGGAAACGGGAAAAATCTGAGCAGGTATTAAGATAGTTTGCTGGAGGAAAACAATGTTTGACAATAAAATATGTTTACGTAAGAGAAGATTTTTACCCGGAATCTTATCAATGCTTTCGGTGTTGTTCATCTCTGTTTTGAAGGTGGGGGCGCAGGATTGCCAGACAGTGATAGCGGAGGGAGATTCTCTGTACGAAGTCTACGAAAACAGGTCTGCTCTTGAGAAGTATCGCGATGCCTATGAGAAATGCCCGCAAAGCTACGAGGCCCTGATGAAGATGACCCGCACGTTAAACGATGTGGGAGAAGATATCGGCGGGGAACAGTCGGTGCCCTACTACCAGGAGGCGATCAAATACGCCGATACTCTTCAGGAGCGCTATCCCGATTCGGTTCAGTCCTATTTTCTGAAATCTGCTGCGGCGGGCAATCTGGCCTTGTACAAGGGAGGGCAAACCAAAGTCCGTTTGTCGCGGGCGGTCATCAACAATGCAAACAGGGCCATACAGCTGGATTCGTCGTATTCGCCGGCATGGGTGATTCGTGGGGCGTATTACCGTCAGGTGGCTACCGCAAGTTCGCTACTCAAGAAGTTTGCGAATATGTTTCTGGGGGGGCTTCCCGATGGTACTCTGGAAGATTCCCGGGAGGCGCTGCAGACAGCCGTGCGTCTCGATTCGTCCAACGATTATGCCGTGTTTGAGATGGGGCAGACGCTTGTGGCCATGGGGAAGGAGTCCGAGGCCGAAGAGTATTTTAAGAAGGTTTTGTCTTTGCCAAACACCCATAACCAGTCTGATGATCTGGACGCCAGGGCGCGCGAGGCGCTGAAGCAACTTTAACGGAGTCGAAAGAGTATGTTTCCTTTACGAGATGTTAATCCAACCATGCACCGCTCGGTGGTGACCTTCATGCTCATCGGCCTCAATGCGGCTGCGTGGGTTTTTGTCCAGGGGCTGGGCTCCGATCCCGCCCTGGCGCGCAGTGTCTGTCAGTGGGGGGCGATTCCCGGTGAGCTGCTGGGGACGGTTGATGCCGGCACGCGCATCAGGCTGTCGCAAACAACCATCTGTGTGATCGATCAGGCGGCAAACTGGCTCACCCCCATCACCTCCATGTTCCTTCACGGTGGCTGGTTGCATATAATCATGAACATGTGGTTTCTGGCGGTGTTTGGCGATAATGTTGAAGATTCCATGGGAAAAATTCGATTTGTCATATTCTATCTGATTTGCGGGCTTGCAGCCTTTGCGGCCCAGGCGGCGATAAACCCCGACAGTGCGATTCCCATGGTTGGCGCATCCGGTGCGATCGGCGGGGTGATGGGGGCATACATCGTATTATACCCCAAAACGCCGATCGATATGCTTGTCTTTTTGGGATTCTGGATCACCCGAATCCGGGTGCCGGCTTTTCTGATGCTGGGGTACTGGTTTCTTTTGCAGCTGCTTAGTGCGATACCGGCCTTTGGAGCAGAGGATGGTGGTGGAGTCGCGTTTTTTGCTCATATAGGCGGGTTTGTCGCTGGGGTGCTGCTGATTTTTGTTTTCCGCAGAAATGACTGGGTCGCCGAGCATCGGCGCGTGGTAAATGAGATGTTTGGGAGATTCTGAAACAGAGGAGTGAAATGAAAACCGGCGACCTATAGGGCTGCTGCCGAGTGGGATTCGTTCAGCTTTCTTGCAAGGACTGTTGCTTTTCGGTTCAGCGCTTCATTATCTTTTCCGATCTGTCGGAGGGGCAGTTGAAGGTTTTTTTACGAAATTGCGCTCGTCTGTTGCATGATGCTCGATGATGGGGCAGGAAGTGCACAGAAGGCTCATCGGGACATTTCTTGGCGTGTGCGGCACCCTGCGTCACCCAGGACGAATCCGGCACGTTTGACAGATTCTTCATTACTCCCTGAAGGCAAAATCAGCAGACAGCAGCGAAAATCATTCCGTAAAGCCCCCCGGGTTTCGAGAAAAACTCCGACCCAAACCGGGCCCGATTTTTGATTCAAAACAGATAAATTTGTCCGGTTCCGTGCCAAATGATGGTGCAAAATATAATTTTCCTGTGTTTTGAGATGAAGCGTATCAGTATAGAAAGGGATGTTGCCTGATGGAGGAAAAGAAGAGAAAGACCCCCGAACAGAGAGCCGGACTTGCAAAATACATGACAGGGGCCGTTTTGGCATCGATTATTGCGGTGATCCTCAATATTGCATACTATTTTGCATACTCTGCGGCAACCGCATCACCACCCCCCCCGACCATTACCCCCGTATCGGTCATACTGGTCACGCTGGTTGCAGTTCTTTTTGGCGGTTTTGCGTATTTTATCCTGTCGCGCATGACCGGGTACGCAACGATAATATTTGTTATAGGAGGGCTTCTTTTGGCTGGAGCCACCACTTCGACATCATTTATGCCTTATATCCCTCCGGCAAAGGCGTTGTATCCCAGGGAGTATGTGCTTCTTGCGGCACCGATGCATTTTATTGCCGCACTCTGCAGTGTCTGGATCATACCCATAATCGTCAGACGTCGAAAAAAACGTTGGAGGAGCGAACTTCATGGCTGAAAAAACCTTGATTGTGATCGGAGCGGGAATCGCCGGTCTGTCCGCAGGCTGCTACGGCGCGATAAATGGTTTCAAGACCACCATTTTCGAGAAGCACATACAGCCGGGAGGATTGTGTACCGCCTGGAAAAGGAAATGTTACACGATAGACGGATGCATGCATCATGTCGCCGGCACCGCGTCGCCTTCCCCCCTGTACAAGATATGGCAGGAGTTGGGTGCATTCGATCCCGGAAACGTGATCTATCGGGACATCCTGGTACAGGTGGAGGATCAGAAAGGTAACCGTTTGGTAGTGTATACCAATATCGACCGGCTGGAAAAACATCTCAAGGAGATCGCCCCGGAAGACGCCGCGGTGATCGACCAGTACTGTAATGCTGCCCGTCAGTTCCTCTCGGTTGACCTGCTTGCATTCCCGCTGTTTGGTGCGGTGGACACGATTCGGGCCGCCTTAAAGGCACCGCAGATAATGCGCTGGTTTAAAATGACCTTGGGGGAGTTTGCTCAGCAGTTTACCAACCCCTTCCTGAGGCAGGCGATGCCTTTTGTGCAGTATGGGTTTGCCGAGATTCCGGTGGCGATCCATCTCAATTTCCTCGCAGCCTGCCATCGCAAAACCATGGGATGGATACAGGGCGGATCGAATGCCTTTGCCGGATCGATCGAGCGGCGATTCAAAGAGCTGGGGGGCGAGATACGCTATGGCGCTGAAGTCGAGAAGATTTTGGTGGAGCATGGCAAGGCGGTCGGGGTGCAGCTTAAGGATGGCTCGGAGCATCGTGCTGATGCGGTGATTTCGGCTGCCGACGGACATCGGACGATCTATCAGATGCTTGACGGGAAGTATCTGGATGATACTATTCGGGACTACTATGCCCAGCTTCCATCCAGCCAGGAGATGAACATGCACATATCGTTTGGGGTGAAGATGAATATGCGGGATCAGCCCTGTGCGCTTTCTGTTCTCCTTGATGAGCCGGTCTGGGTTGCGGGCAAGCAGCGGGAGAGACTGGATGTGGAGATTTATAATTTCGATGACACGCTTGCACCCGAGGGCAAAACGGTGGTCAAAGTGATGCTGAGTACCGATTTCAGCAGATGGGAGGCCTTGCATCGCGATAAGGATGCTTATGCGCAAGAGAAGGAAAAGGCAGCCAAAGCGGTACTGGATGCGCTGGAGAACCGTTTCGCCGGTATCAGAAAAAAAAGTGAGGTCATCGATGTGTCGACTCCGGTTTCCATTGCCCGTTACACCGGAAACTGGCACGGGCTTCAGGCCTGGACACCGAGCAAGAAACCGGTGCGGGCGATGCGCAGGGGCATCAGCAGGACGCTTCCGGGGCTCGACCGCTTCTATATGGCAGGGCAGTGGGCCGATGCACTGGTGGGACTGTCAACCGCTGCAATCTCGGGGCGTAAAGTTATCAAAAGGCTCTGTCGCCAGGAGAACATCAAATTCAGGACGAAGGTGAAGTAGGCGTGCAGGCTCAGAGAGAGCAACAACGAATCACCCAGAATCTGTTTGTCGCGATCTTTATCTTTGCGCTGATTTTTATCGCGGTGATAATCATATCCGGTGATGGTAAAAACGGCACCAGAGCCAGAGCCCGGGAGCGTATCGATACTTTTATCGACAGTCAAGTCGTCTACGAACCATCTGTCGGAGACACGACGGTATCGGAAGTAAAGCCTTTTCTGTTGCGGATGGTGCGCACCTGTGAACAGATGCAGGTTCTTATTTTTCATGGCGATATAGATTCCATGTTTGTCTATGTCCGCACAGCCGGGCCCGTGGCGGAAGATACGATCTTATCGGGATGGGATCTGCGCGAAGAATATGGGTGGAGCCGGTTAATCGAAGTTTGTTTTGGGATCGATCAAAATCCCATAACCGCCATCTCCCGGGAAAACCATCTCGGTGGTGATACGCTTAGGTTTCTGCTGGGAGGGGGTGAAAGACCGGGGATTCTTCCCGCTGAAGCCTCCGGTCATGTGCTGTGTCCAGCCGAGGGACAGCCAGAGGCAGGCAACCGCTTGATTTCGGTTCCGGAGTTTGCGGGTATAGATTCCCTGTAGACAGCGCGAAAACAGTCGATACTCTTTCCTGACAAAAAGCCGCTTTCATCCCGGCCGGCATGCAGGATCAGTTGAAAGTGGAGAAACAGCAAGTTTACAAAGAGTGGCAAACTTCTTACCGGTTAGGCAGCCTATTTAATCCAATAGTTGCAGCCTGGTGCATAACCGTCTATTTGACGATTATTCGATTTTTCGGTAAACAGAAAAAACCGGTGTCGATACAGGCATGCTGATACGATCACCGGTTGTTCCTCCTCCTTTTTGCAATAAGGCATCGTTTAGTTTCGGGCTCTGTTGCAAAAGCAACACCCCGTAACGGCTGTAGCGCAGCCGTCGTAAGACACTCCCCGTTTTGGTGATCAAAACCGTAATACCTTAATAGGAATACAAATTGCTCGAAAACCGAAAGGCACGGTTAGCATGAGAGATGTTTCTTTCATCTTATTAGTATAGCCGGGTTAATTGAATACGTAGTGTATAAAATTACACGGGAAAAAGATCATGAGTGAGCACAAGAAAGCAACATTTGCGATATCTGGCATGCACTGTGCATCATGCGCGATTAATATAGAAAAGTCGCTTCAGCAGAAATCGGGTGTAGACAGTGCGAGGGTAAATTTCGGCGCGCAGCGGGCGACGGTCGAGTTCGATCCGGAGACGGTGGGTACCGAGGAGCTGGAGAGGACCATCGAGAGCCTGGGTTTTGGTATCGTGCGCAACAAGACGGTCGTGCGTATCGGGGGCATGCATTGCGCCTCCTGCGCGCAAACAATCGAGAAGAATGTGGGAAAACTTCCCGGGGTAAACAGCGCGGAGGTAAACTTTGGTGCCGGTACAGCTGCGGTGGTCTACGATCCGGCGTCGGTTACGCTCGATGACATCCGAAAGGCGGTGCAATCGGCGGGCTTCGAATACCTGGGGGTGAAGGGGGAGACTCCGGAGCAAAGCCAACAGCACTCCCGAGGCCTGGAGTTGCAAGACAAGAAAATCCGCTTCACCGTCGGCTTTGTCACCAGCGGACTGCTTATGGCGCTGATGTATATACATCTTCCGCTTCCTTTTTCGATGAGCTACCTGATGCTTGCGATCACCACGCCGGTGTTTTTGTACATAAGCTACCCGATTTTCCTTGCCGCCTGGAAGTCTCTGCGAAACGGGACCTTAACCATGGATGTGATGTATGCTATGGGAATCGGGGTGGCTTACGTTTCCAGCGTGCTGGGGACGTTTGAGATTATCCTTACTCGCGAGTTTATGTTTTACGAAACTTCCGTGATGCTTGCTTCTTTTCTGATGCTGGGGCGGTTTCTGGAGGCGCGGGCCCGGGGCAGGACATCCGATGCCATAAAAAAACTTGTGGGTCTTCAGCCCAAAACCGCTATTGTACTGCGGGATGGTCAGCAGAGGGAGGTGTCCATCGCCGATGTGGTTGTCGGGGATGTTGTCATCGTCAAGCCGGGGGAGAAGATTCCTGTCGATGGCGAGGTGGTGAAGGGCAAAAGCTATGTGGATGAGGCGATGATCACCGGCGAGCCGGTACCCGTGCTTCGCGAGCCGGGACAGGCGTGTGTGGGAGGAACAATCAATAAAAACAGTGTGCTGCACATAAAGGCCACCGGTGTGGGCAGCGATACCATGCTTGCCCAGATAATTCGACTGGTGGAGGATGCTCAGGGGAGCAAGCCGCCGGTGCAGCGGGTTGCCGATAAGGCGGTGGCCTGGTTTATACCGGTGGTTTTGGCCATTGCAGTTGCGGCATTTCTCGGATGGTTTTTCATCGGCCAGACTACGCTTCTTTTTGCCCTTACCACCCTGATTGCCATACTGGTGATTGCCTGTCCCTGTGCATTGGGACTGGCGACTCCAACCGCGGTGACCGTAGGGATCGGGCGGGGAGCGCAGCTTGGTCTGCTGATTCGCAACGGGGAGGCGCTGGAGGTTTCTGAGCAGCTTCGCACGGTGGTGTTTGACAAGACCGGCACGCTCACCCGGGGAAAGCCGCAGGTGACCGATATCGTGGCGGTTGATCGGGGGGAGGATGAGCTTCTGAGCCTGGCGGCGGCGCTGGAGAAAAATTCCCAGCATCCTCTGGCCAACGCCATCGTGGACAGGGCCGGGCAGGGCGGGTTTTTGCTGCCGGACAGTGAGCAGTTCGATACGCTGGAGGGAAAAGGAGTAGTCGGCCGAATCGATGGAAAGCGGGTTGCGATCGGCAATTTTGCCATGATGCGGGAGTATGATATCCCGGTGCGGGATGCAATCCAGCAGCAGGCCAGGCTACTTGAGCAACAGGCAAAGACGGTGATGCTGATTGCGGAGGAGGGGATTGTAATCGGGCTGATCGCGGTGGCCGACCCACCCAAGCAGAGTGCGGCCAGGGCGATATCGGTTTTGGGTGAGATGGGCCTTTCGGTGGTGATGCTGACTGGTGACAACAAACGCACTGCGCAGGCGGTGGCAGATCAGCTGGGAATCGACAAGGTGATTGCGGAGGTTCTTCCCAAGGATAAGGCCGATACGATAAAGCAGATTCAGTCGCAGGGGCGGAAGGTGGCCTTTGTAGGAGATGGGATAAACGATGCGCCCGCCCTTGCCCAATCGGATGTGGGAATCGCAATCGGCAGCGGCACCGATGTGGCGGTGGAAAGCGGAGACATCGTACTGATGAAAGACGATCCGGTGGATGTGGCCGCGGCCATACAGCTGAGCCGCAAGGTGATGGGACGAATCAAGCAGAATCTCTTCTGGGCGTTTGCCTATAACACGGCACTGATACCGGTGGCGGCCGGGATTTTGTATCCGCTTTGGGGGATAACGTTTCGTCCGGAGCTGGGTGGTGCGGCTATGGCGCTCAGCTCGGTGACGGTGGTCAGTTTGTCGCTGATGTTGAAGGGGTATGTACCGGGGGTGCGCAAATGAGTGAGTAGACAGGAGCCGAATCGAGTTGTGCCCGGCCGATAAGGTGCACAGCCGGAGGGCTGAGTGGTTGAAGCGGTCGCGCAAAATACCCTCTGATGTTTTCCAACGCTCAGCTGATCCGGTAGAATTAATTGGGCCAGACGGCTCCTTTCGGCACGACAATAGCTTAATCTATGTCAGGATATACATCAAGGAGGCTGGTATATGCAGCAACACAATCCACGGGTAGATCTTAACCATGCCGATGAGCAGACCATATGCGATTTCACCGGTCTGGATCAGAAGAGCGCGCATGCGATTGTCGAGTACCGCAAGGCTCACGGGGACTTTGCGGGGGTGCAGGAGTTGACCTACGTACCCCAAATCGACAGCAGCACCATTGCTTTTTTACGCGACAAGGTCTCATTCGAGCCGTTTGAGCCGGAGAGGGAGTTTTAGCAGACAACAACGATAGTGCTGATTCAGGTAAGAATCGTTTCCGGTTTGCATGTATTTTTTAAGGCAGTGATGTTGAAAGCATCTTTTCTGCCTTTTTTTTGTTCGCGATGGGTAGACGAGAATGTGTTTGTATGTCACAATTGTTAATGATATATCATACCACAAGTTAGCGAAACTCATGGCCGGATGAAATCTCAATCTTCGAAATATGCCCTTTTTGCGCTGCTGTTTCTCTGTTTTGCCGGTGCGATTCTTGGCGACAGTACCGCCGAGGCGCTGCTTCTGGCCAATTTCCCCTCATCCCTTGTTCCCCGCATGTATCTGTTCAATGCACTTTTTCTCTTTGTCGCCTCTGCCTTTATCATGCCGGTTATCGATCGGGTAAACAGGGCGAAGTTTTTCCTTGGATATGCGATGATTCACGGGTGTGTTTTGATGGTCGCGTGGCTGGCGGTTCTGAGCGGTATGAGCTTTCTGTTTGTTCCGCTTTTCTCCTATGCGTATGTCAGTAAGATACTTCTTTTTCTTCTATTCTGGACGCTTGCAAACGATCTGACCGACTCCCGCAAGGCGGGGCGGGAGTTTCCTTTCATCGCCGCGGGGGGAACACTGGGGGCAATTGCCATCTCCTTTGCCATACCCGGCCTGCTGAGGCTTGTGGAGGCATCAAATCTCCTGCCGATCTGGGCATGCCTGTCCATTCTTTCGGGAATATTCTTTGCTCCCATAGCACGCAAGCACGCCTATGCCTTTTCGGCCGGAAAAAAGCATCTCAACGCGGACAATCTTGCTCGCTTAAAGACGGTGGGCTCGGATGTGAAGCTTCTGTGGAATCAGCCTCTTTTACGCACCATATCCATCCTCTATTTCCTGCTTTTTGTCCTTCTTCTGAGTCAACAATTCACTTTCTATCAGGCGATTCGGGGGCGATATGAAGAGGCCGGGCAGCTTGCGGCGTTTCTGGGGTATTTCAACGGTTTCAGCATGGCAGCTACCTTTCTGCTTCAGATGACGGTATCGGGGCGGCTAATCAGGGCGATTGGCTCCACCCGCTCCATGTTTGTGCTTCCCGCGGCGCTGTGCATCGTGTTTGGGCTGCTACTTGTTATCGGTGCCTTTATTGACTCCCCGCATTCTCTCGTGCTGTTTTGGGCCATCATAATCGGTGTGGCGGTCAGAATCGCCTTCTTTGACTCGTTTTTCTCTCCCAATTTCCAGGTTTTTTTCTCCAGTCTGCCGCACGAGATCAGGGGGAGGGCAAAGCTGGCCGTGGAAGGGGCAGTCAAGCCGGCAGCCATCGGTATGGCAAGCCTCTGGTTGATGTTTGCTCCCGCCTGTCTTCCTTTTCCATTTCTCATGGCGGTATATCTTGGCGGCTCGGGTATAATGATATTTCTTGTATTCCGGTTGAGAAAAGATTATACCCGCAGCCTGACACAATTTCTGGCGGGATTTAATCTGAAAAGGAAAAAAAGTGTTTTAAATATCGATCAACTTGCCAAAGCCGAAAATATCTACCATGCTTTGGATGAAATATTAAGGACCGAGTCGTTTGAAACCGCCGGTGTGGTGGTAGAGACATTGGCTCAGATGAACAGCCCCGAGTCGTTAGCCATCCTCAAGGAGCATATCGGTCGGGCCACTCCGCACCTGCGTTCACGAATCGTCAGTGCGCTCACACCTCTTCGAAGGGAGGAGCTTAAACCGCTTTTTCGGTCTCTTCTGGCCGATTCGGACTGTCGTGTCGTGGCAAATGCCGTTTTGGCACTTGCCGAATACAGGGATTACAAAGTAAATTCCGGCCTGGGGATCTTTGCAAATCACCGCAATAATCGTGTCCGCGCCAATGCCTTGGTTGCGTTATGGGAAAATTCACGATATATAAAGAGAGGCTATTACGAACAGACTCTCAAAGCAATGTTAGCCTCCGATGATAAGAAAGAAAACTCCAGCGGCTTGTATGTCTTGAGTGAATTGAAGCTGGGGGATTTTGCTAAGGATCTTTTGCTCCGATTCTTTTCCGACCGCAGAAAGCAGATTCTTTCGGACAGGCAGGTGTGGAGCTGGTATCTGAGAGCTGTTGCACATAATATCGGTGAGCAGCTTCTGGATGATCTTGAAAATGTCATCGAGGGTTGCAGTCAGAGGAGAAGAGGGGACATCGCCCGCATGTTTTGCACAATTATCGCCTCCGGCTATTCTATCGATACGTATGTGGATCGGGTGCAGCGGTCGGGCGGCGTCGTTCGCGAAATATACCTTCAGGGGCTGTTTCTGGCGAGGCGCGGCGGATACCTGTCCCGCCAGGAGGTGGATTTCACTGCACTGGTGTCGATTGCAAAGCAGCAGTGCCGGGAGATCTATCAGGCCTGGCATGCGCTGCGGGTTATCGGGCAGGGCACCGATTCGGCAATCCAACTCTTTGGCTATGCGATAAGGGAGGTTTTTATTGAACGCAAAATTTTGGCGCTTCAATTCATCGCGGCTGTTCTGGATAAGACCGGACAGATCTCCTCCATCCTGCATCAACTGAACCACGAGAACAGCCATGTCAGGGCGCGTGCACTCGAGGTGCTTGACAACACCGGCAATTCGAAAGTAAACAGATGGCTTTTGGAGCTGCTTGATTCACCCGATTCCCGTCTGTATATGCATAATGCGCATGCGATGGGTATAATGGAATTTTCCGATATTTCCCGGGTAGTATCCCACTATGGAAAAGAGAGTGACAAATGGATACAAATCTGCGCAGCCTACGTTCAGAAGAATAATAGTCCCGTCGAAGAAAACGCGGGAATCACAAATGTCCGCAACGAGGTGAGAGATGCCTGACATAACTGGCGATTCGTATACGATCCTGGAGAATATCATTTTCCTGAAAAAGAGCCCGCTTTTTTCGGCGGTACAGACAAACGATCTCAAAGCGATAGCCGCCGTTGCTCAGGAAGTACAATACAGTAGCAACGAGACTATAGTGTATGAGGATGAAATAGGTGATTCTTTCTATCTGATAAAGCACGGTGGCGTACTGATATGTAAATCGAGCGGTCATAATGATACCGTAAAACTGGCGGAGCTTGGTGAAGGGGAGTGCTTTGGTGACATGAGCCTCTTTGATGCCGAGGTGCGTTCGGCGAGTGTGGTAGCTGGAAAGGACTGTGTCCTTCTTCGCATACGCAGCGAAGATATGCATGATGTTCTCCAGGAGTATCCCTCCATCGCCATCGAGCTACTCAGCATATTTGTAAAACGACTGAGAAAAGCAAACGAATTAATCCAAAAATTGTCTTCGAACCGGGCAAGTTAATTCATGAAGAAACTGAACGTGTACTTTTGGGTGATATTTGCGATATTTCTGGTGAGATGTTCGTCGACCAGAATGAATGTGCTTATTCGTATGATAGACGAGCAGGAAAACTATTTCGGCAACGAGGTGATTCCTCCTTTTGAAAAGAGCCACTCTGCAGAGATCGAGGTTTTTCATTACAATAGCCCCGACGAGCTCATCGGAGAGATAGATAACTACCCGGATATGCATCTTGTTAAGGTACCTTTCAGTGAAGCGTACCGGCTGGTTGACCGGGGGGCTTTAATGCCGCTCGACGATTTTCTTTCGAAGGAGCAGATAAAAGAGTATAAGGATACATATCTTCTGACTTCGTTGGCAGAGTTCGGGGGTAAACATTATATGGTTCCCCGAAAGTTTGAGACCCGGATAATGGTGTATCGGAAAAGCAAAGTTGCCGAGGCACAGGCCCAGTGGCGCAGGTATCAGCCATCCATCCATGAGGCACTGAAAAAGATAAACGGATATGGCCTTCCCGCCACCTATCTTCTGGAGCAGGACCCCAACCAGTGGGACTATTATGATGTGTTTGTGGTGGGCTGGATCTGGGCGCATGCCGATGGAGATTTTTCAGGCGGGCGAGTAGCGCATCGTGCAAAGCGATATTTCGGAACCGCTCAACGGATCATGGACAGAATTTTTCAGTGTGGGGGAGACAGCACCGCGCTCATTACGATGAGTGGCGATCCGGTTGTCGATGCGATGCATTGGGAGGCAGTGTATGCTTTCGGAGGCATTTACAATTCGCGCATGTGGGAGCAGGGCTGGAGTGGCCCGGATATCTGGCGGGGCTTTGGTGACGATGAGGTGTATCTTTCTTTCATGACACAGCTGGACTGCTTCTATCTTCACGGAACGGGTCGCGACGGGCTTGGTGGCTATCTGAGCGATCCGGACGATATGGGAGTGGCGGTGATGCCCCGGGGGTGCTCGGTGCAGCTGGATGAAAAGGGGAATATCAAACGCCAGGGGCGCAACGCGATCACCACGGGGGGGTGGTGGTGGGCTATCCCTGCCAAATCATCCGATCCACACAACTCGTATGAGCTGGCCAGACATATCACCAATGCCGAAAATCAGATACAGGGCTGCAGTCGCTTTGGCATGATACCGGTACGAAAGGATATATTGAGTGATATGAACCTTCTTTTCGGGGGGACATGGATTTCCAAGATCTACTCGGTATCGTTTCAGCAGTTGATGCACAACAAAAAAACGACCGTTCCCGCGTATCCGGATCTGGCTAAGGTGATCGGCTCATATCTTGATGCGTGGCATACGATTATCGTCCAAGGGCAGTGGGCGTCGCAAGGAGCCATTCCCGACCGGCAACATATAGAGAGTGTTATGAGAAAATATGCATCCGGACTGCCGGCGGCAGGCGAAGTGGAGTAGAGGATATAATGATGCCACTTGACAAACAGCAACTGGAAGAGCTGCGGGACGCCTGGCGGCAAAACCCCGATGACCGTGACAGCGGCGTAAGGCTGGCGCAATACTATGCGGATCTGGGGTGGTATAATGAGGCAATAGAGCTCTACAGAGAACTGATGAACCGCTTCGGGCAGGATTACGCAATTATCCTGGAATATGGGAACATCTGTTTCAACCGGCAGGACATCGAAAATGCATACGAAGCCTTTGAGAGGCTGACCACTTTGCGACCGCGCAAGCTGGAGGGGTGGAACAATCTGGGGATCGTGCATCTGACCCGCAAAGATTTCGATGCCGCCCGCCGGTGTTTCGAAAAGGTGCTGGAGCTTGAGCCGGACAACTACGGCGCATTGCTGAATCTGGGCAACTACTACGACCAGAAGGAAGAAAACCAGCGGGCCATCGAGCTTTTTGAAAAGGCTGCGGAGGCACGGCCGGATTTTGCCGATGCGTGGTTTAATCTGGGGAATGCCTATGTCAAAGCTCAGCGTCTGAGAGATGCCATTCCGGCCTATCAGAAGGCCATCCGGTATCAGCCCGAGTTTCCATCGGCCCTGAAAAATCTGGGTGTCGTCTACGAGAGACTCGATCAGGTGGACGCCGCGCTGAAATTGTACACAGAGGCGCTGGAGCTGAACAAGGCGGATGCCGGTATATATATGAATATCGCCTCCATACACACCAGGCGTAAGGAATACGACAAGGCGAAAGATTTTTTCCTCCGTTCGGTCAGGCTGTCTCCGAAATCTCCCGCGGGATGGATGGGGCTCAGGGAGCTGTCGTTGCTGAAGGGGGATATCGAGACCTACACCAAATCGACTCTGGCGATCATTCACCGCCTGGATGCGGATACGATTGCCGATACGGTCCGGAAACTGCGCAGATTGCAGCAGTTTGCGCGAATCGATGAGATAATCAAATTGTCGGACAAGCTGGATAAGAGAAGCGACGAACTGGATGCAGAAAGGATTCTTGCCTATCAGCGAAAGGATGAGCAGAAAGGCAAAGCAGCCGCTTTGTTCAAGAGGTTGAGTGGAACCGAGGCGATGACGGACACGATAAGGGCAGTACTTGCGGAGTATTCTCTCCAAAACAAGCAGTTTGATGAGGCTGTCACGCAGGTGAATAAGCTGCATCATAAGGACAGCATCTCGTTGCGGCTGCAGTGGCAGGCGCTTATTTCGCAGGGGAAGACAGACAAGGCGGAGAGGCAGATCCGGAAATATTTACTGTCCCATCAGGGCTGCCCCGATTGCTGGTATTTCCTGGCGGTCATCGCAGCCCTGGACAACAATGCCGACCAGGCCAGGGGGCATCTGACACGGGCACTGGAGAACGGATTTGCAGAAACCGAGCTTCTGCAGCAGCTGCCTCTTTTGTGGGAGTTGTACGAGGAGCTGACCACGGTGTAGGGGGGCGGAAGAGTGGAGAGGGGGGCACGGAGCGGTTTTAATCTCCTGAGACGGGGTGTCGCTAAATGGATTTTACCTGTAATTTCCTTAACAGCTGTCCTGATACCGATTCTTTTTTACCGAAAACCCTTCCCGAGGCGGCCGGAACCAGAATCGTTACTGACGAATACCCTCCCGAAGTGCTCAACACCCGATTCGGTAGAAAGAATGACTGCAAAAAGCCTCTCAGACGCTGTTTGGCCTAACGAATCGGTTCCCGGTGACTTTCCAGACCCATTCTCTGGTGACGAATGGTCCCAAAAGGTGCTTCGAAGCCGATTGCGCAAGAAAAAATGCCTTGCGAAGTACTTTTAGCGCGATTCGGTGATAACGAATACTCCTTCGACGACTCCGGCACCCGATTCTTTCTCCAAAATCGTGCTTAGAAAAGGTTTACAACCGATTCTCACCAAAAACTCGTAGCATGAGGCGCTCGCAGACCGATTCCGTGCCCTGGAGTCGTGTCCGAAGGTGTCGGGAAGCAGATTTGCCGGGGGCCACATCGGAGGAGGGACGCAGAGGGAGACATCGTCCCCGCCTTGTACCAAATCCCTATCTTCATCCAGAATAAACGCTTAGACAATTTATCTGTTGAATTCCCCGTAAATCTAGGGTATACTCAGCACGAGGGAAGCTTTTTTTTATCCAGGAAGTAACTGATTCGATTAAATGTATAAAAGGGGTACGCGATCATGAGGCGAATCCATGCGATGAATAAGCCGTTTGAGGCTCTGGGCGGCAGCACGACCGACGGTAACAGACTCTATTCCATTCTTCTCGATGCTCGTGCATCGACGATGTCTGAAAATATGTACGATATCTCCGAAAAACTTCTATCCAGTGAAAAAGAAAATGCCAAGGTGGTGCTGGAGCAACTCTGGTCTCTGAAGAAAAACATGCCCGAGGAGACCGGCTCCTCGACCGTGGACATGCTTATCCAATTCTATCAGGAGAAGATGGACTTGCTTCGCAATAAAGAGGAATATATTAAAAAGATAAGCAGCGACTCGCGCACCATGCTTGAGGAGAAGAGAAAAAGGGATGCCGAGATAGCAACTGTCAAGCAGGAGATCGGCGAGTGCAGCGAAGAAATCGCGCGGCTGAATACCAAGCTCGAAAAGCTGAAGGTAAAGGAGCAGGAGCTGAGTTTGATCGAAACGCAGGTCAATGAAGAGCTGTCCAGGAACGGAAACGAAGTGATCAACGGTTTGTACGAGATCATTCTTCCCCGGAAGTGCTTCGGGGGCGAGCCGGACGAGGATGGAGACGAAGAGGATGGAGCCGAAGAAAATGGAGCCGAAGAGAATGGAGCGGAGATATCTCAGGAGCGGATACCAAAAAAGGATGAGCACGAACGCTCGTCTGACGATACCCGGAGAGAAATCCGCTCCTCAGAAGAGCACGCCATGGAAGAAGCCTCAGAGGTGCGGACAAAAAATTCAGAAAAAGCACAGGAGAAGATTTCTCTTCCCAAATCGGTGGTCAAAACGACTAAAGGCCGTGTCATAGCCGAGTATTTCTATGACCAGTCGGTGTACAAGAATCAGCGTCATTACGTATACAACAGTATGTTTTTCGGCGAACAGTTGACGTTTCTGACACGCACTTTACAGAAGAATTTCGATCGGGATATCTATGCCGAGGCTCTTCAGCTGGTTCAGGATGCGCTCAAACGTATCAGTGAAAACAAATCTTTGCATTTTGCCGTTGCCACAAACGAGATTTTAAATGAGAACGCATTAAAAGAGGTGAATCACAACTTACGAACCCGTGCATACGAAGAGGTGGTTGCGTTCTGTAATCGGTTGACGGCCAAGATCGATGCAATGGGTAATAATTTCGCGCTTCTGATATCGGAGCAGATGCAGCGCTATAAGAGCTGAAAATGAACCGTTTTTTATGTACTTTGCTTTTATTGACGGCACAGGGGGTATACGCGCAGCAGGAGGATTATGACAGCGCAGAAGCTTTAGCCGATTCTATGGCACCCGATACTGTAAAGATGGATACCACGCGGCTCGATACTTTCGCGGATACAACTGTCACCGATTCCGGCGTGCGAAATGATACTGTCTTTACCCCCGACTCCGCCTCCTTCTCCGCGGATTCCCTTTCTGCCGACTCACTTTCTGCCGACTCACTTTCTGCCGA
>CAYQOU010000006.1:65684-78331 GCA_964419255.1 uncultured Fibrobacterota bacterium | reverse complement strand
TTTCTGCCGACTCACTTTCTGCCGACTCACTTTCTGCCGACTCACTTTCTGCCGACTCACTTTCTGCCGATACTCTCTCCGACAGCAGTAACACAGGCGATACACTCCTTACCGACAGCCTTAGTGCCGATACGGCTTTGCTTGCGGATTCAGCCGAATCCTATACAGAAACATCGGGGGACAGTGCCGATGGCGCCGATAGCGCAGTGGGGGTTGCACATTCCGGCGCCGGAAAATCCGAGCCTCCCGCACCCGGCGGCTCTCTTGCGGGACGCCTGAAAGCAAAACTGTCAACTCTCCCGCCGGTTCGATTTGCCGATCGGCATCGGATGCAGATGGTGCTTCTGGTTATCAGCGTGGGAGTAATCGGGGCAACCGCTCTGTTGCTTGTTAGAGGACGCGAAAAAAAGCGATTTTTGACCACCACCCGGTTGTCGGTAATGGATAAGGAAGTGCAGCGGGCCTGCAGGTATCTGGAAAGCAACTATGCCGATCCGGATTTGACGCTCGAGAGGATATGCGAGGATCTGGTAACCGGTCCCGCATTTCTGCAAAGTCTTTTCGAGCGGGAGCTGGGAATGAGTGTAGAGCAGTTTCTTGCCCATGTACGCATAAACAGAGCGACTCTGCTTGCACAGCAAGATTCCTCCATGAGCATCGAAGCCCTTGCGCAGCACTGCGGTTTTTCGGATACTGAGCAGTTTCACAAGCAATTCTTACAAATAAATGGTATCACGATTGAAAAGCTTCAGGATTCCCACCGTTATGCATAACGGCAGAGAAAGTCATATCTTTATCACAACCGCTCAATACAGGTCCAGAACACATTCGATGATCTGGATCGTTTTTCTTCTTCTCGGATGTGCTGTCGCCGATGTAAAGACCGCCGCGTCGGGGTATTCCATATCCGATAGCGGCTGGACGTTTATGGAGTGCTCCGATTCGCTGACCGTGTATGCTTCCGGCAAACCCGCGGGACGTCTGCTGCATCGTGTCCGGGTCGATACGGAAAACAGGAGCATACGTCAGACCAGCAGCGCCACATTCGGTAACGGTGGGATGCAGGTCGACGAATCCAGCATCTACGACTGGAGTGGGGCGCTTGTTGAGGCGCGACAGACAATGACAAGTCCTGCGGGAGAAAACCGATGGCTGCTCAAAAAAAACGAGCATGGGAAATGGGTCCTGCGGGTTACGGCCGGCGGAATGACCACGAGTAAAGAGGTCCCGGTCGTCAGCAGCAACCTGATGGTGTCACGAAACATTATGGTGGGAGTACGGGAAAACACTATAAGACAGGGCGATATCTGGCGTGATACTCTGTTTAGTTTGACATCCGCCAAGAATGTTGCAGTGACTACCGAATGCAGGAAAATTCCCGACGATAACGACAGCACCTGGGTGTTTGTCAACAAAGATGAGCTCACCAAAACCGACGAGGTCTGGGAGATCGATCGGCGGGGGAGACTCTTCCGTCGGGAAATCCCCCCGATGTTTACCGCCTTTCGTGAAAGCTCCGCTCAGCAGGATGGTTCCGGCGAAGAGATGGCGGTCGATCAGCTTTCGGAAATGTTTCATATACCAGCCCGGCGGCATGGTGATGACGAACACATTGTCGTAACGGGTGATTCATCATTG
This sequence comes from uncultured Fibrobacterota bacterium, assembly GCA_964419255.1. Classification (GTDB taxonomy): domain Bacteria; phylum Fibrobacterota; class Chitinivibrionia; order Chitinivibrionales; family CAYFVL01; genus CAZPHU01. The sequence goes on along the minus strand of CAYQOU010000006.1, from coordinate 76,693 downwards.
CAGCTTCACAGCAGCGTCAAGTCTTTCTATCGCTCGGTGGATGGTGGTTTCCGTCTCTGCAGGCTTCCATCCGAATGCAGCGAAGCGGAAACGGCCGTCGATACAAGCCTTGTTCGAGCCACTCCCTCCATGCAGGTGGAAGCCAGGCTTATCCGTGATCTGGCCGATTCACTGAGCAGGGGAGTGGAGAATGACCGGTGTGAGGTTGTTAAACGTGTCTGGCAGTACGTGTTTCGGACCATAGAAAAACGCAATGTGGCCACCTTTTCCAGTGCACTGGAGACTCTTTCCGCCGGCTACGGCGATTGTGGGGAGCATGCGGTGACTCTGGGGGCGATCTTGCGCGCCGCGGGTATTCCGGCTCGCGTTGTACTGGGGCTGGTTTATATGGGGCACAAGAAAGGCTACTACTATCATGCTTGGGTGATGGTGCGGCAGGATGGGGGGTGGCTTTTCGTCGATCCGGCATTGGGAAGATACCCAGCCGTAAACGGCTACATTCCACTGGTCGTGGATGATACGGGAGAGGATGCGGCTTTTCTGGCCCGCTACATAGGGAAAATTGAGGTTTCCTATGTGCCCCGGAGTGATGATTCGAGGGGGGAGTGTTTGGAGTAGGGCTCTTGCGTGTGATTTTTCCACGTTATATTTTAGCCTATCTGTTGTCGGAGTGTAGCGCAGCCTGGTAGCGCGCTTCGTTCGGGACGAAGAAGTCGGAGGTTCAAATCCTCTCACTCCGACCATCAGTATCAAGGGGGCATACAGGCCCGGATCTCATAGCTAGTGTGGGATTCGGGCTTTTTTCATTTTTGTCGAATCTGTCATGGCCTCTTCTCCACCGCGTTTATGATTCATCTTCAGAGGCTGAATCAGGCCAAAGAGCAATGTTTTTTCTTATTTTAACTCCATTGCGCCATTCGAATTGCTTAGCATCTGTCTGCAGGTGTTCCGCACTGCTCGGGCAGCATCACAGTAAACCGAAAACATCCCCACGGTCGGTAAATTGTCTGCAAATATGGCTGTCGGAAACTATTTTGAGAAGAATAGCTGAATGGCTGTCAGTCATTTTCGAAACAGAACCTTATGTCTAATACAACTTCGAACGATCTGAAAATTGAGAACCTGCCATTTTCCCGGGTGGAAGAAATCTTTGCTCAAAAACCCGCGATCATACTTCCTCTGGCTGGTACCGAGCCGCTGGGAGAGTCGGTGGCCTTGGGGACCCATAACAGGTGTTGCAAAAGCGTGTGTTCTGCCCTTGCCCAAAAAACGGGTATTGTTCAGGCGCCCTTTCTCTCCTATGGGTACACGACGCCTTTTCGTTCATTCGGCGGATGTGGTGGGATTAAGCCTCAAATCCTTGCTTCCCTTGTCCACAGCATCCTCAGGGATTATGTTTCCCAGGGGGTAAGGTACGTGTGTCTGGTGGATGGCTCATATGACAATTACGAAGCGCTTCTGGGAGCGGCCAAAAGAGTCAATCAGAGAAGACGCGCCAGGGTAGAGATATTCTCATGGCAGCGCGAGCCGGTAATCAGATCCTTTATCGCTCAGCAGAGCGGTCTTAAGGAGCCGGGCCGAAGCGAATACGGGATAATGTCCCTGGCCTCCTTTTGCGCACAGGAGATGTTTACAGATAGCATCAAGCCGGATGAAAAGAAGCAGGAATCAGTCGCAGCCTACCAGATATGGCGGCGAAGAGGAAAAGATCCGGAGAAGTTCAGGAAGATCTTTCCCGACAGTCTCATCGGCTCCGGCCGATACGACCCCGCGTTCGGAGAAAAACTGTTCGATCGTATCGTGAGCGAAGGTGCAAAATTTATCATTCAGACAGCTGCGGAACAGGAAATATAGTTTTGGAACTGAATTTACAGGATACAACTCTTGACAATGGGTTGAAGATCATAAGCTGCAAAAGAAACACGGCACCGGTGGTTTCCGTACAGGTATGGTATCGTGTGGGCAGTGCAAACGAACATGACGGCATTCGAGGCGGCTCGCATATCCTGGAGCATATGATGTTTCGGGGCTCGGATCGGTTTGGTCCTCAGGAACATGCACGGAACATAAACGATGTCGGTGGTCACAGTAATGCCTTTACTGCAGAGGATGTCACCGCCTATCTCAACAGCGTACCGGCCACGGAGCTTGAGATGGTGATGGAGATGGAGGCTGATCGGATGGCCGGTCTCACCCTCGATTCGCAGCTTTTCGAGACGGAGCGCGCGGTGATCATCGAAGAATATCACACCTATATGAACAACCCGGTCACCAAAGCCTTTCTCGAGTTTAGAGGCACTCTCTTCGAAAACCACCCATATTCCATAAGCCCCCTGGGGCGTATAGAAGACCTTCAGAGCCTGACGGTCGATATGCTCAGGTCATATTATAATAAATGGTATGCGCCCAGAAATGCGGTACTGGTGGTGACCGGCGATTTCGAGAACCACCGGGGCGTTTACGATATGGCCCATAAGTATTTCGGCAGGCTTGACAACAAGGATTATAGTCCGGATCAGCACAAAAATATTCCCCCGATTCCCAAAACTTCCGGTGGCTGGATGAAACGCAAGGTGGATTTCGACGTGCCGATGCTGATAGCGGGCTTTAAGGCACCACGGGCGGGAGATCCGGCAGGGCTGTCTCTTGACATCATGCAGATGATAGCCGCCCAGGGGGAGACCAGCCGCATGCATCTCGAACTGGTTCGGCGTACTTCCCTTGCCGTGGTCGCAGGGGGGATGAATCATTTCCTTCGCCTGGCGGGGATGAGTCTGTTTTTCACCGCCTTTACACCGGAGGTCTCGGTTAAAAAACTGGATAGAGCGATGGCCGGAGTGCTTGGGGAGCTGAGGGGAAAGGGAGCCCGGTCCGAGGAGCTTGAGAAGGTGAAAAACACAATGTTGACCGGAAGGTCTTTTGAACTGTATTCGGCGGAAAACATCTGTCAGCGGCTTGGGTATGCGGAAGTGGTCGAGGGGGATTATAATCTGTGGGTGCAGCGCCTGGAGGCCCTTCAGAGTCTGACCCGCGAGCAGCTTCTTTCAGCCGTGCGGACCTATTGGGATGACACTCAGCGCTACACGCTTTATTTACGGCCGCGTCGGATCAAACCAATGATTTATCTGGCGGGAATTTTACGCAGAATATTCTCTCGCAATTGACAGGAAAAAACATCGTGAAACTTACCTATACATTCCCTCGATTCGAAGAAACCGTTTTGTCAAACGGGCTGCACCTGATATGGCTTGAGGATCACGAGCAGCCGGTTCTGAAATTGGCGCTTCAGATACCAACCGGCAGGCAATTTGATCCGCCGGGCCGTGAAGCTACAGCCGAGCTTGCCTCTTCACTGGCGCAGAAAGGCCCCAGCTCATTTGAGGCGGAGCAGTTTTCTCGTAAGATCGAATCGGCCGGAGCGCAGATCTCTGGAGACGTCGGCGAGCAGCTCATTTCCATTGAACTGCACGTGCTTCAGTCACAGGCATCCGCAATCGTACCCCTTTTCTGGGATATGATTCGTTTTCCGGCGATGAATACCAAGGAATTCTCCCGTCTCAGGCGCGAGATGCTAACCGAGATGCAGGCGGAATATGCAGACCCCTCCACCCTTGCGGCAAAACACCTGCAGGTGATGGTGTTTGGACGCGCTCATCCCGGTGGAAGGGTGCATACAAGTGAAGCCGCCAAGCGCATTTCGCTTGAAGAGGTGAAACTTTTCTGGGACAGCTTTGTCTATCCCCATGGAGCCACGCTGATTGTTGCTGGTGCATACGATGGAAATCAGAGGACGAGTTGGGAGGAGCTGTTTTCGGGATGGCAGAAAAGTGGCACTGCCCGCGAACTAAAAGATGTCAAATACCCGGCCGACAGTGCGCCTATACGACTGGTTGACAAGCCCGACCTGAGCCAGACGACAATCATGCTTGGGGCGAAAACCATAGGCGAGCTGCATCCCGACAAGCTCGCCCTCTCTATGGGCAATTACATACTGGGCGGAGGGAATTTTTCCAGCCGATTGATGAACAGGGTGCGCTCGGAAATCGGCAAGACTTACGGTATCGGCTCGCAACTCTCATGCAGCAGGGAATGGGGGCTTTTTTCGATCTCCACCACGACACAGAACCGCCAGCTCAAAGAGGTTCTATCGGTTATACATACCGTACTCGAGGATTTGTTTGAAAATGGGGTGACAGACGATGAGTTGCAGAAAGCCAAGCAGTTTTTCATCGGTCACATGGCTTTCGAGCTCGAGGGTATTCACAATGTAGCGGATAAGCTTTTGTGGCTCCGTTTCTACGGAAGAGAAAAAGAGTATATAGAGGGCTACGCATCGAGGCTTGCGGCCTTGACCGCTAAAGACATAAATAATGCCCTCAGAAACCACTATAAGCATCAGCAATACGCAACCGTGGCGGTGGGTAACAGAAAAGAGATCGAGTCGCAGCTGGGCGGGTTTGGCGATTTACAGCTGCGCGGTTATCGGAGTGATCCGTACAAATGAACCTGGTCGCGCTCAGCCTGGGTACGAATAAGGGCAGGCGGTGTAGCTACATGGAAGAGATGAAAGCGGGGGTAAGGCGCATTTTGCGGCCTCCCGTGAGGTTTTCGCCACTCATGGAGACCGAGCCGGTCGGGGTGAGTGGTACACAGAGGTGGTTTCTGAACTGCATCGTGTGTGGTCAATTCGATGGAACGCCGATACGGCTTCTGCAAAGATGTCTGCAACTGGAAGAGGCGCTGGGTAGAGAACGACCGTATCGTTTTTCACCGCGAACCGCGGATGTGGATATACTTTTTTTTGACAGTGTGGTGATGAACACCGAGAGGTTGACACTACCGCATCCGGCAGTATTCGATCGACGGTTTTGTATTGAAGGGCTCGCCCAACTGGTGCCCGATTATGTGCTTCCCGGGCGTTCCCGCACGTTTAGTGATGAGCTGAAGCACATGCGTAGGGACGTTGCTGAACAGAAAGTCTATTTTCGTTAAATGCGACTATTTGAAAGGATGTCGCTCTATGGATAGAAAAAAATCCGAAGGGGTGTCGCAACCTTTTTCATACCTGTGTGTCGAAGGTGTTATCGGGGCCGGAAAAACCTCGTTGTGTAAATTGCTGGTTGAAAGACTCAATGCACGGGGGCTGTATGAGCAGGCCGATGAGAATCCGTTTCTCTCCAGCTTCTATCAGGACCGTCACTCCTATGCCTTTCAGACCCAGGTCTGGTTTCTGCTTTCCCGCTACCGGCAGCTGTCGGAGTATTCGATTCAGCAGGATCTGTTTCATCCGGTGACCATTGGCGACTACATGTTTGCAAAAGATAAGATTTTCGCCACGATCAACCTCGATGAAAACGAGCTGGCGCTTTATAACACCATAGCCCAGGCGCTGGAGACCAAAATTCCGCGCCCCGACTGTGTTGTCTATCTGCAGGTGTCAACCGACGTTTTGCTTAAACGCATCGAGATGCGGGGAAGAGACTACGAGGTAAACATGAGCACCTCTTACATCGAGGCTCTCAATGAGGCATACAATCACTATTTCTTTCACTACACACAATCGCCGCTTCTGATAATAAACACCAACGATATCGATTTCGTAAATAACAAGAGTGATTTTGAAGAAATTTACAAGCAAATAATAAATGCGCGGCACGGAAGCACATTTTATCATCCGATCGGGAGTAAAAAAAACCAGAAAAAATAAGGGAAAGCGGATACCTATGAGAATAGTAAAACACCCTGTAGATATGCGTAATCTGAGCCTGACGCTTCAGCGTACCGGCAAGAGAGTGGGGCTTGTTCCCACTATGGGGGCACTTCATAAGGGCCATCTGTCGCTTCTGGAGATTGCCCGCCGACACACTGATGTATCGGTGATGAGTATCTTTGTCAACCCTACCCAGTTTGCTCCCGCCGAGGATTTCAGCCGCTATCCCCGGCCGTTCGAAAAGGACTGTGAGCTTGCGGAGCAAGCCGGCTGTGACATCCTGTTTGCGCCCGAGGCATCCGCCATGTATCCGCAAGGATACCAGACATACGTGACCGTGGAGCAGATCACCCAAAAACTTGAAGGGGTGTCGCGGCCCGATCATTTCAGAGGGGTCACCACGGTGGTGATGAAGCTGCTTAATATCATATCACCTCAGACAGCGGTGTTTGGTCAGAAGGATGCCCAGCAGGTGATTGTCCTGAAGCGGATGGTGCACGATCTGATGGTACCGGTGGAACTTCTGGTCGGTGCCACCGTGAGAGAATCCGATGGCCTTGCGGTCAGTTCGAGAAATGTATATTTGAATGAACGTGAGCGAGCAGATGCCCCCCGAGTCCGCGCGGCGCTGGAGGCGGCGGAAAAACATCATGCCGGGGGAGAGAAAAACGCAGCCAGACTGCGAGAGACTGTCATGGAGATTCTTCATAAGGCTCGGTTTTTGCGGGTAGAGTACGCCTATATTGTGGATATCCACACTCTTGAGCCGCTTGATATGGTTGAAGACAGGGCTCTGCTGGCGGTTGCATGTAAGACGAATGATACCCACACTCGATTAATCGATAACACTATTCTGGGAGGTTGGTTCTGAGCAGGTTTAAACAAGTCCCACTGATGTATAATTTGTTCCCGCGTCATTTCAGGCGTATCGAGGAATGGATAGGCGTTTTGGATCATGCTGCGAAAATGGGTTTTAACCTTCTATTCGTAAATCCTTTCCACCAGACCGGCTTTTCCGGCAGTTTGTATGCGGTAAAAGACTACTACAAGCTCAATCCGCTGTTTCTTGCTCCGGGAAGCGATCCCTGCGATTGGAGTCCGTTGGAGGAGTTTATCGAGCAGTGCGGCAAAAGAGATATTCGTGTGGTGATGGATCTGGTGATCAACCATACCGCAATAGATTCGGTGCTTATCGAGCAGCACCCCGACTGGTATCTGCGGGATGAGAAGGGTAAGGTCAAGAGTCCATATGCTATCGATCCCGGGGATGCATCCAAAGTGACCATCTGGGGAGATCTTGCCGAAATCGACACCTTAAACAGTCCCGATCGCCAATCGCTGTGGAAGTATTTTGATGATCTGGTTGCATTTTTTCAAGAGATGGGGATATATACCTATCGCTGCGATGCGGCCTATCAGGTGCCGGCGGAGCTGTGGAGCTATCTGATTTCTCGCGCAAAGAGACGCAACGCCGAAACCCGTTTTCTTGCAGAGACGCTGGGCTGTCGCCTGGAGGAGATCGAAGCGCTGGCCGATGCCGGATTCGACTATCTCTTCAATTCATCCAAATGGTGGAATTTCGATGAGCCTTGGGCGCTTGAGCAACACGAGGCCAACGGAAGGATTGCTCCCAGTTTCAGCTTTCCCGAATCCCACGACACCCAACGTCTGGCGGAGGAGTCGGGCGGGAAGCTCTCGGAGCAGAAGGCCCGATACCTTTTTGCGGCACTTTTCTCGGAGGGGCTTCTGATGCCTATGGGATACGAGTACGGAGCACGCAACAGAATGGACGTTGTAAAGGGCACTCCCGAGGATGCCAAAGAGACCATTGCCTGGAATCTTACGGACTGGATCTCCCAGATAAATGCAATAAAGAAATCGACGCCGGTGTTGAAGGAAGAGGGACACTGGGAGACAATCGGAACGCTTGAGCAGAATCCTGTATTTCTGAGAAAAAGCTCCGACAATGGAGCCGCGTCGGTGATTATCGGCATAAACAAACAGGATAACCCCTGGGAGTTACACAGCAACGATGTGCCCGACGAGGTAAAGGGCAAGAAGATGATCCGTCCGTTTCATGATCCGCAGACGGTGGAGACCATGACCGGACCGATCGCACTGACCGACAGGGAGATAGTCGTGTGGTTTGAGTGAAATTACAAATCTTGGGATTGGAGAGGCGAAGGAAAATCATGCAATCGACTGCTCCTTCTGATGACAGAAACCAGTATCGATGCATCGTGAGTGATAGTGCGGGAAGTGACACCAGTGATTATGCCCGGCTTCATATCATATATACCGACTCCTTTACCGGTCTGGAGAAATGCTTCCTGCTGCTTCGGCTGCTTCATCAATGGAAATCAATGACCTCGCGCGACCATTATCTTTCCGCAAATACCCATGCCGTCGGTTCTGGCCCGGAAGCAACACAAGCTCTGACTCAATTTCGGCAAATTGAGAATAAGCTCTCCTGATACGATGTAAATATTTCCTTGTGAATCGTTCTGCCTGCTGCATTCACAAGGGTAAACACAACAGAGGCGCTGGCAGTGCTCGCCGGTGGTCGCTTATGTATGTTTGTCTTTATCACTTATCCATGCTCGTTTGAACAGACGAAACACCACTTAGGGAATGTTCATTCTGAAGCCTGCACCCAGATACGAGATCTCACCTTCCTGCATCCTGGCCGATGATATCAGAGAGGTGTTGAGTAAGCCGTGATGATATCCTGACTCGACAAAGATGTATCCTATTCTGGATAACGGGAATTCTGCTCCCAGCCTAACCCCCAATGAAAGGTTGAACCTGGGAGTCAAATCCGCCAGATCCTGAGTCACGGTTGAAATACTGTCGGCGTATTCTGATGATAGTAAGATGGATGCTTTAGGGCCAGCCGTCAGATACAATCCGCTGCGGCGGATCGGCAGGGTTACTTTGAAATCAACCGGTATGGATAGCCAATGGCGTCTAATCTCAGCGGAGACAAACGGTACATCATTCATACTGCCATTTTCGAGATCTATTCTTGCTGCATACGCATCCATTACGACTTTCTGATACCCAACACCACCCCTGAGTGACAACAGTTTCGTGAAGGATTTTTCGTATCCTGCCGAGAAGGAAAATTGCACACTGTATTGAAAATCGACCGGATAGCTCGAAATAATACTGTAGGTGTTTTCTCTGGATGACTCCTGGCCGTCTAGAATGTAGTGAATCGAATCGTCATCCATCGAACCGAATACATTGCCTTCGAAGTGACGAAGTTTATCACCATTCTGCTTTCCCTGGCTTATATGCCCTTCGACAAAAATACCCGAGCTTTGTGCACCGATGCACACCAGGGAAGATAGCAGGAGAATGGATAGTGAGCAGCGAATCATACAGCACTCCTTTCATAATCAGGCGGATAACCATGGCTGAGTGGACATGGGGAATGTGAAACCCTGAAAAGTTTCTCCAACTGTAAAATAGTATTTGGGCTAAATCACCAATCGCCATAATGCTGATTCTTAACCGTAAGACAGGCCCGTCGAGGGGCGATTTCGATTTTTGGTGGTTTGAAGTATAATTACCGGGGACGAAAACCTGTAGTTTGTTGCGCTGTCGTTCATCGTTGGAAGGCGCCAAATTCCCGCTCGAGCAAAACACCTCTATGCTGCTATTTGATATAAACGGTCATATAAGTCTTGAATGTGAATGGTTCATGATAGATAATTGTGTACGGGCGAGAGTCGTGATGATAATCAGAAGGAATGGTGGATGGATACATATTATGCTCCGGCTCAGAGAGCGAGTCAGGAGCAGCTCGAGCTTGAAATAGATACGATAAGCAAGCATCCGGTTATGTCCGGTCTGCTTTCTATGGCTAACGGAATGTTGGCTATCCTGAACGAGCAGCGGCAGGTGGTTGCATGCAATTATGAGTTGCTGAAGATGGTGGGGGTCTCCAATCCGCGGGAGGCTTTCGGATTACGTCCGGGGGAAATCATCGGATGTGTTAATGCAAACGAAACATCCGGCGGCTGCGGTACTACCAAGTGGTGTTCTACCTGTGGTGCCGTTTTAGCCATCCTGACCAGTCTTCGGGAGAATAAGCCGGCTGAAAAGGTATGTGCCCTGTCCGTTGTGAAAGCTGATGAGCAGATGGATCTTGCTTTTCAGGTTCAGAGTCGACCAATTGATGTAAACGGGCAACGTTTTGTTTTGGTATATATTCGGGATATTACACTTCAGGAACAGAGAGCAGCACTCGAGAGATTTTTCTTTCATGATCTCAACAATCTTCTGGCTGGGCTGTCTTTGTCCAGCCTGCTTTTGATGGAGGATTATTCACCCGAAATCGCTCAAAGCCTGCGCTTCACATCCAGGCGACTGATCAATGAAGTTGCCATCCAGCGCATCATATCTAAGAGCGACAGTCTCTCATTCGAGCCTTCTTGGGAGGAGACGACACCGCGGCAGATTATTACGGAATTGAGATCTCTGATTAAAACTCATCCAGCGGCCGAAAATAAGCGCCTGCACTGTCGTGCAAAGGGTTTAGACTTACCGATCAAGACTGATAGTTCGGTGCTCTTTCGAGTACTTCTGAATATGATCTTAAACGCGTTTGAGGCGACCGAGGAGAATGGAACGGTAAGAATATGGGTGGAGCAGCAAAAGTGTGGCCTCGATTTTTGTGTATGGAATGCTCAGCATATACCAGAGGATATTTCCAGACGAATTTTCCAGCGCAATTTCAGTACGAAGCAGCAGGAAGGAAGAGGTTTCGGAACCTATTCTATAAAACATTTCGGAGAAGAGGTTTTAGGTGGTAAGGTGTCATTCGAGACTTCGAGTGAAAATGGTACCACTTTTCGATTGTCATTGCCTCTTTTCGAAAGTGGCGAAAAGAGCAGATAAAATTCCAACTGCCTCGAAAGGGGCATGGAAAACACGGTGCAAGTTGAAAAGACCAGGTGAGGGGGGACGGAGTCAAATAGTTTAATTTGAAAATTAAACCATTCGACTCCGCCCCTTTTCGTCACTGATTTGTACTGCATTTCCTCATGCACACGATTCTTTCATCGCAAATAATAGTAGAAATGCCCCCACTGCGCAAACAAGGAGGTACTTACGACCGATCCAGAGGTGAGCGATGGCATGGATTCGGAGCCCGCAAATTAAACTATTTGACTCCGTCCCCTGCCTTTTCTTTAACACCGAATCTCATTTGCGTGAAACTTCTATTATCTGATTCACCCGGCTTTCCTGTTTGGATTAGACAAGTCTCACCTGAATTGAGCGATTCTCTTGC
>CAYQOU010000006.1:0-65584 GCA_964419255.1 uncultured Fibrobacterota bacterium | reverse complement strand
CCGGCTTTCCTGTTTGGATTAGACAAGTCTCACCTGAATTGAGCGATTCTCTTGCGACCTATCCGTTCACAACCACTCGATTCAGGTCTTTTGAGTTATCCTTTCTTTGTGCGCGTCTGCGGTGCAGGTTTTTTGATATAATTTGTTTCCTGTACTTTTCAGAAAATGTCTGATTGTTTCGGGAAAATGTAAAACCGGCTAATAGCTTCGATCTGCGCAGTGTTTCTTTACATTTTTTAGATAAATCCTTTTCAAAATCAGGCTACAATCGCGCTTGCGGAAAATGTCGACTTTTTTAACGAAAAGATCATTCATGGCATCGTATCTTTTTCAGGTAGGTTTTACAATATACAGCCTGAAAAGGGAAAGGAGTAGAATGCGATGACAGAGAAAACTGTGACGGAACCCCCATACGAAAATTTGATTACAATCTCTCAGGCCGCACGGCTTCGTAATGTTACCCGGCAGACCATGTCCACTCTGGTTAAACGGAAAAGGTTTACCGTTTACGAAGGCGTCGGAAGGGCTCTTTTGGACCGCAGGGAAGTCGAATCGTATCAGCCCTCCAGGGGAGGGCGACCGAGAAAACCTGTCAGAAAACGCGGCAGGCGAAAGTAAGTAAGACTGGTGGAATCATGCATGCACCCGGTGGTATATAAAAACTGTGCATTAACACTATTTCAAATAATCTTTTTACCGGAGCGAATACTGAACACTTAGGTTGAGAGAGAGTGTGAAAATTGTATGAATAACAGCTAAGGAACTGCATGCACTGCTCCGCCAATTTAGCTACCTTAAAAGTGAATATACCCCTGAGCTTATTTTGTGATAGTGTGCGCATACGATGTTTAATTTTTTTATTTTCCTTCGCATTCCTATCCACCCCATCATTGTCAAACGCACAGCAACACCGGGTGGATAGCCTTTCTGCCGATACCAGTCTACATATTGCACCGGTGCTTGTTCGTGAACCGGACTACAGTATACCACTGATCGCCCTCAAAAGAGGGCTTCAAGGCAAATCTGTAGTAAAAGCGTATATAGATGACAGTGGAATGGTTGAAAGCTGCAGCCTTATAACACATATCGATCCCCTGCTGGATTCGCTGTCTTCATACCATGTAAAGAATTCCTTGTTTTCGCCAGCTTATGAACAAGGAAAGCCTGTTGCTTCGATCATACGCTTCGAAATCGATTACGAACCGACACAAATGGCAAAGACATTTAGTATGTCATCGCCTCAATTGTGCGGCACAGTCATTGGTGAGCAGACCGGAGAGCCAATCGGGGGAGCGCGTATTAACCTGCAGTATATCGACACCACAGTAGATACGACCATCTCGACAGGGTATGAGGAATTTTTTAAACTGGCGGATGAGATTCCCGGACAGTCTTTTTCCAACGGTCTTTTTTCGACACATTCCGATTCAAACGGATACTTCGATTTTCGTCTCTTGCCGCCAGGTCGCATATACATCGGTGTCATTTCTCCGGGATACCGGACGCAAAAAACCGCAATTGATATAAAAGAATCGTCAACCGCTCAGAAAAAATTCTTTATGGAAGAATATGTGCCTGAGAGCGAGAAATATGAAATAGTTGTGCAGGGACAATTAGAGTCAGGAGAAGAACAAGTAGTCATTGACGAATCTGATAAGTTCATCGGATTGACCCATAGTGTCAGTGAAATACTTCAGGCTCAACCGGTGATAAACAGAAGCATAAAATCCAAAAGTGCAATGGTGGTTCGGGGCGGAAGTCCCTATGATAACATGTATCTCATCAGAGGTGTTCCATTTAGCGCACCATTTCACTTCGGGGGATACTCATTTGGAGAAATCGATGCACTGACGGTTGTATCGCTCAACCATATGGATGTCGTAGTAAACAGTGTCGCCGGGTATTACCCCTCTATCAGCGGTGTGGTCATTGAAGCCGATCCTGATGTGTCAAGGGCGCTGCGAAGTGGTAAATATGCCAGGCCGCAGGTTGTTATTGACTTTTCAGATACGGGCGCGGATATTTTGGTATCTTTTAAGACAAGGAAAATACCCGGACACTCTTTACAGCTTGGTTTTAAGGGTGCTAACGCATACATGCTGAAATGGAACAGAAATCGATATAATTTGTCTGAAGATGCCCTTACGGGTATTGGGTATCCGATTGGTTTTGGAGACCTGACAGCCAACTGGAAATTTCCGTCCGATAATGCAGAGCTAAACACCTTCGTCTGGTTTGCCTGGGATTCGTACAACAGATTCGAGGGTGTTGAGTCTGATCCCTTTGAGGTCCGTCGGGCCGATGAAACTATTCCATGGGGGATGGCAAGCATGCAGATCGAGCCGCGAAAAATCGAAAACCTAAAGATATCCGTCGGTGGGGGACGGCAGTATTTTGTGGAAGGAAAACGAAATGGAATAAATGCTTTTCTTAACAAAACTTACTTAACCAATGCGATGATCATGGGGGAGATGCGTGAGAGAAGATGCGGAAATCTGAAATATTCTCTTCGGGGGCGAATCGATCATGAACTCTGGCAGGGGCAACTCAAACAACGCGACTTGAGGGGCTTGGATACAGCAGTCGACAGAGAAAGCCGCAGATACAGTGGGCATCTGCACGGGAGTTTGGAGTATGAGCACAAGAAGTTGTCCTTTGGCGCTCGTCTGGTGGGGGGCGGCAGGATTACTGATGAGAACCTCGATTTTAGCTGTGATCCGGGGATATCGGCTGAATGGAGTGATTATGGCTTAACTGTCGGGGCATCTTCCGGTCTGGTTTCCGTGTATCCGGATTACAGAGGTCTTCCTGACAAAAAAATGCAACAGCTCCGTATGAAGTCATACATCGGTTCGTTGAAGTTACTCTACACCGGCCTGCCATGGCTTCATATTCACCTCGAGCCCTACCTTCGAATTCAGGATAAGGTCCCGCGACTCGATCCGGCTACCTTTACGTGGGAAGAAAAACTACCCGGCGGGCTGCTTGCAAAGGGAATCGATGCCCAAGTTGATATTGTTCCTTCCGACTGGCTGAGTACATATCTGCAGCTGAGTTTTATGGATGCGCACAGAAAGGGGACCTCAGAGAAAGATATCTACGAGTGGGAGATTCCCTATACTGTCAAATGTGGTGTTCGTGCATCTTTTTTGGAGGAGATCGTCAGCCTGAATTTGCATGGTTTCATTCGTGACGGGAATTACTACTATGATTTTTCTTCACACGACTATCAAAGACTCAATCAACAAATTGGAGGCCGTTTCAAGGCCCAGATCAGCATTAAAAATATCGAGCATAGGTATTTTTACCGCTGGGATGTATATACCGGGGTCGAAAGTGCTTTCAAGGGGGCTGTCGTAAAGGATTATTACTGGGATGAAGACATGAAAAAAAGGGAAATCATAGGGGAAGGGTTTGCGTTTACATTGGGGATCAAAACAGCCTTCCGGTTATAGTGAAAAGACTTTCGAATCATCACCTTTGGAAACAAAGGTGGCTTGCCGGAGTTTTTTAAAGCAGCTCCCGTGTCGATCTGTTTACTTAACCGTTTTGGCTATCTTTCCCATTATAAGCAGCACGCTTCCAAATGCGGTGATGAGTGCCAGCCCTATTTTGGTAAAATCGATTATCGGATTTACTGAAACGCCGTGGGGGCCGATTGCAATCGAAGCAACTGGCCGGGCCATGCTTATTCCACCACCCCCCCCGCCTCCGCCACCGCACGGATTGGTGTCCTGGTTGTGATGAGAGCCGTGGGGCGAACAAGAGCCGTAGCCGAAGCCGGCCCCCAGTGAAGTGCTTACCTCTGCGGCGGGAATAACGGTATACTCACCGGCTGTGGTCGGTTCGCCAAATGCACCGGACGGCTTTGCGATGGAAGCCATATCCTGTAATATCTCCATCACTTTCTCTCCATCAACCCGAAATGCTTTGAACCCCTTGTGGTTACTTTCCATATGAAACCTCTTTTCGGTGCAGGTGAGTCAGACAAAATAACAGTACGGGTAAAGTGATTGCTACCGCTTGAATAAGACGTGTGTAATCGATGATCCACAATCTGCTGATAGTGCCATTTGTCTGAATTCTTACGACAACCGGCAGTTGGCGGATGTGGACAAAAGAGCCGAGTACAAATCTTATGACAAGTGTCCGGCAGAGCAGATCGTGTCGATGCACATTTAAGTGCCGTTTATCTATTCTTACACTGATCATTTGGCAACGCCCTCCTGCTCGACTGGTGACGATGTATACCGGCAAAACCCCGGTGCACGATTTTGCACAGTGAAGGGTTGGAAATCAATGTAAGGGCTTCATTCAGGCTCACAATCCTACGGCTTCTGATGTTTTTCTCCGGCCAGTTATCCAAGATTTCATCCACCGCCATTGGGTAGATGTCGATCGGATGCTTTCTTCCGGATTTACAGGCGGTATACGATCCCAGTGGGGCGTTTGATAGGAGTGTTCCGGTTATTCCGGCTTCCTCCAGCGCCTCTTTGAGGGCGGATTGCTGGGGAGTCATATCGGCCTCGACACGGCCTTTGGGAAGAATCCATGTCTTTGCACTCCTTGATGTGATTAGTACGGTTTTTGCCCAACGGCCCTCGCCGATTAGCGGGAAGACCCCGGATCTGCTCCGGGAGGTTTGTTTCTGAGCCATGTTAATGCTTCCTCTATGCTCCTTACGTATGTTTCTGATCAGAGACCGAATTCTGCTGCGTGAACTCAGTTTCCATGCCCGAATGGGTATGGGCAATGTGTATGAATAACATCCGAACGAATCCAGATTGTACAAAAGTCATGCCATTGAGTTCCACGGGGACAAAGCCTTTGAACCTTTTCAATCAGCCTTTATACGAATACTTCCCAGCGGCACGAAAGTCAGCTGAAAAGTCGTATCATCACGCACGGTTGTCAAAAGGCTCTGGTGGTAGGCTATGTCACCGGATATCGGGGTACCGAACGCTATCATGTGATTCGTATGCCAGGCTTTTGCGTATAGGGCCCATCTAAGAGAGGTTTTTTTGGATGCTTTTTGGGCCAGAAGGGCATCAGTGGTTGATGAGTCCGGTTTTGTTAGCCCCATCCCGACAACCATGAATCCACCCTTGAGTGTATCAAAAGAGAGTTTAAGGAAACGTTTTCGCAGATTGGTATCAGTTGGATGACGCATAATTTCTCCCTCCAGTGCTGCAAGGGCGTATATGAGAGAGTCGTAATCCTGCCGGCGAGCCGAATCGGTTTGCGCAGAGACATCTTCCCCGGTTTGTGCTGTGGTTTGTTGAGAACTGTTCTGTACGTTCTCTTCCCGACATCCTGCAAGGTGAAGTAAAACGATCAAGAAAAATGCTGCTTTTTTTGCCATCAGTCTGCTCCCGTGATCCGAAAAAGATAGTAATAAGAAAATACAGTCGTGCGGGTTTCGATTTGCGAATTTTCTTATTCCGGCATATCATTCTCTCTCATTTTGCGCCATCTTCTATTTTAATGAAAGAATCAGGGGATACAAAACGCGTGCGAATGTACTATTTTGAATTTTTCGGGGCGCAATACAATTCCCTTTATAGACGAAGTATCAATAGGATAGATTCACCTTTGCAGGATAAAAATAGCCAACTCGGGATAACGACACAGTGAATTTTTTCAAACAGATCCATGAAAGCATTGTTTCGCCGTTTTTTTACCGGAAGATAATCTCGTTTTCCGGCATGAAGGTATTATGGTATGTTGTGCGGCTGATTATCCTGACTGCATTGGTTGAAGGTGCCGTGCATACCTGGCAGGCATTCGATACAGAAACCGGACTACCGTATCTTTTTTCAAGAGTTCTGCAGGGTGTGTCGCTACGCAATGGTGAACTTGTTTCCGAAACCGATGATTTATACACCCCACCAGGAAACTATGTGCGTGATTTGGTGGCATTTCTTGGCGCAGTACCGATGGAGTATGTAAATGTAGGTGATTCCTCTCTGGTAGTCGATACGCGTGCGCAATCGCGGAAGGGGCCGAATCCGAATAGGAATACTATTCGCCTGATGCGCAGGAGAGTGGAGTTTAGTAACGGGGCTGGAACCATTCCGATCGAATACACCGATCTTTTTGGCGACAAGGGCCAGATATACTTTACCTCTGAGGAAATAGAATCTTTTCTGGAGAGCAATATTGTTGCGGTTTCGTTCTTTTTTATTATTTCCCATATGCTGAAGAGCGGAAGAGACATTCTTTTTGCACTATTTTTTCTCGCTATTGCAGCATATATATTCAGAAACGGAAGAAGAGATCTTGTGTATTCGGTAAAAATTGCCTCCTTTGCAATAAGCTCCATAGCGGTAGCCAACATTCTGGAGGCTCTTTCCATGACCTCCATGGCATGGACGGGGCAGGCGGCTTTAATTATCTCTTCAGTGGTTTTGTTTCGTGCTATCAGAGCCACTGGAGTAAATCCGGATGAGGTATCCGCAAACAACTCAGGAGAGTAAATGATGAGCTTTATGGGCATAGTTCAGAAAAAAGGCGATCCTCACAACCTTGATGGTCATCTGACGGTGTATGCAAGAGTCGATCTGGATCCCTCTGAGGTGGTGGAGCCAAAGCATCCCATTGCTTCGATGATCCACAACGGTTTGCTTGTTGCTCAGGGAAATTATAGGGATCAAAACAACCTTCGGGATTTTCTCAAATCGGAGATGGGGCTGTCACTGGAAGAGGGGTTGGGCGAGTTTATAGAAAAACTCGACGGACTGGAATCTGCTCTCGATCCTCAGAAACTCAAAGATAAGATGGATCATCTGGATGATATTCAGGATTTTATTCCAACGCCGGCCAAAATCGTCCCGTTTAATTCGGAGGAGGAGATTATCTCTCAGCAGGGGGATGTCTTCTTTACAGGGATGTTTAAAAATGTGGCTAATGCCAACCTCAGCGTAAACTCTTTTCCCATTCTCTATCAGGCCCGTTTCAGAGAGCAGCAGATAGACCGGGTAAAGAGTGAAATCGAGCAGCTCATCTTTCAGGTTGAGCGCACGCAGGTTAGTCCTGCGTTGTCAGGAAAGGAGCTTGAACAGAAGATCCTCAAGGAGTATATTCCCCAGATGCTGTACTGTAGAAATGACAAACCGGTGCTTAAGTCTACAGAAGCACAGTTTCGCAAATTTTTAGGGGAGCGTTTCGAAGAGGATGCCACCCACATAATCAAGCTTATCGAACGGCCAATCAATCTTAGTGCGCAACACTATCAGCTGCTTGAGCTGTATGCACGAAAAATAGCCGTAATCAGCAGTGAGAATTATTCTGAGGTGGACAGTATAAATCAGTCTATTGCAGATCTGGAAAAGGGGCTTTCCGAATGATCGCAGCCTCATTACCACCAGCATACACCATATGATTGTTTGAGCTGGTGAATAGTATTAGATGAAAAAAATTCGCAATCCAAATCAAATAGTAGATTCTTTTGTCTCCGATTGCCAGGAGTCTTTTGGCGAACGGCTTGTCAGCGTTATCATGTACGGACCGGCCGTCACTCATGAGTATATTCCTGGGAAATCAGCCGTTAAGCTGGCGATAGTACTCACCGATACCAAACTTTCCACCATTGCCGCCAGCGCTTCGATGCATAAAAAGTGGAACAAATGGGGGATCGAGACTCCAATCTTTATAACCCCTGAATGGCTTCAATCTTCGTTGGATACTCTCCCTGTTGAATATCTGGATTTGCAGGCAAATTACAGGGTGGTTTTCGGGGTCGATGTCGTAGATGGGGTTACTCTCAGCCCTGTACATATTAGACTCCTGTGTGAACGCGAGTTGCGAAAATGCGCACTTTCTTTAAGACAGCACTACGTATTACAAGCAGGAGAGGGAAAAGCCATTCAGAAGGTTTTGTACGATCTAATCACAGAGTTGGAGCCGGTTTTCAAGGCTCTGGTTGTTTTGAAAGATCGTAAGATCCCTTATTCCAGAAGTGATATCGTCGCACAGGTTGAAGATTTATACGGTCTTGGTCCTTCGGTACTATCCGAAATACTGTTCTCAAAAAATGCCCGGCTGAAGAATCGGTATGAGCAGCTCTATTTCGAGTTTTCCGATGCGATCGACTCTCTGGTGGAAAAAGTAGACAGTTTGGGAGGGATTGGTGTATAATAAATGAATGTGTCGGCCTGATATCCGTATTTTATATGTAAATTGTACATGAAATTAGCCTGAATCCTCGTTTTTGCAGGGAGTAAATAGTTTTCGAATATGCGGCCTGATGATAACCTTATAATGAACATTATCGAACTGATACCTGAGGGGGTTGTTGTAACCAGCCTGTCGGGCAGCATTGAATATGCAAATGCGAATGCTGCGGAGTGCCTGGGGTATGGAAACGAGAATCTTTTAAAGCAATCCATTTACGATATCTTTCTTGGCACGGAAGATGGACAGGAGTGGCAGGATGTAGTCTCGATTATTCAAAAAGGTGAATTGTTTGTCGGCAAGGGACACTTCATCTGTGTCGATCACACCGAACGGCTATGTTCTCTGCACTGTTTTGTCATCTATAGCAATGGTACCGACTCACAGAGCCCTCGTGCAAAGGCCAAAAGACCTGAGATTGTAATCATATTCCGTGACATTACCAAACAGCAGCGCATAGCCGCTGAGCTTGAACGGAAGAATCTTGAAATGGCAAAGATGAACAGCGAGCTGATCCGTTCGAATCTGGAACTCAAACGGGTGAGCGAGCTGAAATCAAATTTCCTCAGTATCGCCTCTCATGAGCTGAAAACCCCTCTGACATCCATAAAAGGATATTCTGAGATAATCATCGAAAACATGCAGGACAAGCTTGATGGCGGGGTATTTAAGATGATCGAGAGTATCAGCAGAGCTGCCGACCGTCTTCATAAGGTGATTAACAACATGCTTGATGTTACCCGCATCGAGCAGAAACGATTGCGGCTTCATCCTGAGCAGATGGATTTGGCTCAGACCGCTCAGGATTGTATAGAAGATCTTCTCCAGTTTTCCGCACAACGTCAGATAACATTCAATCCCATAATCCAGGAGGGACTTCCTCCGTTTTATGGTGATAAGATGCGAATACAGCAGGTGTTTACAAATCTTTTTAGTAACGCACTCAAATACTCTCCCGACAACTCTACTGTGGACGTCATAATTGAAAAAGAAAACGATAAGTTTCACATAACTGTTAGAGACTATGGGATCGGAATTGATCCGGGCGAGCAGGACAAGATTTTCGATGCCTTTTATGAAATTGGGAAAGCCACGCGCCACAGTACCGATTTCAGCAAGTTTCTGGGAGGAGGAACGGGCCTGGGGCTCTCTATCGTAAAGGGAATCATTGAACGTCATGGCGGACGTATATGGGCGGAAAGTAAGGGAACCAAGGAAGGGGAATACCCGGGAAGTGAATTTCACATTGTGTTACCTGTTGAAGCGAGGATTCCCTGGGATGATGATGATACCAAAGTGATTACCATTGCAACCGCACAATCCAACCGTGAAGAAGACATTGAGGGGAAGGAAGAGGCCGCAGTCAATCAAAAGCCTCTCATTCTGCTTATTGACGATGATCGTGAGGCGATTGAAATCGCAAGGATGGTGCTTGAAAATGCATTTGACATCATCGTTGCCGAAAGTGGAGAACACGGGTTAACCTTGGCTTTCGAACGGAAGCCCTCCATGATTTTGCTCGATCTGTATTTGCCGGGTCTGGATGGTAGTCGCATCTGCCGTATCCTGCGTTCACAAGAGGAGACCAGAGATATTCCTGTCGCTTTTTTCTCCGCCGGCACTCAGAATGACGAAATGCAACGCTGCTTTGCCAGTGGCGCAGACGATTTCATTGTAAAGCCGTTTAGCGGCAGGGAACTGGTGGAGAAGATATGGCGAATTCTGATGAAGAAGAAGGAGGAAGGTAGCTTTCTGTGATTGTCTTAACAATGCGGCTGAATTAGTAACAACTATTAAACCCTATCTCTTACGACCATCACTCCTTTAATGTAAAGCAAACTGCTCTACTTCCCCTCCTGACGAATCCGGCAAAGCTGATAAATAAAAAGACAGGGGTGAGTTTGTTCCTTGATTCTCCAGCTCTGCCGACCAAGGGAATGTATGATGGCGCAAAAAAAGAGGGATGATAAGATTATCATCCCTCTTTTCCCCATCACATACACACTTTCACAAAGGAGGTGTTATTTCGTTTGACGCTCCACAGTTTCCCGATCGACATTGTTGCGCAGAGCATCTGCAAATGAACGGTCGAGTTTGATCGGAGTGGCGTCCTTTGAGTCGGCATCGATAATGTACACCGGGGTCGGATTATCCAGATAACCGATAACTTCCGCATCATCGAACATAAATTCCTTACCGGAAGAGGCTGCAACCAGACGTTTTTCCACCCAACCTACTGTACCGTTATCCGTTTTGACCTTATAATGATTTCTTCCGGATTCCATCACCCGTAAACGTTCTTCGACACCGACTGTCATGATCGCCTCATCGTAGGTGCCACGAGTCTGCTTCTCGTAGATACCAACATTACCCTTGGTTGGTTGTACAAACTTTGGTGCAGCGGCAATTAGGCTTGAAGAAGCCACTACAAATAGCAAAGCTAGTGTGGTTAAGCGCATAATTTGTCTCCTTTATCCTTGATATCGTATCGTGATTGGCGGTTTTTCACTACTATAATAATAAATAAATGCTGGAAAAAAATCAACATTACGCCATGTTTTTTTTACTTTTCGGCGCTTTTTCATATGGAAGCAAAATCCATGTCTTTTACGGCCTTTGTTTCGTCCAGACGCGATACAAAGGTGGTCTGTGGAGCCGAGCGAAGCCGATCCGGCTCTGTATCTACTTTGTGCGCAATATCCTTCATCGCGTTCACAAACTGATCCAGGGTTTCTTTACTTTCCGTCTCCGTCGGCTCAACCATTAAAGCTTCCTTTACGATCAGCGGAAAATAGACTGTAGGGGGATGAAACCCCTTATCCGCCAACCCCTTTGCAATGTCGATAGCGTGAATGCCCCTTTCCAGCTGTCGCTTACTCGTCATCACAAACTCGTGCATGCAGGTGCGCAAAAACGGTATTTCGTAATGATCTTTAAGCGAATGCATTAGATAGTTGGCATTGAGAACGGCATTCTCGGAAACCTCTGTCAGTCCTCGAGCCCCGAGTGCCAGAATATAGGCATACGCCTTCAGACAGACGGCAAAATTTCCGTAGAAAGGAGCTATATAGCCGATGGACTTCGGATAATCGTAGTTAAGGGCGTAGGTTCCGTCCTCTCGTTTGCATATCCGTGAGATCGGCAGATAGTCGACCAGCTTCCTGCTGACTCCAACCGGACCGGCTCCGGGGCCACCGCCGCCGTGGGGCGTCGCAAATGTTTTGTGCAGGTTTACATGCATGACATCAAACTGTGCATCACCGGGGCGAAACTTACCCATAATTGCATTCAGGTTAGCTCCGTCATAGTAGAGAAGAGCATCATGCTTATGCGCAATTTGGGCGATCCTGTCTATCTGGTTGTTAAAGATACCCAGAGTGTTGGGATTGGTAAGCATAATAGCGGCAGTCTGGTCACTGACCATCTCCTCGAGAGTGGAAATGTCCAGTGCTCCGGAATCTCGTGCCGTGGGTACAGCCCGAACCTTATAGCCTGCTATAGCCGCGCTGGATGGGTTGGTCCCATGAGCCTCATCCGGAATTAAAACTTCCGTTTTCCTGTTACCTTTATCTTTGTGATACGCCGCAATAAGCATCATGCCTGTCAGCTCACCATGTGCCCCCGCCATGGGTTGAAGCGTAAAGGCCTCCATGCCGCAAATTTCGCACAACAGTTGCTCGAGTTCATAGAGGACCGCCAGCGCTCCCT
This sequence comes from uncultured Fibrobacterota bacterium, assembly GCA_964419255.1. Lineage (GTDB taxonomy): Bacteria > Fibrobacterota > Chitinivibrionia > Chitinivibrionales > CAYFVL01 > CAZPHU01. The sequence continues at coordinate 53,704 of CAYQOU010000006.1, read as the reverse complement.
GAGTGAGCATCCCGCCTCTGCGAAGTTGGGGAAGCAGAGGGTGCAGAGATGAAAACCCTTTCAGGCCCGCAATATGCTCGGTGAACTTGGGATTGTATTTCATCGTACAGGAGCCCAGCGGGTAGAGGTTTGTATCTACCCCATAGTTTCTTCTGGACAACTCGGTGAAATGGCGAACCACGTCCAGCTCCGACAGCTCACTGATTTGAAGGGGCTTTCTTCGTATATAGGCATCGGGAATCGACGCTGATTTTGGGACATCACAGGCAGGAAGGGCAACTCCGCGCCTTCCTGAAACCGATTTGTCGAATATCACTGACATAAAGCCGCCTCCAGCGCTTCAGCCAACTGGCCGATTTCAAATTTAGATCGTTTTTCGGTGACTGCAATAAGCAGGTAATTCTCCATTCCAGGGTAATAGCGCCCCAGAGGAAAGCCGGCTGCAAAGCCCCGCTCTATCATTTTACCGGCTATTTCTCCCGCATCGCATCGGAGCCGTACGGTAAATTCGTTGAAAGTAGGAGAGGATTGCATCACTTCAATGCCGGGAATCGCCTTCATACGCATCTTGGCATAGTGTGCCTTCTCAAGACAAAGCCCCGCCACATCCTGGAGTCCGCTCGGCCCCAACAGACTGAGGTAGATATGAGCACGAAGGGCACACAGTGCCTGGTTGGTACAGATGTTGGAAGTGGCCTTCTCGCGTCGTATATGCTGCTCGCGCGCCTGAAGCGTTAGCACGAAGCCTTCCCTGCCGTTTGTGTCAACCGTACGCCCGACGATTCGTCCCGGCATCTTACGGACAAGCTTTTTGGTTGTCGCCATAAATCCCAGATAGGGACCACCGAAAGAAAGCGGTATTCCCAAAGATTGTCCTTCCCCGGTTGCGATATCGATACCCATCTCACCGGGGGTTTTCAGCAGAGACATAGCTATCGGATAGACCGATTGAATGCTCAGAATACCCAGACTCTTGCATTTCTCGGCGATATCGGCGTGATCATCGATAACTCCGAAGAAATTGGGATTCTGCAACACGACCGCAGCCGTTTTGTCGTTTATCTTCTCATACAGGTGATTGCGATCGCTCTGGCCGTGGGAGACCGGAACCTCACAAAACTCTATCGACAGATTGCCGGTATAGGAATAGAGCATCTTGCGGTAAATAGGATTGACACCGCCATCGATAACGATTCGGTTACGTCCGGTAGCGTTTATAGCCATCTGACACGCTTCATACAGCGCAGTACCACCGTCATATACGGACGCATTGGATACCTCCATGCCGGTCAATCTGCATATGTTGGACTGGTATTCGTAAATCGCCTGCAGGGTCCCCTGAGAAAGCTCAGGCTGATAAGGCGTATAGGCCGTGTAGAACTCGCTGCGGGAAGACAACGCATCCACGGCGGCCGGAATGTAATGGTCGTAGAAGCCGGCGCCGATAAAACTGGTGAGGTGAGAGTAGTTGTGAGATGCAAGATCGGATAAAATGTTTGTAACCTCAAATTCAGATTTACCCTGTGGCAGTGCAAAGGATCGGGGGCGCAGTCGTTGAGGAATGTCGTTGAACAGATCCTCGATCTTTTCGACTCCGCATACCCGAAGCATCTCTTCTTGCTGCTCTGCAGTATTTGCTATATAGCTCATGCATTTTTCTCCAAAAACTGCTTGTAGGCATCTGCATCCATGAGAGAATCGAGTGATGCGGTATCGATATTCTTCACCTTATACAACCACCCCTCCTGGTAGGGGGAACTGTTAATTTTTTCCGGTTCGCTCTCCAGATCTTCGTTTATTTCGCTTACTTCTCCTCTAACAGGTGAGTAAATGTCACTGGCGGCTTTCACCGATTCGATGACTCCGCATTCTTTACCTTTTTCCAGCTGAGAGCCCACCTGAGGGAGTTCAACAAAGGTGATATCTCCCAGGGAATCCTGCGCGTGATCGCTGATGCCAATCACTGCTGTATCACCCTGCAGTTTGACCCATTCATGTGTTTCGGTATACAGTAACTCTTCGGGTATCATCGGCTAATTCTCCCTTCAAAAAGGTTTTTCGTATATGTTGTTTTGGATAAAAAAAACCACATTAATCGACAAATTCCGTAAGCTTTTTCTTTCCTGTCGCCTGTCTGTACAGAGGAAGTTCTGTAACTACTGCGTCAAGCTCTCGTCGTCCGGTCCTGATTTTCACTGAGGACTCCGGTGTGCCATATTCCTTGTCAATATAGCCTAATGCGATAGCGGTTCCCACCGAAGGACCAAAACTTCCGCTTGTCACGGTGCCAATCTGTCTTCCTGTCTCAGATACGATGCAGTCCGAGGCTCTTGCGGCTCTCTTTCCCTCCAGTTTCAACCCGATCAGCCGCCGTGGAGCATTTTCCGGGGAACAGACAATGTCTGAGCCGATAAACTTCTTATCCGATGCGATTGCATGGGAAAAGCCGGTTTGGGCCGGGTTGGTGCTCTCATCCAGTTCATGGCCATACAGAGGCATGCCCATCTCCAGACGAAGGGTATCGCGTGCACCTAACCCTGCTGGATGCGCTCCGAGATCGGTCAGATCATCCCACAGCGACTGCGCAAGCTCGCTTGGAAGGTATATTTCGAAACCGATCTCTCCGGTGTATCCTGTTCTGCTGATAATTATACGCTCTTGCTTATAGTAATTATGCATGAATCGAAAATATCGCATATCCCGAATCGACTCCGTCATCACCCGCTCAACAAGTCGGGCCGACATTGGCCCCTGCACATCCAGTTTTGCCGTCTGCGGGGAGAGGTTCTCGATGCGGGTATTGGTGGAAAGGTGTAAGTTGATCCAGTCGAAATCGGTGAACTGAGTGCCTGCATTAACCACCATGAAAAACTCATCTTCTCCCATCCGGTAGATTATCTGATCATCGATAACTCCTCCTGACTCGTTACACAGAAACCCATACCGGCATTGCCCGATCTGCATGGTGCCAACAGGGCAGCTGAGAAGGTTTTCCAGATCTTCGACAGCATTTTGCCCGAATACACGAAACTCACCCATATGACAGGTATCAAATAACGTTGCCTCCTTTCGGGTCCAGTGATGCTCTTTTAAGATGCTTTCATACTGAATCGGCATCTCAAAGCCGCCGAAAGGAGCCATTTTGGCGCCAAGCTGGAGGTGCTTATCATAAAGGACGGTCTTTTTGGATGATTGTTCACTCATCTATGGGCCTCATCTGGTCGGAGGAAAGTATAGGGATAGCAAAATAAAAAAAGGCACGGATGGCATTAAAGTATTTACCAAATAAAGCATTTAAATACTGCCGACCGTATTACGGTCGATCAGCCGGCAGGGCAGTTCTATTATCGAAGATTTTTGGTGATGACGTATCTCGGGTTGGGTGATTATGTTGGCGGCCACTGTTCCACCGGAGTGATAGCCGAAATCAACCGAAGTAAGCCTGTGATCGCCTGTAGTGTTATTATCGAATCCCACCAAAGAAATATCCTCGGGTATCCGGATTCCGTTTTCTTGGCAAAAATACATATATCTCACAGCGGTCTTATCATTGCTTCCCACAACAGCTGTACATCCAAAGCGTGGAATCTGCTTAAACAGGGCAGTTTCGGCTATTCTCATCTGATTAAAACGAGTTCTGGAGATGATTTTGCCCAGTCTGGCGGGGGATATTGTTTCGGAAGGTTTGTATCCCAGCTTATAGGTGAGGCTTTTTACATCGATGTGATCGATTTTTTTATATAAAAATCTCATCTTCAAACGATAACTTTTTTCGGTGATCGGATCGTGCTCGGCGCTGATAATCCTGATATGAGGATCAAAATGTTTAATCGTGCTTGAAAACAGATTCAGACGATCAACTTCCCAGGGGAGATTCTCGACCGATTTAAGAAAAAAGATTCGCTTATGCCCGTTGGCTACCAGATGGCGGGCAACCATTCCTGCCGCAACCTCTTCGTTTTTCGTCAGCAGATATGCATCCGGGTGAGACGCTATAACGCTCCTGTTAAACGAAAGCGAAAAATCGGTAAAGACGAGGGGTCGTTTTATCTGCAGCACTCTGTTGGGTGTGTTCAGATTGTTTGCCGAAAGGAAAATGACTCCCAGACTGTCGGAATTGTTAATACAGTTGATAGATGATGGATTATTCAGGTCCACTTTCAGCCATTTGAGAATCGTATTGCTGTAAAAGCCGCTTGCTTCCAAACCTTCACAAAATTTCCAACACTCTTCGTCTTCCGATGGGGGGTAGATGTTTAAACCATGATAGTAAAGATGCACGCTTTCGCTCATTCTTTGCCGCTCCCTCTCTGCCGGGTGCTAAACGCATCTGAAAGTATCATTCTCTGATGCCCACATTGACTAACTCTTCTGGCTGTGATTCGCACGAACCTTTTATGAGGGTACAAGAGCATGAGTAATCCTGGAAAGCCTTGAGAGGGTTTCCACGCGATTACCTTATTCCATCTGCCCTCAGGAAATTGCGTGACTCATCGGCCTTGAACCGTTCACCGTGGGTGGTACAAAATCGATTGGGATAGCTGTTCCGCCGTCCGCTCATCTTTGAGGTACCTGATGATCCGCCGGCTAAAAGCAATAGCCGTACCAACACCTCTACTGGTAGTGCCGGGCATGCCGCCGGGCAGAACGATCACATCAAAGCTGCCTAAATAGCTGTCCAGAGTGGTATCAGCAATCACTGTTATATTGTGAGATCCTGTAGCAGCAGTGTCGGTCAGGCCGGCAATCGTTGTCTCTATGTCTTCACTCCTGAGCATTTCCGCAACAGTAACAGCTTCCATTTACTCGAAGCCTTCCGCCAAAATCATCATTGCCCGTTTTAACATCACTCACTCCCTGTTCAAATATTCAGCTCTATTCTGTAGCAGTTTTTCCTGTTGATGTTCGGAAAGCAGAAGTGCTGCATCTTATCCATTAGAAGCTGGTTTGATTCATGTGCGGGGGATATGGACATGGAGAAATCCTCGGTTTTGACCGTTATCTTTCTGCGCTCGCTTATCGGGGAAATCACGCCAACACTCTTGAGATTGTCGGTACTTATATGCAGCGAATCATTCCGCCAGAACGCGCTGCATGAAGCTTTTCCGTTTTGCTGTACCCGCCAGGAAAGCAGATTGTCAGGGCGGGCAGGATAGCCGGGAAGAAAATGCCATTTCACCGAGGCTCTTTGCGGTTTCGACCATCGTCTGATCAGTGCTGTCAGTGTATCGTACTCTTCTGATCGATAATCAAAGCCGTGCTGTTCTTCCGGATATACCTTCCGTTTGATGGCCACACCGTTTCTCTCCAGCTGATCTAAAAATCCATTTACCATCTCTATCGGGTATAATCGGTCTTTCCCCGCATGTATGTCATAAATCGGGCGTTGCATCAGGTTGGCTGGATATAGCTCCATGCCCAGGCGGGGAAGCATTCCACCGAAGCCCGAGATTGAAAAAAAACCGGCGAACGGGGCCGCAATAGTGTTTGCGGCAGCATAACATCCGGTGGCTCCATCCGATACCCCCGCCAGAAAAACTTTTTGCGGATCGACAGGGAAGTGAAGCGACATAAAACGCAGGGTCTGAAGAATGCGGTTGAGCCCCGCCTCGCTCCACCAAGGAGCCTGCCGGTTGGCCGAGGGGCTGGCCAGAAAAAGCGGCATGCTGTCTTGCAAATCCGAAAACATCAGGTAGGCTTTTTCTCCCTTGGTGTTTTTCAGGGTACCCACACCACCATGCAGATAGATGATCAGCGGATATGTCGAATCGAAGGAGAAGGAATCCGGTGTATCGTAGCCGACCGTATACCGGGTGTGGTTTTCATCTCGAAGCTGCACGGTTGCCGGGCCTGAGAGAAGAGTACGGGAACGAATCACCTGCACCAGTGAGTCGACCCCCTCGGCTGACAACGCAAGCTCCTCAACCGCAGTACGGTTTTGAAAAGTTGGATGTATAAACCAGGTGCCAAACAGCGCCGCAGCATTCTCCGGAAGCCTGTTGTTACATCCCGTTAACAGCAAGAGCAGTGAAACGTATATATATACCACATACCTCATAAATACCCTTATTGAACACGAACCCCGAAACAGGCAATAATATAGAAGATGGAAATGTGGGGAGGTGGCTGAGAGCAGGCCAAAAATCGGTTCGGACTCGATATTGCGCAAAACTCTGTCACTTACCGCCATAAACATCACTCGAAACGCCTCTCAGATACTTTTTTCCCCTCCCTGATTCGCTAAGGATACTCCTTTTATCGAGAATTGTTAGCCTTTTAGCCTTCTCCGATTCGTTTCCACCGCTCACCGGTAAACTGGTGGATGGTAATATTTCCGTTTTTTCCAATACGAAGTCTGCCCGCTCCTTTCTTGAGATCAAGACTCGATTGCGGGCTGAACGCCGGCAGTGAGACTGTTGGTGAGTTAAAAAAGATGTTTACATCAGATGATTCCAATGCCTCTGATGGTTTGTCTGATGGCTTTGATTCCAAAGTAATCCGGGCTCCCAGTACGTTTGCTCGTACCGACAAACCGCTGTGTTTATTTGGAGGAGACCGCACGGTTATCGTACATTCCTCGGCCGGATACAACATGGCGGCCGAAGGCACAAGGAACCTTTCTACCCCATGGGTGACAAGAAGTCCGGTCAGATCGCGGCTACCAAATGGCGAAAGGTCGTTTTGACCATCCGTAATCAGCTTCTCGGGTGCGCCGTTGAGCAAAAGTGGTGAAAGAAAATGAGAAACATTGTTGTTTACACGTGGAATGACAAGGACCTCAAGCTTACCGGCATCTCTTTGCCACGGAAGTAGCCGGTTTCGATACAGGTACTCCCACCGTCTCGAATCTGCTACACCGATAAGCCATATTTTACCGCTTGGATATCGTATCCCCGCCATGTTATCACCGTCGAGATTAAACACAACGATTTCGGCGTATTCCGCATTTTTATCCACAACCATAATCGTTGCGGAGAGCAGAAAGAAAATCGGCAAAACCCATCTGACATACTGCCCAATACGTGTGGGGTGGATAGAGAGAAGGCATAAGAAACAGATCGCGTACAGAAGCCATACAGTAGCCGGAACCGAGGGAAGAGTTGCAGACTGTTGTAAGGTTGTCGTTTTTTCCGCAAGCATAATCACCATAGATAAAGGGATACTTACCGCCTTCATCAAAAACGGCGACAGAGCGGGGCATATCCAAAACAGGCCTGCTGCAATGAAAAACAGATTCATACCCACGGACATGCAGAATACCGCCGCAACGTTTGTTACCAATCCTACAAACGAAAGCGAGCCGAAATGATAATGCAGCACAGGAGCGGTGCCCAGAAATCCGGCTGCTGAAACCATAAACGATCCCAGAGTGCCCCGGGTAAACATGTCGAGAGGAAGTCGGGGTAACAGATGGTTTATGCGACGGATGACAGGCTGGGCGGCAACAATTGAGAGTGTAGCGCCAAAAGAGAGCTGGTAGCCGGGGGTAAACAGAGAGTGAGGTGAAAAGAGAAGCCAGATACATCCGGCGATCCCCAGTGTGTTGAGGGTATATTGTTTACGCTGAAACAGATAAGTCGTTAGAATAACCGAAGCCATGATTGCTGATCTGACCAGCGAGGGAATGGCCCCGATAAACAGAACATAGCTCCATATGACAACCAGGGTAGCAACCGTCTTGCATCTCCGGTCACAAGGAATCACTGATAGAACCAGGAATGTACTTATGATCAGTATACCCATATGCAGACCCGAGATTGCCAGAAGATGAAAAATCCCTGCTTCACGAAAAAGCGATTTAATATCTTCGGTCAGATGGTGCTTTTCCCCAAGAAATGAGGCGCTGAGAATAGCTGCCTGCGTTGGATCGGGAGAGAGTGAAAGCAATTTATGTATGTATGATCGGAAAGCGCGGGATGCGGTGCGCAAAATCGAATTCGAATGCCCAACAATCTGCACGGAATCAGCATCGATCGTCCCCCACATATCGGCGGCGCGGAAGTGGCGAGGGGCATCAAATCCACCGGGATAATAGCGTGGTGCCGGATTGCGTAGAGTGCCCAGAATGCGTACCGATGCTGCCTGGGGGATGGAGTCGTTTGAGTAGCAGCGATAGTTTTTTTTATTGAGGGGATATGTTCCCGAGCTGTCTGTCAGGGAAACCGCTGAAATCTCCGTACGGTATATATTGAGAAGCGGAACAGATGCTCTATTCGGAGTGCCGCTTATGAAAACCTGTTCGATTCGGTCCATTCCACGCATGTTCTCCTGAAGATAGGTGCGGTTTTTTTCTTTTGAGGCAAGAATGGCAAATGCCCCTGCAGCGATGAAAAAGAGAACGCGCCAGTGCAAGCTTCGGGAGAGTATGATCCCCAGTGCTGTGGTAAAAACGATTGCACAGACCCAGAAGCCATGGTATAATCGGGGAGAAGAAAGTGCGGTGGAAACAAAATCACCAAGCAGGATACCCGCACTGAGTATGAGCCAGGCCCAGAAAGCCGGCTGATGCAATATCGAGCGGTTAAAAAGAGGTGGATGTGTCCGGGAGGAAGGAAGCCGCATAAGTCGTCTCCTTTCTACCAGGAAAAATAGATTCCGCACATGAAAAACTCTGCGATTATAAACGGTTTTTGCACAGGGCGAATAAAAACGGATGTCTATCGATAATACAAGGTTTTCGATTCTCATTGTCGATGATGAGCGGGAGATACGGGGACTACTGCGAGAGTATCTGTCTGAAGAGCTTGGATATACGGTGTATACTGCAGAAAACGGGCGGGATGCTTTAGATTCCGTTCTTCCAAACCATCATATTGATCTGGTGATATCTGATATAAATATGCCTGAGATGAAAGGCTTTGAGCTGCTTCAGGAGGTCCGCCGAGCCTATCCTGACATTTTACGGGTTCTTATAACCGCATTTGATGTCGAAAACTACATCGAACTTGCTCTTTTCCATGACATAGGAAATATATTTGTAAAGACCACCCCATTCAATTTCAGGGAGCTTTCGGGCATTATTGAGAGATTGCTGACGCGGGACATCTTTGGTGCCCGGCGTTTCTTCGATGTTTCATCCACGGTTCACCAGCGTTCGTTTACCATTTCACAGGGATGCTGTATCGATGAGGAGGCAAAAGGCATCATATCGCTTCTTCCTCCTTGGGCCAAGTACCGGAAATTGGATCTGGTTCTTATGGAGCTTTTGACAAATGCGGTATTTTACGGAGCCCGCAACGAAAAGCCGGATGATAAGGCACGGTGGAACTACGATTTTGAACTTCCGGGGGAACAGGCAGTGATGGTATCGGTGGTCTGGGATGAGAAAATGTACGCCATATCCATCGTAGACCAGGGTGGGCGACTGCGCAAAAAGGACGTGCTGTACTGGCTGCATCGTCAGACATCGCGAGGTAACGATAATATGCCTCTTGGAGTATATGATTCCCATGGGCGCGGCTTTTTTATCGCGCGCCAATATATCGATCGGCTTATCATCAATATCGATCCGCAGAAAAAAACCGAGGTGATCGTGCTTAATTATCTCAACGAGATCTATCAGGGATCAAAACCTTTGTATATCAATGAACTATGAAAACCAGCTCAACCGTACCGGGTAATATTAAAAAAACTGAGTTAATCATCTATCTGACCCGCCGGTTTACCTACTTGACTGAAGAGCAGTGGCGCGAACGGGTTGTGGAAGGGCGACTATACTGCAATGACAGGCTCTGTATGGTCGATTCGGTGGTCTCGGCAGGGGACCGAATCACCTACAACATGCCCGATTTCACCGAACCACCGGCTGATCTGTCCTATTCGATAATCTACGAGGATGATTATTTCCTGGGGATAAACAAGCCGGGTAATCTTTTGGTACACCGTTCGGGAAAGTCGGTGAGATCAAATCTTATTTACCAATTACGATACGTACATAAACCATGCTGGGTTGATGCACATATAGCCAATCGGCTGGATCGCGAGACTTCCGGTGTGGTGATGGTCGCAAAGCACAAAGATGCTCTTACTGCAATGCAGAAGCTGTTTGCCGGGAGAGACGTCGAAAAGGATTACCGAGCTGTAATCATTGGAGTTCCATCCGTCCGGTCGACTCGTATCGATGCGCCTGTCGGCCGGGATACCAGCTCATCTGTAAATAGTCGGTTTTGTGTTGATGGACATAACGCGAAAACGGCGGTTACCGAAATGCGACTGCTCAAACGATGGGGAACCTGCTACTCATTGATCCGTCTCAAACCACACACCGGGCGTACTCATCAGCTGCGTGTACATATGGCTCATCTGGGGCACGTGATAGCCGGAGACAAACTATACGGCCTTTCCGATGAGCAGTTTACACGGTGGAGAGAAACACCCGAGGCCTTCGCCGGGGTTTTCCCCATGCAACGCCAGGCACTGCATTGTAAATCCCTGGAATTTATTCATCCATTTACCGGTGCGCAGTGTCGGATCCAGGCACCATACCCGCCGGATTTCAACGCATTTATCCGGTACCTTGACGGGGCATATGATTTTGAATGTTTTGATTAAATCGAGTGGCTCTAAGCAGATGAGTCGCACAATCCCTTATGGGGTGAATTGCGCAATCGTGCGAAATACCCTCCCGGGGTTTTTCACGATTGTTCAAACCCATATGCACCCCATTGATTATGCGAATTGATGCGAGAGAAAGGCTCAATTCAGGATAAGCTTTTTACCTTTTGGAGATACATGACTCATGGCTTTACCGACACCAAACTCCGGGGCACCCGAATGGTATTCATCAGTAATGGAGTTGTTACCAAATATCGTCTATCAGGTAGATCAGGACGGTAAATTTACCTATGTAAACGATGCTGTTCGTATCCTGGGGTATAAGCCGGAGCAGCTCATCGGTAAACACTTCAGTGAACTGATTCATGATGAGGATTATCAGCGAGTCAGCAGAAATCATGTGCTGCCCGCATTTGCGGGTAAGATGACCGGTGAATCCAATGCCCCCAAGCTCTTCGATGAGCGCCGGTCGGGTTTGCGTGGCACAACCGGGCTTGAGATCCGGCTTAAAACAAATGCACGGCAAACTCGGGGCGCTGATCAATGTCTCCATGTTCAGGTAAATGCATCCGGATATTATGAAAACATAGCGGAAGCACCTTCTTTTCTGGGCACGATCGGGGTTATTCAGGATGTGACCGTTCAGAGAAAAACGGAGGCTCGGTTCAAGCAACTGGAGGCGCAGCTTAATCAGGCTCAGAAAACCGAGGTGCTGGGACAGCTCGCAGGCGGAATTGCTCACGATTTCAACAACATGCTCTCGGGGATAAGTGGCTATGCGGAGATCATCAGTCGCGACAATCGCGATGAGAAGGGAAATCTCAAAGACAAACGCCTGGCTTTATATATCCAGACGGTTATCAATGCATCCAAACGGGCTGCGGAGCTGTCAAGTAAACTGCTTGCATTCTCCCGTCAGGGTAAGTATGAGATAAAAACCGTGGATCTTCATCATGTCATCAGTGAATCGGTGCTTTTGCTGGAGCGTACAATCGACCGGGGTATCGAAATCACCAAACAGCTCATCGCCCCGCACTGTCTTATCACCGGGGATCCTGCTCAGATCCAGAGCGCAATCCTCAATCTGGCCATGAATGCGCGCGACGCAATGTCTAAAGGAGGAAAAATCACCCTGAGCACCCGGGTGGAACAGATTAGTGAGCAGAATAATGAGACAGACGAGCCGTTTCAGCGACTGACGCCGGGAAAATACGTCGTCATGGAAATTAAAGATACCGGTATCGGCATGGATAAAAAACTCCAGGAGCATATCTTCAAACCTTTCTTCACGACAAAGCCTGAGGGCAAGGGCACAGGATTGGGGCTGGCAAGCGTACAGAGTACCATGAAGAATCATCTGGGAGAAATATCCGTCAAAAGCGCTCCCGGTGAGGGAACCGCATTCACCCTCTATTTCCCGGCCGCATCCGCACCGGCAACTATTTCCGCTGAGCCCTTGCGTGATCAGGAGGCAAGGGCAAAAAAGGGCAACATCCTTGTTATAGATGATGAATCTATTATCCGTGATCTATTGTTGCATATGCTTTCGGATGTGGGCTACACCGTGATCGCGTGTGAAAATGGCCTTCAGGCCAGGGATTATTTTGCGGCACATCAGGAGAATATCGATCTGATCATACTCGATATCAATATGCCGGTGATGAATGGCATAGATTGTCTCGAGGAGATGCGGAGTATCGATCCGCGGGTGCGTACGATAATCATGACAGGCCATGCGGTGTCGGATGAAACCAAAAAACGAGTAAATGGCAACAATGCCTGTTTTTTGAGGAAACCTTTTGATTTTAATCAGATTGCGAAAATGGTCGATGAGATACTGACTCGCTCCCCACAAGGCTGAGATACGGATATCACGGGAGAGTCAGAAACTCCAATTTTTGCAAATCTGGAAAAACACTCTTCCCAAACCGTATTTTGCCAAAACGGTGAGATCGGATTCCGCAGCAGAGATATCGGAGGGGCATGATGCCAGGCTCCGGTTTTCCTAATCGTTTTTGATCCAGAAATTTCACGCACGGCTTTTTTCCTGTTTTTACACAAATGTCGGGCTCTGGAGGACTTTATGGCATACCATATGTGAGCCGTATATGACCCGATATTTGCTGAATTACGGGAAATGGTCAAATGTTTTGAAAAACCAGTCGAATTGATTAGATTACATATGCGCTTTGAGCATAATGTATTTATGCACCTTTGAATTTATGCGTAAGCGTTTGTGAGAAGAGAAGGAAAAGCACCTGTGTTGAGCAGGAAAACGAGAACGCGATTTTGTGTGCATGTTCATCGAACAGCAGATGTGGGTGAAAGTAATCGGTGATAATGTTTCTCAAATCCAGACATGGAATGTTGTGGTACGGTTGTTCAACTCGGGTAATAATTTGCAGAAAAAAGGCACGGTATGGGAAAAAATTTAGTAATCGTTGAGTCTCCGGCCAAGGCAAAGACCATGGAATCCTTTCTGGGAAAGGATTTTTCGGTTGTCTCCTGCTATGGTCATGTCCGCGATCTGAAAAAGAAGGGGCTGTCCGTAGATATAGAACACGATTTCGATCCGGAATACGAAATTTTACCCGATAAGCGGGATCTGGTATCCAGGCTGAAGAAGGCCTCCAAGGAGTATGAGCTGGTATGGCTGGCTACAGATGAGGATCGTGAAGGGGAGGCGATTTCGTGGCATCTGGAGCAGTCACTGGATCTGCCTGCCGATAAGATACGGCGTATCGTATTTCGTGAGATAACTAAAAACGCCATTCGTTCCGCCGTAAAGCATCCGCGGTCAATAGATCATAACCTGGTGGATGCTCAGCAGGCTCGACGGGTGCTGGATCGTCTGGTCGGATACCAGCTTTCTCCCGTTTTGTGGAAAAAGATCAAACGCGGCCTGTCCGCCGGACGTGTCCAATCTGCGGCGGTACGGCTGATCGTGGAACGCGAACGCGAGATTCTGGGATTTACTCCTCAGGATTTTTTCAAGGTGGAGGCTCTCTTCGGGGTCGAAAAAGGTAAGAAACTCAGGGCGGATCTACCCGAACGGCTCCAAAGCGAGCCGGTTGCCCGCGAGCTTCTTGAGCGCTGCAGAAACGCCCGGTTTACCATAACCAATCTTGAAAAGAAACCGGCTAAGAAATCTCCCGCTCCTCCTTTTACCACCTCCACGCTTCAGCAGGAGGCGGGACGTAAGCTGGGCTATTCGGTGTCCCGTACTATGCTTCTGGCGCAGCGGCTGTACGAGGCCGGTCATATAAGTTACATGCGTACCGACTCGGTTGCCCTTTCGAATGATGCACTCAGTGGTGCGGCATCGGCCATCACCGACATGTTTGGTGCCGATCACGTGAAAACCAGGCGTTATCAGACAAAAGCCGCCCAGGCTCAGGAGGCTCACGAGGCGATTCGTCCCACGAATTTTAACAACAAGGTCGCCGGTGCCGACCGCACCGAGCAGCGGCTCTATGAGCTTATCTGGAAACGGGCGATTGCATCCCAGATGGCCGATGCCAAGCTTGAGCGTACAACCGTGACCATTTCAATCTCCACCGACCCCCGCACTCTGGTGGCCAAAGGCGAGGTGGTGATCTTCGATGGTTTCCTGAAGGTCTACGAAGTTGATACCGATGAGGAAAATGAAGAAAAAACCGGCGGACTCCTGCCGCCTCTGAAGGTGGGACAGGAACTCGATCTAATCCACATGCATGCCACCCAGCGTTTTACCCGCTCCAAGCCCCGGTATTCCGAGGCGTCGCTTGTTAAGGCGATGGAAGAACGCGGTATCGGACGTCCATCCACCTATGCGCCTACAATCACCACGATACAGCATCGTGGATATGTGACCAAGGAGACACGGGAAGGGGAGGAACGAAAATATCTGGATCTGATTCTTCGTGGAGGGAGTATCGAGGTCGAAAACAAGACCGAGATCACCGGCACAGAGAAGGGGAAGCTGTTTCCTACCGATATGGCCATGATTGTTAACGATTTTCTGGTCAACAATTTTCCCAACATCGTCGACCTCTCTTTCACCGCCGATGTCGAGCAGGATTTCGATGCGGTAGCTGCCGGCAGGAAGCAGTGGAAGAAGATGATTGCTGGATTTTACAAGGATTTTTCCACGAAGCTGCACGAAACGGAGGAAAATGTCAACCGATCCGACGCGGTGGTGACACGCGAGCTGGGAGTCGATCCGAAATCCGGCAGACGCATCGTTGCCAGAATGGCCCGATTCGGGCCGGTGGTGGAAAAAACCGCCCGCGATGAAAACGAGAAGCCGGAATTCGCAGGACTTCTCCCCGGACAGCTAATCGAGACGGTGACTCTCGAGGATGCTCTCAACCTCCTGAGCCTCCCCAGGGAGATCGGCGAATATGATGGTAAGGTAGTCAGTGCCGGTATCGGCCGCTACGGCCCATACGTACGTCACAACGCCACCTACGTTTCTTTGGGCAAGGAGTACGACCCGCATACGGTGACACTGGATCAGGCGATTTACCTTTTGGAGGAAAAGAAAAAGGCCGCCGACAAAAAGGTGATTAAGGAATTTCCAGATTTAGACATACGGGTACTTCGCGGGCGCTATGGACCGTATATCTCCACCAACGGCAAAAACGTCAAGATTCCCAAAGACTACGAACCCGAACAGTTGACACAGCAACAGTGCGAGAAACTGATCGCCGAAGCCCCGGCCAAGAAGCGGAAAAAAAGAGCGGTGAGGAAGAAATAGTCGGGAGCGGCGGCGGAAAACGGGATTTATATAGATTGTAATCGAACAAATAAGGATTTGCAGCGCAAAAATGGCGTTTTTGCAATCGGTAAATAAGACGCGCATTCAATCTCATCTTCACGTATTCGTGCTGCGTAAAACCCTCCCCATGAGTTATTTTTACTTGTTTTGATTCGTAGTATTTATTTAGGAAAACTCGTGGAGTGGTGTAGTGACCGTTGTTCTGCCTCAAGACTATCACGCCAAAGCGGCTCTGGAGAAACGCAAGATCCTGTGCAAGACCCAACAGCAGGCTCTTCGTGAGGATATTCGTGCGCTTCGCATAGGCATTCTCAATATCATGCCCAAGGCCGAGACATACGAGTTTAACCTTCTGCACCCCCTGGGCAGGTCGATTCTGCAGATCGAGCCGGTGTGGATACGGTTGAAAACCCATATCTACAAGAGCACCTCCCATGAGCACCTGGACAGTCTGTATATTCCTTTTCAGGAGGCAATCGATCGGCAGAGTCTGGACGGGCTGATCATCACGGGGGCACCGGTGGAGGAGCGGCCTTTTGAGCAGATAACCTACTGGCAGGAAATCTTGCGAATCCTTCGATACGCTCGGAAAAACATCGCTTCTACTCTAGGGATATGCTGGGGCGGGTTGGCACTGGCAAAGTTTCTGGGGATTGAAAAGACCGATTATTCAGGCAAGCTGTTTGGCATTTTCGAGACACGCAATCTCGATCCCAATCATCGGATAACCGGTGGTATGGATGACATTTTCTGGTGTCCGCAGAGCAGACATTCCGGAATCAGCGATGAGGATCTGGAGAAGGCGCGGGATGAGGGGACGATTAACCTTCTGGCCCACTCCAAACATGCCGGATACACGATTTTTGAAAGCACCGATCAGCGATTTCTGATGCATCTGGGCCATCCCGAGTACAATTCCCGCCGGCTGGTGGAGGAATATCAGCGTGACATAAAGCGGGGGAGAACGGATGTGCCGCCGCCTGCTAATTTCGATGTGGAGAATCCGGTCAACAGGTGGCGGGGTCACCGCACCGAATTTTTCTCTCAGTGGATCAAATATCTTCACGAGACGACAACGTATTGAATAAGGGATTGACATATATGGGAAACGAAGCAATTTCTCTGACGGTCAACGGAAAAGCCGAAACTCTTACCGCTGCAATGGATGTGCATGCCTACCTGTTGCAGAAGAATATGAATCCCGATGCGGTGGTGGTTGAGATGAACAGAGAAATACTCGATAAGGCAAAGTACCGGTCCACACTGCTTGCGCAGGGGGATTCGGTTGAGATTTTACAGTTTGTTGGTGGGGGATGATGAACGATATACACGACGATTTACTGGTTATTGGTGGAACCGAAATCCGCTCACGGCTGATCACCGGCTCGGGTAAATACAGAGACGATCGAATCATAAAGGATGTTTTGGCTGCCGCGGAGTGTGATGTGATAACTATCGCGCTTCGCCGGGTAGACCTGGAAAATGTCGGGGACAATATCCTCAGCCATATTCCTGAAGGAAAGACACTTCTGCCCAACACTTCCGGCGCCCGCACGGCCGAGGAGGCGGTGAGAATCGCCCGCCTGGCAAAGGCCGCTGGCTGCGGCGACTGGATTAAGATTGAGGTTATAAACGACCAGAAATATCTGCTTCCTGACAACGAACAGACTGTGCGGGCCACAGAAACGCTTGCCAAAGAAGGCTTTGTGGTTCTTCCATACATGTGTCCGGATTTGCCCACTGCGCGCCGACTGGTCGATGCCGGAGCGGCTGCGGTTATGCCGTTGGGGGCGCCAATCGGATCGAATAAGGGGTTGCAGACCCGGGATATGATTCGCATTCTGGTCGAGGAGATATCGATACCGGTGATCGTGGATGCAGGGATCGGACGGCCCTCTCATGCCGCACAAGCAATGGAGATGGGTGCCGCTGCGGTGCTTCTCAACACCGCGATAGCCACCGCCGACGATCCGGTGACGATGGCTCGGGCGTTTAAACATGCGGTTGCTGCGGGGCGCCTGGCATACAGGGCCGGACTTGCTCAGACATCCTTCACCGCCCGAGCATCCTCGCCGCTGACCGGTTTTCTTCAATAGGTTTTTGTCATGACTCTTTACGAACAGATAAAGCGCGCGGGCAGCATAGATAGAGAAAAAATAACCACTCCCGTAGATGGGAACCGGATACGGCGGGTGTTGGCAAAAGAGCATTTTACCCTTGATGATCTGCCGACTCTTCTGGCTCCCGGAGCAGAGGCGTGGCTTGAGCCGATGGCGCAGAAGGCTGCCCTGCTGACACGGAATCATTTCGGCAATGTTATTTTTCTTTTCACGCCTCTTTACATATCGAATATCTGCGAAAACTGCTGCCCCTACTGTTCTTTTGCTCGCCAGCATAAGATAAAAAGAAAACATCTGAGTATCGATGAGATCCGCAGAGAGTGTGAAAGAATAAAGCAGACGGGGCTGCGCCACATACTGGTGCTGACAGGGGAGAGCCGTAAAGTTATGCCCTTCGGTAAACTTGCCGAGGCGCTGTCGGTTATAAAGGGCTACTTCTCCACCGTCTCGATCGAGGTCTATCCTCTCAGACAAGAAGAGTATGCGGAACTTGTCTCTATGGGAGTAGATGGACTGACCATCTACCAGGAGGTCTACAACGAGCAGGTCTACCGCCGACTGCACAGGGGAGGGCCCAAGGAGAATTACCCGTTTCGCCTCGATGCTCCCGAGAGGGCCTGCCGAGCCGGTATGCGCACGGTGGCCATAGGCCCCCTTCTTGGCTTGTATGACTGGAGAATGGAGTGTCTTTGTACGGCGGCTCACATGCATTACCTGCAGCAAACCTACCCGGAGGTAGAGTTTTCGATGTCCTTTCCGAGGATTCGTCCTCAGGCAGGATCTTTCGAGCCGGCCAGCCCCGTCTCCGAGCATCAGCTCGTGCAGATAATCACCGCATTTCGATTGCTTTTCCCCCATATGGGCATCACCGTATCCACCCGAGAATCCGGAAAGTTCCGCGATGGGGTTCTTCCTCTAGGAGTAACCAGGATGTCGGCGGGGGTATCCACCGCGGTGGGAACCCACAGTGATGATCCATCCACCACTCAGTTTGAGATCGCAGACCGACGAAGTGTCGATGAGATGAAACAGGACCTGCTCAAGCGGGGGTTTCAGCCGGTGCTCCACGACTGGCACGCCATGCTTAGCGGTGGATGAACCGCAAATACAGCAAACTTTCTGTCCAATACCGCACTCATGAGCTTCACGTTTAACCTGATCCGGTAGAGTCGAAATCGATTTCTCGGTGTTCGGATTCGCGGTTACTCGAAAAACAATAAGACAAAGATAGATAAATCATACGATAAAAAGCCTGCATCTCCTCCTGTCGTACCGCCTCAACGGCAGGATATGGAGGAGGGGTCAGATTTAGAATCTAAATGTGCGGATCGGTGCGAGAGATCGAATAACTAAGATTTGATTCTTTTTCCCTTCATAAACCAGAAGCTTTTTTCTGGCCGAATTAATGCTAACTGCTGCGCAAGGCATGGTATGCAAATGCATGTACTCTCGGATATCGGACGGCGCTTTGCTTATTAGGCTCTCACTCTCATGACCACCTGTTTTTCCGGAAAAAAATGGCTTTTTTAAAAACAAATTGACACCACAGACGAAATAATACATATTGTTAATAAAGTTAGTGAACAAACTTAACATTCGGGTGTAAGGCTATGAAACTATCAACAAAATGTCGCTACGGAGCACGCGCGCTTGTGGAGATCGCGTTGCATTTCGGTGATACGCCGGCGAAGAGAAAAGATATTGCGGCGATTCAGGGGCTTTCAGATTCCTATCTGGAAAATATCCTCATTACCCTGAAGACCGCGGGTATCATCGAGACTGTCAGGGGAGCAAAGGGGGGGTATATATTGGCACGGTTACCCGAGAGGATCACTCTTTTTGATATTGTCACGGCTCTTGAAGGGTCACTTTCACTGGTGGATTGTCTGGATAAACCCGACAGCTGTTCAAAAATCGATACCTGTGTCACCAGGGATGTCTGGAGGAGAGTCCAGGAGGCCGAGGAGGAAGTCCTCCGCAATACAACTCTCCGGGATTTGATGGATAAGAGAAACCGTGTGCCTGAGATCGACTATGTAATATGATCAGCAGCTGATCCGACAGGGTCTGAAGGTCTCAATAGGGTCTCTCAGATACCAGGGGAGTAAATGCTCTGAAACATTCAGACACCAATCTGTGCCTGGTGCTTTTCCTCTCTGTCTTTCCGTTCCGTCCTGCTATAGCGGGACGGGAGTGCGGGGCAGTAAGGAGGGGATGCCGGCTATCGAATCTTAAACCGAGGAGGAGAAGGAATATGAATATAGCCCGGAACATAACCGATCTGATTGGAAAAACTCCTTTAGTAGAGCTCCGTTCTCTTTCCGAAGAGACCGGAGCTACAATAGTCGGCAAACTGGAAAATATGAACCCGATGTCAAGTGTCAAAGATCGAATCGCGCTTGCTATGATAAACGAGGCGGAAAGCTCCGGCCGGCTTAAGCCGGGGGGGCTGATTGTCGAGCCGACAAGTGGAAACACCGGTATCGGCCTGGCCTTTGTGGCGGCATCCCGCGGCTACAAGCTTATCCTGACAATGCCGGAGTCCATGAGTATGGAGCGCCGAAAGCTCTTAAAGGCGCTGGGGGCGCAGCTTGTGCTGACCCCGGGAGACAAGGGCATGAAAGGGGCGGTGGAAAAAGCCGAGGAGATAGAGGCGCAGAATCCGGGAAGTTTTATGCCTCAGCAATTCAAAAACCCGGCTAATCCGGATGTCCATCGTCGGACCACTGCCGAGGAGATATGGGTCGACACCGACGGCGGCGTGGATATATTCGTGGCGGGCGTGGGAACCGGTGGTACCATAAGCGGCTGCGGTGAATTACTCAAGCAGCGTAAAGCTGACGTCAAGGTGGTTGCGGTCGAGCCGGACACCTCCCCTGTGCTTTCCGGCGGAAATCCCGGTTCGCATAAGATACAAGGTATCGGTGCGGGCTTTATTCCCGAGGTGGTCAATAAAGAGGTCTTCGATGAGGTGGTGCAGGTTTCTTCCGAGGATGCCGGTAAGATGACCAGGAGGCTTGCACAGAAGGAGGGTATTTTCGTGGGAATATCGGCGGGTGCCAATGTCTTAGCCGCATACAATCTGGCAAAACGGCCCCAAAATAGGGGCAAGCTGATCGTGACGATCCTCTGCGATACCGGTGAGCGCTACCTGTCTACCTGGGTATTCGAGGATACCGGGGTGTGAGAGTAAACGACATGAAGAGATAAAATCGCCGAAATAATAATGGAAATGCGTCATTTTCTCCGAAGGGAGCTATATAATGGGTAAACAACACAGGCTGGAAACGCAGGTGCTTCATGCAGGAGCACGCGTCGATGAAACCGGTGCCAGAGCCGTTCCGGTTCACCGGACAAGCTCGTATCTGTTCAAAAGTGCCGAACACGCGGCCAATCTCTTTGGTCTCAAGGAGCTGGGCAATATCTATACCCGACTGCAAAATCCGACACAAGACGTGCTGGAGCAGCGCATGGCTACCCTCGAAAACGGCGCGGCGGCATTGGCGGTGGCCTCCGGGACATCGGGGGTATTCTACAGCATTGTAAACATCTGCAAACAGGGTGACGAGGTTGTATCGGCTCGCAATCTGTATGGCGGCTCCTTTACCATGCTTAACGATATTCTTCCCGGCTTTGGGATTAAAACGACTTTTGTCGATCCTGCGGCTCCGCACAATTTCGAAGAGGCTATTACCGACAGGACCCGTGCTCTGTATACCGAGGTGATCGGCAATCCCGTGCTTGATGTGGCGCATATCGAGGCGATTTCGGCCGTCGCCCGAAGGCATCATCTACCGCTGATCGTCGACTCGACATTCACCACGCCGTATCTTTTCCGGCCGCTTGATCATGGTGCGGATATCGTGGTGCATTCGTTGACGAAGTGGCTGGGTGGCCACGGTACGGGAATCGGCGGAATCGTTGTCGACAGCGGAAAGTTTGACTGGACAGACCGGAAATTCAGTCTTTATAACGATCCGGAGTCCTCCTATCACGATCTGCGATTCGGACATGACCTCGGGGAGCTGGCTTCGCTAGCCTATATTCTTCGGATGAGGCTTGTGCCGTTGCGTAATCTCGGGGCGTGCATAAGTCCCGATAACGCCTGGATGTTTCTCCAGGGTATCGAGACCCTGCCCCTTCGCATGCAGAAGCATTGCGACAACGCGCTGGCGGTAGCCCGATACCTTGCCGATCATCCTAAGGTAAGCTGGATACGATACCCGGGGCTTGAGGATGATCCCTCCCATCAGACAGCCTCCAAGCAGCTTGAAAACGGTTTCGGGGGCGTGGTGGTTTTCGGGCTTAAAGGGGGGCATGATTCGGGGGTGAAGTTCATCGAGGCTCTAAGGCTTTTTTCCCATCTGGCGAATGTGGGGGACGCCAGGAGTCTGGCGATTCATCCGCAGAGCACCACCCATTCCCAGCTGACCAGGCAGCAGGCAAAGGAGGCAGGCTTGACTCCCGACCTGGTTCGCCTTTCAGTGGGAATTGAGCATGTGGATGATCTTCTGGAGGATCTGGAGCAGGCACTCAAGAGTGCATAATTGTATTTTCAGTGAAGTGTCCGGGAGGCGCGACTGTTCGCGTCTCCTGCTCTAGTTGTAATGTTATGGGGGATACACCCGAATTAAACGGTATTAAGCTGATGAATCGTGCAATCCCTTTGGACAGAATTATTGTAGCTGTCGTGCACTCGTGAGATGCGATTTGTGGTTGTTGTGCGATGTGATCATGCCCTTATACCTCAAGGATTGAGAGAAAAGCCGCGAGAGAATCGCTCACTGTTGGTTTGGATTGTTTTTTTGAGCAGGAACAGACTATGACAATTGTTTTACCCAAAAGAGATCAGACCGAGACCGCCTTTAAGCAGCGACGTATACCATTTCTTACGCAGGAGGAGGCCCGGCATGCGGACATACGGGCCTTGCGGATCGGAATACTTAACATTTTCTCCCAGCAGGAGGAATACGAAAGCAGTATTCTTCATCCGATGGGCCATTCAGTCATGCAGATAGAGCCGGTATGGATCAAGCTGGAAAATCGTGTTTATAAGAAAAAGGATATCGACCATCTGGAAAGTGACTATGTGGTATTTGACAAGGCGATAGAATCCGCCGGGTTGGATGGGTTACTATTGACAGGATCACCTGTGGTTGGGGTGCCGTTTGAGAGACTTGACTACTGGCAGGAGATATGTCGCATACTGGACTATGCGCGCAAACATATACCCGCCACTCTTGGGATATGCTGGGGAGCGCTGGGTATAGCGGCTTTTCTTGGTATTCCCCGGGAAGATTACAAAAAGAAGCTTTTCGGTGTGTACGAAACAGATAATCTGGTTGATGATCACCATATCATGGGGGCGATGGATGATACGTTCTGGTGTCCTCAGTCACGTCACTCAGGGGTGGCCGACGAAATGCTGGAGCTTGAGCGTGAGAAGGGGGCGCTTAATCTTCTCGCGTATGCACCCGGGGTAGGTTATGTGATGGCGGAAACGGCGGATCAGCGGTTTCTTATGCATTTTGGTAATCCAGAATATGAGGCGTCAACTCTGGTCGAGCAGTATACGCATGACAAGGAGGTGTATGGAAACAAGGCGGCAGAGCCGGACAATTTCGATATGACCGAGCCGGTAAACCGCTGGCGGGGACACCGCACCGCACTGTTTCAGGAGTGGATCAGGCAGATACACGAGTCCACGACCTACTAAGTGCATCATATTTGTCAACAGTGCACCTGAGCATTAACGGGGAATGACAATGAATGAAAAGAATAGGCAACCCATTGATATGTGGTTTAACAGAATACTTCCGGAGGTGGTTGGAAAACTGGAGAAAAGTATTCTGGAGGATTTCAGCATCGCTTCACACGAAGGGCTCGATCTTGCGGGGCGAAACGAGATATACACAGTGCTAGATGATATTCTGGCGGCATTGTTTCCCGGCTGTTACGGTCGGGAAAGCGTGGCGCTGGGGGATATGAATTTCTATCTGGGAGATATCCTTCGCCACATCAGCTTCAAACTGGGAAAACACATCCGGGAGTCGTTTAAGTATCGGTGTCTGAAGAGAAATTGTGATAACTGCACCTGCCAGAGCAAGGCCGAAGAGTCTCTGATGGCGTTTATCGAATCACTTCCGGCTATTCGTGCTGTTTTGCTGGAGGACATAAAAGCCGCCTATGATGGGGATCCGGCCGCTACATCTTTGGATGAAATCGTTCTCAGCTATCCGTGTGTTGAGGCGATTGCCACTCATCGCATAGCGCATAAGCTTTACCGTCTTGATGTTCCGATTATCCCCCGTATTATGTCCGAACGTGCCCATTCCAGAACCGGTATCGACATTCATCCGGGAGCTACGATCGGTCCGCGCTTTTTCATAGATCATGGAACGGGAGTGGTAATCGGAGAAACCTGTACTATCGGGCGCAATGTGAAGGTGTATCAGGGGGTTACTCTCGGGGCGACATCCCCTTTCGACAAGGAGGGGAGTCCTGCCCGAGGTGTTAAGCGTCACCCGGACATCGAGGATGATGTGATCATCTATGCAAATGCTACAATACTTGGCGGAAAGACCGTTATCGGTAAAGCGGCGATCATCGGTGCCAACACCTGGATCACCAGTTCGGTGGAGCCTGGGGCCGTTATCGGCCGTAAATCGAAAGCCGGCTCATGAAGAAACTGTCCGATGCTCAGAAAACCCGATACGACCGCACCATAAAAGTGCCGGAGATCGGAATCGAGGGACAGAAAAGACTTGCCCGGGGGCGGGTTCTTGTGGTCGGGGCCGGCGGGCTCGGTTCGCCGGCTATTTTGTACCTGGCTGCAGCCGGAGTGGGAACCCTTGGAATAGCCGATCACGACCGGGTTGATATGTCCAATCTGAACCGACAGATAATTCATTTCACGGACGATATCGGCGAGTTTAAAACCGCTTCCGCCGAAAGTAAAGTGGCCGAATTCAATCCGCATATTAAAATTAATCAACATACATTACACCTTGATGAACATTCTATTGACAATGTGTTAGAGGGCTACCAGTTTGTCATTGATGCAACAGATAGTTTTATCAGCAAATTTCTTATCAACGATGCCTGCGTGAGAAAGGGTATTCCCTTTAGTCATGCAGGAGTGATTCGTCTGGGAGGTCAGACAATGACGGTGGTTCCCGGTCAATCGGCCTGCTACAGATGTATCTTTTCCGCACCGCCACCGGAAGATGCCGTGCATCAGAGCAGCACCATCGGTATCTTGGGGGCTGTAGCGGGAACTATCGGTACCATTCAGGCAACGGAGTGTATCAAACATATCGCACAATTCGGAAGACTGCTGACTGATACGCTCCTAACCTTTGATGGTGTTGCCATGGAATTTCGACGCGTCCCTGTCAGACGACGACCTGCCTGTCGGGCATGCGGAAAGGGAAACGATAATGAATGATAAGGAAAAAAAGCTTCGGGCGATTATC
Organism: uncultured Fibrobacterota bacterium; assembly: GCA_964419255.1. GTDB lineage: Bacteria > Fibrobacterota > Chitinivibrionia > Chitinivibrionales > CAYFVL01 > CAZPHU01. Next base: position 28,796 of record CAYQOU010000006.1, on the reverse strand, counting down.
GGTTCCTACAATAAGGTGGCTATAGCGTTTTCCGGCGGTGTAGACAGTACCCTTTTGGCAGCCGCGGCAAAAATCATACTAGGTGAGAGCAAAGTTGAGTTGTTTACGGTATCTTTGCACATGACACCTGACTGGGAACGGCGCGATGCGGTTGCATTTGCTTCCCAACTGGGGCTTTCGCATCATCTGATCCCGCTGGATGAACTGGCAGTGTCTTCCGTGGCGGAAAACCCCCCTGATCGGTGCTACCATTGCAAGAAGGTGATACTGCTGCGGATCATGCAGGAGGCGAAAAAACTCTCATGTGATGTGCTTTTCGACGGCAGTAATCGGGATGACCAGACCGACTACCGGCCCGGTTTGAAGGCGGTGAAGGAGGCAGGAGTTGTTTCGCCACTTTCTCAGGCGGGGTTCACTAAAGATGAAATTCGGCGGCTTTCTGAACGTTACATGTTACCATCGGCACAAAAACCGTCGGGCGCCTGTCTCGGATCCCGTATTCCATACGGAAACAGGATAACAGAAGAAATGTTAAGGAAAGTGGAGGTTGCCGAGCAGGGGATTCGCCGACATGGTTTCGATGCTGTGCGGGTGAGGGTTCATGGAGAATGTGCGCGGATTGAAATTGAGGCGCGAAGGCTGGAGGAGGCCTGGCGAATGCGTGACCGAATCAGTTCAATATGTAAACAAGCAGGATTTGCCTATGTAGCCTTTGATCCGATTGGTTATGTTTCCGGCTCATTAAATGCTTGCTTGAAGGGTGGATAGCAATAGAGGTCGCCGGTAAGGTGAATCCACTTATTTTTTTTCCATGCGGTTATGTGATACAAAGCATATTTTAGATAATATAACAGGGTACCCGAAGCCCAAGTGGGCCATATATCTTTCGGATTGATCTCTGCAAGGGTATGATTTCGCTGATTTTTCCGAATACCGCTGGAAAGTGGGGTCTGATAATGGTACAATAGAAGAAAAGGGTTTTTGCGCACACAGTGACAGGTAAAAAAAGTATATCTTCCTAAATAGTTTCTGTTCAGAAAAGTACCGAACGGATGTTTACCATCCGAAGTTTTAGCGCAGGTTGGTCATGCCGGTTTTTTGTCATCTCTGTTGCGTTTCAGCGGGACGGGGATGACAGATGAACTGATTGTGGCTTTTCTGAACAGAAATCTTTTTTTCATGATTTCTTTTGATTTCAATGTGGGGCTTGTCTGCTACAGCACAGCTCGACTGGATTAGGATAAACTCATCGCTGCAATGAAGGTGTCTGTGTCTAAAGTACTTAAAACGATTGTTCCTGTGATCATGATCCTGGCCTTTATCACTCCCAGTGAAACGGTATTCCCGTCCAGGGGAAAATGGCAGGAGATAACATCCGGTGTTTTCATGAGACGATTCGAAGACAGGAGTACTGATGCATTTCGGATCACGGCTTTTCGGTTCGACACATCGCAGTTTGATCTGGATCTTCTCAGCGCCGGAAATCTTGACAGCACGAATTTAACCACGAAAGAATGGTGCCGCAGGCACAATCTTGTAGCGGCTATAAATGCGGGGATGTATGCAAAGGATTACAGCACGCATGTCGGGTATATGAAGCAGTTTAATTATGTGAATAACGGGCGTATTCGCCGCGATTATAAGAGTGTCCTGGTCTTTAATCCCAAAGATTCAACCGATCCCCGTTTCAGAATGCTCGACATGGAGTGTGATAATGTTGACTCTATACGTAATCACTACCAGAGCGTCATCCAGAATATTCGCATGATCAGCTGCACCGGCAGAAATGTCTGGCAGCAACAGAAGAAAAAAACAAGCATCTGTTCTTTTGCCATCAATAATGATGGAGAGCTGATGATGATATTCTCGGAGCTGCCCATGAGTACTCACAATTTCATCAAAACCTGCCAGGATCTTCCACTTAACATCGATAGAATGATGTACCTGGAGGGGGGCCCTCCCGCCGGAATGTACATTTCCAAGGGTAATACTGGCATCGAGCTTAATGGTTTATACGAGCACGGAAAAGAGGGGGCAACGTTTTCCGTGTCTTACCCGCTTCCCAATGTAATTGGCATCCGTAAAAGAAATTAGTTGCCGAATTGTATCAGGGTTTCTGTTTTTTTCTGCGGAGCCATAAAAAGAGACGCCCAAGGGGCCTCTTTAGCTGTTCACCTAAAAACATTTGCCGGTTTTTTGACGAATACACTCTCCCTTGCCGCATCGATAGCATACTTCATGTGCAAGCTCCCCCTTTTCGAAATAGGAGGTTATGTTTGTCAGAGTTGTATTGGCGATGTTGTTGAGCGCCTCCCGTGTGAAAAAAGCCTGGTGTGAGGTCACCAGGACGTTAGGGAATGTCAACAGGCGTGCAAGCACATCATCGGTGAGAACCTCGCCGGAGAAATCCTCGAAGAAATAATCGGTTTCCTCTTCGTACACATCCAGGCCTGCTGCGCCGATTTTCTGACTCTTCAGACCTTCGATAAGATCGGAGGTGTTTATCAGCTTTCCGCGGCCGGTATTAAGAATAAATACGCCTTCTTTCATCTGGGCTATCGATTTACGGTTGATCATGTACATGTTTTCCGGCGTCAGCGGACAATGCAGTGAGATGATATCCGACTCCGCATACAATTGAGCAAGATCCACATGCGTATAGCCCAGTTCCTGGGCCGCTTTTTCGTTAGGGTAGGGGTCGAAAGCCAGGACCTTCATCCCGAATCCCCTGAGGATACCTATGGTGACCCGTCCGATTTTTCCCGTGCCGATTATCCCGGCGGTCTTGCCGTGGAGATCAAAGCCCAACAGGCCGTTTATACTGAAGTTGCTGTCACGAGTCCGGGAATATGCCTTGTGTGTCTTTCGATTCAGTGCCAGCAGCAATGCAACCGTATGTTCGGCTACGGCATACGGGGAGTATTCCGGAACGCGCACCACATGTATTTTGCCATACACCGATTCGAGTTCGACGTTGTTGTATCCGGCGCAGCGAAGTGCGATAAGTCGAACACCATTGTTACACAGCTGCTCTGTTACTTCCCGTGATACGGAGTCGTTTACAAATACACACACAGCATCAAACCCCTGAGTCAAGGCCACCGTCTCCTCACTCAGATGCGGATGATAAAAATGAATATCGACGGGATAATCGTTCATAAACCGTTCGAATGAAAGGCGGTCGTAAGGCTTGGTGTCAAAGAATGCTACTTTTGGCTTTGTTGTCATATAGATCCCTTTCGTCCAGTTAGAATAGATCGAGATCGAAAATCGGCTCATTGCTGCATTTGCTATCTATAGGCTCTACTACCCTGTGAAATATAGTTATCTCCGGGTCGTGGTTCTACCCACAAGCATATCTCTGAATGAATTCGGATTGGTCACCGGTGGCCCACAGGAATAGTTTTGGCAGACGTAGGCGGTAGCTCGTTGATTGATAAGGCCTTTCCCAGACAGCAAAGGGATATAGTCCTGGATATCGGTTCCATGCACCTGATTGGGTGAAACCAGAGCCACTATCTTGTTTGGAATGTATTGCTTATGCAGGGTCGACAGCAGGTGTCTGGTGTCGGCCGCGTCGGGCTCACCCGCGATGGCAATTTCCAGTGGAGTCTGGATGTAAAAGTCGAGTGCAGAGATCATCGATGCATAAGCCAAGGGATTTGTCATCATATTTTCTATGTGCATGCGGAGAATCGTCTCGGCTTTAGTTCGGTAGTCATTATTATCCAGAAAGACAGAAAGCCGCAGCAATGCGGATGCAGCCAGTGCATTCCCCGAGGGTGTGGAGCCGTCATTTGCCGGTTTAAGGCGGGTTATGATTGCAGGCTCTGTCAGGGGGCGGAAAAAAAATCCACCATCATTCTTATCCCAGAAAAGCCTTATCATGCGCTCGGTTAATGTTTCTGCCCGAACCAGCCACTTATGATCGAATGTTGTTTCGTAAAGGTCGATAAAGGCTATTATCAGGGCCGCATAGTCTTCCAGAAAAGCAGTACTATCTGCTCTGCCCGCCCGGTACATGTGTCTGAGGTTTTTTCCATCGTAAAGTGAATCGAGAAGGAAAAATGCCGCTTTTTCCGCAATGTCACGATATCGCTCTTCCCGCAGGATCTGATAACCATGGGTAAAGGCTGATATCATCATGCCATTCCACGCGGTTATAATTTTGTCGTCCTTTGTCGGATGGACTCGGCCAGATCTTTCTTTTAGCAGCGCATGCGATCCATTGGAGACGAGTTGTAGCAGCTGCTTGGTGGTCAGACCGTGTTTCTCCGCCAACAGGTTTTCTGAATCGTTGCGAAAGAGGATATTTTTACCTCTGTGATATTCCTGTGGTGAAGAGAAGTTCCCTTCCTGTCGCACATTGAAAAAATCGATGAAAACCTTCCCTTGTTCCTCTCCCAGAATGTTTAATATTTCTTCCCGGCTCCAGAGGTAAAACATACCCTCTTTTCCCTCACTGTCGGCATCCTGCGTGGAGAAAAAACCTCCCTTTGGATGCGTCATTTCGCGTCGAACGTAATCGAGAATATGCCTTGCGGTCGAGCCGAACAGCTCCTCACCGGTTGCCTGATAGGCGTGCAGATAGCTGTCGCACAGAAGTGCATTGTCATATAACATCTTCTCAAAATGAGGCACACGCCATTTTTTGTCGGTCGCATATCGATGGAATCCTCCTCCTATATGGTCGAAGATTCCACCGCGAGCCATTTTCTGTAATGTCAAAACAGTCATGGCAATGGGCTGGGTGTAATCGCGATTTGATGACTGTCGCAAGAGAATTTCCACAGCCATTGGCTGGGGAAATTTCGGCTCCTCTCCAAATCCTCCCTCATCGGGATCGAAAATTGTGGCCAATTTGCGCGTCGCCTTATCTAAAACCTCTGCCGTCAGCTTGGCCTGAGTATTTTTGTCCCCCTGTAGAGTGGCTGCGTACTGTGTCATCGCTATGGTGACATCGGAGGCATTTGACAGAATTTTGTTTTGCTCGGATTTCCAGGCCGAGGCAACGGCGCTAAGAAGTGAAATCAGGCCCATCTGATTCTCCCGGTCTCTCGGGGGAAAGTAGGTTCCACCATAGAAAGGCTTTTTATCAGGGGTCAGAAACACGGTAAGTGGCCATCCGCCGGTGCCGGTCATCAGTTGTACCGCATTCATGTATATCTCATCTACATCCGGACGCTGTTCCCGGTCTACCTTGATCGAAATAAAATGAGTATTTAGCAGGGAGGCGATTTCCGCATTCTCAAACGACTCTCGTTCCATCACATGGCACCAGTGGCATGCCGCATAACCGATTGACAGAAAGACCGGTTTATTTTGGGCACGCGCCTGCTCGAATGCCTCGTCTCCCCAGGGATGCCAGTTGACAGGATTGTCGGCATGCTGCAGAAGGTAGGGACTTGTTTGATCCGATAATCTATTCTTTCCAACCCATTCCATCGATTTACTCTTTCTTTCGGATGATCCTTCCTGCATCGTACAGAGGGCACCCAATCCCAGCAGTGAAATTATCAGCGTACGACAGGTACCTACTGCGTATGTTCGGGAAGCCATGCATGTTCCTTTCGATTCGGCTCTTGGATGCAAGAGTCTGTCTGGATGCTTTCTGCCGTACAAAGGACAGCGAACAGTGTGCCAAGACGACTACCACCTGACCTCGTCCTCCATTTGACAGGCGTAAATACAGGAGGAAAGGCGCTGCCGAAAATCGCCGGGAGTGCTTGAAAAAAGCCGTATCCCCAATCCCTGTGCCTGTCGGCGAAGTTTCTGCTGCTGTATGTCGATAAGCTCCAAAAGAATGTCCAAATCGGCAGGGGCGAACTGCCGTTGATCCATGCCGGTGAGGCTGTCGTGCAGAATAGTAAGATCATGTTCAGAGCCCAGCATGTCTCCCAGGCTGTGAGCCTGTGCTATGAATGCATTCATAACCGGAGGCCAGATATCTTTGAGCAGACGCAAATGGTACCAGTGATACTTGACATACTTGCGCCACTGGTGGAAGTTTAGCCCGGAAGGCTGCTCATAGGCAACCAGCCGGGCTTTACGTGCCTTGCCGTATGTCCTTTGCGCACCACCGGTTATGTCGTCGACCGAGATAGTCAATGGCATTTCCCCCCATTTCTTTTTCTGCTCGGCAAGAGAGGTGGTAAGTTCTTCGACAGTGATTCTGAGACGGACAATATCCGACATGACAGGATCGAAATGCGCTTCCAGCGCTTTGCGCGCGGAAGAGAAAAAATGCATTTTTATTCTTTCGGAAAAAGTCTTTTGAAGCTCCTCGAGAGTGGCGATAACCACCTTTGCATCACGCCAATCTGATAGTCTGTGTCCAAAAGAACGATAGATGCTGTTTCCCTGCTTGTATCTGCCTTTAATGGCCGGACGGACAAGGCGCAGGATGGCACGTATTTTTTTGAAGCTTTTCCTCGCCTCATGAATACCTTCCGATGAAGCATCGCGGGTAGACTGCAGGCTTTCGACTGCATTTTCAATCTGTTGAGTTACAATTTTTTTAACCGAAGCGTTCAGTTTCTTTTCCTTGTGAAGAGAATAACTCATACCAAATCCTTACCAGTAAACAGGCTTTCTGACCATGTCTCTATCGGAGCGCTCTGTTTGCCGTCGAGCAGTTGCACAAACGCTCGAACCGCTTTGCGGGCATCTCCGAAAAGAAACGAAAGTGCCTCCCAATGTTCACTGTCTTCACCATCATGATTGGGAAGTACATAGTCAAACTGCGGTGCCATCCTGATCTCCTCGAATGCCGCCCCGGCACGCCGCTCCACCATCTGAAGGTCTTCCAGCGACAGGTTTCCCTTCTGAGCCCGGGTGCGGCGAAGAAGTTTTCGGCGCATCATCTCGGTGATCACGCCGGCTGCAGATATGCTTTGCATATCCATCAAACCCGAGAGCTCCTCCTGGTTTACCGGGGAGAGAAAAAGAGAATGAACCGAGATATCAAAATCTGCTGCTGTCTGTGCAATAAGCCTGGCGGCATAAGGATTTCCTTCAAAAATAAGAGGGGAGTGCTGCAGGTTCTTTTGTAACTCTTCCACATCAATTGCCTGAAGATCCCCACGCACCTCGAATGCTCTGATGTGCTCTCCGTGGGCCAGTTTATCAATCGTATTCCGTGGGCGGAAATAATAGTCTTTTCCATCAATCTCACCCGGCCGTGGTGAACGACTGGTGTACAAGACTACCTTCTCGTAGGGCTCCAATGCCTCCGGGTAGAGGTCTCGGGCAGCTTTTAATAGGGGGCTTTTCCCCACGCAGGAAGGACCGGTCAGAATCGCCAATGTGTACATACAAAAAAACTCCATAGTTCACGAGCCGATACTTATCACACTATCCGAAAAGCCCGGGGCTGCTACGCCTTTGAGCTTGAATTGAGGTAACTAAAAAGCAAATGATGTTCCAAAACACACCCGTATTCATAAACAGCTGCGAGTGGAGCCCTTCATCCTTTGACTGTGGTACAGGATTTGCTCATTAAAAATGTTCACTCTATACACTCAGAAGGAGGATACTTCGTGAAGATGATGGTTCTATTCTATTCGGCATATGGCCATCTTTACAGACTGGCCGAGAGTGTCGCAGAGGGAGCACGAGCGGTTGATGGCGTAGAGGTCGATATAAAACGCGTGCCTGAGACCCTGACTGCTGAATTGACCGCCAAACTGGGTATCACCGAGGCGCAGAAAGCCTTCTCACACATACCGGTGGCTGAGGTTGAACAGCTGGCAGATTATGATGCGGTCGTTTTCGGGGCACCCACCCGCTTCGGTAACGTTTCGGCGCAGATGCGTGCATTTATGGATGGTGCGGGGCCCTTATGGTTAAGTGGTGCACTGGTGGGCAAAGTGGGGAGCATATTTACCGGCTCGGCCACTCAGCATGGTGGTCAGGAATCCACGATTTTGTCTTTTTTGCCTACACTGCTTCATTTGGGTTATGTGTATGTGGGACTGCCCTATGCGTTTGCGGGCCAGAATATTGTAAATGAGATAACCGGCTGCTCACCTTATGGTGCATCCACCATATCGGGACCAAAGGGTGAGCGTATGCCAAGCGAGAATGAGCTTTCCGGTGCACGGTTTCAGGGGAATCATGTCGCAAACATTGCCGTAAAACTGGCATCCTGAAATCATTACAACGACACAAGAAAGGGGCGGGATGCCAAAAAAAGCTTCTCGCCCTCTTTTTTTTCCGGTTATTCCATATTGTCTTTATTTATTTTGCGCCCATAAAAGATTCGGTTGTTTCACAAGGGGAAGCGGTATGAACTCTTCTGCAATAAAAAGATGTCTCCTGTCCTGTCTGATTGTATTTATCTTTTGTTCTTTGGCCTGGGCGCAAAATCGTGGCAGAAGCGTAATCCGAACCGGTCGACCGGTACATGTTACGAAAAACATGAGAGTGCAAAGTGCCGTATCCATCGGAGATTCGGTGATCGTAGATGGCAGAGTTACGCAGGATGCGGTTGCAATCGGCGGATCGGTAACGATTGGTCCCGAAGGCATTGTGGGGGGAAGTGCGGTATCGGTTGGCGGGAGCGTCAATCAGATGCCGGGGGCGATTATCAGAGGTGATGTTGTGGAGATTGCAGGTGGATTTGGGGATTTCTTCGGGCCGGGTTTCGAAAAGGTGTGGTGGGGTTTTGCCACCGCATTCAGCATGCTGATGTTTATCGGTTTTACCGCCCTTGCACTGCTGCTGGCCGCGATTCTTCCCCGGCAGCTTGAAGGCGTATCCGACAGCATAAGTCAAAACCCGCTGAAGACCTTTTTGTGGGGGCTTTTGGTACTGGTGCTTATAATACCGGTGGCTGTGGTTCTTGCTGTCTCCATTATTGGGATAGTGTTGCTGCCGGTAGAGTTTGCTGCGCTTTTAATCGCTGCCGTTTTCGGCTATATTGCCGTGGGACAAATTGTGGGGCACCGGTTTTGGATGGCCATAAAGAAGCCTGAAATTCCCATGATTTGGGAGGTGCTTATCGGGCTGGTGATTCTCTGGCTGGCCGGTCTGATTCCGATCGGTGGAGGGCTGATAAAACTGGTGGTGACAATCTTCGGCCTGGGTGGGATCGTAGAGGGGATTATCCGGTGGAGTAAAGGCCGGCGCAATGAACAGGGGCAGATTGAAACAGGAAAAAATGAGGTAAAGGCCTGATGAAAAAATCAGGATCCGATGGTTGGGGGGGCGCGAACGGGACTGAAAAATAACATCTGTTATTGGGTAGCTGTAATTCTGTGACCATATAAACAAAAGAAGGTGAACATATGTGTCCACCTTTATGTCTTAGTCTTTTCCTTTTGTCGCTTTCTTCGTCAAAACAGCCAATACTTGACTCCTACACGGAGGCTCCAGTTGGATCCGGGAATTTTTGGCGGGGCCGGTAAATCCGGCCTATCCTTATCAAAGGTGACAGTACTTTCGCTTGAACCCGGGATGTTTGTTTCGGTGATTTCCTGCTTCTTCCAGGTGAAGGATAACTGCTCGAATCCAATTTCTCCAAATAAAGAAAGATCTTCCATCAGGGGGAAATCTGCTCCCATAAAACCATTGAATCCCAAAGCAGCTTTCGAATCGAATGTTTCTGATTCGGTATATGTAGTCCCACCTATCTCCGCCTCAGTTTGCGAGGATAGGCTGGCAAAATATAGTCCGGTTCCTACCCCCAGGTACATATCCAGAAGCTGAACGACGGTAAATCTTGGTACCGCCTGTACCTTGATGGAAAAAACGAAAAAATCATATTCTGTGTTATCGGTTCTTGTATCGACTAAAGCAGTCGTGTTCTGCTCAGTATTAATATCGGGTACCCCGAAGGAGAAACCGAGAGCCGCCTGAACTCCCAAATCCTCCATAAGTGCGTACCAGCCACCTACATCGAGCTTTATGCCTCTGCCATAATTGAAATAATGATCTTCAACGTCGCTCAGCTCACCCCTGTCGTCTGTGTATGATTGAAAAATATCGCCGGTATATCCTCCATATCCGAAACCGTATCCGACTGAACCGAATACATGTGCCGTTTGAGAGTAGGCAGTACCAACTGCACAGGAAAGAACCAGTAACATCATTGCTGCTTTTTTCATGTATCCTCCGGTGTCTGGTTTATATTATCGGTAAAATACGTCCGGAACAGTGCAGAGGGAATCTAATTGCCGATTTTTTTTTCAGTATCTCGGCTTAACAAAGCTGGACTGGTCATATGCTATTTTCACACCACTGAAAAAAAGTGGAAATGTGAGTAAATGAATTTTCTGTCAATCAAATGCAGGGGAAAACCGAATCGTTTGTGATTCACCTGTTTTACAGCAAGATTCTGAACGCAATAGCTGGAAAAGGATAATCAATGATTGTTGGCATCTTTCTGGGACTGGGGGCTGCACTGGGCCAGTCTGTTTCTTATGTCTTTTCCCGTGCCTTTGTGACACAACACAAGGAGGGGAGCTACCATCTTATGGTTCTGGCTCACCTGATCATGGGTTTTCTTTCGGCCACCGCACTCGTTTTGCTGTGGCCGGATCAAATCGCAAACCCCGCAACCGTTTTCCGGCTGGTGGCCGGAGCAGCAATATTTTACTTGATCGCCCAAACCTCGCTTTTTCTGACTCTCAGCACCGTTGAGGCATCCCGTATAGCACCACTTCTGGGCATGAAAGTATTCTTTCTGGCAGCATTGAGTATTCCGCTTCTTGGCAAACAGCTCTCTCCGGTGCAGTGGAGCGCGGTTATCCTCAGTTCAGCTGCTGCTGCACTCCTGAACCGAATCGGCGGTAAACTGCCTCTCAAATCAATTGCCGGTGTTGCCGTGTCGGTTATCTGTTACTCGCTTTCAGATATAAATATCAAGCAGCTGATCGACAGCCTGTCCTATCTTTCTATTGCTCACGCATCCGCCTTCTCGGTGGCTGCTCTATACCTTCTCTGCGGTATCGTGGCCGTTCCGTTCGCCCTCATTGGCCGAAAACACCGGCCGGAGCACTGGAAAGGAGCAACTCCCTACGCAATCAGCTGGTTTTGCGGGATGTTTTTTCTGTTCTCATGCTTCGCCACAATCGGAGTGGTTTATGGAAACATCGTCCAGTCTACCCGCGGCATTCTGTCGATCATTATCGGAGCCGCCGTAGCGCATATGGGTCATGTATCGCTCGAGCAGAAAACAGACAAAAACATCTTCATTAGGAGGATTTTTGCGGCTGTTCTCATGACCGCGGCAATAGTGATCTTTTACATTGGGTAAGCATTTTCTACAACAGGCCATGGAACAATGATTCTCGCGGAGTAACAGGATGCGGTTTCTTTTCACCCGCGGCAATTCAGCAAACTCTGCTTATAATGTTACGGCTGTTTTGTTTCCAAAACTGCTCCATGTGGTGCCTGTTTGGCCTTCATAGCCTCACATTCTGCTGCCAAAAAAATATAACTTTACCCTGCCATAAACATTGCGTTGGGGGGCTGAATCGCGCAATCCCGGGAGTACAGAAGCATTTGAGGCAATGGGGCAGTCGTGCGGAATAGCCGTCCAAGAAATTTCAAGATCGCTGAAGCTCTCAAGTTTTCAGGAGTTGAGCGAATCGCCGATAGAAAATCGCGCAGTTGAGTGTATGTTTATTGTTTCAAGCTTTTGAGTCTTTTTTGGGGGGGCATCTGTGCATTCTATTCTCTCAATAAGTATATTATTGACCATCATTTGGGAACCAGCATATCCAAGACGAAAAATTTCGCGATGATAAGAATTCAGCCTCCATTTAAAAGCCCTGCATTTTCTATCCTCATTTTTTCCTTTCTTTATGCGGCCATATTCTACACCTGTTTTAATTTGGTTGAAGATACTATCGTGACAGCCTTCAGCCTCATCCCGGTATTCTTCGTTTCCTGGTGGTGGGGGATCATTCCGGGAATCATAATGCAATGCGTGAATACTGTATGGACATCGATAATGATTTCCTTCGCAGATGTTGAAACTCATGGAATCCTAAGCTTACAAAGCGTTCTGGGGACGGGCATGTATATCATGTCTGCGGTGGTGGTTGGCTCGTTTAGCGCTCTCATTCGCAGACTTCAGCGGGAAGTGGAGGAAAGGAGAAAGGCCGAGGATATGCTTAAGGAGTACAAGGCCAATCTCGAGGAACTCGTCGCACTCAGAACCCGGGAGCTTGATAGTGCAAACAGGAGGCTACATCAGATTGAAAAGATGGAAGCTATTGGACAGCTGGCGGGTGGTATCGCTCATGATTTCAACAACAATCTGACTATTATTCAGGGCTATTGCGAGTTTCTTCTTGGGCGAACAGAACTGGATCCGGAATTGAGAAGGGTGCTTAAGCAGATCAATCACTCGGGGAGAAGATCGGCCGATCTTACCAGACAGCTGCTGGCATTTTCCCGTCGGGGAATGTACGAAATGCAGGTTGTCGATATGAATGAAGTCGTCAATGAAACGGCAAATCTTCTTTCGCGAAGTATACATAAGAACATTACGCTCATACCGTTATCTGAGGCGACGTATCCCTGGGTATGGGGAGGTTCCGCACAACTTCAGAACGCAGTACTGAATCTGGCTCTCAATGCGCGCGATGCTATGCCGAACGGGGGAGTGTTGACCATAAAGACAGAGAATAAATCCCTCGACGAATCGCTTGGTCAGGTTCATGGGTTTTCATTTCAGCCTGGCGACTATGTTGTTGTTTCTGTTGTGGATAGCGGAACGGGAATCGAAGAAGGGGTGATTGACCATATTTTCGAGCCGTTTTTCACGACTAAAAAAGAGCAGCAGGGCACGGGGATGGGATTGGCAGCGGTATACGGGATTGCAAAGAGTCACGGGGGAGCCATCACCGTTGACTCAAAAATCGGTGAGGGAACCTCTTTTCTCCTGTATCTTCCCGTAACGCAAAAACGGGCTGAAAAATATGAAAAGGAAAACCTGACATTGGGCACAACTTATGATGAGCAGGTGCTAATTGTGGATGATGACCAGCAGGTCTCTCAGACAATCAGGCAAATGCTTAAGGGGCTTGGCTATCGGGTCCTGGTTGCGGGCAGCGGTGAGGAAGCGGTTTCATTGTATCGCGGCAAACACAAAGACATAACATATGTTTTCATAGATATGCTCATGCCCGGTATGGATGGAGGGCAGACATTCACAAAGCTTAAGGAAATAAACCCGGATATAAGGGCGGTGATAATATCCGGGTTTTCGGTGACTAAAAATGTTCAACATGCACTGGATAATGGGGCCGCAGTATTTTTGCAAAAGCCTTTCAGTTATGAGCAGTTGAAAAAGACGCTGGTGTCTATTTCTTCATGATTTTGGGGTTAGGTAGTGATTTATTTTTGATTTCATCCCTGGTGCCAGTAATGTCTTATCTTTTTTTTACCAAATATTGTCTTTTACTATCGGGAGAAGTGACATCCTATGAGTATCATTAAACCACCTCTCAGGAGTTGTACATTAACCATAGTCATTCTGTCGGTTCTGTATTCCCTGGCGTTCTGGGTGTCTTTTGCTGCCGCAGAAAGCACGATGGCGGCTAATCTGGGGTTGATACCGATTTTCTTTATCGCCTGGTGGTGGGGAATCATTCCCGGACTTATCATGCATGCCATCAGTAGATTTCTGACCGCAACGATTATAGAGACGATAAACATACAGACGTATGATATTCTCAGTATGGAATCGGTGTTGGGCAATATTATGCATATACTGTTTGCAATAGTGATCGGTACCATAAGTTCCCTTATTCGTAAACTTCAAAAAGAGAACACCGAGCGACTAAAGGCTGAGAGGAGATTGGAGGAATATAAGAATAACCTTGAGGATATGGTTTCAAAAAGGACCCAGGAGCTTGAGAAAGCCAATGCCCGGCTGCATCAGATAGAAAAAATGGAAGCGGTCGGGCAGCTTGCCGGTGGTGTTGCTCACGATTTCAATAACCATCTGACAATCATTCAGGGATATTGTGAGTTTCTTCTGAACAGACATGAAATGAGCTCGGAGGCTAAGAGGGTACTCAATCAGATTTATAACTCGGGTAAAAGATCCGCCGATTTAACGAAACAGCTTCTGGCTTTCTCCAGGCAGGGGATGTATGATCAGCAGGTGGTTGATATCAACAGTATAGTCGTCGAAACGATAAACCTGCTTAACAGAAGCATGCAAAAGAATATTACTATTCAATCGTTGACTGAAGCGGCTTCTCCCTATGTCTGGGGCGGTGCTTCACATCTGCAGAATGCAATTCTGAATCTTGCACTTAACGCCCGAGATGCAATGCCCGATGGTGGCATTCTAACCATCGAAACATTCAACCAACACCTTGATCAGAATTTCGGCAGGGATCTGAGCTTTACCTTTCAGACTGGCAATTATGTAGTAGTTTCGGTAAAGGATACCGGAACCGGAATCGAGAAAGATGTGTTGGACCATATTTTTGAACCGTTTTTCACCACAAAAAAGGAAAATAAGGGCACCGGTATGGGGTTGGCCGCCGTATATGGAATTGCCAAGAGTCATGGTGGGGCGATTACCGTGGATAGTACATTAGGAAAAGGGACTACCTTCAACCTGTATCTGCCGATCACCAATAAGGTTTCAGCTGGTGATAAAAAGAAGAATGTATTTCTGAATAGTGTTCGAGAAGAGCAAATTCTGATAGTAGACGATGACAGGGATGTATCGCAGACCATAAAGGATATGATCAGCTCTCTGGGTTATAGCGTCATGGTTGCGGACAGTGGAGAAGAGGCAGTATCTGTGTTTCGAGATAAACACAGAGATATACGGGCGGTATTTATTGACATGGTTATGCCGGGTATGGATGGTGGGAGAACTTTTTTTAAACTCAAGGAAATCGACCCGCAAATCAATGCTATCATGGTTTCGGGCTACACGCTGACTGAAAACGTACAACATGCAATCGAGAATGGCGCCAAAGGCTTTCTGCAAAAGCCCTTTGGCTTCGATCAGATAAAAGAAGTACTGGTGAAAATAATGGGAGAGGGGGAGAGGAATCATTGATCGGGAAGATCCCGGGTATCCAAACACCGCCTAATTGTGCGCAGTATTTACTTTTTGCTAATCGAGAAGACATAGAATGATAAGTCTAACTGATAGATAAGCTTATCAGAGGAGATGTATGCTCTTTTGCGAGTGAATTTCGTAATATCTCATTCTCATCCAATGTCCCTCACAAACAGGCAGGATATATATTGCTTTTTCATGGAGTTAAATAGGTATTTTACATAGCCGAAACGGATCGTGGCCAATTGTGAGTGAGTATAAATAACTGCAGTATCCGCATGTATAATTGAACGATTTATCATCACAGCTCTGGACTACCTTTGGAACAAAAAGGTTACAGATTCTTAAGAGTGATTGAATACAGCACCTTGATTTTGGTAACTTGTGCGATACTGGTAGAATGATATATCGACGAAGATCATGTATCGTGCTCATAATAAAGAATGATTTGTTTAGGATAACATCACTGAAATTAAGCACTTATTATATAATTTCGTTAATCAGCATCAGATATTTAATTCAGATATTTAATGGAGAAAGCAACACGATTTGCTTTTCGGAGGCAAATGTACAATGACTCAAAGAACGACTATAGTACCGGTTAAACGGGAGGCCAAAGAACATCCACTCTCATGGTTTCAGGAGAGGATGTGGTTGCTTAAACGTAAAAATCCCCAGGACCTCAGCTATGATATTCCCGTGGTGTTTGTTCTTGAAGGAAGCCTGGATGTTTCTGCTTTAAACAGGAGTCTTACAGAAATACTGAATCGGCATGAAACGTTGAGGGCATGTTTTACGACAAATGCTCATGGGGAAATGGTGCAGATAATCACAGAAAGGAGCGACTTTTCACTACCTCTTATCGACATTGATGAAAGCGACATTCAAGGTTACATCGAAGAAAACGCACGCCATGTATTTGATCTTGAGAAAGGGCCAATCATCAGGGGTGTGCTTCTCAGAATCAATCCGAAACGTCACCTGTTGCTTCTAAATGTGCATCATATCGCCGCAGATGGATGGTCTGTAGAGAATATCCTTTTCTCTGAGTTACTGCATCTCTATGAAGCTTTTTCGGCCGGGCGGCATCATCAGCTGGAGTCACTACCCGTTCAATATACAGATTTTGTTCACTGGCAGAGACAACTTGATCATTCAAAAGATTTGGCCTATTGGCACAAACACCTTGAGGGATATGAAGCATCACTGGAATTACCTACCGATTTTCTGCGGACCCCAAACAGCGGCAGTATCAGTGAGAGGTTGGAGTATTCTTATCCCAAGGAGTTTTCAGAATCACTGGAAAGGTTTGCCCAATCCCATGGGTGTACGATGTTTATGTGTCTTCTTGCCGGATTTGCATTGACTGTCAAACGTTATACCGGTAAGGAAGATCTTTGCATCGGAACGACAACCTCCGGCAGGATTCTTCCGGAGGTTGAAAGAATGATCGGTTTTTTTGTCAACATACTTCCATTGCGAATTTTTGTTGACGAAGATGTGACTGTCGATGATTTTATGGGTGCAGTGCGCTCGGTTGCTCTTGGCGGTTTTGATCATCAGACCGTACCTTTCGAGCGCATCGTCTATTCTTCGGCGGTTGAGCGCGGTGATGCAACGAGTTCGCTTGTACCACTGGTTATCCGTCACCAGAACTTTCCCCGAACCCATCTTGAGCATTCTCTTCCCGGAGGTGTCAAGTTTGGCTCATACCCCGGCTATGAAGGATACCGAACGGCAACGGGTAAGAATGCTATCGCACGATGTGAAATCGAGTTGTCATACACCGGAAACAGAAATGACCTGCAAGTCGAGGTGATGTATGCTTCGGATTTATATAATGCATCTACTCTGAAAAATATCTTGAAACATCATGAACAACTGCTGCGCGAGATGATGGAAAATGGCAAGAGAAAGCTGTCTGAATTGACAATGTTTACCGAAGCGGATCGCCGGCGTTTGTTTGTAGAATTCAATCAGACGAATCGGTCGATTGAAAATCTTCCTGATTTTGTTACCCGTTGGGATGAACAGGTGGCTAAAACGCCCGATGCCATTGCCTGCCTGGATTCTTTTGGACAATGGCGCTTTAGGGATGTAGCCGCGGCTGCAAACGCATATGCGGCGACACTGCTTCAGCGTGGCGTGAAACCGGGTGAGATCGTTGCTGTTTGCATGGAACGAAATGCCTCCGCACTGGCGGCTATTCTCGCGATATGGAAAGCCGGGGCGGCCTACGTTCCCCTTGATCCATCCTATCCGGAAAAGTATTTACGTCTGATTACCCGGGATGCCGATCCGAGACTGACCATATGTACAGAAAAGCAGAAAAAGCAATTTGGCCTGACGAAGGATACGTGCTGTGTTGTTGAGGAGAAGCTACCGCTTTTTCATGATGAGATTCCTGCACCGACCACTGTATCAATAAGGCCGGATGATCTGGCATATCTGATGTACACATCCGGTTCGACCGGTATACCAAAGGGCGCGAGAATACCGCACAGGCAGCTTATAAATTGGCTGAGTAATATGGAAACCAGGTGGCCTTTTGCTGACGATGAAATGATCGTACAGAAGACTACCATTGCTTTTGCCGTTTCGGTGAAAGAAATTTTTGCCGGATTGCTTAATGGCTGCCCGCTGATTTTTATTGACACTGAGACGGTTAAAGATCCGTCCCTGTTTGTTGACGCACTTCGTAAATGTAATGCGAGCCGGGTAAATCTGGTCCCTTCACATATGCAATCTGTCCTTGCGTATATGAAAAAGACCGGCATTACACTTCCTTCCCTGCGTTACTGTTTTACTGCCGGGGAGCCACTTACCGCCGAAATCGTATTACTGTTTCGATCTGTCATTCCCCAGGCTCGATTGCTTAACAACTATGGATGTACCGAGCTTAACGATATCGCCTACTACGATGCCACCGATTTCGATGACGCGCAGGGCTTTGTGCCCGTAGGTAGACCGATCCAGAACACAAAAATATATGTGCTTGATCGCCAGGGACGACCTGTTCCGGAAGGAGTACCCGGTGAAGCACATGTGGCGTCAGCTGGCATGGCTCTGGGGTATCATAATCTGGACGATATCACAAAGGAACGGTTCAAGCAAAACCCATTCAGTAAGGAACATGGCGGTATCATTTATAATACTGGAGATGTTGTACGTTATCTTCCTGACGGAAATCTGGAATTTATGGGGCGGTGGGATTTCCAGGTAAAGGTTAGAGGATTTCGCGTTGATGTGCGCCATGTGGAAAAGGTGATGGGTGAATTTGAGGGAATGGGCTTACGGGCGGTGGTTGGAGAAAAGGGGCAGCTGCTTGCATTCTATATCCCAAAGCCGGATAACAATATTGATATCAGTCAATTACGGGCATTCCTCGATCAAAGACTGCCTTCCTATATGGTTCCCACCGCTTTTATCACCCTGGATGAGATGCCAAAATTACCAAATGGGAAGCTTAATCGTAAAGCACTAACAATTTCCTCCGGCATCCTTCAGCAGAGTGATATCTATGAGGCTCCCACAACCAAAATGGAGCGGACGCTTGCCGAGTTGTGGTCGGAAGTGCTAGAAATTGCAGAAGACAGTATCGGAAAGCGGGCTCATTTCTTTGAACTGGGAGGCCATTCTCTGTCAGCGACTCGTCTAATTGCAAGAATCAAGGAACACCTGGGAGTAGAAATTGGTCTTTCGCATATTTTCAAATATCCTCATCTCAATGAAATTGCGGAAAGCCTGGATGATGCGTATAAATCCCCAGACGACGATGGCGATACATTCATTGAAAAGACCCGGACAAGCGGGTTCAACATCAGTCAGGTGCGGGCACCCGGACTTCTCGAAAATAAAGTTGTGCTCGTGACCGGTGGAAGCCGTGGTATCGGCAGGGCCACGGTACGCCTTCTTGCAAGTCAGGGTGCGTCGGTGGCTGTTAACTATCTGAAGAGTGAAGAACGTGCAATGATGGTAAAGGAGATCATTCAGGAGGATGGCGGAGAGGCCGAAATATTTCAAGGGGATACGACTGACCCGAAGGAGGTAAAGTCCCTCATTGAAAAGGTGCGCGGTCATTATGGAAAAATCGACGTAGTCGTCTCTAACGCTGCAATCGGTTTTGAAATCAAGCCGTTTAAGGAGAGCAACTGGATTGAATTCGAGCGTAAACTGACAAACGAAATTAAATCGCTCTTTCTGCTTTCCCAAGAGGTTATTCCTGAAATGGCCGAACGGAAAAGTGGCAGCATAATTGCCGTCTCCAGCACTATGTCTAAACATCCTCATCCCGGGTATGCCGCACATAGTGCTGCGAAATCGGCACTTGACGCATTCGTACGATCATTGGCTATTGAGCTGGGGCCGGATGGGGTTCGTATTAATACTGTTGCTCCCGGATTAACTTTAACAGATGCGACCGCGGCGATGTCAAACAAAATCAAAGAAACTGCAGCTACCAATTGCCCGTTGCAGCGCAATGGACTTCCGCGTGATATCGCCGGTGCCATACTCTTTCTTGCAAGTGATCTTTCTCAATTCATGACAGGAACATACCTGCCCGTCGATGGCGGGTATACTATGTTGTAAGGGAAGTGGATAATGAATCGGTCACTACTTGTTATAGATAATTACGACTCATTCACTTTTAATCTAGTGCAGATGTTTCGTACATATCCTATTGATGTATCTGTATTCAGGGCAGATAAGATTTCGGTCGAGGACGTAGCTCAACGATCACCTGATTATATTGTTATCAGCCCGGGACCCAAAGATCCCTCATCGGCCGGTATTTCTATTGACTTAATCCTTCGATTATACAAATCTACTCCGATTCTTGGCGTCTGTCTGGGCTTGCAGTGTATCAACGAAGCATTTGGTGGAATAACTGTTCGAGCACCTTTGCCTATGCATGGCAAGACCTGTGCTGTGGAACACAATCAAACGGGGCTTTTCAAAGGAGTCGGGTTGCCCACCATAGTTGCCCGTTACCACTCGCTTGCAGCTGATAAGGTTAGTAAAGAACTGGTAGTCACCGCACGATCAGAGGATCGCGTTGTTATGGGCTTATCCCACCGCGTCTTTCCGCTTCATGGCGTACAGTTTCACCCGGAAAGCTTTCTTACAGAGAATGGATTTACAATCATCGAGAATTTTCTCAGAATGGGTCCGCTTCAGGAGCGATTGACATGACTACTTCTTTTGAGTCGATACTTGAATTTTTACCCCAACCTTCGCATCGTGTGGTTTCGATTGCTTTGCAAAGTGGTCTTTCATTTCTTGAGATCGCATCGAGATTTGCTCACCTTCCCGGAACCGTCACGCTCATCAGCGGTGGAGCTGCCGATTGTGCCCGATACAATATCATGGGCATACATCCGTGGCTTTCATTAAAAGCAGATCTGAATCGTGTAACAATTGAATCGGAACGATGCTCAAAGACTATAGAGGCTGATCCTCTGAATTTTTTGCAATACATATGTCGGTACTACAAATTGCCGGACACCGAATATCCGCTTCCGATTTGCGCCGGTCTAATGGGTTACCTATCCTATGATCTGAAAGATTGCATAGAAGTTCTTCCCAGGACAAGTATAGAGGATTTACATCTGCCTCATCTGTATATGGTTGCACCATCGATAATTTTAGTTGAAGATCGTTTTGAGAAAAAGAAAACACTATACGTTTCTGAGACCGCCGGTAATGCGCAACAGCGTATAGAATCTTTTGAGTATGCCTTGAGAAAAGGTGTGTCAGCGGGCGCAGCAAAACCTCCCGAGACCGGCACCGGTTTGAAATCCGGTTTCGCTCGTGATGAATATATGCGTTCGATCGAAACTATACGTGATTATATCGCACGCGGCCATGTGTATCAGGTAAACATGTCTCAACGGTTCGAAACGGCTTTTAAAGGCGATGCTTTCACACTTTTTTCTACCCTCTTTCAACGAAATCCGGCACCTTTTTTTGCCTACATTAATGCCGGTGATCATCATATCGTTTCCACTTCACCGGAACGATTCATTGAAGCTCGTGGGAGACGTGTTGAAACCCGTCCGATCAAGGGTACTAAACCCAGGGGTAAAACACCACAGGAGGACGCCGCCAACCGGGACCAGCTTGCAAACAGCCGTAAAGATGATGCCGAGCTGTCGATGATTGTTGATCTTTTACGAAATGATATCGGGAAGGTCTGCTCGGCCGGATCGGTGAAGGTGCGTGAGCATAAGCGCGTGGAAGCATACGAAAATGTATTCCATCTAGTTTCTATCATTGATGGTGTGCTTGACGATGATAAGGATATGGTCGATTTGGTTCGTGCAACGTTTCCGGGTGGATCGATTACCGGTTGTCCGAAGATCAGATCTATGGAAATTATAGATGAACTCGAACCGGTCCGACGTCATATCTACACCGGATCTATCGGCTATATTGGTTTTCATGATACAATGGACCTGTCAATCGCTATCCGTACAGCTACAATCAAGGACAGTAGACTTGTGTATTCTGTTGGAGGCGGTATCGTGTACGATTCGGATCCGGCCGACGAATTCGAAGAGACGCTGCATAAGGGGCAGACACTGATGCATGCAATCAGCGGAGTATCCGCGAAAAGTAAAAAGCCTTCCCTCATCGCATGGTACAATGGAAAGTTCATGCCGTTGGAGGGCATCAGTGCGCCGGTTACCGGCGATGGATTTGTTTACGGGTACGGAATATTCGAAACCATACGTGTCCAAAACGGTGTGCCCTGCCGTCTGGAGCAGCACCTCCAGCGGTTTAACAAATCCTGGCAGCACTTTTTCGGGACAGAACCGCCCGATGTTACCTGGAATGATATTATACGCCAGGTCATTGATCGTAGCGGACTGTACGAAGATGTCGCTGCTGTAAAGGTACTTGCAGCGGCCGGAGAATCGGGTAAGCCAGATACCATGTCGATGATGGTTACTGCCCGGCCATACGTTCATCGTCTGAAAACTGTCGGAAGGGACGGGCTGTATTGTGCCGCTTATCCGAACAGGAGGTACTCTCATCTGTCTTCTCATAAAACCATGAATTATATGTTTAGCAAAATAGCCAACCAATGGGCCAAAAAACAGGGAGCGGATGAGGCGATTATACTAAACTATGACGGCTCAGTGAGTGAGACTGCTACGGCAAATATTCTCTGTATAATCGACGGTATCTGGTATCGGCCTGCCTCGGAACATGTACTTCCCGGAACGATGGAAAAAGCAGTGTGCGATCTACTGCAATCCCGGGGCGAAACCGTAGAAACGCGCCTCATAACCCTTGATGAACTGAAAAAAGCCGATTGCGTTTTCATGACCAATGCGCTCATGGGTGTGGTTTCGGTGCACCGTATCGATGGCGTTTCAATAGGCGGCGGCAGCGCAGCTGATTTGTGTGAAGAATTAAATTTGACGGTTATGAAGAGACCCAATCGTATGCTTTATACCTGAATCGAGTGGTTCTGTGTGATTTGCCGCGATAGAACAGCTCAGCTTATAATTTTCAGCCCTCTCCGTGCTCTATACTGGGAAAAAGAAGCCTACTCACGTTTTATTTCCACATAACTCACATTAGCTCATTGCTAGTTATTTTTATTCCTCAGTCCGGGAGGCAATCTCCAGCACAAGAGAGTCAAAATCATTTACCTGTTCCAATATTTCCACTACACCGGGGATGCGGATCAGTTTGGCGATGTTTGCCAGGGCTTCGAGATGTTTGGCCGGTTCCTGACCTTCCGGATCAAGAAGTATGATGACTGCGCGGGGATTACCGGATGCAAGCGGGATCTCAAGCGGTTGATTTGATACGCCCAGAAATGTAACCGTCTCATTCACGCTTTTTACATAGGTGTGAAGTAGCACCACATCCTCAATCAGCTCCACCGGTTCGTGTTGGCTCATGAGGTAAAGCTCTTCCTCAAGCCGCTGCATCTCTTTGCCTTCCTCGTAGTATCTCTCCAAAAGCAGGTGAATAACCTCGCGGCAGTCGGATGTATCAATCGACAGAAGAATGCGCTCCTCCTTAAAGACCGTAAAGATCTGGGAGGTCGTTTCGGGGCTTTTCAGTGTGACATAACGCTCAGTGGGCGATACGAGTACGGAGAATGTATTGTCCGGAAACATGACCGCGGTCTGCTTCGGCAGTTTGTCAAGCGTTGGCTGCCAGGCGATTTCACCCTTACGCACGCTCATCAGCATAAGCCAGTCATTCGGCCGAAGCTGCTTACGCACCTCATCCAATACACTTTTCCATGAGGTGTATGACGCAAAGTGTATACGCACAGTCGGTCGCACGCTGCTTATCAGATCCTCCGTAGCTGCCTGGGTATCGCAGTCGCAGATAACCAGTATCGATGCGCCCGCCTGGTCCGCAAGGGTTCGGATTGTAGCGGTCAGCTGCCCGAATCCGACTTCTCTTTGTGCAAAGGGAGGAAGAATCACCACAAGGCGGCCCACCGAGTTGACCGGTCTTATGATACGGTTTAACATGATCAATTGGCGGCTGCGCTCCACGATGGCATCGATATTACGGCCAAAAACCCGTGTTTTATGCCCCGGTATGCCGTTCCAGGCCATCACGACCGTAGAGATACGGTAGTCTTTCATCGAACGAAGTGTCCCGGAGATGACATTGATATCGACACTGGTGATAGGCATCACCGGAACGTTGGCCGCCATGGAACGCACAACCGTATGCGCAAGTATCTTCTCGGCGGAGGCGACCTGTGCGTCAGTATCCCCTCCCTCCTGCACGACCCGTATGGGATAAAGCGGCTCGTGTGAAGAGCGTTCCCGCAGAAGAAAGGCGATATCAAGAAGCTCACGGGCCCCCTCGCGGCCGCCCAGCGGAATCAGAATTCGGTTTTGGTAAGTCTCGGGAGAAACTTCCGCCCGCTCTTCCTGTAAGGCGACCTTTCGTCCCGCCTTGTCGGTAAAGATCGATCCGACAATACAGGTGACTGCAATCATCAAAATAGTGCCGGTGATGATGTTTTCGGTGAAAAGACCAAGCTCATAGCCTACAAGCACCGCCGCCAGGGTTGCAGCTGCCTGGTTGACACTTAGACCAAAGATCAAAGATCTTTCGCTTCCGTTATATTTGAGGATTCTGCCGGTCAGATCGGCAGCAATGTACTTTGACACCAGCGCCACAGCGGTCATGCCAATGGAAATCAACCATGCCCGACTCCCGGTGAGAAGAAGCTCGATATTGACAAGCATTCCTACCGACAATAGGAAAAATGGAATGAAAAGCGCATCTCCCGCAAAGTGAATTCTTGTCATGAGAAGGCTTTTTCCCGGAATAAACGCATTGAGTGTCAGGCCCGCCAGAAACGCCCCGATGATCGGCTCAAGCCCCGCGACATGGGCCAGATAGGCCACCAGAAAGGTGAGGGCGATCACAAACACAAACTGTACGTTTTCATCCACATTCAGAGAGCGGAAGAACCACCGCGCCACCAGAGGAACAAGAATAATCACCGCCGTTACATATATCGCCATGTACGAAAAGAGCTGAATCCAAAAACTTGGGCTGATCTCCCCCTTGCTGGAGGCGGCGATAATCGCCAGAATAAGCAGCGCCAGGGTATCGGTCAGAATCGTACCCCCCAGAGTGGTGGTGACCGAGGGCGATTTGGTGAGTCCCAGCTTATTGACGATAGAGTAGGTGACCAGGGTATGGGATGAAAACATGCTGGCCAGAAGAATCGCCACCGGAACACTCATCCCAAACAACGTCGTTCCCATGGCGATGCCCAGGATCATGGGGATGGAGAAGGTGATAAGCCCAAACACGGCGGTATGGTTCTTATTTCGCCGCATCTGATTGAGATCGATCTCCAGGCCTGCCGAAAACATGATAAAAAGCAGGCCCACGATCCCGAGAAGCTCGATGGTATCATCCCGGGCAAGGATACCGAATCCATACGGCCCAACAATGATACCGGCCAGAAGCAGCCCCACGACATCGGGCAGACGAAGCCTGCGGGCAAGAAGTGGCGCCAGAAGGATCAGAAGCATAGCAGCGGCGAAAATAAGCACCGGATCGGAGAAGGGAAGTGTTGCAAGCAGCATAGAGCCTCAAATTGTCATGAAATCAAAGATAGTATCGGTAAGTAAAATACATTATACGAGGCGTGCTTTCGGCAGGAATTGTTGCCTGTCCGCTTAACAAAAGGCCTTGGCCGGAGGAGACAAGAGGTTTCTATTGTCCAAAGTGGCGACAGCTTCGTTTTTTTAGTGAAGTTGTCTGTGAAAATTGCGAATGTAGCTTTAAGATATTTCTCTCATTCAAGCAATAGGTATCATCAACACCATTATTTTCAAATGATCACGCAAATCCGGTGTGCCTCTTGCCAATGCTATGCACATAAACCTATTTTAGGTTACATTTTTCTTGCATTTCAGGTGCCAGGGAATACCGGTGAGAATCCGGAGCGGTCCTGCCACTGTAATCCCAATACTGCGCTAATGGTATGCGCGGGGGCTGTCAATCCAGGTCACTGTCTCGCTCTGCGGGATGGGAAGGCCGACAGCACCGGGAAAGCCAGGAGACCTACCTGAAAGAGTTTTCGATATTTTTTTGAACCTTCATGGTTTGAGGTTCAGAAAGGCAATCATTTTGTGTTCGTCCCTTGTTTTGCGTGCAGCCGCGCCAGTGGTTTTGCTGTCTGCGTTGTTTTGTATTTCAGCGGCCTGTTCCAAAGAAAAAGAAACCGAACCCTCTGATGCCGATGTCGTTACCTTCCCGAAAGATACTTCACAATCGGATCATCCGGCCATGAATCTTGATCGCATGGTGGTGACGGCGAGTAAGTCTTCGATGAGTGCCGATCTGGTGGTGGAAGATGTAGAGGTCGCCACTAAGCGGCAAATCGAAAGCGGGGGCTTCTTCAACGCCATGGAGATGCTCGACGGAATACTTGGCGTTGATATTGATCCGGCACGAACACAAACAAACATCGTACTCAACGGTCTGAAAGGAGAATACGTTAAAATTCTCATTGACGGAATACCCTTTACAGGAAATGGTAGGAGGGGGATTTCATCTCGAGGGAGATATTGAAAGCCAGCCTACGGATTGATGAGAAAATCGAGGAGTTAGAAAATTGAGTGCGAAATCTTTAATGATACAGGGAACGGCCAGCTCCAGCGGCAAATCGCTTATCGCTGCTGCACTGTGCCGGATCTTTCGTCAGGATGGATATCGGGTTGCGCCGTTTAAGGCACAGAATATGTCAAACAATTCTTTTGTCACCCGTGACGGACTTGAGATGGGGCGTGCGCAGGTTGTACAGGCGTATGCCGCGGGAGTTGAGCCTGATGTTCGCATGAACCCCGTGCTTCTCAAACCATCATCCGATAACTGTTCGCAAGTTGTCCTGAAAGGCAGACCGGCGTTCACCATGAAAGCGCGGCAATGGCACAAGACGCGCGAAAAGCTACGGGAATCCATACGAAAATGCTATGAATCACTTGCCGCGGATTACGATATCATGGTTATCGAGGGGGCTGGAAGTCCAGCTGAGATCAATCTGAAAAAAAACGATATTGTCAACATGGGTATGGCTGAAATGGCCGATGCTCCGGTGCTTCTTGTCGGTGACATCGACAGAGGCGGCGTATTTGCGGCGCTGGTCGGGACTATCGAACTTCTTGATAAGCATGAACGGGATCGGGTCAAAGCCTTTGTCATTAATAAATTTCGCGGAGACCTCTGCCTGCTCCAGCCGGGACTTGACCAGTTGCAGCAGATATGCGGCGTTTCGGTGCTGGGTGTTGTTCCCTGGATAAATCATACGATTGACGAAGAAGACGGAGTGACACACCGGTTCGATCGAGTCGCATATTCTCAGTCGGATATTGATATTTGCGTTATCCGTCTGCCCCGCATTTCAAACTATACTGATTTCCTTGCCCTGGAGGCTGTTCCGGGGGTCAGGCTCAGGTGGTGCGACTCCGTTGATACTATCGGCCGGCCGGATGTAATCATTCTTCCCGGAACCAAATCCACAATCGGGGATCTTCAGGTATTGAAGAAAACCGGACTTGCCCAGGCTCTCGTATGCTACGCGGAAAGCGGCGGAGCGGTGCTGGGCATCTGCGGCGGATTTCAAATGTTGGGAATGGAGATTTTGGATCCCGGTCATTGCGAGAGTTGGTGTAATGGAGAACCGGGACTGGGGCTGCTTGATATGAAAACAGTGTTTCATGAGGAAAAAACAACAAAGCAAACGCAGGTTACGATCCAAAGCACACCGCACGGGCTGTTTGCCGGCTGTAATGGCGTTCAGGTAAGTGGCTACGAAATTCATATGGGACAGAGCGAATATGGACCGGACAGCCGTCCCTTTACCACCAGGAATAATGAGTCCGGCAGTGCCGCGGTTATCGGGGTTGCCAACGAGTCGGGGAACGTTGCGGGAACATATCTGCACGGCCTGTTTGACACATCGACAATCGCGGCTGCGATGATTAACACACTGCGTGAGAAAAAAGGGCTAGCACCTTTACAGGATATCATCGTTGAACGAAATGTCATACTCAACAGAGACATCGACAATCTTGCGAATGTCGTAAGGCACTGCCTCGATATGGATATGCTGAGCAGAATCATGGAGGGTACACATGGTACCGCTTAGTCTCGGTGTATCCCTGGGATTGGACCTTCTTCTGGACGATCCCAGAAGACCTCCTCATCCCGTACGCTGGATCGGTGGTTTGATCATCGTGCTTCAACGATGTATCTATCCTTTGCTCCGCTCTTTACCGTATCTATTTTATTATGTATAAAGTTTCATTGAATTAAAAGTAAACACCAAAGGAGTTGCCTGAAAGCAACGCATCGAGGATAAGACCGGTCTGGTAGTATCTGAACATGCAAGGAATACGTAAAAAATGTCCAATCTCAGCCCTTCTTTTGGCCTGTGGGCCGTTTTATTTCCCGCCTTTTTTTATTCCTTTTCCGCTCGATTCATGCTTTCAAGAAAAGTATTCGCCGCAAGCAATTGTATCGACTGCAGCTCCTTATATAGTACTGATGTGAAACATGTGAATCTCAATTTATATTCTCTATTGAAAGTGGTCGATATGTCTGAAGCATCTGTCGATTATCGTCCCATGTGGACGGAGCTTGGTTTGAATCTCGAAGCCCATGATGCCTTGCTTGAGGTTTTATCACGGTCTTATGGTGATATATTCCTGTCTCAAAAGAATCGCCCTGATGCAATGAGCTATTTCGATTTTGTCATGTCGGAGGTGCATGGGTTGCGAATCAAAGAGCTTATGGATGCCAAAAAAGCCGGTCGTAAAATCATCGGAACCTATTGCACATTCGTTCCTGAAGAGTTAGTCCTTGCAGTCGACGGCATTATGGTCACAATCAGCTCACTTTGCACCGTTTTCGCCGAATCTTGACGATGAAAAGAGCCCTCAAGACTCTTTTTTTGCGATTTCCAGGCTGAAAATCGAGTTTGAAAGGCTTTTTTTGGCATTTTTTCCAATTGAATGATACCATAGGTGAATCGTTGCCCTCAATTTACACAGTCACCCATTTTTCTCATGTACACATTGCTTCAAAACACCATCATTGCCCCGATCAGCACTATTGCCGCGCCACCCAGAAAGCGCGCACCTTTCTGGAGTAGTTGCATCGCGGGACGGTTCTTTTCCTGAAACAGACTCCCGCCGATGACACCGCCCAGTGAGCCGATGACACTGACGGTCAGGGCCATGCCAAG